>NZ_KI914677.1:0-11131 GCF_000520495.1 Arthrobacter sp. H14
AATCTGAGCCGCTATCAGGAGACGATTGAGCCTGTCCGCAAGCTTGCCATGATCGGTATTCCGGTCCTGTTGGGCGTTTTCGCCGGAACCGCGGCTTCCTCGCAGTGGCAGCAGGTTCTGCTTTTCTTCAACCAGGTTCCTTACGGGGCCACCGACCCCGAATTCGGACTCGACTACACCTTCTACATGATCACGTTGCCGTTCCTCGGCTTCCTCGTGGGATTCATGATCAGCGTAGTTTTGGTCGCTGGTATTGCAGGATTGCTCACGCATTATCTCTATAGGGGCATCCGCCTGGAGGAGAAGGGCATCTTCACCAGTACGGCCGCACGGGTTCACATTGCGGTTGCGGCCGCTGCGTTCCTGATCCTGCAGGCCGTCAATTACTGGCTGGACCGTTATTCCACCCTGGTAAGCCAGGACGGTAACTGGGCCGGTGCGATGTATACGGATGTCAACGCCGTTATACCCACCAAATCGATTCTCGCTGTCGCCGCCCTTATTGTGGCGGTGCTGTTCGTCGCGGCTGCTATCACCAACAAGTGGAGGCTTCCGATTGTTGGTACCGCGATGCTGATCATCACAGCGATTCTCGCCAGTGGTGTTTATCCGTGGGTTATCCAGCGGTTCCAGGTGGAACCGTCCGAGCAGACCTTGGAAGAGCCGTACATTGCGCGCAATATCGAATTGACCCGTGAGGCTTACGGGCTCGATGCCATCGAGGTGAGCAACTATGACGCTTCCACCGATGTGGAAGCCGGCGCCCTCGAGGATGACGAGGAAACAACGGACAACATCCGTCTTCTGGACCCGAACCTGGTTTCCGCTGCTTTCGGACAGTTGCAACAGTTCCGGCCCTACTACCAGTTCCCTTCGATCCTGAATGTGGACCGCTACGAAATCGACGGCACAACGGAAAACGTTGTCGTCGCAGTGCGCGGACTGGATACGGGCAATAATCAGAGCTGGATCAACCAGCACGCCGTCTACACACACGGCTACGGACTGGTTGCCGCCAGCGCCAGCGAGGTCGCACCGGATGGCGAGCCGCAGTTCCTGGAAGCAGGGATTCCCAGCCAGGGAGTTCTCGGCGACTACCAGCCCCGCGCCTACTTCGGTGAGTTCTCCCCGGAGTATTCCGTAGTCGGTGCTCCTGAAGGTGCACCGCCCATGGAGCTCGACCGGCCGGAGACCGGCGGCGCCGAAGGCGAAGCCAAAACTACCTTCAGCGGCGACGGCGGACCGAGCATCGGGAACTTCTTCAACCGTTTGATCTACTCAATTCAGTTCCAATCCACTGACTTGCTGCTCTCGGATGCAGTTAATGAAGAATCGCAGATTCTTTATAACCGTGATCCCCGCCAACGCGTTGAGGCCGTGGCTCCGTACCTGACGGTTGACAGCAACATCTACCCAGCCGTCATCGACGGACGGATCAAGTGGATCGTCGAGGGCTACACGACTAATCAGAATTTCCCCTATTCGACGCAACAGCATCTCGAATCCGCCACCACGGATTCCCTGACGGGCGTCGGCGCCGCTTCGCAGGCATTGCCTCCGGAGCCGGTCAACTACATCCGCAACTCCGTCAAGGCGACGGTTGACGCCTATGACGGATCCGTGGACCTGTACGCCTGGGACGAGAATGATCCCATGCTGAAGGCCTGGCAGAACGTCTTCCCGGAAACCATCCAGCCAATCAGCGAAATTTCGGGCGACCTCATGAGCCACGTCCGCTATCCGGAGGACATGTTTAAGGTTCAGCGCGAACTGCTGGGACAGTACCACGTCACTAATCCGGTCGACTTCTACCGTGCCAACGAGGAATGGAGCGTTCCGGACGATCCGACGGCCGTCGACAACCAGAACACCCAGGGCAACAATGAGAGCAACGTTCCGATCCCGCCGTACTACCTGTCCCTGGCGATGCCGGGACAGGAAAATCCGTCCTTCCAGCTGACAACCCCGTTCATTCCGGCGGCGTCAAGTCAGGGCGAAGAAGCCCGGAACGTTCTGTATGGCTATCTCGCAGCGAATTCCGACGCCGGCTCCGAGGCTGGTGTGAAGGCCGACAGTTATGGGCAGCTCCGGTTGCTGGAACTGCCTACCGAACGAGTCGTTTCCGGACCCGGACAGGCCCAAAACCTGTTCAACTCGGACCCGGAAGTCTCACAGGCACTGAACCTGCTGCGGCGCGGAGCCTCAGAGGTGCTCAATGGAAATCTGCTGACACTGCCTGTTGGCGGCGGCATATTGTATGTACAGCCGGTTTACGTGCAGTCCTCCGGTGAATCCTCCTACCCGACACTGCAGCGCGTGCTGGTCAGTTTTGGCGAGGAAATTGGATTTGCGCCAACCCTGGATGAGGCACTGGATCAGCTGTTCGAAGGCGATTCCGGTGTAGAAGCCGAGGGAGCGGATCAAGAGGCCGAACCCAGCCAACCGGATGACGGAGGCGCCACTCCACCAGCGGATGCCGACGCACAAGCGACGCTGCGGGATGCCCTGCAACGGGCCAACGCGGCCATCCAGGCCGGGCAGGCTGCCCTTGCCGAAGGTGACTTCGCAGCCTACGGAGACGCTCAGGCAGCCTTGAACGCCGCGTTGCAGGATGCCATCGCCGCAGAGAACCGGATCGGCGGCCAGGAAGCGCCCGCGGACGGCGCGCCTGCCGAGGGTGATAGCGCTCAGCCGGAGCCGACCGAGGCGCCGTAGCTGCAAAGGCAGTAAGCCAAACAGCTGATAGTAATAGCTGGAACGGTTGGAAGGCCGGTCTGTCCTGCGGGGCAGGCCGGCCTTTTCGCGTCCCCGCAGCGGCTTCTTCTGACTTGGCTGCTGGGCCACTGAACCTCGATTTGGTGCTCAGGGACGTGGCAGGTAGAGTTATTACTACGCCGCGGGGTGGAGCAGTTCGGTAGCTCGCTGGGCTCATAACCCAGAGGTCACAGGTTCAAATCCTGTCCCCGCAACGAAAGAAAAAGCTCCTGATCGGTCTATTCCGATCAGGAGCTTTTTCGTGTCCGGGCAGCCGGATCGATGTGGGGTTTGGGCCCATCCATTTGGGTCCGGATTTTACTGATTCGTGACCTTCGGTCGCTTACACTGGTGCCATGATGAACGTCCACGGTGCAGCCCCCGGTGCCGGTTCCATGTCCGGCCAAGGGGGAGCGGCAGGGGCGGTTACCGGAGGCATATCGGATGATGGCCGGGGGGAATCGGAAAACCAACGGCTCGATCGCAACTGGGTGGAACTGCTGCAGGAACTCCGCGTCATGCAGACTGGAATCCAGATCCTCACCGGTTTCCTGCTCACCTTGCCGTTCCACGCCAAGTTCGAGCAACTGGACGCTTTCCAGGTCACCGTCTATCTATGCCTCGTCACCACGGCCGCGATTGTCACTGCGCTGATTCTTACCTCCGTGAACCTGCACCGGGCGCTGTTTGGCAGACACATCAAGAAGTCGTTGGTGACTAACAGCGACCGAATGGTGCGCGTGACCATGGCGCTGGTCGCATTTGTCCTGGCAGGTACAGCCGGTTTTATCTTTGACATTGTCATCGGCCGTTTTGCCGGTTTCCTGATGTTCGGGATCCTGTTGGGCGTCGTCATCATCCTTTGGGTGATCTACCCATTCATAGTCAGGCGGAGGGCCACCCGGGAACAGGCTGGAGCGGGTACTCAGACCGGCTAACACGGGACAAGACAAAAGGCCCGGGATCCTTGCAGATCCCGGGCCTCCTGGTCATAGAGTGGACTGTGGGTCAGTTATTCGACTGTGTCGATTCACCTGATGTCAGCTGCGAAGTTTCAGGACGGCTTGAGCCGGCCTTCAGCGCGGCAAGGCGCGCCTCTACTTCGGTCTGCTCGCCGAGATCCTCCAAGCTTTCAAACTGGGCGTCGAGGCTCGATTCCTGAAGCTCGGCCTGCCCGCGTACCCGGGCTTCCTCGCGGCGGATCTTGTCTTCGAACCGGCCGACTTCGCTGGTCGGGTCCATAAAGTCGATACTCTTTACCGCGTCCTGCATCTGCGACTGGGCTTCAACGGTGCGGGCACGGGCAGCCAGCTCGTCACGCTTGCGGCTGAGCTCATTGAGCTTGTTCTTCATCTGGTCGAGACCGGTCTTCAGCTTTTCGACGATTTCGCTTTGCGACTGGATGTTTGGTTCGGCACCATTAGCCTCGTTTTCGGCATCCATCTGGCGTTGGATCGCGACCTTGGCGAGGTTGTCGAACTTGTCTGCGTTGCCGCCGTTGCCCTGGGCCCGGAATTCTTCAGCCTTCTGGCTGGCGGCAATAGCCTTGTTGCCCCAGTTGCGGGCCGCTTCCATGTCTTCCTGATGGTCCTCCTCCAGCATCCGGAGGTTGCCGATCGTCTGTGCGACTGCGCTTTCCGCTTCGGCAATGTTGTTGGTGTAGTCCCGGACCATCTGGTCCAGCATCTTCTGCGGATCTTCCGCCTGGTCGATAAGGGAGTTGATGTTGGCTTTGGCCAGTTGAGCGACCCGGCCGAAGATTGACTGTTTTGACATATTGCTATCCTTCTTTCTGCCTAACATGAATTACCTGCTGATCCTCCGCTATCGCCTGCAGCGGCCGTGCTGCCGCCCGGTTTATCTTTACTTCCGGCTGTCCATGATTAGAAGCTGCCGCCGGCACCGCCGTCGAAGCCGCCTCCGAAGTCACCTCCGCCGAATCCGCCTCCGCCAAAGTCACCGCCATCGCCGAAGCCACCGAAACCGCCGCCCCCAAGGACGGAGCCAAGAAGGAGTCCGCCGAGCATGGCGCCTCCCATCCCGCTGCCACCTCGTCGGCCGGCGTACATACCGCCGCCGCCGTAGCCACCCATGCCACCGAAGCCTTCGACGTCGGTCTGGGCGATCTTGGCGGCTTGCCCAGCCAACACATTTGCCTGATGGGCGTAGTTCAGCGCTTCGGTCGGGTCATTCTTGGCGATCGAAAGGGCGTAGTCCAGGTTCCGCTGGGCCTCCGCGAGACGGGTCCGTGCTTCACTGCCAACGCCACCGCGCCGTGCCGCAATATAGTCAGATGTGCCCGAGATCTGGGCCCGCGCAGACATGACAGCCTGCTGCAGCGCAGACCGCGACCGACGGTCCTGGTCCTGTTTATCCCGCACACCAGCCAAGGCCTCATCCAGATGATGGTTAGCCTCTTCTATCCGGCGCATACAGGCCAAGGGGGCGATCTTTCCGGAGCGCAGTTCATCCTGGACGATGCTCAGCGCCGATTCTGCCCGGGCGAGGGGACCGGATAGCTCCCGGTGTTCGCCGCTGTCGACCATGGCACGGGCTGCGGCAACATCCTGAGCGATGTCTGCCACGGCCGGCTCGATGGCCTTATCGGCTTCATTGAGGTCGTTGGAGAGCTTGTCGACGGCGTCCAGCAGCACGTTGGTCTGCTGCACGCTCTCCTCAGCTGCGCGGACGGCGATTACGGCGGAGGCGGTGTCTGCGGCAGCGATCTTTTCCTCCGCGGTCTCTGCCGCCGTTTCGACAAATTCCAGCCGCTCGTACGCCTGTGCGATATTGTCTGCCACCTGGATAATCGCCTCGCCCGAGTAGCGTTCCTGCATCTTCACCAGGGACTGCTCGGCAGCGTCGACCTTGGCCGCAGCCTGCGCCGCCCCCCGCCGTGCGGCCTGAAGGGCTTCGGGAGCACGCTTTTCCAGTTTCCGTAATTCATCGAAGTCCGACTTGTGCTCTCCCAGGGTCTGGTTCGCTGCCTCACAGCTGCGGATGATCTGGCCAAGCCAGGTGCGCTGCTGCTCTTCGGTGTCGGGAATGTGGTCGTCCAGCTGCTGCTGAAGCTTGAACGATTCTCCCAGCTGGGCCTTGGCCTTGGTGATGTCATCGATGAACGGCTTGACGGCGTCGTCACCGTATTGTGCCTGGGCGAACAGAACCTCCTGTTCGCTGGTCCTGATGGCGTCGTCGCAGGCGACCAGGAGACTGCCGGCCCGGAGGCGAAGGTCCTCGACACTGACGCCTGCCAGAGGGTCCACCGGTCCGGTTTCTTCAGCGGTCTCGAGCTCGGCCTGGTTGTCTTTCGATTTCGAGTTGTTGCGGGAACGGAGGAACAGGAAAGCGCCCACTCCGATCAGGGCAATAACGAGCAGCACAGTTAACACAGTTGAAAATCCGCCTCCATCATTGGGGTTGCCGTCGCCGCCGCTGGCCGCATCGGCCGCGCCGGACGCTGCGCTCTCGGCCGCCGCTGTCCAGTTATCGTCGCGCAGCTCCGGTATGACCACGTCCTGCAGGATGGTCTCTTCCTCCTCGTGGCTGATGTCGCTCTCCGAATCAAAGCTTAACCACGCACTGCGCTCTTCTGTTGCAACGGCCAGCACCCCGTCCACGGTTCCCAGACTGTTTAATTCCGCCGTTTCCTGCGCCCAGGCCTCGGCACTATCGGCGCCGGTAAATTCAGGGACGAAAGCGACGTGCAGGTTGTAGTTATGCTCGTTCTGCAGCTCTTCGATGGCGGACTGGACTTGCGCCTCTTCCGAGCTGCTCAAGACGTCGGAGTCGTCGATTAGATATTCGCCAGGTGGAAACTCGACCGGCTCGACTGCATAAGCGGCCGTGGCAGGGAACACCAGGAAGGCCAGCAATCCCAGGACAGCTGCAAGGGACTTCAATAACGCACGCATGTATATGACCTTCAACCCCGTTGAGCGGCTCCCGAACGGAGCCACAGATATTTAAGCGGCCAGGCCGGGCTGTCCGCCGTTTTGATTCTATGACCCACCCTATATGGCGTCCAGAACCGAAATATATGCTGGGAGTGAAACGTTGGCTTAGGTGCAGGCTTATACGGGAGGCTTTCAGGAAAGCCTCAGCGAATGTGGAACCCGGGTTCAGAATCGACAGGCATAGTTGAGCTGTCTATGCGAAAGGATTTAATAGATGACTGAGCAGCACGGCAGTGGATACGGGCCGCAGCGTCCTACGGCACCCCAGGGGATGCCTCCCCAACCGCAGACGCCGCCGTCGAACGCGCCCCGGTACGGGCAGTATCAGCAACCGGCCGGCCCCCCGTCCTATGGGGAAAACGCTCAGCAACCCGACGGGGACAACGGGCAGCAATACGGGGGCATGCCGCCAAACAATCAGTTTCAGGACCGTACACCCCGCGGAAAGAAGAAGTACGGTTCGGCGACCCTGATCAGCGGCATGCTTATTGCAGGCCTTGTTGGTGGTGGAGTTGTGGTCGGCTCCGAGGCATTGTTCGACGACGGTTCCCAGGCCGCTCCGCCGTCGAACACGGCGGCGCAAAGCCCCGTGATTGTCAACGATCAGGAAAACGTCAACGCCGTTACGGCTGCCGCGCAGAAGGCCTCACCGAGTGTGGTCACGATTTCGGTGGCCGGGCAGCAGGCAAGTGGAACCGGCTCGGGAATCATCCTTGACCGTGAAGGCCACATCCTGACCAACACACACGTCGTGACGCTTGGCGGCCAGTCCTCGGACACCAATGTGGAGGTCCGGACCAATGACGGCCGTGTCCACTCTGCCGAGATTGTCGGTACCGATCCGTTTTCCGACCTGGCCGTGATTAAGATCGAGGCCGAAGGGTTGACGCCTGCTGTACTGGCCGATTCCAAGGACCTGAACGTGGGGGACACCGCCATCGCAATTGGTGCGCCTCTTGGTTTGAGCGGAACGGTCACCGACGGAATCATCTCCACCTTGAACCGCACCATCCGCGTTGCCTCCTCGGCCGTGCCGGAGACGCAGCCGGACGGTCCGCAGCGGGGAACCCCCGACGATCAAGGCTGGAATTTCGTTCCGCCGGACGGTTCGGAGAATCCACAAAGCAGCGGTCAAGGCGCGGTGTTCATCAACGTGATTCAGACCGACGCGGCGATTAACCACGGCAACTCCGGTGGCGCACTGGTCAATGCCGACGGCGAGGTGATCGGCGTCAATGTCGCGATCGCTTCAGGCAGCGAGACCGGCGGCAATATCGGTGTCGGCTTCTCGATCCCCATCGACTATGCCGAACGCGTTGCGCAGGAAATTATCGCGGATGGAGAAGCCACACACGGTTTCCTCGGCGTTTCCGTGACCGCCAAGGCCTCGGAGGAGTCGGAGGGCCGCACCGCCTTCAGTGTTGGCGCAGAGGTGGCCGAAGTCGTGGAAGGATCTCCTGCCGCTCAGGCCGGTCTGGAGACCGGTGACGTGATCACCAAGGTATCCGGCGTCAGCATCGGCGATGGCGAAGCTCTGACCGCCGTCGTCAGGCAACAGGCGCAGGGGGAGACGGTCCAGCTGTCCTACCTCCGTGATGGAGAGCCGATGAGCACAGAGGTGACACTCGGCGACGCCGATTTGTCCTGAGCTGCGCCTTCCAAACAGCTCGTGCAGCCGGGGACCGGTCCTTCCAGGACCGGTCCCCGGCTCCATTTAATGGGCCTTCCAGATCGGTTAATGAGTCATAACCGAACTTGATGTGGTTAGCTTAATCCAGGTCCCGGTACAGCGTCGGGGCGCAATCGTACGACATACCTCTTCCGACAAAGAGGGGATGAAAGGCGACAGTGGAAAATACGGCACTGAAAATTGTGGTCCTGGTCAAACACGTTCCCGACGCCCAGTTCGACAGGCACCTCACGGACTCGTCCAACACGACAGACCGCTTGACGAGCATCCTGTCTGAACTCGACGAGTATGCATTGGAAGCAGCCCTCCAACTGGTCGAAACCCATGGCGGAGCTGATGCAGGCCACCAAGTCATCGCAATGACCATGGGCCCGGACGGCGCCGTCGCCGCTGTGAAGAAAGCCCTGCAGATTGGCGCCACCGAAGGCGTCCACTTGAGCGATGAAGCGCTTGCCGGATCCGACGCCGCGGCAACCTCCCTCGCGCTGTCGGCAACCATCAACCATATTGGCGACGTTGACCTGGTGCTGACCGGCATGGCATCCACCGACGGCGAAACATCCCTGGTCCCGGCACAGCTGGCAGAGCGGCTGGACCTGCCTCAGGTCACCTTCGCCTCGACTCTGGAACTGAAGGACGACGACGGCGGTTACCAGATCGTGGCGCGGCGTGACGGCGATACCCACCTGGACAATATCGAATCCCGTCTGCCAGCAGTCGTATCGGTAACGGACCAGATTAACGAACCGCGGTACCCGAACTTCAAGGGCATCATGGCCGCCAAGAAGAAGCCTTTGGCTACGCTCACCCTCAGCGACATTGGCGTGGATGCTGCGGACGTGGGATTGGCTGGTTCCTGGACGAACGTTGAATCGGCGGAGCCGCGCCCGCCCCGTTCCCACGGTGTAGTCATTACCGATGAGGGCGACGCCGGAAAGCAGCTGGTCGATTTCCTCGAAAAGCAGAAACTGCTCTAGGCCAAAGCCCGCGGCCAAACAAGCCGAACGACCGGCGTCGGACACCTCCAGACGCTGAAGACTAAAGGAGTCCGCCAGCATGGCTACTGTTCTTGTATTCATCGACAACCCTGGTGACGAGCTGCAGAAGGGAAACCTGGAGCTGTTGACACTCGCCGCTGCAGCAGGGGAACCCGCCGTCGCATTCAACGGTACTCTGAGTGACGGCGTCAAGGAGACCTTCGCCGAGTATGGCGTCACAACGATCTACCGTCCCAGCGCGGCGGACCTGGACGAATACCTGGTGGGGCCCAAAGCCGGCTACCTCGCCGCCGTCGTCGGGCAGGCAGCACCGTCAGCTGTACTGATCGACAACACCTTCGAGGGCAAGGAAATCGCCGCCCGGCTGGGAATCAAGATCGGTTCCGGCGTGGTGACCGACGTGATCGCGCTGGCAGGAAATGGCGCGGAGCTGACCGCCACGAAATCGGTGCTGGCCGGTGCCTACACCGTCGAGGCCAAGGTCTCCACCGGTATCCCGATTATGACCGTGAAGCCGAACAGCGTTCCGGCGGCCGCTGCAGGACCGGCGTCCGCCCCGGAGGAGACCACTGTGGAAGTGGCTTCCGGAGCGGACGGCACGGCTGCGAAAATTACCGGTCGGGAGGAGAAGCCTGCCAGCGGAAGGCCCGCCCTGACCGACGCGCGTGTCATCGTTTCAGGCGGACGCGGTACCGGCGGCGACTTCACCCCGATCGAGAAGCTCGCTGACGCACTGGGCGGAGCGGTAGGTGCATCCCGCGCCGCCACGGATGCAGGATGGATCGAACATTCCGCGCAGGTGGGTCAGACCGGCAAGACCGTCTCACCGCAGCTTTACATCTCCGCGGGGATTTCCGGGGCAATCCAGCAGAAGGCGGGAATGCAGACGTCGAAGGTGATCATCGCCGTCAATAAGGACGAGGACTCACCGGTATTCGAGATCGCCGACTTTGGCATTGTGGGGGATCTCTTCGAGGTGCTGCCGCAGGCCACCGAAGAGATCCTCAAGCGCCGGAGCTGAACCGACTGTAGAGACGGTCAGGTCTGGCCGGACTAACCATCCTGGAGGTTGCGCGCGGCGTAGACCTTGATCCCCTCCAGCAGGTAGGCCGCCAGACCGGACTTTTCCTTGTCGTAGAACCTGGTGAAGCGGGCGTCGTCGACATACATCTGTCCCAGCCCCGTTCGGCCAGCAGCCACTTGCGGTGCACACGCAGCGCATCGCGTTCGCCGACCTGGCCATTGAGCACACGCAGGCCGGACTTTCCGGCTGGTAATCCAACACTAAAAGTTGACGTTACGTCAAGGTCAAGCTTTTGGCGGTAGGTTTACGCGCCCAGCGGTATTTGGGCGATGATCGGCATCGTCGGGGTTTCCGAACCGCCCTCCGGCTCCACCGTGATGGCGACGGCAGAATAGTCGTCAAAGTCCTGGAGAACTGTCGTCTGCGTATCGGAGACGTCCTCGCCCGTCATTGTGCCCACAGACTCCGGTGCACTGCCGCTCTGGGGCAGGCGCCACATCTGGTAGACCTTTCCCGGCGGGGGAGCGGGCACATCGTGCAGGGTCACAACGGCAGCGCCAACGGACTCCGAAAGCGCGACGTCGGCTGTACCACCGGCCGGGATCTCGAGGCTCTCGCTGCGCACATCGGATGCTTCGACAACCTGCTCCTGCAGGGAAGGATCAGACACATTCTGCGCCACGGTGACGGATCCGATGGCGATGGCGGC
>NZ_KI914677.1:11231-22062 GCF_000520495.1 Arthrobacter sp. H14
GCGGAGCGCAAGCTCATCCTGGGCCCCGTCCCGGGAACCGGCACCTGCGGCCGCGGTGGCAGGGGCCTGCGCGGCCGGTCGTTCAATTTCATGCTCCGGCAGCCGTGCCATGATCCGGTCCAGCAGATCCGCAGGAGGTTCGGCCACATCGGTTGCATACGCTTCAGTGGCGGTCTCCCGCGCCTGCCGTACCCGTTCATTGAACGCGGTGCGGACATCCTGGGCAGCGGCTGAGATATAGACCTCGATCGTGGTGCGCTCCTCTTCGCTCACAGCATCCAAGGCATACACCTCAGCCCACTCCAGAATCCGGCCCTCGTCCAGGTCCGTCTGAAGGTCCTCTGCGAACTGCTTATTGTTATTTTCCATCTCAACTCACCCCCAAACAGGCTTTTAGTCGTAGTAATCCATCCCGGATCCGGGACTTGATGGTTGGTACGGCCACTTCGAGTTTCTCGGCGACTTCCCGGTAGGTGAGTCCGCCGTAGTAGGCCAGTTTCACTGATTCCTGCTGCGTATCGGTCAAGCTTTTGAGGCAGTCGACGACGGCTTCCGCTTCGATCCGCCCAGTCACCGCTTCGACAACTTCGTCATGGTCGACGACGTGGGAGGCGGCTCCGTAGCGGGCCTCGCGGTCTGAAGTGCTCTGTTCGGAGCGGACCTTGTCCACCGCGCGCCGATGCGCAATGGTCATTAGCCAGGCAAGGGGAGTGCCCGACGACGGATCATACTTTCCGGCCGCCTTCCAGACCTGCAGGTAAACCTCCTGCGTGGCATCCTCACTCAGCTCGGAATCAATCAGCACCCGTTTGGCCATGCCGAAAACGCGCCGGGACGTCAGCCGGTACAGTTGCGCGAACGCTTCCTGATCGCCCCGTCCGGTCCTGGCCAGCAACTCCACCAGCTCTGAACGCTCAGCGGATACCGCTGGGGCAGGGCGCTCCGTGGATTGATAGCCGTTGTTGGTCCGCCGGCCGACCTGTGGGGTGTCCATGACTTCCAAGCATATGCGCCCTGAAGGGAAATTCTGTAGCGACCATGCTGACCGGAGGCGAGAAAACTCCGATGCAGGCGCGGCGTAGACCGTCGCCATCATCGTCTCACCTCATCCCAGTCCGGTCCGCCAAAATGCTTTCATCACTTATTCGCGGCTGCGCAAGGTTCGGATGGGTGCGTGCTGACTGTGCGACAGATCAGCTTCCACCGTGGTGTGCTTAGGCGTCCCGTGACCCCTGAAAATCGTTCTGCCGCCAGGCTTCGTAGAGGGCGATCGAGGCTGAGTTTGCCAGATTGAGGGACCGGAGCGACGGCAGCATCGGGAGCCTGAGACGGGCTGTCACATGCTCATCATGTTTCACGTCAGTTGGCAGCCCGACGGATTCGGGGCCGAAGAGCAGCACGTCGCCGGGCAGGTATTCCACCGAAGTGTAGGACTGTTCGCCATCGGAGGTGAAGGCGTAGACCCGCTGCGGTTCCAGTGCGGCCCAGGCCTCCTGCAGGGAGTCATGGACATGCAGGACAGCGAGGTCGTGGTAATCAAGGCCTGCGCGGCGGAGCTTTGCGTCGTCCAGGTCGAACCCCAGCGGTCTGACAAGGTGCAGCTCGGCGCCAGTGACAGCGGCAAGGCGAATGGCATTGCCGGTATTACCGGGGATCTCGGGCGTGTAAAAGAGGACGCGGAACACCCGACCAGTGTAATGACCTGTTCCGGTACGCCGGACCGGTCCTGCAGCGGGTGTGGATGCCCTCGTGGTGGTGGGCGGCGACGGCATGGTCCATCTCGGCGCCAATGCTCTGGCAGGGAGCGATATCCCACTCGGTGTCGTCGCCTCCGGAACGGGAAATGACGTGGCACGCACGCTCGGGCTGCCACGGAAGAACCCGGAAGCCGCCGTCGACCATTTGCTGTCTGCCTTGGCTGCTCCGCCACGCTACATGGACCTCGGACTGGTGCATTGCGGCGGCACTTCGAGCTACTTCGCGGCGGTGCTGTCGGCAGGTCTCGACGCGGTCGTCACTGAACGGGCGAACAGCTGGTCCTGGCCCAAGGGGCCAAACCGTTACAACGGCGCCATCCTGCGCGAACTCGCCACGTTCAGGCCCCATTCCTACTCGGTGACGCTCGGCGGCAAGACAAAGGAACTCGATGCCGTGCTGATTTCGGTGGCCAACGGTCAGTCGATGGGCGGCGGCATGAAGATCGCTCCGGAGGCCAGGTACGACGACGGCGAGCTGGATTTGGTGATCGTCTCGCCACTGTCCCGGCTGCGGTTCCTGGCGGTATTTCCGAAGGTTTTCTTCCGGCCGCCACGTGGGGCACCCCGCCGTGCGGATACAGCGCATCTCCGCGGTGGAACTGGACGCACCGGGCATTGTCGCGTACGCGGACGGCGAGCGGATCGGTCCGCTGCCGGCCACCGTGCAGGCGGCACCGGCCGCGCTTCGCATTCTGGCCTGTGGATAAGAATCGGCGGGAAGCGGGCTGAGCCTTTAGAATCGTTGGGTGCCCGTGAAATCAGATCCTGTGTATTTGGATCATGCGGCCACCACGCCACTCGTGGCGGAGGCAATGGCCGTGCTGACCGAAGAATTAAGCCGTAGCGGCAACCCGTCGTCGCTGCACGGCTCAGGCCGTCGTGCCCGCAGGGTGGTCGAGGACGCGCGCGAGGCACTCGCTGCCGCGGCCCGCGCCCATCCCTCCGAAGTCATTTTCACCTCTGGCGGCACAGAGGCGGACAATCTCGGCGTCAAAGGCTTGTACTGGGCCCGCAGGGACGCCGATCCCAACCGGACCAAAATCCTGGTCCCGGGCATCGAGCACCATGCCGTCCAGGACACGGTCGAGTGGCTTGAGCGCCACGAAGGGGCCGACGTCGTCTGGCTGCCGGTTGATGCCTCCGGAACAATCTCGCTCGAGGCGCTGCGCTCGGAGTTGGAAGCCGATGCCGCGCTGGAGCAGCCACGCATCGCCCTGGTCACGGTGATGTGGGCGAACAATGAGGTCGGCACCATTCAGCCCATTGCCGACGTCGTCAAGCTGGCTCATGCCCATGGCGTTCCGGTGCACTCGGATGCAGTGCAGGCATTCGGCTCCGTACCGGTGGATTTTGCCGCCTCCGGACTGGACTCGATGGCTGTCAGTGGACACAAGATCGGCGGACCGGTCGGTGTTGGTGCACTGTTGCTGGGGCGGTCGGTCAAGCTGACTCCGGTGCTCCATGGCGGCGGACAGGAACGGGATGTCCGTTCCGGCACTTTGGACACTGCCGGCATCGCAGCTTTTGCCGCCGCTGCGGCATCCGCCGTCGAACATCTGCCGCAGGAATCCGCCCGGATAGCGGGGCTGCGGGAGCGGTTGATCGACGGCGTCTCACGGGTGGCGTCTGAAGCACAGTTGCGTGGGCCTGGGGATCCGGAGAACACCGGGAAGAGGCTTCCCGGCAACGCGCATTTCACCTTTCCGGGCTGCGAGGGCGATTCACTGCTCTTCCTGCTCGACGCGGCGGGAGTGGAATCTTCCACCGGGTCGGCCTGTACCGCCGGGGTGCCGCGGCCGTCCCATGTGCTGCTGGCGATGGGCCTGGCTGAAGACACCGCCCGGGGAGCCCAGCGGTTCACGCTCGGACACACCTCCACGGAGGCCGATGTGGATGCCTTGCTGACGGCATTGCCGGAAGCGTATTCCCGTGCCAAACAGGCGGGCATGGCCGGTCATGCCTCCTCGATCCAAACCGCCGGCACCAGGTAAACCAGGCTTTGAATCGGTCGGACGAACTAATCACGACCGGGGCAAGATACAAACAACACGGAACCGACCGGTTCCAGGGAGATACACCAAATGCGAGTTTTAGCAGCCATGAGCGGCGGAGTCGATTCCGCCGTCGCCGCAGCGCGGGCAGTCGATGCAGGGCACGACGTCGTCGGCGTCCACCTTGCGCTCTCCCGGATGCCCGGCACCCTGCGCACCGGCAGCCGCGGCTGCTGCACCATCGAGGACTCCCGGGACGCTTGGCGCGCCTGCGACATCCTTGGAATTCCGTACTACGTTTGGGACTTCTCGGAGCGGTTCAAGGAGGACGTCGTTGACGATTTCATCGCCGAGTACGCCGCCGGCCGCACGCCGAATCCGTGCATGCGCTGCAATGAGCGAATCAAGTTCGCTGCCCTGCTGGAGAAAGCTATCGCGCTCGGCTTCGACGCCGTCTGCACCGGCCACTACGCCAAGGTGATCGAGGACGCCGACGGCAACCGGGAGCTGCACCGCGCGGCCGACTGGGCGAAAGACCAGTCCTACGTGCTCGGCGTGCTGACCCACGAGCAGTTGCGCCACTCCATGTTCCCGCTCGCCGAAACCCCCACCAAGGCAGAGGTCCGCGCCGAGGCGGAGCAGCGCGGACTGTCGGTGGCGAAGAAGCCTGACAGCCACGACATTTGCTTCATTCCCGACGGCGATACCCGCGGCTGGCTGGCCGAGCAGATTGAAATGCGCGACGGCGACGTCGTCGACGAAACCGGCTCCAAGGTCGGTTCCCATGAGGGAGCAAACGCGTTTACCGTCGGCCAGCGCCGCGGGCTGAAGCTGGGCACACCGGCGTCGGACGGCAAGCCGCGGTTTGTCCTGGAAGTCAGGCCCAAGGAGAACGAGGTCGTGGTCGGTCCTGAGCGGATGTTGAACATTGATCAAATGCGCGGTATCAAGGTCTCCTGGTGCGGCCTGCCGCCATCCGAGGCTGCTGCGCTCGGGGATGCTGGAACGGGAACGTCGGCGGAATTCGACTGCATGGCCCAGGTCCGCGCCCATGGCGACCCGGTGAACGCGAAGGCGCACGTCGAGCTCACCGGGGACGGCCGGGAGGAGCTGGTCGTCACCCTGATCGAACCAATGCGCGGAGTCGCACCGGGGCAGACCGTGGTGATCTACCAGGGAACGCGCGTGCTGGGCCAGGCGACTATCGACACTGCGCGCTCACTGGAGCGTCCAGACCTCGTCCCGGCCGCGGGCGCGTCGTCGACCCACTGAGAACGACGTCGTTCAGCTGGCGCAACGGGCCGCCAGCCCGGCCGCCACGGCGGTAGATGCGGGCTTCAAGTTTTCGTTATCTAGATTAAATTCCGGTCTCAACTGAGCTCTCACCGGGTCTTTTGGACTTTCTGATGATAGAAACAATGCATCATTAAGTGTGGGCAGTCACATGCGCCCACCTCGATAATCATCGAACAAGAAAGTTCCCAGATGGCTAAGATGAAAAAAGGGCTGCGCTCTGCCGTGGCCGCTGCCGCTCTGAGTGCGCTCGCACTCACTGCGTGCACGGGTCCAGCGACCGAAGGCGGGGGTGGCGGCAGCGAAGAAGCTGGCGAGTCCATCGTTGTTGGCACCACGGACAAAGTGACCTCGCTCGACCCCGCCGGCTCCTACGACAATGGCTCCGGTGTCGTGATGACACAGATTTACCCGTACTTGCTCAACTCCAAGCCGGGAAGCGCCGATCCGGTACCAAGCATTGCCACCTCCGCCGAATTTACTTCCCCCAAGGAGTACACGGTCAAGCTGAAGGAAGGCCTGAAATGGGCCAATGGCAATGACCTGACGTCTTCGGACGTGAAGTTCAGCTTCGACCGGATGGTCGGCATCGCGGATGCCAGCGGGCCTTCGGCGCTGCTCGGCAACCTTGAGAGCGTGGACGCTCCCGACCCGACAACCGTGGTGTTCAACCTCAAGGCTGGAAACGACCAGACCTTCCCGGAGATCTTGACCAGCCCGGCAGGACCGATCGTGGACGAGGAAGTGTTCTCGGCCGATGAGATCACTTCGGATCAGGAAATTGTCGACGGCAAGGCATTCGCCGGTCAGTACTCCATTGACACGTACAGCAAGAACGAACTGATCGCCTACAGCGCGTACGAGGGCTACGAGGGACTGCTCGGCGAGCCGAAGACGGAAAACGTCGAAATGAAGTACTACACCAGCTCCAACAACCTGAAGCTGGATGTGCAGCAGGGCAATATCGACGTCGCCTACCGGAGCCTCTCGTCGACTGATGTCGCGGATCTCGAAGGTGACGACAACGTCAAGGTCCTCAAGGGTCCCGGTGGCGAGCTTCGGTACATCGTCTTCAACTTCAACACCATGCCGTTTGGTGCTGAGACCGAGAACGCGGATGAGGACAAGGCTCTTGCAGTCCGCCAGGCCATGGCGCACGCGCTTGACCGCCAGGCGATCGCCGAACAGGTCTACAAGGGCACCTACACCCCGGCCTACTCCTACGTTCCGTCCGGTCTGCCCGGCGCCATCGAACCGCTGAAGGAAATGTACGGCGACGGCAGCGGCGGCCCCGACCTGGAGCGTGCCAAGTCCACCCTGGAGGAGGCCGGCATCGATACTCCGGTTTCCATCAACATCCAGTACAACGGTGACCACTACGGCCCGTCCTCCGGCGACGAGTACGCCATGGTCAAGTCGCAGCTGGAGCAGGATGGCCTGTTCAACGTCAATCTGCAGTCCACCGAGTGGGTCCAGTACTCCAAGGACCGCACCAGCGACGTCTACCCGATGTACCAGCTGGGATGGTTCCCGGACTACTCGGATGCAGACAACTACCTGAGTCCGTTCTTCGCGCCGGGTAACTTCCTCGCCAACCATTACGAGGACGAGGAAGTCGCTTCACTGATCGCCGAACAGCGGACGACGACGGACGAGCAGGAGCGCCTGGACCTCATTGGCGAAATCCAGACAGAGGTTGCCAAGGACCTTTCGACGCTGCCACTGCTGCAGGGCTCGAGCCTTGCCGTGGCGGGTAAGGACGTCAAGGGCGTAAAAGACACCCTGGACGCTTCGTACAAGTTCCGTTTGGGAGTTATCTCCAAGTAGCAAACCGGTCTCGAGTGGGCGGGGCGTGCCAATGGCCGTCCCGCCCACTTACTGCTGTGTTACCGGAGGCCGGAACGACCGGCCTATATATCAAGCTAGGTAGTTATGACATCAATGATCGACACTCCGGAGGGCGCTACAGCGCAGGAGCCGGAGAAAAAGCCAAAGAAACAAGGCCTGGGGCTCGGCAAATACATCCTTATCAGGTTCCTGCTGATCTTCCCCACAATCTTCATTCTCGTAACCATGGTGTTCTTCCTGATGCGGATCACCGGCGATCCGATCACCGCGGCAATGGCGGGCCGGCTTCCACCGGACGCCCTGCAGGAACGGATCGAAGAGGCCGGTTACGACCGGCCCGTCATCATCCAGTACTTCGAATACCTGGGCAATATCATCCGTGGCGACTTCGGAACGACGCTTTCGGACAATACCGAGGTGACGTCACTGCTGGTCAACTACGGTACGGCGACGCTGGAACTGGCGTTTTACGCGCTGATTGTCGCCTTCATCATCGGCATCCCGTTCGGAATGCTTGCCGCCTACAAGCGCGACCGTGGCCCCGACGCCGTTCTGCGTTTCTCCGCCATCCTCTTTTATGCAACGCCGGTCTTCTTCGCCGGTCTGCTGCTGAAGCTGGTCTTCTCGGTATGGCTTGACTGGCTGCCAGTGGCAGGACGGACGAACTATCTGGCTGAGCTTGAAGGGCTGCGGGCGCCGACCGGCATCTATCTGCTCGACGCGCTGCGCGCCGGAAACCTCACCATTGCCCTCGACGTGCTTTCGCATGCAGTTCTGCCTGCGATCGCGCTGGGTCTGCTGACCGCGGGTGTATTCCTCCGGCTGGTCCGGACCAACGTGATTGGCACTCTCGGCTCTGATTTCGTCGAGGCCGGCCGTTCCCGCGGCGTCAGCGAATACAGGCTGGTCACCAAGCACGCCTACAAACCGGCACTGATCCCGATCGTTACCGTGATGGGCCTTCAGATGGCGCTGCTAGTCGGTGGCGCCGTGCTGACGGAGACCACGTTCGGTTGGCCGGGGCTGGGCTTCAAACTGGCTGAGTACCTGACCGCCCGCGACTTTGTTGCGGTGCAAGGAATTGTGATGCTGCTGGCCGTGATTGTCGCCTTCACGAACTTCCTTGTCGACATTATCGCCGCGCTGATTGACCCGAGAGTGAGGTACTGATCATGGCGGGTATGAATAAAGAATCCAAGTGGTCGCGGTTGCCGGTGATTTCCCATCTGCGCAAAAGCGTTGGACTGCAGCGGACCATGCTGGTCATAGGGCTCGTGCTTTCAGGCATCTTCGTCCTGACCGCCATCTTCGCTCCGCTCATTGCTCCTTATGGGTTTGCCCAGTCATCGGACGAGTCGGGCAGATTTGGCGCCCAGATGCCGCCGTCGCCCGATCACCTCTGGGGCACGACGGTTGGCGGCTATGACGTCTTTTCCCGGGTGATCTGGGGAGCTCCGACGGCGGCACTGGTGATCATCGTCGCCGTCGTCCTCTCGATCTTCGCCGGCATTATCCTGGGTCTGATCTCGGGTTACCTCGGTGGCTGGATCGACCGGGTGCTCGTGGTGGTGGCGGATGCGATCTATGCGTTCCCCGCACTGCTGCTTGCGATTGTGATGTCTATTGTCATCAGCGGCGGGCAGTCGAACCTGTTCGGCGGCATCATGGCGGCAGGTATCGCCCTGACCGTGGTGTTCGTCCCGCAGTACTTCCGTGTGACCAGGGCCGAAACACTCCGGCTTAAGGCCGAACCTTTCGTCGAATCGGCCAAAGTTGTTGGCGCATCGAACATCCGCATCATGAGCCGGCACGTCTTCCGCAATGCGACCAGGACGCTGCCGCTGATCTTCACATTGAACGCGTCGGAAGCCATCTTGACCCTCGCGGGACTGGGCTTCCTCGGCTTCGGTATTGAACCGACGTCCGCCGCAGAGTGGGGCTATGACCTGAACCGGGCCTTGGCCGACGCATCGAGCGGCATCTGGTGGACCGGACTGTTCCCCGGACTCGCCATTGTGCTGACCGTTCTCGGCCTGACGTTGGTAGGAGAAAGCATGAATGACCTGAATGATCCGAGACTGCGAGGCCGCAAGCGTGCCGGCAAGACCCGGACGCAGGAAGGCAGGACAACGGTCGAGACGGTGCCCACCGTCGCCGACGTCGATGGAACCGGAGTGGAGGCAGCGAAATGACACAGATTGCAACTCCCTCAAACCTGGGGAAACCCGTACTGTCCATTGATCATCTGAAAGTAACCTTTGCCACCGATGGTGGCGATGTGCCGGCGGTCAAGGACGTCAGCCTCGATGTTGGTTCCGGCGAGGTCGTCGCCATCGTAGGTGAATCGGGTTCGGGCAAGACCGTCACGGCCAAAACCATCCTGGGGCTGCTGCCTGAAACGGCGGTCAGTTCCGGGGCGGTCGTGCTCAACGGCAACGACGTCATCTCCGTTTCGGCGCAGAAAATGCGGCAGATCCGTGGCAAGGACGTGGCGATGGTCTTCCAGGAGCCGTCGACCGCGCTCAATCCGGTCTTCACGGTCGGCTGGCAGATCTCCGAGGGCATCCGCGCGCATGGAAAGGTTTCGAAGAAGGAGGCCCGCGCAAGGGCCATCGAGGCACTGACCAAGGTCGGAATTCCCGATCCGGAGCACCGGGTGGACTACTATCCGCACCAGTTCTCCGGCGGGCAGAAACAGCGTGTGGTGATTGCCGCCGCGTTGGCGCTCAATCCCGGACTGATCGTCGCCGACGAGCCGTCGACTGCCCTGGATGTCACCGTGCAGGCCGAAATCCTGCAGCTGCTGCGGGACCTGCGGGACCAGTATGGCGTGTCTATTGTGCTGATCACGCACAATATGGGCGTTGTGGCCGATCTGGCCGACCGCGTCGTCGTGATGTACCAGGGCGACGTCGTCGAAGAAGCGGATGCCACGGCACTCTTTGCCAACCCGCAGCAGGACTACACGAAGAAGCTGCTCGCCGCCGTGCCGCACCTGGGCAGGAATTCGGCGTCGGCGGGGTTCGCAGCGAGCCCGCCCAAGTTCGGCGAGGTGCTGGTCCAGGCGAAGAACCTCGAGATCGAGTATCCCGGCCGCCTTGGCCAGCCCGCCTTCAAAGCGGTGGACCGGGTCAGTTTCCAGATCTCGGCCGGCGAAGTCTATGGCCTGGTGGGGGAGTCCGGTTCTGGTAAGACCACCATTGGCCGCTGTATTGCCGGGCTCAACCGCGCCACCGGTGGAAGCCTGAAGGTCTTCGACTACGAAATGGTCGGGTTCAAGGAACGGACTTTCAAACCGCTGCGCAAGGACATCGGGTTTGTTTTCCAGGACCCGGCTGCGTCGTTCAACCCGCACCTGACCATCGGTGAGTGTGTGGCCGAACCGGTCGCGATCCACGAGAAGCGCTCGGCCCGGGATATCCGCAAACGCGTCCTGGAGTTGATGGATGCCGTCCAGCTGCCATCGAACTTCATCGACAGGTATCCGCATGAGCTCTCGGGCGGGCAGCGTCAGCGCGCCAGCCTGGCCCGCGCGCTGTCGCTGAATCCGAAGCTGCTGGTGGCCGACGAACCGACCAGCGCCCTGGATGTCTCCGTGCAGGCGAAGGTGCTTGAGCTGTTCAAGGAAATCCAGGCCGAGTTTGGCTTTGCCGCACTGTTCATCAGTCACGACCTTGCCGTCGTCGACATGCTTGCACACCGCGTGGGAGTGCTGCTGCGGGGCGAGTTCGTGGAGGAGGGCATTGGAAACCAGATCATGAGCGATCCGCAGCACCCGTACACCCAGCGGTTGGTCGCTTCGCTGCCCGTTCCGGATCCGGCGCTGCAGGCTCAACGGCGCGAGGCGCACCGGGCCATGTTCAGCAGTTAACCACAGCACGCTGACAGGGCCGCCGCCCGGCGGAATATCCCGCCGGGTTG
This sequence comes from Arthrobacter sp. H14, assembly GCF_000520495.1. Taxonomy (GTDB): domain Bacteria; phylum Actinomycetota; class Actinomycetes; order Actinomycetales; family Micrococcaceae; genus Arthrobacter_C. The sequence goes on from NZ_KI914677.1 coordinate 22,042, forward strand.
CGCCGGTCAGCGTGACGCTTC
>NZ_KI914677.1:22162-34827 GCF_000520495.1 Arthrobacter sp. H14
ATATTTGCCGCGGGTCCCGGCCCATCTGCTTAACTGGAGAGATGACTCATCCCAGCCGCGGCTATGATCCGGAGGCCAGCTCGTTGGCCGGAGAAGTTGACCCAGACGTGATGGCCGAACTGCTGGCCGTCCGGGGCAGTATCGACAACATCGATGCGACCCTGGTCTACCTGCTTGCGGAGCGGTTTAAGGCCACTCAACGAGTCGGCGTCCTCAAGGCCGAAAACAAGCTTCCGCCGGCGGATCCGGACCGTGAAGCAGCCCAGATCTCGCGCCTGAGGGCCTTGGCCGAGGAGGCCCAGCTCGATCCTGCGTTTGCGGAGAAGTTCCTGAATTTCATCATCTCGGAGGTCATCCGCCACCATCAGGCAATTTCCGCCTCCGGCAACGGCGAATGAGCCGGATGAGCCAACTCGTAGCCACGGCGCTGGGTTCCTGGCCCGGCACTGATCCGGCCGAAGCGATACGGGTGATACGCGGCGAGCTCGGTTCGCCGCATCTGCCCTTCCTGCCGCAGCTGCCGGACCGCGGTGTGGGTGCGGACGCTGTCGGGCGGACCGCTGCCCTGCTGGTCGAGCTCCCCGTGGATGTGCAGCCCCACGGCTGGCGCCTGGTCCCCCGGCCGGGGCAGGACTACCGGCGGGCAGTATCGATGCTGAGTACGGACGTCAACACCCTGGCTGACATCATCGGGGCCGAGGAGACCGCAGGGGGACAGCTTAAGCTGCAGCTCCGTGGGCCATGGTCGATGGCGGCAAACCTGCATCTTCATCATGGCGAGCGGGCATTGTCCGACGCCGGTGCACGGCGTGAGATCCTCGAGTCACTGACTGCCGGGCTGGTGGCGCATATTGGCAAAGTGGCTGAAGTTTCCCGCGGGGCGGATATCGTGATCCAGTTTGATGAGCCGGAGATCGAGCGCGTACTCAATGGCGGGATTCCGACTGCCAGTGGCTACCGCACCCTTCGGGCAGTGCCCGAGCAGGAGGTACTCTCCGGCTGGCGCTTCGCCGCCGAGGCCGCCCGGGGCGCCGGCGCGGTTGAAGTGGCCGTCTCCGCTCCGGCGGCCGGACTGCCATTGGAAAAACTGGATGAAGCAGGCCTGGATGCGGTCGGCCTTAGCCTGGATGGTCTTTCTCCCCGGCAGTGGGAGGATATCGCTGCCGCCGTGGAATCCGGCCGCAAACTCTGGGCAGGTGTAGCGGCGACACCCGACGCCGGTGGGACTCTGCCGGAGGTCAGCGCACTGGTCGAGGAGGTACTCGCTCCCTGGGGCAGGGTGGGGTTGCCCCTGCAGCAGCTGCAGCAGGTGCGGCTGACGCCGTCGTCCGCTTTGTCGCGCCACGCACCGAGGGACGCGAAGCGTGCACTGACCCGGCTGACCCAGGCAGCAGACGCGCTGAACCAAACCGCCGCAGGGTAGCGACACGGGGACAACTACACCTTGTAGCACAACCGATAACCAACCGGGGATCAGCCCCGGCTCTCCCAGCGCGCCGGCCGCGCCCGTTCCGGCAATGCCGCTTCCGCCGCCACGAGGGTGTAATCGAAGCTTCCGGCGTACACAAAGATGGCGCCGGCCTGAGGTTGGATGACTTTGGTCTGCACCCGGAAGTTGCCTGTTTCCTCGTCCCACCACTGTTCGGTGTACGCCTTCGCGTCGAGAAAGGCAGGCAATGCCACCCGCACCGGCCCGGCCAGGATCCGGGTCGCGGATGATTCGATGCGCAAATGTCCGGCCGCAGTCACGTCGAGGCTCAGGGCGGTGGCGAGGCGGCGGTGCCGGCCGACGTAGTCGAGCAGCCCGTGCCGCTGATCGAAAACCGTTGAGTCTTCAAAGACGCGGGTCCGGCTGCCGAAGTCCACCTGGCGGAGCGCGGTCAGCGACGCCCGGCCGAATGGATCAAGGTGGGCATGGTTCTCAATCGTGAACGGCACATCCCGGCCGAATTCGGGAAAGAACGTGTTCTCCGCGGCCGCCGGAGCCAGCGCCGGGCGCAGCCAGGGCATTGGGCAACCGACGACGTCGAACACGCCGGTGCCCAAACCGTAACTGCCGCTGCCGACGGCCAGTGAGAAATAGTCCCGCAGTTGGGGCTGGAGTTTGCTGTAGCTGGATCCGAGAATCCGCTGGTAGACCGACCTCACAGCTGCCAACCGCGCCGTTCGGCCAGCCACTCGATGATCAGGCCGGCGGTAAACCGGCCGTGCGGCCTGAGCTGCGGGCTGGTGGGCATGTCCGGTTTGGAGCCGTGGTGGATCATGTAGGCGCCGAGGATGGCGAGCCACGAGTCGACGTGGTTGGGATCGGCGCTGGCGGACAGCGATGAGCGCTGCAGCCAGGATCCGGGGTCGATACCATGCGGCCGGACATAGAGCAGCAGCGCGACCCAATCCGCCCACTCCGGGCCGGTGGAGAGGAAGTTCCAGTCGCAGAAGAGCGCTTTAGAGTCGGACGTGCGGATGATGATGTTGTCTGCCCGCAGGTCGTTGTGCAGCACCGCGTCTCCAGCCAGGGCTTCGTAGCTGAAATTGCACAGCTCCTGCAGCTCGCCCAGCTGGGCAGAGTTCAAGGCGGGGATGAACGACGGCGCCGCACCCGACCGCTCCAACGCTCCGAAGACGCCGCGAATGGAAGCGTCCTCACCGAACTCTTCCGCCATGGACCCGCCAGTGAACCCGGGCGGTAGCCCGGCCAGACCGGACTGGACCGAGACCAGGCTCTGATGGACCGCTTCCAGATCGGACTCCGTCCAGGGAGCGCCCGGCATGTAGCCGTGGACCGCTTCGAAACACAAAACCTGCCAGATCCCCGGATGGGCGCCACCTACCTCGACACTGTCGGCAGTGAGGAGCCGGGGCACGGGCAGCCCCTCCGGGAGCACGTCCAGAACGGCGGCCTCGCGCAGATAGGCGGGATAGATGAAGGTGTCCGACGCCGGTGCGGCCTTGGCGAAAATGCTACGGCCCGACCCACTGAGGACGGCGGCAAAACCGTGGGTGAAACCGCCGCCTGCCAGCGCGACGTCTTCCACCGGGACGCCGAGCTCCCCGGTGAGACGCCGCCGGACCTCGGCGGGCAGCTGCACCCAGGGCATCCGCTGGGCGGTTTTCGCGTATTCGAACATGCTCACCGACACTACAGCCGGCCGGTCGCTTTGAGCCGGATGTAGCGGTCGGCCAGCGCGGAGGGAAGTTCGTGCGGCTCGGCATCCACCACTTCCGCGCCCAGCTGCTTGAGCTGCTCGGTGATCGCGGTCCGGTCGAGAATTGCCCGTTCCGCCGCCGCGGCACGGTAAGTCTCCGCCGCCGTCGTCCGCTCCTCCCGCATCCGGCTCAACAGCGGATCACGGACCGACGCCACCACGACGGTGTGCTTGGTGGTCAGATGGCTCATTACGGGGAGCAATCCTTCTTCGGCAGCACCGGAGTCGAGGGAGGTCAGCAGCACGACCAGCGAGCGGTGCGGGGAAATGGCGTTGATCTGCGACGGGATCTGGGACCAGTCGGCTTCGATCAGCTCGGCATCCAGCGGCGCCATGGCCTGCACGAGATGGTTCAACAAGACGCCCTTGGAAGCGGATTCGACCCTGGCCCGGACACGCCTGTCGTAGGCGAGGAAATCGACGCGGTCGCCGCCGCGTTCAGCGAGCACCGCCAACAGCAGTGCTGACTCTATGCCAGTATCCAGCCGGGGCTCATCCTCGATCCGCGCCGCTGATGCACGCGAGGTGTCCAGCACGATCACCACCCGGCGGTCGCGTTCAGGGCGCCAGGTACGGACGACGACTGCCTGCCGCCGGGCGGTGGCACGCCAGTCGATGGAGCGGACATCGTCACCGCGGACGTAGTCGCGGAGCGAATCGAATTCGGTTCCCGCACCGCGGATCTGGACGGCGGCACGGCCGTCCAGCTCCCGGAGGCGGCGCAGCTTGGAGGGAAGGTGGCGTTTGGAATGGAACGGCGGCAGCACCCGCAGCCGGCCCGGGGCGGGGACGGTCAACTGGCGCGCGGCCATGCCGAGCGGACCATAGGACCTGACCGTCACATGTTTTGCGGCGAGATCGCCCCTGCGCTCCGGATGCAGCGAAACGTCCATCCGCCGCCGTTCACCCGGGGGAATGTCCAGCGCCTGGCTGGGATTCCGTGCCCCGGCTGAAGGTTGCCAGCCGTCCCGGACGAGGCCCCGCAGGCGGCGGGTACCGTGGTTGGCAACGGTCAGCGTGCTGACGCAGTTTTCGCTCAGCCGGACGCTGTCGGGCAACTGGCGGGTCAGGCCCACCTTCCGCACCGATGCGGCCAACGCCATGTCGCCCCCGGCCAGCAGGATCAGCAGCACGATCCAGACCAGGATCGTCAACCAGTGCGGAAACAACACCACTGTGGGCACGCCCAGGAGCGCCACGAGCACCAGCCGTCCGGTAATCGCCATGTTTGGTCCTAGCGGGGAACGGGAACGGTGGCCAGAATGCTGCCCAGGACGTCATCGACGTCGACCCCGTCCATCTGCGCCTCCGGGCGCAGCGCCACACGGTGGCGGAGGGCCGGCATGGTCAGCACCTTGACGTCATCGGGGGTGACATAGCCGCGTCCGGACAGCCACGCCCAGGCGCGCGCGGTTTTCAGCAGCGCCGTGGCACCACGCGGGGAAACACCAAGCTGGAATGACGGCGCCGCCCGGGTTGCCCGGACGATGTCCACGATGTAGCCGAGCACCTCGGGCGAAATAGTGACGGCGGCGACGGCGGCGCGGGCGTTTTCCAGGTCTTCGGCGGAAGCCACCGGCCGCACGCCCGCGGCCATGAGGTCACGGGGGTCGAAACCGACGCTGTGCCGGCGGACCACCTCAATCTCATCCTCGCGTCCGGGCAGCGGCATTGTCAGCTTCAGCAGGAACCGGTCCAGCTGTGCCTCCGGCAGCGGATAGGTGCCTTCATATTCCACCGGGTTCTGGGTGGCCGCGACGATGAACGGGGACGGCAGTTGGCGGGACACGCCGTCGACGGAAATCTGGTGCTCCTCCATCGCTTCCAGCAGTGACGCCTGCGTCTTAGGTGGCGTCCGGTTGATCTCGTCCGCAAGCAGGATGTTGGTGAAGACCGGGCCTTCGCGGAAGGAAAACTCGGAGGTGTGCGTGTCGTAGACCAGCGATCCGGTGACATCGCCGGGCATCAGGTCCGGCGTGAACTGCACCCGTTTGGTATCCAGGCTCAGGGCCGCGGACAAGGTGCGCACGAGCAAGGTCTTCGCCACGCCGGGGACACCTTCGAGCAGCACATGGCCCCCGGTCAGCAGGGCAATCAGCAGACCGGTCACCGTTGATTCCTGGCCGACGACGGCCTTGGCGACTTCGGCGCGCACGTCCAACAGCGCACCCCGCACCGGGTCGTTGTCCGGCTGCTGTGCCGGCGCCGCATCACCGTCAGGTCCGGTGTCCTGGGCAGGTGGGTATTGCTGGGAGGGGTATTGCTGAGCGTCGGGATGCTGCGCACTCATCTGGCTGTTACCTCTTTCTCTAACGTTTCCAATTCCTGTGCCCAGTGAAGCAGACCGGCATCACTGTCCGGCTGTTCCCGCAGCAAAATCCTGCCGACGTCGGACTCCGGCAGCGTACTCGCTTCGGACGCGGCGCGGGCAACGGCTTCCGCGTCTGCTCCGGAGCCCAGCCTGAAATGGGTGGCAAGGCGGGTCAGTGTTCCGGCCCGGAGATTCCCGGCTGCCCGGCGGAACGCCCTCGAGTCCTGGTACAACCTTGCCCTGCCCTCGGCGGTTTCCGCGGCCTTGGCGGTGACCGGCAGCGGTTCGAGGACGAGTGGACCGGTCCGGCGCGACTTCCAGATGATCCCCAGCAGCGCAACGATGAACAACCACACCATAGTCAGATTCACCCATGGGGGAACCAGTTCGCCCACGGAAGGGGCGGCGTCGTCGAAAGCGATGTCGGTCAGCGAGGGCTGGTACCAGATCAGTGTGGGGTTCGCGCCCAGGGTCCTCAGGGTCAGTGCGGCGTTGCCGTATTGCGGCAGTGCGGCGTTGCTCATGATGGCCGGATTGCCGATCACCGTCACACGGCCATCCTCCGACTGCACATACGATGCGGATGCTCCGGCCTGTTCATTCTGGACGAAGTAGCACATCTGTCCGCCGCGGTAGGCTGATCCACCGCGGTCGATGGGGCCGGCGGCCACCGGGTCCTCGAGGGAGCACCGGGGCTTCAACGTAGCGGGTGAATCCTCGTCGCCGGGTGTGGGGACGACGCCGGCGGAGTTGATTTCGGGAGCAAAACTCTCCAGAGCCGGAAGGGTCGGCTCCAAAAGCACGACCGTCGCTTTCGTTTCCGAGAGCCGCGCGAGTTGCTGGTCCATCAATAGCTGGAGGCGGTCATGGATGAGGAGCGTGGTCTCGCCTGGAATCGGTCCCCGCAGCGCATCGATCGTCCCGGTCAGCGTCTCCGTGGGTATTACCTCGACGCCCTGCTCTTCCAGGATTTGGGCCGCAGCCATAGCGCCATTCGGGGCCGAATTGCCGGGGGAGAGGATTCCCCGGTCGCTGCCACCGGAGGAAAAGATGAAGCTCAACACCAGCACGACGACGGTGGCCGCCGCGATGAGGATCCAGAACTTCCATTTCCGGAACAGCGCCGCCAACGTCTGTCCGGTGCTTCCGCCGGCGGAGAATTCGGACGGAACCGGTGCTGCCTGTGGAGGACCAGTCTGTTCATCACCGCTGCGCTCGCGGACGTCGACCCCGTTCATCGTGGGGCCACGGTTTCCGCCGCGGCGCCGAGGTATACCGGGCGGGTGTCCAGCAGTTGTGAGTCCAGCCGTACCAAGCCGTCGAACAGCGCCTGGTCTGCCGGGCTGTTGCCATAGCGGACGCCATTGAAGGTTGAACCGGCATCGCGCAACTGCGGCGCCAAGGACGGAAAAGCCCTGCACAGCCGTGAAGCTACTTCTTCGGCGGTGCGGCCGGGTTGCGGGTCGATGACCGCCCGCTCCTCGGCGGATCTGACGATGGCACGGAACTGCTCAGCGACGGCGGCGCCGAAGGCGTCCTTTCCGGCGGCTGCCCGGGCGGCACTGCGGTGCTGCTCGGACGTCAACGGTGTTTCGGCGTCGAACACTTCACCGTCCATTGCCTTGGCGGGGTTCAGGCGGGGTTTGACGAGCCAGATGGCCAAACCGATCAGCACCGCCACGGCCACCACGATAACGACGATCCCGAGGTTGGCATTGACGCCCTGCAGATCCTCGAAGAAGGACCTAAGCCAGTCGAGGACGGCGGCCACGATCCGGTCAAGAAGCGACGGCTTGGCCTCCTGGTAGACAGTTTTTGCCAATTCGTCCAGAGCCCACTGACGGGCCTCGTCGCGGTCCGGCAGCACCGGAACTTCCATGGGGATATTGACGGATCCAGGCTTTCCAGCCAAGGCAAATGCGGGGGAGTGCTCCATGTCGAAAGTCAGATACCCCGTCCCTGGTTGGGTCCCGGGTTGGGCAGCGCGGACGGCCCCGGACTGGAAGAGCCCGCCAGCCGTTCAGCCTCCTTCATGAGGACGACGTCGAAGCCCTCGTGCCGCATCCGCAGGTCGACATAGAGCAACGCTGTCACTCCGGCTTGGAAGGCGTAACCTATAGCGGCAAACAGGGTCGAGATGAGCGCCGAAATGAGTGTGGTTATCACGGTCATGAATATGACGTCTTCCGTCGTCGACGTTTCCATCGTGCCGGCGCCGATAAAACTGATAAGGAACTCCAGCGGAACGGTGACCACAGAGGTCACGATTCCCACGATGATGACGGTGAGCGCGACGATGCCGAAAGTGCGCCACCAGTTGCCCTTCACCAGGTTCCAGGAACGCCGGATGGAGGCGAAGATGCCGATGTTCTCCAGGACGAGGGCTGCCGGGGCCAGCACGATCTTGATTCCAGCCCAGATGCCGGCGGCAACCATGGCGAGCACCAACGGCACGACGATCCAGCCTGACAGGTCCGCTACGCTGACCAGGACGACGCCCAGCAAGATGGTGGCAACGAGGACCGCGATGGTGGCCAGCAGCACAACCGAGGCGAGCCCAACGAGCGGCCAAATACGGCCCTTCGCGCGCGCCCACATGTCCTTGAAGCTGGTTTGCTCATTCAGGATGGAACGCGAAACCGGGATCACCAGGACCCCTTGCAGCACAAAAACGCTGGCGGAGTCGAGCAGGCCAATCAGCAGGAAAGCACCGATAGCACCGGCACCGAAACCAAGGCCGGCAGCAGTTGGCATTCCATCCGGCTGGATGAACGATCCGATATCGGCGCCCAGGCCGAAGAATATCGCGGCGGTAAGTCCCATCAGGATGACGATGACCAGTTGGAAAAGTACCGCCGATCCAAACATCGCCTTGGCGTTCTTCCGCGTGGCTTGGAAAGCGCCGTCTAGAACCTCGCCGAGCCCGAGTGGCCTCAGCGGGATGATGCCGGGTTTGGGAGGGGCGACGTAGCCGGGAAATCCGCCATTGGAGCCGGGCCGTCCCCACTGCGGCTGCTGCCCCCACTGCGGCTGTTGGCCGGGATAGGGTTGCTGACCCGGTGCTGGCTGCTGCCCCCATTGCGGCTGCTGGCCGGGTTGCTGCTGCCCCCACTGTGGCTGCTGCCCCCACTGTGGCTGCTGCCCCCACTGCTGTTGGCCTCCCTGGCCGGGTGGGTGGTGTGGGCCGTTACTCATTAACGTTCTCCCCGTTTCTTCAACGCTGACAAGCCCCAGTCGCGGTCCCTGCGCTGATCAGTATCAGCCTATAGTTTCCTGCCGACACTTCATAGGAAGCGGCCCTGACCTCTTCCCTGAGCCGGAAATTCCCCGACATCTGAGCGGCATTCAGAAGTACTGTAAGGGCCAAACCGTGTCCTGAGGCGACAATCGACGCTCAATAGTGACAACATGTCTTTTATGAAGGGACGCATTCTGGTCGTAGACGATGATGAAGCGCTGGCCGAGATGATCGGTATCGTGCTGCGAAATGACGGGTTTGAGCCGGTTTTTTGCGCTGACGGCAATGAGGCTATCAGTGTATTTAACAATTCAAAACCGGATCTGGTGCTGTTGGATCTGATGCTGCCGGGGGTCGACGGGATAGAGGTCTGCCGCAAAATCCGCGCCGAGTCCGATGTCCCCATCGTCATGCTGACCGCCAAGACCGACACCTCCGACGTCGTCCGCGGACTTGAAGCCGGTGCCGACGACTATGTACCCAAGCCGTTCAAGCCGGCCGAACTCGTGGCCCGCGTGCGTGCCCGCCTCCGCCCTGGTGATCAGAAGGCGCCCGAGACACTGCGGATTGCCGACGTCGTTATCGACGTGGCAGGTCACGTCGTCTACCGGGGCGACGAGCGGATTTCGCTCACCCCGCTGGAGTTTGACCTTCTGGTGGCCCTGGCGCGGAAACCGTGGCAGGTTTTTACGCGGGAGTTGCTCCTGGAGCAGGTATGGGGATATCGGCACGCGGCGGACACCCGCCTGGTCAATGTGCACGTGCAGCGGCTTCGGTCCAAGATCGAACGCGACCCGGAAGCGCCCGAGGTCGTGCTTACCGTGCGCGGCGTGGGTTACAAGGCCGGTCAAGGTTAGTCAGGCGCGCCTGCTTCACGGCATTTGAAGCATATGGTGCCGGTAGAATGTCCGTGAGAGGTCTGGTGCATGAGCCATAGCGATACGGGCATGTCCGCTGAACCGCAGCGGCTTCAGCGCTTTCGTGCTGCCCTCGAGTCGTCCAAGGCACGGCTGAGCGGTCTCCGCCGGCACACCTCGCGGCAATGGCACCGCTCTCTACAGTTCCGCACCGTGGTGGCGACTGTCTTGCTCACCGCGATGGCCTTCGTCGGCGTGGGGGCATTCCTGTCCGGCCAGATCGCGCAGGGGCTTTACCAGGAACGGTTGAATACTGCGCTGGACGAATCGCGCCGCGGTTCCACAACCGCGGAAAGCATTTTCGACGGCGCTATCGGCAGCGACCAGGCCACCACCACCGAAGTGGTGCTGGAAGCGCTTGTGCAGCTTCAGGGCTCGTTTGAGGACTCAGAGCGGGGCGTGCTGCTCACCCCAGTGATTAATGGGGATCCGGAGCAGCTCTGGATCGGTGCCCGCACGGCGGGGGCGGCATTCGAGGCGACAGACATTCCAGAGGATCTGCGGACCGAGATAGCCGAGAGTACTGAGGACAGGCTGTATTACCGGCCGCTGTCCGTCATTATCGACAACGAAACCGTGCCCGCTATCGCCGTTGGGACCAAAGTCACGCTGCCCCCGGGAAACGAGTACGAGCTCTACCTGATCTACAACATTTCAGCCGCCCAGGAGACGCTCGACTACATCCACCGGTCACTATGGATTGCCGGAAGCGTATTGCTGCTGCTGGTCGGAACGATCGCGTGGTTCGTCACCCGCGCCGTCGTCGGACCTGTGGGCCATGCGGCGGACGTGTCCGAAAAGCTGGCGGCCGGTGAGCTCCAGGAGCGGATGGAAGTGCGCGGCGAGGATGAAGTGGCCCGCCTGGGCGCTTCCTTCAACCACATGGCGGACAACCTGCAGCAGCAGATCACCCAGCTGGCCCAGCTCTCGCACATGCAACAGCGGTTCGTGTCCGATGTCTCGCATGAACTCCGCACACCGCTGACCACTGTCCGGATGGCGGCGGAAGTGCTCTACGAGGCCCGCCGCGACTTTGACCCGGTCAACCAACGTTCTGCGGAGCTGTTGTACGTCCAGGTTGAACGCTTCCAGGCCCTGTTGGCTGACCTTCTTGAGATCTCCAGGTTTGACGCCGGTGCCGCGGTGCTGGAGTCGGAGTCCACCGATATCTTCAGCGTGATCCGGCATGTCATCGAAGGCGCCCAGCCGTTGGCGGACAAATCCGGTTCAGACGTGCGGATTGTGTCGTCAATGGAACGTTGCGTTGTCGACATGGATCCGCGCCGGATCGACCGGATTCTGCGGAACCTTCTCCTGAATGCGCTGGAGCACGGTGAGGGCCAGCCCATTGAGGTACTGGTCGAGGCCGACGACGAGAGTGTTGCCGTGGCGGTGCGCGACCATGGAATCGGCATGAGCGCCCTGGATGCCTCGCGTGTCTTCGACCGGTTCTGGCGTGCTGATCCAGCCCGTGCAAGGACCACCGGCGGCAGTGGTCTCGGGCTGTCCATCGCGACCGAAGACGCGCGCTTGCACGGCGGCTGGCTGCAGGCCTCCGGCCGTGAAGGCAAGGGTTCTTGCTTCCGGCTGACGTTGCCACGTAACCGTGACGGCGTCGTCGAACATTCACCAATTCCGCTGCCGCCTGCGGATTTCCTGGACGGCGGGAACAATGACGTGTCGCCGAGCTCTTTGGCGTCCATCGATTCTGTGGCGAAGGAGACCAGTGACGAAGTCAAAACCTAATCCGCCGGCCTCCCCGGCTCTGGCCGATCGAACAGGCGCATCCGGTCTTCGGCTGGCCGCTAGCAGCGCAGGGCGGACAATGTCCCGGATGCGTGTGCTGATGTCGGCCTGTCTCGCCGTCGTTCTGCTGTTGTCCGGATGCTCAGCCATTCCTTCCAGCGGCCCCGTGCAGGTGAGTGAAGATCTCCTCAGCGACGAGAACGAGAGCTCGGTCGGATTCAGTCCTATGGGCCCGCAGGAGGGCGATTCACCCGAGGCGATCGTGGACGGTTTCATCAATGCCGGCACGGGCACCGAGAACAACTACCGGACGGCGCGGCAGTTCCTCGCCCCTGGGATCGCCGACTCGTGGCGCCCTGATGTCCGCACGCTGGTTTACCGGGGCATTCCGAATATCATCGAGGGCGCCACTGAGAACACTTTCTCGGTGACGCTCGACCTGGTCCGCACTGTCGACGCGGAAGGCATCTCGCGCCCGGTCTCGGAAAGCGGCACAGACACGGTGGAATACTCCCTGACCCAGCTTCCCGGCGGGGAATGGAGGATTTCCGAGGCTCCGGACGGCATCATGATGTCCACGTCCGAGTTCTCGGAGGTTTTCGATCCGCACAACTTGTATTTCTACAGCCCTAATTACAGGTACGCGGTTCCGGATGTCAGGTGGTTCGCCCTCGGTCCTTCCGTGCCGGCGTCGTTGGTCCGGGTCATGCTCAATGGACCCGCCCCGTATCTGAAGGGCGCCGTTATCAGCGCCTTCAACGACGGTACGACGCTGGCCAGCCCATCGGTAGCCGTCGATTCCGGGATGGCCCTGGTCGACCTCACCCCCGGAGCCACCGAGGGAGCCTCGCAGCTGCAACGGCAACGGATGCAGAAGCAGCTGGAAATGATGCTCCTGCAGCTGAACAATGTCAGCTCCGTGGAGATGACCGTGGGGCAGCGGGAGGTGGATCTGCCCGAGGACTCTGAGCGCGTGTCACCAGTAATGGATCCGCAGGTTCCAACCGTGCAGGCGATCGTCCAGGACAAGAAACTCGCCCTGTATGAGGGTCTGGAAGTCTTGCCGGCGGGCGATTTGGTTCCGATAGCCGACCTTTCCCCGCGTGATCCCGCCATTTCCTATAACGAGCGGCTGTTCGCCTTCTTGAACGGCGACCGCAGCCAAATGTTCATCACGGCTGCTGGAATCGGAGTGAACCAGGTACTGGCAGGGAAGCGGCTGACCGAGCCGTCGTTCGATCCTTACG
>NZ_KI914677.1:34927-54745 GCF_000520495.1 Arthrobacter sp. H14
CCGAGCCGTCGTTCGATCCTTACGGCTGGCTCTGGACGGCCCACGGCGACGATTCCGGAAAGATATTTTCCATCAACGCCGGACGGAATCCCGGTCAGGTGGCTTCAGTCGAGGCTACCTGGCTTGAAGGGACAGTGACGGACCTGAAGATTTCCCGGGACGGTGCCCGTGCCATGATGATCACCAACGACGGCGAAGAATCCCAGGTCATGATCTCGGGCGTCATCCGCAACGAGCAAGGCGTGCCGACAGAACTCACTGTGCCGCTGCACCTGCAAAAGACTGTTCCGGCCGACCGCGGCGCCTGGGTGGATGAAACGAGTGTCGTCGTCATGAAGGCCGCCGCCACAGAGGAGGTGCAGGCCGAGATCCTCCGTCCCGGCGCGTCCACCGTCCTCGGAGGTCTGGAGGGCATGACCCACATCAGCGCCGGCAATGGGGACCAGCAGATTTACGGACAGACGGCCGAGGCGATCTTCCTCCAGGTCGGCACGACCTGGTCCGAGCAGACCGAGGGCGTCAAAGACCCCTCGTTTGCGGGATAGCTGACGCCGCTGCAGGTTTGCACTGGTTATCCACATTCGTCACGGGTCCTGCTGACTGATGCGGATATCCGGGCCACCATGGATGTATGGACACCAACAGCCACGGTCGGGCGGATCCGGGGAACTGGCTCCGGACGGGAGCCGTTTCGCTGCAAGCGGCGTGGCTGGAATTCTGGTCCCTGCTGTTCCCGACCGAATGCGTAGTCTGCCGGAGTCCTGATACCTCGCTCTGCACGCCCTGCCGCAAGCTCCTGCGGAAGGGGACGGTCCGCCCCTTCCGGGCCGAAGAGGCTGCAGAGTCCCTGCCGGAAATTGCTCCGGACAGGCCACTTCCCGTACTGGCGGCCGGAGTGTACCGCCGCGAACTGTCCTCGGCGCTGTTGGCCTACAAGAACCGCGGACATACCGATCTGCGGCCGGTACTCGGTACCGTCATCGGGGGAGTCCTGCACCTGGCCGTGGATGAACTTGGAGCAGGCGGCGGCCGTAAGGTGATGCTCGTTCCTGTGCCCAGTACTGGGCGGGCACGACGGCGGCGCGGCTACGAGCCGGTGTACTCACTGCTGCGGAGCCTCGACCGGAAGGCGATGCTGCCTGCGTCGGCCGTCTGCGCCCGGGCCTTAACCGTCCCCCCGTTCTGGTGGCGCATGCTCAGCACAGCGGTACGCGGTACGGATGCCGGGGAGGGCCTGCCATGGCAACAGGTTATTTCCCGTGCTCTCGCGCACCGGTTCAGTTCCCAGAAGGGGCTTGGCGCCTCGGCGCGCCGAAGCAACGTACGGAATACGATGCGCCTGCGGCGCCGGTGGAAATGGAAGGCAGGCCCGACGCCCAGACGGTTCGATTGCCTGATCGTGGACGACGTGCTGACGACTGGAGCCACCTTGTCAGAAGCGGAACGCGCCCTGCGGGAGGGCGGCGCCACGGTTCTCGGCGCCGTCGTCGTCGCTGCGACTCAGCCACCAAAGGGTCCCGCCCAGGCAGAACTGCAGACGAAACCTGTGCCAACTGATCAGGAAGTGGAAATCGCCCAACAAATTTCTGTGGATAGGTGAATATGTGATGTGCGTCTACTAACGTAAGGAGTAGGTATCTCATCAGGTGCAGATACTGAACGGCAGTGCCACTGTCGCGTCACCGCAGTGATTTGGAGGGCACCATGGAGTTCAACATCAGCGGCCGGAATCTGACAGTCCCGGACCGCTTCCGCGAATACGCCGAAGAAAAGATCGACAAGGTCGAACAACTGGGCGACAAGGTCCAAAGCCTTGACGCCAAGGTCACGAAAGAGACCAATGCACGCAACGCGGATTCGCAGATGACCGTCGAACTAACGGTTATGGGCAAAGGCCCCGTAATCCGTGCCGAAGCATCCGCCGCGGACAAATTCGGAGCATTTGACCTGGCGTTCAACAAACTGCTCGAACGTCTTCGCCGTGCCCGCGACCGGAAGAAGGTACACCGAGGGCGGCACCGTCCGACGGCGGTCCACGAGGCCACAGCCTCGCTGGAACCGGCCAGTACGCAAACGCCGCTCCATATGGAATCGACAAACCACTCAGAACCCCAGCCAGTCGCAGCGACGGCCGAAGAACGGAGTGAATACGAGATCGAGAACGATCTGCCTGCGGGAGATTCACCGGTGATGATCCGCCGGAAAGTCTTCCCCGCGACGCCGCTCACCTTGGATGACGCCGTCGACAACATGGAATTGGTGGGACACAATTTCTACCTCTTTATCGACAAGGAGACCAACGCACCCTCCGTGGTTTACCGCCGTCGTGGCTGGACTTACGGCGTCATTACTCTTGACGCGGACTGCAACGATGACGGCTCCGGACCGCAGGAGGAAATCCTGGCCTACCGTTCCGACGACCGGTCGGCAATCAATGTCTAAACGCACCCCGTGAGTGCGGCCCTGACCCTGGCACAGGCAAGACGAATTTCCCTCGCCGCGCAGGGTTTGGCAAAGGAACGGCCCGCCTCCCTTGTAACCGCAAGGCAGGTGGGCCGAACCTTTGACCTTCTGCATCTCGTCCAGATCGATTCGGTCAATGTCCTCACCCGCAGCCAGTATCTGCCCTTTTTCTCCAGGCTGGGCCCTTACGACATCGACATTGTGCACAGACTGGCCGGGCGGAAGCCCCGCCGGATGGTGGAGTACTGGGCACACGAAGCGTCCTTCGTCGACCCCGCCGTCCACTCACTGCTGCTCGAACGGAATGGTCGCTGGAAAAGCAGCCAGGCCGAATACTTCCGCGCCGTCCTTGATGAGCACCGTGAATTGACGCAAAGCGTTCTGCGGGAGTTGGGCAGCTACGGACCAATGACCGCTTCGGCGTTGAAAACCCACCTGGAACATGATGAACCACGCACAAACGATCATTGGGGCTGGAACTGGAGCAGCGTCAAGAAAATCCTCGAAGCATTGTTCTGGTTCGGCGAAGTTAGTGCCGCGAGCCGGAATCCGCAGTTTGAGCGTCGTTATGACCTGACGCACCGGGTAATACCGCCGCACGCCGCAGCGGCCGCCGAAGTCAACCGCCGGGATGCGACGATCGAACTAACCGAACGGGCCGCCCGCGCCCATGGCATTGGCACGGTGCGGTGCTTCGCCGATTACTTCCGGGTGGGAATGAAGGACGCGGCGCTCGCCGTCGAAGACCTGGTCCGCCGGGGCACTTTGGAACCTGTCCAAGTGCGCGGATGGGACCGTGAAATTTTCCGGCATGTGCAGGCTAAAGTGCCCCGCAAGGCGGCCGGACGGGCGCTGCTGAGCCCTTTCGACTCGCTGGTCTTTGAACGGCGCCGGCTGGAAGAGCTGTTCAACTTCCACTACCGGATAGAAATCTATACTCCGGCCCCGAAGCGGAAATTCGGGTACTACGTGCTGCCGTTCCTGCTGCGCGACCGGCTGGTTGGACGGGTGGATCTGAAGGCGGACCGGACGGCCGGCAGGCTGCTGGTGAGGGGCAGCTATGCTGAACCGGATGCGCCGGACGATACCGCCGTCGAGCTCTATGCCGAACTAAGCAGCATGGCCGGATGGCTGGGGCTGGACGACGTCGTCGTGGAACCAGTCGGGAATCTTGCGGAACCGCTGGCCGCCGCGGCCGTTGCGGGATATTCGCCGTCAGGGAACTTTGCACCACAGCGGGACGTGACTCACGTAGACTGAGCTAGATTTCGGCAGCAGTAGATTGGGAGCCAGTAGTGCCATCGATTCTTGAAAAAGTCCTCCGAACCGGCGATAAGAAAATTTTGAGACGTCTCCGCACCTACGCGGAGGCGATCAACGTGCTGGAGGACGAGTTCAAGGCGCTCAGCGACGATGAACTGCGCGCCGAAACAGACGAACTCAAAAAGCGTCATGACGACGGCGATTCCCTCGACGATTTGCTCCCGGAGGCGTTCGCGGCAGTCCGCGAGGCCGCCAGCCGCACGCTGGGAATGCGCCACTTCGACGTCCAGCTGATGGGTGGTGCAGCACTTCACCTGGGAAATATCGCCGAAATGAAAACCGGTGAGGGTAAAACCCTGGTGGCGACGCTCCCCGCCTACCTCAACGCGCTGACCGGCAAGGGCGTGCACATCGTCACGGTCAACGACTACCTTGCCGAGTACCAGTCCGACCTGATGGGCCGAGTCTTCCGTTTCCTTGGCATGAGCACCGGTTGTATCCTTGCCAATCAGGATCCGACGGTCCGCCGCCAGCAGTACGCCGCCGACATTACCTACGGAACCAATAACGAATTCGGTTTCGATTACCTGCGCGACAATATGGCTTGGTCGCAGAAGGAACTCGTCCAGCGCGGCCACCACTTCTCCATTGTCGATGAGGTTGACTCCATCCTGATTGACGAGGCACGTACTCCGCTGATCATCTCCGGTCCGGCCTCAGGGGACGCCAACCGCTGGTATAACGAGTTTGCCAAGGTCGTGCTGCGTCTCGGCGCCGAAGACGACTATGAGGTTGACGAGAAGAAGCGCACCATCGGTGTGCTGGAATCCGGCATCGAAAAGGTCGAGGACTACCTCGGCATCCACAACCTTTACGAGTCCGCCAATACTCCGCTGATCGGATTCCTCAATAACGCCATCAAGGCCAAGGAACTGTTCAAGCGCGACAAGGACTACGTCATCCTCAATGGCGAGATTCTCATTGTCGACGAGCACACCGGACGTATCCTTGCGGGTCGGCGCTACAACGAAGGCATGCACCAGGCTATAGAGGCCAAAGAGGGCGTGGAGATCAAGGCGGAGAACCAGACTCTGGCCACGGTGACCCTGCAGAATTACTTCCGGCTCTACGACACACTGTCCGGCATGACGGGTACGGCGGAGACGGAAGCCGCAGAATTCATGAACACCTATGGTCTTGGTGTTGTCCCGATTCCGACCAACAAGCCGATGGCGCGTCTGGACCACACGGACCTCGTGTATAAGAACGAGGTGGCGAAGTTCGCCGCCGTCGTCATAGATATCGCCGAATGCCACGAAAACGGCCAGCCCGTTCTCGTCGGCACCACGTCGGTGGAGAAGAGCGAGTACCTGTCCAAGCAGCTGGCCAAGCAGGGGATCCGCCATGAGGTCCTGAACGCGAAGAACCACGCGCGTGAGGCCGCCATCGTTGCGCAAGCCGGACGCAAGGCCCAGGTTACGGTTGCCACGAACATGGCAGGCCGCGGTACCGACATCATGCTCGGTGGTAACGCCGAATTCAACGCCGTTGCGGCAATGGAGAAAAAGGGTCTGGATCCTTCCGAGCATCCCGAAGAGTATGAGGCCGCATGGCCTGAAACCCTCGAGGCGGCCCAGCATGCCGTTGAGGCCGAGCACAGTGCGGTCGTCGAACTTGGCGGCCTGTACGTCCTGGGTACCGAGCGGCACGAATCCCGCCGCATCGACAACCAGCTCCGCGGCCGTTCCGGACGCCAGGGCGACCCCGGCAAGTCCAGGTTCTATTTGTCGATGGGTGATGATCTGATGCGCCTGTTCGGTTCGGGCAGCGCGGAACGCCTGATGTCCAGTGACCGGATGCCCGACGATGTCCCGTTGGAGAACAAGATCGTGTCGAAGGCAATCGCCTCTGCGCAGGGCCAGGTGGAGAGCCGGAATGCCGAGCAGCGCAAAAACGTCCTGAAGTACGACGACGTCCTCAACCGCCAGCGGGAAGCCATCTACGGTGACCGCCGGCGCATTCTCGAGGGCAGCGACCTGCACGAGAAAATCCAGTTCTTCCTGGAGGACACACTGACTGCGGTAGTGGACGAGGCCACGATGGAAGGCAATGGCGACGACTGGGACTTCGAGCAGCTGTGGACGAACCTGAAGCAGCTGTACCCGGTGAGCCTGACCATCGATGAGGTCATCGAAGAAGCCGGTGGCAAATCGCATGTCGGCCACGACTTCCTACTGGAAGAGATCCTCTCCGACGCGAAGGTTGCATACCAGACGCGCGAGGAAGCCCTCGGTTCGGAAACCATGCGTGAACTCGAGCGCCGGGTCGTGCTGTCGGTAATCGGCCGCAAGTGGCAGGAGCACCTCTATGAGATGGACTACCTGAAGGAAGGCATTGGCCTGCGTGCCATGGCTCAGCGTGATCCGCTGGTGGAGTACCAGCGTGAAGGCTTTGTCATGTTCCAGGCCATGATGGAAGCCATCCGCGAAGAGAGCATCGGTTTCCTCTTCAACCTTGAGGTCAAGGTGGAGAAGAAGGACATCGACGGCGACGGCGTTGAAGAGTCGAGCGTTTCCGCAGCCGGGCTTGATGCTCCCGAGAAGCCCGCGAGCATGCAGTACAGCGCTCCCAGCGTCTCGGGCGAGGTTGAAACCAGGGTCGAGCGCCGCCAGAAGGCCACGGCCGGTGCCGGTGCCAATACTGGATCGAATCGTTCCGGGCAGAAGGTCAACAACAAGAAGAAGAACCGGTAATTTAAAGCCGATAAGTTTGGCCCCGCGATCGATTTCTTCGCGGGTGCCAAACCAGACTGGGGGATCCGGGACAGGATCAATGTGAAGTCCCTACTAGCCGATCTCAAGGGCTGTAATTTTCCAAACTTCCTTCCTGTATTCGAGCCGTAGAGCCACCGCGCGAGCCCTCGATTGTTCAACGACTACGAGCGACGCTTCATAAATACCGCTGGTTAGCCGGCACAACCGGGCAGATCGGACTTGCGGGTTGCGGTGCAGCCGTTTGGCGCCAGCTGATGATCGGGCGTTCCTGGTTTCGCGTTGCTCCCGTACCAGCGCCGATCGCAGTTGCAACCGTTCATAGCTCTGGGGATCCAGCCATCGTGAGAGCTGGCTGACTGGACGTGTACCCGCCAGTACCTCTACCGCTGCTTGTCCGACCGATTTCGAAATGGCTGTCACACGTCGCTTTTCCTCTGCCTCATCGATTCCAACGACGTCCGCCGGCCTGCCGCTGGATTTGCCGGTCCGACGGTCTGCAAGGGGATTCCTGCGCGGCTCAAGACGAATCACCGGCGCATACTCCTGGCCGTGAATAAGTTGGCCGGCACGGTGAGCCGTCAATGCCGGCCCAGGCTCTCCAGCTGCCGGTACCATGGAGCTGCGCTGCTCCGGGGAGGGAACGGCTTTAAGAGACGGCCCATTTCCAGCGGCCTGCGCCGCATTCTGCGTGTTCATGTTTGCTCCTTGGTTTCAGCGCAATGGTTAGGCGTTAGCGGGGATAATTAGAATCTGCCCTGGAATCAGATGGTTGGGGTTGGGCCCAATAATTTGCTTGTTTTTGGCGTACCAGCGTGGCCATTCCGCCGCTATCTCGACGTCTGTTGCGTATGGTCCTAAGTGGGCAGCCGAAATCGACCACAAGCTGTCGCCCCTCAATACGGTGACTGTTGATTCGTCGCTGCCGGGTGCCAGCCCATTGCGTGTGGTCCCAATCATCGGTCCGGTGTCGGCCTTGACCTTCCGCGGCTTCCACTGGGGGTGGAGAGTCTCCGGTACTTCTGTCTCGGTTGGCTGCCATACGGGGGTGATGTTCTGGTTAGGTTGGGTTCGAAGTTGCCCAGGACTACCTTCGATTTTGGCTGCGTGGGCTCGCGAGACGGAGCCACTCTCCTGCACATGGGATTCGGATGCGGTGGCTACCGGAGCAGACACCAGATTCACGCTGAGGACCACCAATACGATTCGCCGCATGAACGCGGGACTGTACATCGATATGCGCCGCCCGATAGTGGCATGACCGGCGCGCTGCAGCAGTTGCCCTGCTACGGCGATTACGAGAGCCAGACACCACCAAACTAAAGTGCACAGTCCGAGTGCTGATGCTGCCAGTCCTATCAGCGGCTGGAATGCGAGTGCCGCAAACCCATCTGCAACTGACCAAGAAGACCCGATGCTGGAACCTGCGGCGCCAAGAGCGAGTCCTAAGGCGGCAATCAATGCAGCAGTCAATATGTCCGCGACGGTTCTGAATTTTTCTGGTTCCCCTAGTTGCATTGGTCTTCCTTTTATCTGTTTGAACTCGTTTGATGCTGTTTGATGCGACTTACATGTATATGTCTATCTTGAAGTGGGTTTGATTGTCTAGGCTTTGACCAAACTTGTTGATCCTCGTACGCTTGCTGAATGCGATGGGCGGCTTTGTTCGAGGACCTGGAAGTGCAACTGGCGACGGCAGGGCAGCTGCATTTGGACTCGGAGATTTCCGATCGGGCTCGAATGGAGCAGGCAGCTGTGAAGCTGGCGGATCGATTACGAGGGCAGTTGGGCGGCACATTGAAGGTCCGTGTTTCCGCGCACGAAGATTTCGAGGGCCGGTTGGTTCATGTGGGATCGGAGTGGTTGGTGCTGGAAAGCGGCTCACAATCCATGCTGATTCCGTTTTCATCCGCCGCGGTCATTCATGGACTTGGAAGATCCACTTCTGCTACTCAAAGTTTCAGCGACAGCAGATTGAAGTTAACTTCAGCTCTCCGTGTGCTGAGCAGAGACAGGGCTCCATTGTCGGTTCATTTGACGGGCACAGACCGGGAAGGCGCCGTCAATGGGATCATCGACAGAGTAGGCAGCGACTTTATCGAAGTGGCTGTTGTCCCAAGTGGTGAATACCGACGTGCACGTAATGTTGTGGAGATGGTGGCAGTGCCGTTGCATGCAGTACGCGCCGTTGTCTCACAGCGATAAAATCGTCTGCACTTGCTGTTTTTCTACCGCTGGTAACCGTACGGTGCCTGTATTCGAGGACGGGTCAGACAGAGTCCTGCGAATGTTTTACACTCTCAGCAGTCTTCTCATATGCGGCCGCAATGTACTCTTCGAGCTTGCTTTGCTCGACTCTCCATTGGCCCCTGCCACCGATTTGTATGGCCGGCAACTCCCCGCTGCGGACAAGAGCATATGTTTGTGCAGAAGAGATATTCAGGATCTCGCCGACATCCGTCAAAGTGAGGAACCTGGACATTTTTGTTCTTTTCTCCTGCTCTCACTCGGCTCCGATGTCGTAACCGTTCAGTGCCTGGGATGGGTGCTTGTCCACATTCTGCCATCATTTGAGTCGTTTTGCTGTGTTTATCCACAATTTGAGCCTGAATGGCGACTTTCTCTTTGCAACTACGGAAGCCAACGACTAACAATGGCATTACAGATAGTTCATCGCTGTACACCAGGGGATCCGACGTCCATCCTGACCGTATGGCACAGCCCTAGGGGGACGTTTGGCGAGCGCAGGCACCATCGATACCAGTCGGGAACAAGCCGGTCGATTGAAGAAGCCTTCATGGAAGGACCCGAGGCTTGTGGTCGGATTGTTGCTGGTTCTGGCCTCAATCGCCGCCGTAGTGGCAATTGTCGGAAAGGCCGATCAGAGGACGAGTGTATATGCGGCCAAGGATACGATTTCCGTTGGGGAACGTATTCAGGAAGGTGATCTCGTTGCTGTTTCGGTGCGCTTGGGAGAGGCCAAGGAGGAATATATACCGGTAGCCGATGGAGTGCCGGATAACGCCTATGCCCAACGATTGGTGAGTGGAGGTGAGCTCTTGGCCAGATCCGTCCTCGACACCGCCGATGCATTGGACCGCAAGCCGGTTGGCCTTACGGTTGAAGAATCATTGCCGGATGAGGCACATGTCGGTTCCAGAGTAGATGTATGGGTCTCGAGGGCGATGCCGGACGGCAGCTTCGCTGAACCCGAACTACTACTAGCCGGGGCAGAAATATCGCAGTTGTCTGACAAATCCTCGGCTCTTGGGTCGGCCACCACGACGCAACTCCACGTACTGGTCGATGACAACCATATGGCGGACCTCCTCGGTGCACTTTCAAATGAAGCCAAACTCGCCGTAGTTTGGAATCCGGGCGGGGGATCCTCATGACAATCCCAGTCATCACGGTAGGCCAGACTTCTGCCGAATTTGTCGACCAACTTGAGCGGCTCCACGGCCCTGTGACAATAGTGCGAAGATGCAGTGAGCTGGCGGAGCTTATTGCCGCCAGTCAAACCGGTATCGCCCGTGCCGCGATAATCGCTGACGTTGCATCTGAATTGAATTCCGACTTAGTCGAACGTATGAACCTGGCAGAGGTCGCTGTTGTTGCATTGTCAGCTGAGGAACCGGAGCGGAAGCGACTTCAAGCCATTGGGACCCGCAGTGCGGCTGTCGGAGTAGCACCGGAAGACCTAGCCGAACTCGTGGTGGAAGCCGTCAACGACTTGGCGGCCGATCGGGTAGAGGGACGCTCGACACGGGTAAGCAACCTCTCAGATCCGGGCATGTCTTTAGCCCCGATCCAGTACGATGCCGACGATGTTGCCGAAGAACATGAGCGGAGCGGACAAATAATAGGTGTGTGGGGTCCAACGGGCGCCCCGGGCCGCACGACCTTGGCGGTTAATATTGCAGCTGAACTCGCCGCAAGAGGCGAACGTACTATTCTCCTGGATGCGGATACCTACGGAGCGAGCGTTGCTACGGCACTCGGCCTGCTTGATGAGTCGGCTGGTCTCGCGCAAGCCTGCAGACTGGCAGACCAAGGTCTGCTGGATGCCTCTGCATTGAATCGAGTGAGCAATCAAGTTGCCATCGGCGGCGGCCAGCTTAGCGTCCTTACAGGGATAACGCGGGCGGATCGTTGGCCCGAGCTTCGGACGACGGCGCTGGCGGATGTGTTGGATCTGTGCAGCAGCACTGCCGACTATACGGTCATCGATTGTGGCTTCGCTCTAGAGGCCGATGAAGAACTAAGCTTTGACACCCAGGCGCCGCGCCGCAATGGAGCGACGCTGCGATGCCTTGAAATGGCCAATATTGTCTATGCTGTTGGTGCGGCCGACGCCATCGGTGTTCCGCGCATGGTCCGCTCCCTTGCTGAGCTGGAAATGGCAGTCCCTACGGCGTCAGCCAGGGTCGTGTTCAACAAGGTCCGCGCTTCCTCAGTCGGGAGATCACCCCGGCGCCAGCTAAAAGAAGCCTGGGATCGCTACGGTCCTGGAACTGACATTCAATCCTTTCTTCCGGCAGATCCTGCAGCCGCGGATGCCGCCCTAATCGCAGGTTCTTCCTTGCTCGAATCGGCTCCGGAGTCCCCGCTTCGGAGCGCTATCGCCAAGCTGGTGGACAGCCCCACTGACCACCGTTCCAGAACGCCCGGTGGACCACCCCGCCGGAAAGTGAAGTTTTCACGAGGGAGCGTTAGGCTTTTAGCGGGACTGCGATGAGGCGGTCTTTAATTTCGCGCAACGGAGGCGTTTTCGATGTCGTCTGGATCCAGCCCGGATCTGTCCAGTTTGGATAGATCTTTTGAGGCATTCATATCCAATTACTACGAGCATCTGGATGAGGAGGATGCCCGAAGCTACACATCTGAGACCCTCAAGAGCCGTGCTCAGTTCCACCGCGGGATAGCGGAGAACCGAAAGCTCGGCAAGGCCGCCATCGCTATAAAGGATGAGGAAGCCGCCAGCGTAGTTTTCATCACCACGGACGACATGCCGTTCCTTGTTGATTCAGTCACCGCGGAACTCGTTCATCAAAACGCCGCCATCCGGCTCGTGCTGCACCCGACTTTTGTTGCGACCCGAAACACAGACTCGAATGAATTGATCGAGGTACACCCAGTACCTTCGAACATGGGCGTTTCCAGCGGTGACACAGCCGCCATGCCGAGTATTTCCCATCTTGTGGCAACGAGCGACAACGCCTCGCACATTGAGTCGTGGATCGCGATCGAAATCGATAGGGTCGATGACGAAAAAGCCGAGCAAATTACATACGGGCTTCGCCGGGTACTCGGTGACGTGCGTGCGTCCGTTGATGACTGGTCCAGCATGCGCAATAAGGTGCGGGAAATCGCCAATTCGTTGGGTGAAGTGCCCGGAGCCGGAGAAGTTCCCGATCTCCAGCAGGCAAAGGATCTGCTGCATTGGCTGGACGATGGAAATTTCACTTTCCTCGGTTTCCGCGAGTATCAGCTGGCGACACATGACGGCGAGGATGTCCTTGTTACCGAGCCGGACAGCGGGCTTGGCATGCTTCGGGACAAAAAGGATGACCGCACGGTACAGCATCTAACGGCGGCGGGACGTGAAAAGGCCAGAGAAAAGCGTGCACTGGTAATCACGAAGGCTAATTCCCGTTCCACAGTGCACCGTGCCGCGTACCTTGATTACATCGGCGTTAAAAGGTTCGACGCACAAGGAAACGTTGACGGCGAACGCCGCTTCATAGGTTTGTTTGCCACCAGCGCCTATACGAGCTCGGTTCGCAGCATCCCGATCATCAAGGACAAGATCGACGCCGTCCTGCGGCATTGTGGATTTCCCCCGGATTCACACTCCGGCAAAGATCTGCTGTCGATTATGGAAACTTATCCCAGGGACGAGCTGTTCCAGATCTCCGAGTCGTACCTCGCGAGTGTCGCCATGAACATTCTCAGGCTTCAGGAGCGGCGTCGGACGCGACTGTTTCTGCGTCCAGACATCTATGGGCGATTTATGTCAGCGCTGGTCTACCTTCCGAGGGACAGGTATACGACCCAGGTCCGTCTCCGAATCGAAGAAGAGCTGCGGGAAACATTCAACGCCGAGCATATCGATTATGAAGCGCGGATGACCGAATCCGCGTTGGCCCGATTGTTCTTTCGCATCCGGCTGCCAAAGGGCGGCGAAGTAGTCGATGTTGACCAGGCCGAGCTGGAACAACGACTTGTGATCGCTGCCCGATCATGGTCGGAGGGCATCAGCGAGGTCCTCAATGAACAGCATGATGTGAAGGAAGCGAAGCGGCTGTCCTCTCTCTGGGCCGAAGCCTTCCCTCCGGGGTACAGGGTCGACTATGAGGTGGAAGATGCTCTCCAGGACATCGAGAGATTCTATGAACTCGCTCGCGAAGAGAGTTCACAGGACGTAGAAGAGGGTCCGGAACCGCTCCCCATCCTTCAGGTATATATACCAAGCAACGTTAGTGAGGTCGCAGAAGATGCCCGGCTTAAGCTTTACCTGACTGAGCCAAAGAGTCTTAGCCAGATCCTGCCCTTCTTCCATAACCTGGATCTTGAGGTTATCGATGAGCGTCCCTTTGAAGTAATCCGGGCCGATGGTGAAGATTTCTTCCTTTATGATCTCGGCTTGAAGTATCCAGAGGGAGTGGATCCGCTGAAAACCGGAGATCTGCTCTCGGAGTCATTCCGGGCCGTCGTAGCAGGCAATAGCGAATCCGATAAGTTTGATCGCCTCGTCCTGCGCGAAGGAATGCCGTGGCGGCAGATCGTGATCCTGCGCAGTTACGCGAAGTACATGCGCCAAATGGGTAACTCGAATTCATATGGATTCATGAGCGATACCCTGTTGGCAAACCCACAGGTTACCCGTTGCCTGTTGGATCTGTTCGAGGCAAGGTTCGATCCCGACGTCGATGAGGCGGATCGCGACAAAGCCTTCGCCCAGGTCAGGGAAGATCTTGCAGAAAAAATGGAACAAGTCCCCACCCTGGACGCCGACCGCGTCTTGCGCACTTTCATAAACTTGATTGAACAGAGCCTGCGGACGAATTATTTTCAGGAAAAGCGCCATCTGAGTATAAAACTCAATCCCGAGGGTATAGACGGACTGCCGTTCCCA
The DNA here is from genome assembly GCF_000520495.1 of Arthrobacter sp. H14. Taxonomy (GTDB): domain Bacteria; phylum Actinomycetota; class Actinomycetes; order Actinomycetales; family Micrococcaceae; genus Arthrobacter_C. The sequence continues at coordinate 48,563 of NZ_KI914677.1, forward strand.
AGGCCGAAGTACGAGATCTGGGTATACAGCCCCAAAGTTGAAGGCGTCCATTTACGCTTTGGCGATGTCGCACGGGGCGGGCTCCGCTGGTCAGACCGGCAAGAGGATTTTCGCACAGAAGTCCTCGGTTTGGTTAAAGCGCAGACTGTAAAGAATGCGATAATAGTCCCGACCGGGGCGAAGGGCGGCTTCTACCCGAAGCGTCTCCCTGACCCTTCCGTCGACCGCAATGCCTGGATGGAAGAGGGCAAGGCGACCTACCGCGTCTTTATCCGCGGCCTACTGGATATTATCGACAACCTGATGATTACCGACGACGGCGAGAAGCTGGTCCCACCGGAACGGGTTGTCCGCCACGACGGTGCTGACACATATCTGGTCGTCGCCGCTGACAAGGGCACCGCTTCATTCTCGGACACCGCCAACGAGCTCTCCCTCGAATACGGCTTTTGGCTTGGTGATGCTTTCGCATCAGGCGGCTCTGTCGGCTACGACCATAAGGAGATGGGTATTACCGCCCGGGGCGCCTGGGAATCCGTCAAGAGGCACTTTAGCGAGTTGGATCACGACTCCCAGTCGGAAGACTTCAGTGTTGTCGGCATTGGCGACATGAGCGGTGATGTTTTTGGCAACGGTATGTTGCTCTCCCGGCATATTCGCCTATTGGCCGCTTTTGACCACCGGCACATCTTCCTGGACCCGTCTCCGGACGCCTCCACCTCTTTTGAAGAGCGCGAACGGCTGTTCAATCTTGCCCGATCAACATGGGACGACTACAACCGTGACTTGATTAGTGAAGGCGGGGGAATTTACCAGCGGTTCGCCAAGTCCATAGAGATCTCCGATCCTGTCCGGGAGGCTCTGGGCATTGATAAGGGCATAGGTTCGATGAGCCCGCCGGAACTGATCCGTGCCATCCTCAAGGCACCGGCAGATTTGCTTTACAACGGCGGTATCGGAACATATGTCAAAGCTTCCACGGAATCCAACGCCGATGTGGGAGACAAGACCAATGACTCGATCAGGATCAACGGCGAGGATTTGCGGGTCAAGGTTGTTGGTGAAGGCGGCAACCTTGGAATGACGCAGCATGGCCGGATCGAGGGGTCGATCAATGGTGTCATCCTCAACACTGACGCAATCGATAATTCCGCAGGAGTGGATTGCTCCGATCATGAGGTCAATATCAAAATCTTCGTAGATCGAATGGTGAAGGCCGGAAAACTCAAGGCGGACGAGCGGGCCGACTTCCTGCATTCGATGACGGAAGATGTCGCCCAACTGGTCCTGCAAGACAATATCGATCAGAATATCCTGCTGCTCAATGATAAGCAGCGGGTTATGGAGTGGAGTCCCAGCTTTGAACGAATGATGGACTGGCTGGAAGCGAAAGCAGGGCTCAGCCGTGAGATCGAGGATCTCCCAACAGCGGTTGAACTCCGTGAACGGGTTGAAGGCGGCCAAGGGTTGAGCTCGCCCGAGCTGTCGGTATTGGCGGCATACGCCAAGATTGAACTCGCCGAAGCGCTGACCGGCAGCGATCTGGTCGATGATCCTTGGTTCAAGCGCACCTTGGCAGGTTACTTCCCGGATCAGTTGTCAGCACGCTTCGAGGAGGAACTGGAAACCCACCCGCTACGCAGGGAGATTATCGCGACTGTCGTGGCCAATGACATGGTCAATATAGGCGGCATTACATTCGCCTACCGGGTAATTGAGGAAACGTCGGTTTCGGAAGCCACGGTAGCCCGTGCCTTTGTCGTCATGCGGGAAATATACGATCTCGACACGCTCATTGATGGTCTGGACGCGTTGCCGGCAGGGTTCCCCACGGAGCATTGGTGCACCATCTACCTCGACATGCGGCGGTTGCTGGACAGGTCCGTCCGCTGGTTCATCAATCAGTCCCACACGGGTGTCAGCGTTCGCGAGGCTGTCGAAACCTACAAGCCGCTTATGGACCCGTTGCGTGACGAGCTCTTTGACTACCTCAAGGGAAACGACCTGGAACGTGGCGAAGACTGGTTCCGACGGGCCAAGGACTGGGATCTACCTGAGGACTTGGGGAGGCGGTGGGCGAAGCTCTTTGAGAGTTACGCATTGCTGGATGTGGCACGTATTTCCAGGGGCGTCGACGAGCCGGTTCACGAAGTCGCCGAAGTTTACTACACCCTCTACGACCGGTTTGGCGTCGATACGTTACTGGAACGCATTACCAGCCTTCCCAGGAGCGACCGTTGGGAAGCCTTGGCTCGGGCAGCCCTGCGGGAGGACTTGTATTCGACGGTTGCGGAAATGACGGCAGCCATTATGAACACGACGGACAAGGCCAGCGCAGGTACATCAGAGAGTGCTCAGCGACGAATTGAGCAGTGGGAGGATTTGAACGCCGAACAGTTGGAGCGTGCCCATAACATGTTTGCCGAAGTGAACCGTCTGGAAAAGGACGATATCGCCTCGTTGTCGGTTGCCTTGCGGCTGCTTCGTTCTATCGTGCGGAGATAGCATGGCGATATTCACCGACCCAATCAGGGAAGATGCTGATTTCGGGCCGGGGGACGCAGAGTGGCTGCATTTGTTGGTAGGGGATTGGCAGATGGTTGCCGACCTGGCGTTCGCGGATCTAGCCCTATGGTTCCGCTTGCCGGACGGTGATTTTGTTGCCTTGGCTCATGTGCGGCCCTCGACGTCACATACTGTCTTCCACAGCGATTTTGTCGGTGATCGTATCCGCTCGGATATGAAACCTCTCGTAGAGAAAGCATGGGAAAGCCGACGGATTGAGCGATCCAGTGAAACCAATTGGACGACGGAGATGGCTATGCGCGTTGAAGCCGTTCCGATGGTGCGCAATGGCCGTACCCTGGCGGTCGTAACTTCGCACATGGATCTGTCCAGTTCACGTATGCCCTCGAGACTGGAGTTGACCTATCGTCAATGCGCATACGACTTGCTCCGAATGGGGACTTTGGGACTATGGCCGGACTTCGCCTCCCCGACTGGTTCCCGCAGGGGAGCGCCGCGCGTTGGGGATGGTTTGCTCCGGTTGGACGCCGAAGGCGTCGTTCAATATGCCAGTCCAAACGGTGTATCTGCATTTCGCCGACTGGGGGATGTGGAAACACTTGAGGGTCGCCCACTCGCCGAAATTACTACTGGGTTGCTCAAAGAGCGGCGTTTGGTAGACGAAACCTTACCCTTGGTTGTCACCGGACGCATGCCCTGGCGGACGGAGATTGAGTCTCGCGGGGTCAGCCTCTCGCTGCGTGCAATTCCGTTGCGTGATGAGACTGAACGCTTCGGCGCACTCATCCTGTGCCGGGACGTATCAGAATTGCGCCGGCGGGAAATGGAGTTGGTATCGAAGGATGCAACAATCCGCGAGATTCACCACCGCGTCAAGAACAATCTCCAGACAGTCGCTGCCCTATTACGCATGCAATCGCGCCGGATGAAGAGCGAAGAAGGCAGACAGGGGCTTGAACAAGCCATGCGCAGGGTGGCAACCATCGCGTCAGTTCATCAAACGTTGTCCCAGGGATTGGCGCAGAATGTGAATTTCGACGAGCTGATTGATCGTCAGTTCCGACTATCGGCTGAGGTGGCCACTCCCACACAACGGGTCTCAACAGAGCGCAGGGGGAAATTCGGCGAATTGCCAAGCGAGTTCGCAACTCCGCTTGCCTTAGTAATAAACGAGTTGGTAACCAACGCCGTCGAACATGGACTTGCCGGTCGGGAAGGCACCGTTTGGCTGTTAGCCGACCGTCAGCCGCAATCCGATGGTAAAGAAATTCTCAGCGTGACGGTGGCCGATAACGGTTCCGGACGGTCACCGGATGCGAGCAGGGAAGGGTTGGGAATCCAGATTGTCCGAACTCTGGTGTCGAGCGAGCTGGATGGAAGCATTGAGTGGAGCGACCGCGACGGGGGAGGGACGGCAGTTCGCATAGACATGGCCATTCCATCGGTCCCACTACTTTAAGCCCAACTGGGATAGCCTCCTCGAGTATCGGCTTCCATGATCACAGCATGTGGCTCAAAGTCATCAAGCCCGCCGGATTAGTGCGGGCTTGATGACTTCATAACTTGTCAGTCCTACGAGGCACGGCGGGCGCGCGCGGCACGGCGCTTGAGAGCGCGTCGTTCATCCTCGCTCATCCCGCCCCAGACACCGGCATCCTGACCGGACTCAAGTGCCCACTGCAGACACGTGTCTATGACCGAGCAGCGCCTGCAGACACTTTTCGCTTCTTCAATTTGGAGTAATGCCGGGCCGGTATTTCCCACTGGGAAGAACAGCTCCGGGTCCTTATCCAAGCACGCTGCGCGACTACGCCAATCCATGCCGATCACTTACTCCTTAAAGATGATTGTCGCTCATAGTTGTATTGTGAAAACATTCACGAGCGGGTTCACAGCAAAGGGGGCCGCCTAACGGCCCCCATATTTTCCTTGATTAAGCCTGTCACGTTAAATCGGCGTAAACAAGAGGTATCTTGAACGTAATTGCTCTAGTATGTGAGCGATGCGTCACAGGAATGGCGTCGCTGTGTGTTGGTCATGCCGATTCCGGTATGGTGCAAGTGTGTCGAAACCAAAGTCTGATCGTCCTGAGGACGAGGCTTTCAACGCCCGCGATCCGATGCCAGGCAGCAATCCAAAGAGACCCCTCCGTCCTGTAGGGGCAGTGGTAATTGCACTGGTTCTGGTGCTGGAGGCTCTTGCCCTTCTGACTGCGGCCGCGTTCTATGTTTACGGGCTAACCACCTCAACTCCAGCTTCATTCGGCGGCGCTGTCTTCATGTTGGCACTGTTGCTGCTGTTGGCTGGTTGGCTCTTGGCAGTCGGACATTTCCTTTTCCGCGGATACCGATGGACGCGTGCTGCAGCACTTGTGTGGCAACTGTTCATGTTTGTCTTGGGATTTCCCACGCTGACGAGTGGCTACGTCATATATGGTCTGGCGCTCGTGATTCCTCCGGCCGTTGCTTTGTTGTTGCTTTTCGACAAGAGAGTCATTGCCTACGTGTCCAAAACTGCTCAGCCGCCTGCAGCCTTGTAGCTGAGATGGCCACACATTCCAGCCCTGAAGCCTATTCATCCAACTCTGGCGGCAAGTATAATTGAGCCGGAACACAGGTTCCACCTTCAATAATTACCGCCCTACCGGGAATAATACGGGGATCGGGATCGATCCGTACGCCAAAGAAGTCGCCATCCATGGCGGATCGTGGCGCCAGTACGATGCCCTTACCTGTTGATCGGGCCGGCATTGCCAACGGAATCTTGGTCATCACGGCTGGTCCCGTTGTCGCTGTCATGATCACGCCATAGCCCCGATTGTGTAAATTGGTGAGGCTTTGATGCGCCTGCTGCGACAGTCTGTCAGCATTGTCGAGTAGCAAAGTCGTTCTGGACGAGGCAGTCCCCAGCACATCCAGCTTCGTCATCAGGTTCTGGTGAGACGCCGGATCAAGGCTTGCGGACGAAACCGAGATCCAATGGCGATTATCAGAACCCATTGCGGCCACCATCTCCAAAGCCGTCGACTTGCCGGACTTCGGTGGCCCGAGGATTAGAAGTACTTCCGTTGCTGCCATGCGAAGCGCTATCGGTTGTAAATCGTCTCCACGAACTCCGAGGAGGACCTCTTCGTCCTCGGTCATTTGGCTCGTTATCTCGTCTGGCCGGACCAGACGGGGGAGAGCGGCTACGCGAAACGGCAAATGGTCTTGATGAACCTCAGCTGGGGTATGAAAATCCATCTCGCGCCAGTTTGAGCTGCTACATGGAATCAGCTGGCCGATGCCGGCCGCCGTGGCGAACCTGCCCTGCACGAAGGCCCGGCCTGGCAGCTTCTTGAGCCTTGGAAGCTTCGGCCACGACATGAGGGACTCAGAGCTGGCCCCGGTCGGCAGGTAAATGCGGTTAGGTATGACGCCGAAGAATCTTGCAGTTGCCAGTTCCCGGTCGCCGCCAATGATAAGAACGACACGGGCCTTCCCGCCATCCCGGACCAAATCATGAAGGTTATCCTCAACCCATGGCCATGGACTTCCTCGTATTGCTGACACCCACCGTCCCCAACTCGATATGACGAGTACCAGCAAGGGCGCTTCCTTGAGGGGACTATACTGCCCGGTTTCAGCCGTACTGGTCTCGGGCATCGGCGGGAGGGAA
>NZ_KI914677.1:54845-69753 GCF_000520495.1 Arthrobacter sp. H14
GCGAGGCAAGCCGTTCTAAGTGCGCCTCCGCCAACAGCTCAATGACGCGTACGGCCCGCCGGATTTCATCTGCGCCAACGTACGCGCCGACATGGCAATCACGGTTTAATCCGGGAAGAGTTCCATCTCCATCCAAAATGTACATGTGCGTTCGGCGAACGTCGCGGCGCAGCAACTGCCTGACGATGTGTCGAATTGAGCTGTTGAGCCCACTCCGCGGTGCGCCCAATAGAGCCAGATGGGAGTGCTCCTCCGGCGCCCATATCAAGCGTTTCTGCTGTTGAACTGATGGGAGGTCGAGCAAACCAAGCAAAATAGGTTCCTTGTCAACATCAGGAGCTTCCGGATGATTTGCTCGTGTGCCCAGCCAAGGAGCTACTTCGTCGAGCCGTTCCGGCAAGGGATCGGTGATAGGACTCCGCGCTGGTGGACCGCCATGCTCGTACCAAGCCGCCGAGACGGCGGTAATGTAACCTTTCAGGGCATCCGAACGACTGTCAATATCAGGTGGTATTTCTTCCACAAGGGATTCCGCCTCCAATGAATGCTGCAACGTCGTAATGGTGGCAGGGCCGCTTGTCCCGCCGATTCGAGGTGTGATCTCCGACGTTGATGCCGATTGGAACTGCTCGGGAGATTCACCGCCCCGCTTAAGATAGGCACGGCCAGGCACCTTCACACTGATTCCAGCCGCCACTGAAGAATCAATGACGTCTTGTGATTCCATCGCGGATTGGACTCGAAGGGCGATGCTTGTCGTTACATTTGCCCGTATGTCCGCCGACACCGCACCCTGTGGTCGTTGTGTGGCCATGACGAGATGCAGCCCCAAGGAGCGTCCAAGTGTTGCGATTCGCAGCAGCTCATCCATGGCATCGGGAACTTCTTCCAGCAGCATTCGGTACTCGTCTATAACCACGACCAAATGGGCCAGCTCTTCCAGACCCTTCGTCCTGAGCTTCCTATACGAGGCAAGATCCGCTGCCTCCGCTTGAGCAAACAGGAGCTCCCGGCGGCGAACTTCAGCATGGAGGGAGTCCATGGCACGGCCAACGGCTTCCGCGGATAGGTCGGTCAGCATTCCAACAGTGTGCGGCAGGCTCCGCAACGGACCCAGACCAGACCCTCCTTTGAAGTCGACGAATAGAAAGTTCAGCTTCGAGGGAGAGTGGTGCATGGCCAGAGATAAGACAATGGTCCTGAGGAGCTCCGACTTGCCTGATCCTGTAGTTCCTGCGATAAGAAGGTGCGGTCCATCCTGTTGGAGGTCTATCGCCATGGGCGCGGAGGGTGTGACGCCGATCGGCGCTTGCAGTTGAGCGGCATCCGCGTTCGCCCCGTCCCAGGAATTCCGGATGCCGTCAACATTAGCGTCGATAATTCCGTTTAACGGCGCTTTTACCGGCATCTTGCGGATAGTTGTCCCCGTCGGGGGACTATACGCCAGCAACCGGGCGCGTGCCCGGCAATATCTGTCAAAGTTTGGTTCGCTGACCATGTCCGGAACAAGCGCCAACTGCTCGTGCCCGATGCGATATACCGCGCTCTCCCGCGATAGCGTCAGGGTTGGCATATCTTCTCGGAAAACCTTGTCGCCGTACCAAATCACGTTCAGTCGGCCGGCAGCGGTCATTTGCCGGATAGTGTCCTCCTCCTTTGACGTAATTCCGCTCTGTTGACCAATAAACAGGACGGGCGGTAGTCCTTCCTCATCCCGAAGGACGGAAACCGCTTCGGGGGCCCTAAGAATCAGCTGGACGCCTGGAAGAAATCTAGCGCTGAGTGGAAAAGCTGACAATGGTCCACAAAACATCAAGCGTTGATAGTGGCCGGTGGCCTGGAAAATCTGCATCGACAATGAACGGATCATTGCGGACACTTGATCGTCCGCTCCGGCAATAGCAAATTGCCCAACCATGGATAGATTCAAGGCGACGGGCATCGCAGGCAAAACGGGAGGCACGAACCCCTTCCCCGGTGGATCAAGGCGTAGATTCGCAGGCTGTGCTGCCGTTCCCAACCGTATCCAGCGGCTGGTGTCGGCAGACTGATCAACCTCGTTGACTTCACGCTCTGTTGGGCACCCCATACGAGAAACGGCAGCGGCGCTCTCGAGGGTCTGTCGTATGGTGTCGGCGAGAAAGGGCGTAGCGGCGAGCCTCCGGTCTCTGTCGGCAATTCGAGCAGCTTCGAGGTCTTTTTTGAACTTGGCGCGGCGGCCGCGTCCGCTGAAGACGGGCAGCAACATCGTGACGGCCGAAACTGCACTGAATGCGAGAAATATCCACATGCCGGTGATCAGGGCGAGACCCACGCCAATCACCACCGGCAGCAGCGCAGTCAGCATAATGGTTCCCCGACGCTGCGGCGGTGCATCGCGGGAGATCACCAGCGGCTCTGAAGGATCAAGGTGCATTTGGGGCAGAGATTTTGATTCGTCGCTGAAGCGCAGCGAACATCTTGAAGACCCCATCTGCATGATCGAGTCGGTGGTGACCGGTGCCGTTGTGATTCGGGCTTGGTCCACAAATGATCCATTTGCCGAACGACAATCCTTCAGCTGGACTCTTGCCGCCTCCACCGTCAACTGTGCATGGTGACGGGAGAGTTGGGGGTCAGCAATGTTGATGTTATGGCCTACGCGGCCAATGGAATACGCTCCCCGTCTCAGTACTTTGAGTTCTCCCGAATCAGGTCCTGACAAGACGGAGAAGACGAGGTCCTGGTTAAAGCGATGGCGACGGACAGGGACGGAACCGTCATGGGGAGTTGCCACGATTACGACACCATCAACGAGCGGTGGTTCCCCCACCTGCAGCTTCCCGAGATCTCTGCCCTCCACCCAGAAGCGCGTCGGAGCGGGAGTTTCGAGTTCGAGCTGGGTGACGATCGCGGATCCGGGCCCAGCTTCAATTTTCAGCGCTAATTCCACTGGATTGTTGGGGAGCTGAGCGAGAAGGCGAGATCGGTGCTGGGGCTGGCATTCGTAATCGTCCCAGGAGAGACCAGGGGCCGCGACCACTGTGACATAGAGCCGCATCGGATTCCTTCCACTCGGGTTGTCTGCAGACTACGTAAGAGGAGTACTACTTACGACGACGGACAACTGGCCTGTGGATAACGGCAGGCAGTATGTGGCAAATGGTGCGTATGTGACGAATTGTCCACAGGTGCTGTACGTGAGGTGGACCACTGGGAGTTTTAACAATAGTGTTCGAAGGCAGAAAGCCTCACTGTCCCGCCAATAACGGTACAGCCACCAACAAACGCAGAGCCGACAGGCCAACATGTGCCCGGACGGGGGGATCGACCATGGATGCAGTGCGGATCGTCGAGGATGAAGTCCGCGAACTCATTCGGCGTAGAGGGCTGGACCCATCTACAGAGTCGTACGAGATTCATCGTCTGGTGGAAGCGGCCGTTAGCGACTACGGAGAACGTTCACTGCTGGGGTCGCTGCCCCCACTCGGACATGTTGAACATGCGCGGAAACATGTCTACGACGCTGTGGCGGGATTCGGGCCGCTTCAACCCCTTCTTGATGATCCGACGGTCGAAGAAGTGTGGCTGAATGCCCCGAGCGAGATATATGTAGCAAGGGGAGGCGAGAGCGAACTCACGTCGCTGTCACTGACGGAGCAGCAGGTGCGGGACCTGGTTGAGCGAATGCTAAAAACTTCCGGCCGGCGCCTTGATCTGTCCTCACCTTTTGTTGATGCTGCCCTCCCCGATGGTTCCCGGCTGCATGTAGTCATCCCGGACATCACGCGTCGGCACTGGGCGGTTAATATCCGAAAGTTTATAGCCCGTGCCACCCGCCTCGAACACCTCGTCGAGCTCGGAACCATCAGTCCGCAGGTGGCACGGTTCCTTGGTGCCGCTGTAGCGAGTGGGCTTAACATTCTCGTTTCCGGCGCTACCCAAGCCGGTAAGACGACCATGCTGAACTGCCTTGGCGCCGGCATCGGCTCCCGGGAACGTGTGATCACGGTTGAGGAGATTTTTGAATTACAACTTCCCCTGCGTGACGTTGTCGGTTTGCAGTGCCGCCAGCCAAATCTGGAGGGACATGGTGATATCCCCCTTCGCCGACTCGTTAAGGAGGCGTTGCGGATGAGGCCGGACCGTTTAATAGTCGGGGAGGTGCGGGAAGCGGAAAGCTTGGACATGCTTATCGCCCTCAACTCTGGATTGCCTGGGATGTGCAGCGTGCACGCGAACAGCGCACGCGACGCGGTGACCAAGATTTGCACTCTGCCGTTACTGGCAGGGGATAACATTTCATCTGACTTCGTGGTTCCCACTGTGGCGTCTTGCATTGATTTGGTGGTGCACTGTTCCCGGGCAGCAAATGGCCAACGTGAAGTCACGGAAGTGTTGTCCCTCGGACGGAGGGTCGAGAACGGGATTATTGAGTCTTCCCTTGTGTTCCATCGGATAGACGGTGTTTTGATTGCAAACCCCTCGGCAATGCCGCCGGCGGAGAAATTCTCCCGCACCGGCTACAACGTCGCTGAGCTGCTGGACGAGCGCTGATGGTGGCGGCTGTTGGTTTACTGGGCGGAATCGGACTGTTTCTCATTTGGTGGTCGCTGTGGGATAGTCCGGTGCACCAAAAGCGTTCGAATCGACCAAGCAGAATAGAGGAATTGCTCAAGCGTGCGGGCATTGAGAAGGTGTCAGTGTCCGGGCTCATCCTAAGCTGTGTAGGCACTGGGCTATTCGTAACTCTCGTGTTTTTTGTGTTGACAGGTTCGCTGCCTATTTCCTGCTGTTTCGGCTTATTCGGCGGTTGGGCTCCGATGGCTTTGGTCAAATGGCGCGCGGGACGGCGGTCTGCTGCGCTTCGTGAACTGTGGCCAGATGTCGTGGACCATCTTCGCTCTGCCATTCGGGCAGGGCTATCCCTGCCAGAGGCGCTGATCCAGCTTTCGCAGAAAGGCCCCTACGAACTGCGGTCTGCCTTTGCTGAATTCGGGGCCGACTATCGTTCCGGAGGACAGTTCGATGACGCGCTGAGCCGGTTGAAGGCGCGCTTGGCGGACCCAGTTGCCGATCGCATAATTGAAGCGCTGCGTTTGACTCGCGAGGTTGGCGGTTCGGATCTTGGAAAGCTGCTGGGCACGCTGGCCGAATTCCTTCGAGACAATGCACGTACCCGCAGTGAGCTCGAAGCAAGACAATCGTGGACAGTCAATGCCGCCAGACTGGCTATTGCTGCCCCTTGGATCGTATTGATGCTGCTTGCTACCAGGCCGGAAGCGATTTCGGCGTATAACACCACAAATGGCGCCCTGGTCCTTCTCGGTGGCCTTGTTATCTCCTTGATCTGCTACCGGGTCATGCTGCGAATCGGCGCACTTCCGACAGATACGAGGGTCTTACGATGACTCCACTGATGTCGCTCGCTGTTGTTTGTGGAGCCGGGTTGGGGGCCGGGCTGTGGCTTGCGCTGTTACGGCTTCCGGTCATGCGGCGAAGGCGATTTGTCGACCGGATCGCGCCACAGTTGAAATCCGTTGACGTTCAATCCCGCCTGTTGCAGAGCCCCCGAGCCAACCAGACGCCATTTGGTGCCTTGGAAAGAATCCTTAAACCGGTCGTACACGATGTGATGATCTGGCTTAGCAGGTTCAATCCGGGGAGCAGCCAATTGGCCGGACGCCTCGTACGTGCGGGTAAACAGGAGAGCCCGCTGGATTTTCGAGCCCAACAACTCATTTGGGGTGGAGCGGGCCTTGCCTTCGGCATCGGCGGTTCAGTCATGGCGGCCTCTGTTGGCAATTTTGAACCGGTGTTGGCCGCCATTATCTGCTTCGGTCTTGCAGCCGGTGGGTATCTGATGCGGGACTATGTCCTATCGATCCAAATCAAGCGCAGGGAAACCAGGATGTTGGCAGAATTCCCAAGCTTGGCCGAGTTAATGGCGCTTGCTGTCGGCGCAGGGGAGAGCGCTGCAGGAGCTCTGGAACGTGTGTGCCGCAGCTCGCAGGGAGAATTGTCCGATGAATTCGCACTGGTGCTCGCGTCGACCCGCTCCGGAACACCACTGGCCGCAGCACTGCAGGACTTTTCCAATCAGACCCAGTTGGCTCCACTGGCGCGTTTCGTGGATGGAATTACTGTTGCAATTGAGCGTGGAACGCCGCTCGCCGATGTGCTGAGAGCACAGGCGCAGGACGTACGGGACATGGCCAAGCGCGATTTGATGGAGTCGGCCGGTCGAAAAGAGATTGGCATGATGGTTCCGCTGGTATTCGGCGTTCTGCCATTGACAGTTATCTTCGCGGTATATCCGGGACTGGCCGCAATCAACTTAGGTTTGTAATACCAGCAGAAAGGACAAGAAATGATAAAAGACAAGTTAGTCTCCGTTCTTCGCCACATGGTCCAGATGGTTGAGATTTTCCGATTAGCTACCATGAGCCGGTTCGCGACCGCGACAGATGTAAGAGACAACGAGCGGGGTGATGTTCCGGGATGGGTGATGATCACCTTAATGTCCGCCGTGCTGGTAGCTGGACTTCTGGCGCTCGCGGGTCCTGCACTTGAAGGTCTGTTTCAATCGGCTATGAATCAAGTCCGACAGTAAATGGCACAATCGGCAAAAACTCGACGGGAACAGGGCTCGGCAGCCGTGGATTTCGTTCTCGTTGGTAGTTTGCTGACGGTCGTATTCATGGCCGTAATCCAGCTGGCGCTCGTACTGCATGTACGGAATACCTTAATAGATGCGGCGGCCTCAGGTGCGAGGTACGGCGCTCTTGCGGATAGGGAAGCAACGGACGCGCAACGGCGTACCGAATCTTTGATTTCCATGGCACTGAGCGACGCTTACGCGCAAAACGTCTTGGTGGACCAAGTCTCATACATGGGCGTTCCTACTGTGGAGGTGACCGTGACTGCTCCACTGCCCGTCATAGGCCTGGTCGGACCAGGCGGAGTCATAGAGGTATCCGGCCATGCCGCCAGAACGAGCTAGATTCCTGTCGCACCGCTTGTCGTGTTCGTGGCGGCTCAAGCGGGTAATGCGGAAATTGGCCACTGGCGAGGAGTCTGAGAATGGCAGCGCAGTGGTTGAGTTCATTTTTCTCGGCACTCTTTTACTGATTCCGGTCGTCTACCTGGTGCTGGCCGTCGGCAGTCTGCAGGGCGGTTCCTACGCCAGTGTTGGTGCGGCACATCAGGCGGCGAAGGTTTTCGTCAGCTCCGACTCTCCTGGAAACGGCAAATTGCGTGCAGAACGGGCAGCCATGCTTGCCGTCACTGATCATGGCTTTGATCCTTCCTCGGTAAGTATGGATATTGTTTGCAACGGAGAAAAGTGTCTTGAACCCGGCTCAATGGTGACGGTCCACATATCAGTGGAGGTGCCACTGCCGCTCATACCGAGCATGCCTGCTCTGGATCTTTCCGCGGCTACTGTCAGCGCGAGCGCCACGGAGATTGTGGAGCGGTTCGGATGATGCGAGTACTTCGGTTACGGACTTGCCCACTCTTGCGGCGTTCATGCAACCCTGAGGACGACCAAGGGCAGATCATGGTTCTGATCATCGGATACGTTGTCCTTTCTCTACTGGTGGTAACAGTTGTCATGGCTGTCTCATCGGTTTACATCGGGGACAAGCGGCTGCTCGCAGTGGCCGACAGTGCCGCGGTTGCGGCGGCGGACACGTTCTCGCTGGGCCAGGTCAAGATGACTGAAGGTGCGCCCGTAACTATCTTGAATGATCAAGCGGTCAACAACGCCGTCGCGTCGTACCTGAACAGAACAGCTGCGGCAGAACGCTTCAACGACCTTGCCGTTGATCCGGCCACGGGTACAGCCGATAGCCGTACCGCTCACGTCGTCCTGACCGCCGTCGTCCATCCGCCCATAGTGAATGTGCTGGTTCCGGACGGTATTCCCATCGCTGTAGTCAGTGATGCCCGCTCCGAACTTCAGCGGTAGCGCCGGTGTTGAACTTCAGCGTGGAACGTCGGAAATGGGGCAAGGCGACACCGGGGGCCGGCCCATACAGCAATAGCGTAGGCTTGAAACACCATGGCTGAGATCGACTTTCCCGCAGAAATCCGCGCCCTCCGCGCTAAATTCAACTCCATCGAGCAGGTCTCTGATGTAGAGACTGTCAAGGCGGATATCGCCGAGCTCGAGGAACAGGCCGTTGCCCCCGATCTCTGGGATGATCAGGCGCAGGCTCAGTACGTGACCTCCAGACTCTCCCACCGACAGGGTGAACTCGACCGCCTGAAAGAACTCCAGTCCCGCATCGACGACATGGAAGTACTGGTCGGGTTGGCTCATTCCGAGGGAGACCCGGACTCCCTGACTGAAGCCGAAAACGAGCTGAAGGAACTGCAGAAGGCGCTGGAAGACCTGGAGGTCGTCACCCTGCTGGCCGGAGAATACGACGAGCGCGAGGCCGTCGTGTCCATCCGCTCCGGTGCCGGCGGTGTGGACGCCGCGGACTTCGCCGAGATGCTGCTGCGGATGTACATGCGCTGGGCGGAACGCAGGGGGTATCCCGTCCAAGTGCTCGATACCTCCTATGCCGAAGAGGCCGGCCTGAAGTCAGCCACCTTCGAGGTCAAGGGGCCCTACGCCTTCGGAACCCTCTCCGTCGAAGCCGGCACGCATCGCTTGGTCCGGATCAGCCCCTTCGACAACCAGGGCCGCCGGCAGACCTCCTTCGCCGCGGTGGAGGTTATTCCGCTGATCGCCCCGACCGACCACATTGAGATCCCCGAGTCGGACATCCGCGTTGACGTGTTCCGCTCCTCCGGCCCCGGTGGACAATCTGTGAACACAACGGATTCGGCCGTGCGGCTCACCCACTTGCCCACCGGCGTCGTCGTCTCCATGCAAAACGAGAAGTCCCAGATCCAGAACCGTGCCGCTGCCATGCGGGTGCTGCAGTCCAGGCTGCTCCTGCTCAAGCAGGAGGAGGAAAACGCGGAAAAGAAGGCGCTCGCCGGAGACGTGAAAGCGTCCTGGGGCGACCAGATGCGCTCCTACGTGCTCCATCCGTACCAAATGGTCAAGGACCTGCGCACCAACCACGAGGTGGGAAACACCTCCTCCGTGCTGGACGGGGAAATCGACGGTTTTATCGATGCCGGTATTCGCTGGCGGGCCGAGCAGCGCCAAACGGCAGAGTAGCCCAAGGAGAAACAGTGACCGAAGCAGGCAGGACCGAACAGAAACTGACCGGACGGACAGCATTGGTCACGGGAGGTGCCAGCGGCATCGGTGCTGCCTGTGCGCGGGCATTGGCCACGCAAGGCGCCAAGGTCACCATTGCCGACGTCGACGGGGACGCGGCTGCTGCCTTGGCGGATGAGGTCTCCGGAGTAAGTTGGCAGGTGGATCTCAGCGACACGGAGGCTCTGGAAAACCTGAGCCTCGACACCGACATTCTGATTAACAACGCCGGCATTCAGCGCGTCAGCCCGATTGAAGAATTTGTCCCGGATGACTTCCGGCTGATGCTGAAACTCATGCTGGAAGCGCCGTTCCTGCTGATCCGCGCTGCTCTACCGCACATGTATGCCAACGGTTTCGGCCGGATCATCAATATCTCCTCCGTGCACGGCATCCGCGCCTCGGCCTACAAATCCGCCTACGTTGCCGCCAAGCACGGGCTGGAGGGGCTGTCCAAGGTCACAGCGCTGGAAGGCGGGGCGCACTCCGTCACGAGTAATTGCGTCAATCCCGGCTATGTACGTACTCCATTGGTCGAAAAGCAGGTCGCCGATCAGGCGCGTCTGCACGGCATCGACGAAGACGAAGTGCTGGCGAAGGTCATGCTCACGGAAAGTGCGGTCAAACGGCTGACCGAACCGGAGGAAGTCGCTTCTCTGGTGCTCTGGCTGGCCGGAAATGACGCCGGAATGGTGACCGGCGCTTCCTACACAATGGACGGCGGCTGGAGCTCGCGCTGAACCGGTTGGCCGCTTGAGCTGACGACACGCCGCCCCTGATGCCGCCGGTCGTCCGATTGGCATGGCTATAGTCGAGGGGCCGGAGGTCTCTTCCCCCAAGCACGCCCCATCGCCGGCTTTAACACGGGGCACAAAGTAGCCATGATCCGATTCGATAATGTCACCAAGGTTTACGACCAGAAGTCCCGGCCTGCGCTCGACTCTGTCAGCGTGGAAGTGGACCGTGGCGAATTTGTCTTCCTTGTGGGCGCATCCGGTTCGGGCAAATCCACGTTCATCCGCCTCGTGCTCAAGGAGGACCGGGCCAGCCGTGGTGCTGTCCACGTCGCCGGCCGCAACGTAGCCAACATCTCCAGCTGGCGCGTGCCCAAACTGCGCCGCGGAATTGGCGTGGTGTTTCAGGACTTCCGGCTGCTGCCCAACAAGACCGTCTTCGCCAATGTCGCTTTCGCCATGCAGGTTATCGGCAGGAGTCGTGCCATTATCCGCGAAACGGTCCCCGAGGTACTCAGGACCGTCGGCCTGGAAGGCAAGGACCATCGGATGCCGCATGAGCTTTCCGGCGGTGAGCAGCAGCGTGTGGCGATCGCCCGCGCCGTCGTCAATAAGCCGGGAATCCTCCTTGCAGATGAGCCGACTGGAAACCTGGATCCCACGACATCGTTGGGAATCATGAAGGTGCTGGACCGGATCAACCAAAACGGCACCACCGTGGTGATGGCAACCCACGACGACGATATTGTTGACGGGATGCGCAAGCGCGTCATCGAGCTGTCCGAAGGTGTCGTCATCCGCGACGAAGCGCAGGGTATCTATGCCGGCGCGGCCGGCGCGGTCCAATGAGGCTGGCCTTCGTTCTCGGGGAAATCGGCTCCGGGCTGCGGCGCAACCTGTCCATGCTCGTATCGGTCATCCTGGTCACCTTCGTTTCGCTGACCTTTGTCGGCGCGGCGGGGCTGTTGCAGATGCAGATCTCGCAGATGAAGGGGTTTTGGTACGACAAGGTCCAGGTTGCAGTCTTCCTCTGTGTCGACAGTTCCTCCACGCCCAGTTGCGCCGCCGGGCCGGTCACGGACACGCAGCGCGAAAACATCCGCTCACTGCTGGGCTCGCCAACCGTGGACCCGTACATCGCCGGTGACCCTATTTACGAGTCGCAGGAAGAAGCGCTGGGCCACTTCAAGGACCAGTTCGCCAACTCACCGATCGTCGATTCGGTCACGGCCGGACAGTTGCCCGAATCCTTCCGGGTGAACTTGGAGGATCCGCAGAAGTACGAGGTGATCAACGAGATTTTCTCCTCGGTTCCCGGCGTAGAAGTCGTGATCGACCAGCGGGAGTTGCTGGAGCAGATATTCTCCGTGATGAACGTGGCCTCACTGATCGCTATCGGAGTCGCTGGCGTCATGATCGTCTGCGCGGTTCTGCTGATCGCGACCACCATCCGGTTGTCCGCCTTCAGCCGACGGCGCGAAACCGGAATCATGCGTTTGGTGGGCGCTTCGAAAATGGTGATCCAGTTGCCCTTTGTGCTCGAGGGAGTGATCGCCGCCGTCATTGGCGCTGTCCTCGCTTCCGTCACGCTTTGGGCGGTGTCGCACTTCTTCATCGGCGAATGGCTCGCCCAGCAATACCCCGATACTGCGTTCATCTCCGCCACGCAGGCCGTCATTCTGGCACCGGGACTAATTCTGCTCGGCGTGGTGCTGGCCGGGCTCTCCTCCATGCTGACTCTCCGCCGTTACCTGAAGGTTTGAGTCGATGCGCAACGGAAAGAACTCTCACATGCGAACACCCGAGTCCCCTGGGAAGGTCCGCAAACCCGGACCAGTCAAATGTAAGGCGGCAGTAAGTTCGACCGCTGCGGCCATGCTGATCCTGACTTTGATGGCGGGAGCGGCGCCCGCAGGAGCCGGCCAGCTTGAGGACCGGAAAGCCGAGTTGGAACAGCGGATCAATAAGGTTCAGCAGTCGCTGGAGCACCTCGACTCGGACATCGTCGAAACCGTTGCTCAGTTGCAGCAATACGAGGACCGGCTCCCGGGAGCGATGGACCGGCTGGCCAGGGCGGAGGACAACGTGGCCGCCGCCACCCGGGAAGTTGAGGCACTGGCGGCCAGGGTCGAATTGGCCGAACAGACCAAGGCGAAGATTAACGAGCAGCTCGAATTGGACAAGGCTGAGATCTCCAAGACCAAGGAGCTGATCGGCCAGATTGCGACGGCCGCCTATAAGAGTGGTGGCGTACCTTCCAACGTCAGCCTGTTCTTCAGTTCCGACGGCGGCAATCTTGCCGACTCGATGGGCATGGCTGACCAGGCACTGCGAAGCCAGACGGCGGTGCTGGACCGGCTGGCTCAGCAGCATGCCACCAATGTGAACGCGGAAGTCCGGTTAGCCGACGTCGAAGCCGAGATTAAGGATCTGAAGGAGAAAGCGGACGCGGCCCTGGCCAGGGAGAAAGAGGCGCGGGACAAAGCCGCCGCTGAGAAGGAGAAGGTCGACACGCTGATAGCGGAGACGACCGCACTGTCGGAAAAGCTTGAGGCGCAGAAACCGAAGGTTAAGGCCAAGCTGAGCCAGATCGAGCAGGAGCACGAGCAGGTTCAGGCCGATATTGCCGAGAAGCAACGGCAGGAACGGCTGGCCTGGGAGCGTGAACAGGAGCGCATCCGGAAGGCCCAGGAGAAGGCCGCCGCTGAGGCGGCAGCGGCGGCGGAAGCGCAGCGGCAGGCACGGATTGAAGCCGAACGGCGTGCGGCAGCAGAGGCAAACCGTCCGGCCCCGCCACCACCACCGCCTGCCCCAGCACCTGCACCGCCGGCACCACCACAGGCTCCCTCCGGTTTCGGCCTGCGGCTGCCAGTCGGTGCCGGCATTCCAATGACCTCCGGGTTCGGCTGGCGCGAGACTCCGGCCGGGACCATAGACTTCCTGGGCGAGGGTGGCTACATGCACACCGGCCTCGATTTCGGGACTCCCTGTGGCACTCCGGTCTACGCCCCGGCGAGCGGCGAGGTCTGGTATGCCGATGGTGCAGTCCCGTCGGGAGGCAATCGCGTTGTCCTCACTCATGGTGTCGTCGGCGGTGACGCTCTGAGCACCATTTACTACCACCTGACCCGGTCAGTGGTTTCGCCCGGCCAGTCCGTCTCGAAGGGGCAGATAATCGCCTATGCGGGCACCACCGGCAACTCACAGGGCTGCCATCTGCACTTCGAAACCATCGTCAACGGCGAGCCAGTCAATCCGATGTCGGTGCTGTAGTAGTTCCTGGCGCCCGAGGGCGCAGGTGTGGGCGTGGGCGGGGACGGAGGACAAAACCCCCGCAGGCTGAAATCCCTCCGGGTGCTGTCGTAGACTGGATGTCCAGCCCTCAGACTAAGGAGTTTCACCGTGCCCAAAGAAAGTGGCCGGAAGGTAGTGGCCACCAACCGAAAGGCCCGGCACAACTATCACATACTGGATACCTATGAAGCGGGCCTCGTGCTGATGGGTACCGAAGTGAAGTCGCTGCGTGAGGGACGTGCTTCCCTGATCGACGGGTTCGGCTCGCTGACCGGCGACGAAATGTGGCTGGAGCACGTCTATATCCCGGAGTACCTCAATGGTTCCTGGACCAATCACAGTGCCCGCCGCCGTCGTAAATTGTTGTTGCACCGCGAAGAGATCGAGAAAATTGCCCAGAAGACGCGGGAATCAGGATTCACGATTGTGCCCCTGCAGCTCTATTTCCTGGACGGACGGGCGAAGGTCGAAATCGCCGTCGGGAAGGGTAAACGCGACTACGACAAGCGTCAGGCGCTGCGTGAACAACAGGACAACCGTGAGGCACAGCGTGCCATGCGCGAAAAGAACCTGGGCTGACCGGCCGCTGTGACGGAAGTTTTCTGGGATGAACAAACCGGTCCTGACGAAGAAGAGGTTCGCTACAAGCGCCCGTGGTGGGTGATTGCCACCGCCGTGATCGACTGGATTATCGTGCTGACCATTGTCCCGGCCGGCCTGATGGTGCTGTTTCCGTTCTTCTTCCTGTTCTACGTGATGCTCGCCCAGTGGATGGTGTTCATCTCTCCACTGCTTGTTGCCGCCAATGTGTTGACGTTCCTCTGGGCACTGCGGCGAAGGCAGGCTGGAATGGTGACGCTCGCCATCGTGTCTATCTTCGCCACGCTGGCTTCGTTCCTGGTCGTGCTGGCATGGCAGGCCCAGATCGTAGTTTTCGGCATTGGTTTTTAGCTGCGGGAATGTACGACGGCGGTCGTGCGTTATGATGGGTGTCCGGCATTCGTCGGGCAACAGCCGGGAATCCGGTTTGGTAACTGAATATGGGGATGACTGGTTTCGACGATGGTAGTCGCGACAGGGGAAGCGGGCCGAGGATGCAGGGCTATCTCGTTAACGCTCTCTGCAAAAAAATAACTGCTGATTCTAAACAGCACGACTTCGCTCTCGCTGCCTAAGCAGCGGGCATAGTCCGTCAGACCGGGTACGCTCTCGACCCGGATCCTGGCGTCATTTAGAGGGCCACTGCTGGTAACCCGCGCCGTCGGGGTTGCCGGGACTTTTAGACGGCTGGGCCCGGATCAGCCACTTGTTTGCATGATAGCTGGGGCCGAGAAAATCCGACGCAAACTGCGCCCGGAGAAGACCTGACAACACGACATCGGACGGGGGTTCAATTCCCCCCATCTCCACGTTTTTTATGGCAACAGGCCGGCACATTTTTGTGCCGGCCTGTTCTCGTTAACCACGCTGGGGACGGCGGGAAAAAGCGGCACCTGCTGATGATGGCGCTCGTCGTCGTCGGACTGCACATAATCGGATGGGGTACTTTTGCCTTGGCCGTCCTACCCGGCTCCTACCAGGTTGTCAGGTCCCAGGTTTTCCACCACCAAGGTAAACGCCGACTCGGGCCGGGCTTGTGCCATCATGAACTTATGATCAGCCGTTCGATCACCCTATC
>NZ_KI914677.1:69853-89790 GCF_000520495.1 Arthrobacter sp. H14
CCCGCCATGTGGCCGCCACGCCCGCACAGGTTTGGCGGGTGCTTACCGATAATCCCGGCGCGGCTGACACGCTCAGCGGCGTGGACCGTGTCGAGGTGCTCAGCCAGCCGCCCTACGGCGTCGGCACCCGGTGGCGCGAGACCCGCACATTGTTCGGCAAGAAGGCCACCGAGGAAATGTGGGTGACAGCGGCTGATGCCCCGAACAGCACCGTTGTAGAGGCTGAATCGGCGGGCACCCATTACACGACGACATTCACCGTTGTGCCGGACGGGCCGGGGGGCCTGCTGAGCTTGGTATTCGCCGGCGAGCTGGTTTCGGATTCCCGCTGGCAGGGCTTTGTTTGGAAAGTGTTCGGCAAGCTCGGACTGCGTGCGGCCTCGAAGGCTATGCGTGTCGACCTCGATGACATTGCTGCCGCCGCTGAAAAGCCGGTCCCGTAGCGCCTGCATTCTTCCCGCGCAGGAGAAAGCCCCGTCCCTAACTCTTCGAGGCAGGGACGGGGCTTCGTAGCTTTAGCTACCCCGGTGGTAGGCGGCGCCGGCTTCCACGGGAGATGGAGCCGCGGCACCGTTGAGGAGAACCGTTCCATCACCAAGGAAAACGCCGACCCTGGCCGGGATGGGTCCATCGCCCGGATAGTAGACGAGGTCGCCGACCTGCGGTGCTGAGACGGGAGTTCCCAGCGCCCCTGGTCCTCCCGCAGCGAGGGCCGCGGTTCCCTTGATTAGGAGGGCTTGGACTTGCTCGGGCGTTAGAACTGCCGGCGTGGCCGGAGTCGTTGGTGGTGCTGACGTTGCCGGTTGTTCGGTAACAGGTGCCGGAGGCGGCTGCTCAACTGTTGGTTTCGGTTTCGGAACCGGTTTCGGCGCCGGTTTCGGCGCCGGTTTCGGCGCCGGGGGCGGAGTTGGGTCCGCGGGTGGCGTCGTGACAGGCGGTGGTGTCTTGACAGGCGGTGGTGTCTGGACAGGTGGTGTCGTCGCAACCGGCTTGGGATTCGGCTTATTCGTCGCGGGGGGAGTAACGGTGCCAGGGTCCGTACCGGGCGTCGGCTTCGGGTTCGTCGTGCCCGTGCCGCCAGGCGTCGTAGCTGGAGGCGTTGTTCCCGTACCGCCCGGCTTCGAGTTATTGTTCGTATTCGTTCCCGAGCCTGGCTTATTGCCGGGCGTCTTGTCGTGCGACGGCTTCGACTTGCCCGGCTTCCCGGGGCCGCTCTTGTCCGCGGTGGCTAATCTCTCAGCGGCGTCCTTGACCGGCGTCGTACCATGATCCGCCCGCCCGGTGCCGCCCTGATTCGAATTGCGGTCCGTGTTCGTTCCCGAGCCTGACTTGTTTCCGGACGCCGGGTCGTGTGACTTCGACTTGCCTGACTTGGACGGGCCGTCGTTCCGCTGGTTGGAAGCGTTTACCGAGGAGTCGCCCGAGGAACCACCGGTCGTGCTCGACACGGAGGGGAAACTCAGCCCGGGGACAGTGGCGCTAAGGCCGGACCTGGGGACAGAAGCGCTGAGACCCGAACCGGGAGCGTCCGAGGGATCAGGTCCGCTCCGCGCAGTGCCGGGAAGGGTGAAGAACCACGATGTGCCGGCCGGCCCGATCGAGTGGATTATGGTTCCCTGATCGGGATTGAGGGCACTGATCATCATGCCGTCGCCGATGTAGATTCCCACGTGCGCCCAGTGGTTGGGCCCGTCGGGACGCTGCGTCACCAAGTCGCCTGGTGAGGGATTCTGCGTCGGCTGCATGCCTTCCCACTGGCTCACGCGCGGCATTTGGAAACCTGCCTGGGCGAATGCCCACTGGACAAAACCGGAACAGTCCCAGCCACTGGTGAAGCTGGTGCCGCCCCAGACGTACGGGTGGCCCAGGCCTTGGTGGGCATAGGGGACGACGGCGGCCAGGCTTCCCCGGGCAGATGCAGGACCCGGCTGGACAAACAGGTTGCTTCCGGGAACGCTGCTTCCGCTGGCAAGACCGGAGAACCCCGGGCTTCCTGGTAATCCGGGGGAACCGGGGGAGCCAGGAAGTCCGGGGAGCCCTCCGAGACCGGGAACAAGCCCGGCGCCCGTCGCGCCGTCGGCCATGATGGTGACGGGTGGACGGAAGGATAGGACGGCGCTGGCCGGAACGGCCACGCCGGATGAGTCCTGGAGATTGCCGGATGAAAGCTGCAGTCCAGCGATTGTGGGCGCGGAGGAAGAAGTTCCACTCACACCCAGGATGAGTCCGCATGCTGCGACCATCGCGGCTGCACGACCAAATCCCACACCGTTGCGGGATGCTTCTGAGCTCTTGTTCGTAGCCATCGGATGAGACCTTTCACTGCCAGCGCCGGCTGCTCAACTTCGGTGCAACCTGGTTTTATTCGCCCTCCTGGACCTTCACAGCTTGCAGGGGGAGCCTTGAAGAAACCTTGAGGACTATGCTCAGTTATATGGACAGCACGAACCATATTCATCCGTGGTCGGAAGGACTGCCCCCGCGCAAAGGCGGAGGCATGATTTTCGCAGGACTCGTGTTCGTCGTCGGGACGTTCCTGTTCGTCCTCTACATGGGCATTACGGGTGGAACCCACACCCTCTTTACTCTCGTTCCGCTGATCGTTGGCCTGCCGCTGCTGATGATCGGGTTGGCGAAACGCGGCTCCAGCTAGCAGCAGGACCGGGGCAGTCCCATTAGTGCTCCGCTGCCCGGGTCCGGTCAACGCTGTTGCACATAGACGACGGCGGCCATAGGTTGGGAGCACACGGCCACTCGAACGTTCAAGAGAACGGATACTGTCAATGACTTCGCTTTGGTTGGACCACTACACGCCTGTTGCCGCGGATGAGTTCGTTCCGGGAGCCAGGTATGACACCGTCGTCGTTGGCGCCGGTATGACGGGCCTTGCCACGGCTCTGCTGCTCGCCAGGGCAGGGCAACGGGTGGCAGTTCTCGAAGCCCGCCATGTTGGCGCCGTGACAACCGGCAATACGACGGCGAAATTGAGCCTGTTGCAGGGCGCGTCGCTGTCGAGCATCCTCAGGCGGCACTCACTTGATATTGCCAAGGCCTACGTCAGCGGGAACAGGGAAGGGCAGCAGTGGCTCGTCCGGTACTGCGAGGAACGCGGAATCGGAATAGTGCAGCGCGATGCGTTCAGCTATGCCGGCAACGCCAACGGCAGGGAGACGGTCGACGCCGAGTATGACGCAGCACGGCAGGCCGGCCTTGACGCGACCCTTGAGACAGACCTCGAGCTGCCCTACACGACGCATGGGGCAGTCAAGCTCGCGGGGCAGTACCAGTTCGACCCGATGGATATTCTCGCCGCCCTGGCCCGCGATTTCCGCGGCCATGGGGGAGTGATGCATGAAAATGTCCGCGTGCAGGGCGTCAGCACAAACCACGAGGGCGGGCTCAATTCGGGACCATTGCGCAGTGTTCAGACAACCGCCGGTGACGTGCTGACCACCAAGGTGGTCCTGGCGACCGGCACGCCGATCCTTGACCGCGGCGGCTATTTCGCCGCACTGGAGCCGAGCCGGTCCTACGCCCTCGCATTCCAGGTTCCCGGCGAAATACCGCAGGGCATGTACCTGTCAGTCGACAGTCCCTCGCGGTCACTGCGGACAGCGGACACCGGCGGCAGCACCAGTCTGTTGGTCGGCGGCAATGGGCATATCGTGGGCAGGGAGCCGTCCGAACGCGGCTCGGTCGAGGACCTGCGGCGCTGGACCGAACGTCACTTCCCGGGAGCCGAGTTGACGCATTCCTGGTCAGCCCAGGACTATCGTCCGCTGGATTTGCTGCCCTACGTGGGACCGATCCTTCCCGGACAGGAACACATCTTTGTGGCCACCGGCTACAACAAGTGGGGCATGACGAACTCGATTGCTGCCGCCATGACGCTGAGCGGCCGGATCCTCGGTGGACACATGCCCTGGGCAGACGAACTGGCCCACCGGCCGCTGCCGCCGGCCACGCTGGGCAACGGGGCCTCGCTCAATGCCAAGGTCGGCGCCCATATGGTTTCGGACTGGCTGCGTACGGCCATGAACAAGGATGAGGGAACGACGCCGGCAGAGGGTGAGGGCGTTGTGGTGCGGGAAGGCGTACATCCGGTAGGCATCAGCACCGTGGATGGGCAAACGCGGCGGGTGGGAGCGGTCTGCCCGCACATGCATGGAATTTTGTCTTGGAACAATGCCGAGCAATCCTGGGACTGCCCGCTTCACGGCTCACGCTTCACCTGCGCCGGCGAGCTCCTCGAAGGTCCCGCGACCAGGAATCTGTCCCGTCCCGAATAGTGTGGGATGTTGAAATAGTGCGGGAAGACTATTCGGCGATGAGCGACGTCGTGTAGAGGTCCATCAGCGCCGGTAATCCGCCGTGGTCCATTGCGGCCCGTTGCCGGACGTCTCCCGTTCCGGAATCGAAGAGCCGCTCGACTCCGGCTTTGACGGTTTCGGTGTCGCCGGCTTCGTCCAGCGCCGGGCTGATGTATTCGAGCAGGGTGCCGATGACCTCCCGCGCCGGCTTCAGGACGCCCTCACTGACCAGTACCAGATTTCCGCTTAGACCGTATCTGGCGGACTGCCAGACCGCGCCCTCAAGCAGTTCAGGATCTGCGCTCCCGTAGGGCTGCCGGGTCTGGACATCGTTGATGGCAGTGACGATAAGACCGCGGATTATGCCGGCCAGCAGCAACGTATCCTTCACTTCCAGTTGCGAGTCCGCTGCCCGTACCTCAATCGTCGGATAGTTCTCCGACAGGCGGGCCAGCCAGGTCACCAGGCCGGTATCAATAATCGCGCCAATGCCCAGCATGCGTTGGACCCTGCGGTCATAATCGTCGGCGTCGGCGAACTCCGGCGGACAGCCTTGGAGCGGCCAGCGGCGGAAGTGGATGGTGCGCCAGCTGGCAAAACCGGTGTCGTGGTCCTGCCACAGCGGAGAGTTGACACTAAGGGCCACGATCGCGGGCAACCAGGCCCGGATCCGGTTCAACGCCCTGACGCCGGTATCGCGGTCCGGAATTCCGACGTGCACATGCAGCCCATTGACGTATTGGTCCGTGGCAACTTCCTGCGCGTCTTCCTTCAGATCGTAGTACCGCTGCTTATCGGTAGGTTCAGCAGGACCGGCTTCTGCCCGCGGCGCGGTGGAGGAGCTGGAGGCCCGCGCACCTGCCTTCATGGCGGCGGCGGAGAGTTCTTTCCGGAAGTGCAGCAGAGCCTCTCCGGCTTCTTCAAGGGTGTTGCAGACCGGAGTGGCGGTTTCGAGCTGGCAGCTCAGGAGCTCGCGTTGGACGTCCTCGTCGGCGACCTGCCCGGTTCCATGGATGAAACCGGAAACCTCCGCGCTGACCCAGGCCGGAAACAGCGACTTTGGATCCAGGAGCAGGTACTCTTCTTCAATACCGAGGGTCGCCATTGATGGTCTCCTTAATGCCGGTGGGTGCTGGCTCGAGCCTATCGGTTTGGCGTCACGATTATGCGCCGGTGTGGCCAACACAATACGAGCCTAATGACGCTGCCTGATAGTTGGCTGATGGCCGGGCACGACACTGAAGTGCCGGCGTCGTTATGATTTTTCCAGCGTGCAGCCCTCATGCCTGCCTTCGGTCATCACCCAGACCGAAGCGGCAAGTTCGTCCCCCAGATCCAGTTCGCGGACCCGCCCTCCTGAGCCAACCTGCACTGTCAGCGCGCCACCGAAGGGTTTGCGGCCCAGCATCGTCACGGCCGTGTCGAGCCGGATCTCCTCGTCGCTGAGGTAGCGCAACAAGTGAGGATTGGCGTCGCTGATCCGGGCAACGCGCCCCTGATGTCCTTCGTCCAACGTGCTGAGGACGTGCGCGGCGGGCAGCTCAATAGTGCCGTCCGCTGACGGGATCGGATCGCCATGCGGGTCCCGGTCCGGATGACCGAGGCGGGCCGACATCCGGTCGACCAATGTATCGGAGACGGTGTGCTCGAGCAGCTCCGCCTCATTATGGACCTCGTCCCAGCCGTAGCCGAGCTCGTGGACCAGATAGGTCTCCAGCAACCGGTGCCGGCGGACCATCAACAAGGCCAGCCGGAGGCCTTCCGGGGTCAATTCGACCGGGTTGTAGGGCTTATGGTTGGCCAGTCCCAGATCAACGAGTTTGCGCACCATCTCGGTCACGGACGAGTTCGCGACCTTCAGCCGTGCGGCCAAGGCGGTCATGGTGACCGGTTTGTCCTGCCATTCGGTGAAGGCGTAGATGACCTTGACGTAATCCTGCACGCTCGCGGAGTCGCTGCTCAATCCGGGGGAGTTCCTGGCGGCCGGGCTCATGCTGCTGTCCTCACTTCGGTCGTGCGGCGGCCCGCGGCCCGGCGGATCCGCCATTGGGACAGCATCCCGCTGCGTGGGGCGAGCAAATACGCGAGCACGAAAACGCCGGACTGCGCCAGGACGACGGAGGCACCGGTGGACATGTCCCAGTAGTAGCTGGCGTAGATGCCGATCACCGCCGTCAGGACGCTGATTCCCGCCGCCGCGCCGAGCATCACTGGAAAGCGGCGGGTGAGCAGGAACGCCGTCGCGCCCGGGGTAATGAGCATTGCGACGACGAGAATGATGCCGACAGCCTGCAGGGCGACGACGACGGTCAGGGCCAGCAGCCCAAGCAGGAGCGTGGACAACCACTTGGTGTTGATGCCCAGGGCGTGGGCGTGTGTACGGTCGAAGGCGTAGAGGGTCAGGTCGTGGCGTTTAAACAGCAGCGCAGCCAGGGTGATTGCCCCCAGGACGAGGACCTGGCGGAACTCACCATCGGTCACGCCAAGGACATTGCCGAACAGGATATGCCCCAGATCAGTCTGGCTCGGTGTTTTCGAGATGATGGCCAGTCCGGCGGCGAAGAGGGCCGTGAAAACGACGCCGATGACCGTGTCGGACTTCAGCTTTGTGGTGGAACGGACGACGCCGATCAGCGCGACGGCTCCGGCGCCGAAGACGAACGCTCCAATGGAAAATGGCAGTCCCAGGATGTAGGCGAGGGCGACGCCGGGAAGGACGGCATGGGAGACGGCGTCGCCCATCAGCGACCAGCCCATCAGGATCAGCCAACAGGAGAGTATCGAGCAGACCAGGGCTGCCGCCACAGTGACGATCAGGGCACGCGTCATGAAGCCGTACAGCATCGGTTCGGCCAGCCAGTTAAGCAGGTCCACTACCGGCTCCTTCCCCGAACGCGCGGGCCAGATTGTCCGTGGTCAATACGTCTTCGGGATTTCCGTGCGCGAGGACGCGCTGGTGCAGGAGCAGCGCTTCGTCGCAGAACTTGGGAATGCCGGCAAGATCGTGGGTGGAGATCAGAATGGTCTTTCCTTCACCGCGCAGCTGCTGCAGCAATCCGGTCATGGTGGCCTCCGAAGTCCTGTCGACGCCGGCGAACGGCTCATCCAGCAACATCAGCTTCGCCTGCTGGGCAATGCCGCGCGCCACGAAGGCACGCTTGCGCTGTCCGCCGGAGAGTTCGCCAATCTGCCTGCCTGCCAGTTCTGTGAGCCCTACCCGGTCCAAGGCGTATTCGACGGCGTCGCGGTCCTCGGCGTGCGGGCGGCGCATCGGACCAAGATGCCCGTAGCGGCCCATCATGACGACGTCGTGCACGGAGACCGGGAAGGTCCAGTCGACGTCCTCGGATTGTGGAACATAGGTCAGCAGGTTGTTCTTCCGGGAGAACCTGGGGCTATTGCCGAACAGTTTCACGGTTCCCGAACTCGGCGTGACGAGGCCCATGATGGACTTGAAGAGCGTGGACTTGCCGGAGCCGTTGACTCCGATCAATCCGCAGATCCGGCCCTGCTGCAGGATCATGTCGACCGACTGCAGTGCCAGGACGTCGCCGTACCGCACAGTGAGTGTGTCGATGGTGATGGCGGGAGGATCCACGGCCACGGGCGTGCGGGCCTTATCCATCCGCGTTGGCGTCTTCACCGGCCAGCCCCTCCTTGATCAAGTTGATGTCGTGGCGCAGCAGCTCCAAGTAGCTGGGCACGGGTCCGTCGGGTTCCGACAGGGAATCGACGTATAACGGCGTGATGAGCCGGGCGCCGGTTGCTTGAGCCACCTGTTCCTGCGCGTCCGCGCTGACCGTAGACTCGCAGAAGACGGCTGGAACATCGCGTCGTTCTATGAAATCGATAAGGTCCGTGATCTGGCCTGGAGTTCCTTGCGTGTCCGAATTGACCGGCCAAAGGTAGCGCTCCCGCAGTGACGCATCCCGCGCGAGGTATGAGAAGGCTCCTTCGCAGGTGACCAGCGCCGCCTTGGGCGGAAAAGTACCTTCAAGGCTGTCCATGAGCTGCTCAAGCCTTGCGTTGTAGCGTTCGCCGTTGGCCTGGAAGTCCTCGGCATGCTTGGGATCGAGGCGGCTTAGGGCTTTGACGATATTATCGACATACACTTGGCCGGCGTGCGGCGACATCCAGGCGTGCGGATTGGCCTCGCCTTCGTACTCACCAACGGTGATGGGGATCGGGTCGATACCGGTCGACAACACTGCATGCGGAGCTTCGACCGATGCGACGAAGCGCTTGAACCAGCGCTCCAGACCCAGTCCGTTATCCAGTATCAGGTCGGCGTCGGCAGCGTACTTCAGGTCGGAGGGAGTCGGTTCGTAGCCGTGGATCTCGGCTCCAACTTTGGTAATCGATTCCACCCGGACATGCTCCCCGCCAACCTGGCGTGCCATGTCCGCCAGCACTGTGAATGTCGTCAGTACCAGCGGTTTTTCCGTGGCGGAAGCGCGGCCTTCGGAGCTATTGCCCGTGGGAGCGGAACAACCTGCAAGACCCAGGCACAGCGCAGCCACCAAAGCGAGTGCGCTGCGGAATTTCGGCATACCTAAATTTACAACACAGGCATGCTTAAATCATAGGGGAACCGCGACCGGTCCTTTTAGAGCAGGTCATCCACCTGCGGGTTGAGCCGGTGCAGAACCTCCGTGTGCAGGATGGAATTGGTCGCCAGCGCATTGCCGCCGAATGGGCCGTCGGCTCCATCGAGGGAGGTGAAGCGGCCGCCGGCTTCCGTAACAATCGGAACCAGCGCGGCCATGTCGTAGAGGTTCAGTTCAGGTTCACATGCGATATCGACGACGCCTTCGGCGACCATGCAGTACGACCAAAAGTCACCGAACGCGCGCGTGCGCCAGACGTCGTCGGTCAGGGACAGGAACTCGTCGAAGTTTCCGCGCTTCTTCCACCCGGCCAGGCTGGAATAAGACATCGACGCGTCGGAAAGCTCGCCGACATTGGAGACCCGCAGCCGGATCGCCGTCGCCAATGACTTGCCCATGAACGCGCCGGTGCCCTTGGCCGCCCACCAGCGTTTTCCGAGTGCCGGGGCGCTGACCAGTCCGACCACGGGCTGGCCCTCGTCGACCAGCGCGATCAGCGTCGCCCAGACCGGGACGCCGCGCATGAAATTCTTGGTTCCGTCGATCGGGTCTATGATCCAGCGACGGGACCCGGCGCCGCTGCTGCCGAACTCCTCGCCCAGCACGGCATCCCGCGGACGGGCACGGGAGAGCTGTCCCCGGATCGCTTCCTCAGCGGTCTTGTCGGCGTCCGTGACGGGACTGAGATCGCCTTTGGTCTCGACTTGGAGGTCCTGGGCCTTGAAACGGTCCATTGTTTGGGCATCTACGGAGTCGGCCATGACATGGGCCAGCCGTAGGTCGTCATTATAGGTTTGCGGCGCGTGGTTCATAGGTTCACGCTATCGCTATTTTCTTCCCGGTTATGGGAGGTCCGATCACCGGGCCGGGTCAGTAAAGTCCGAGTTCCTTGGCCTGCACCTTGAATCCGGTGCCGAGCAGCCGCCGCAACGATATCAACCGGGCGGCGCCGGCCTCGCCCGCCTCGCCGCTGGCCACCCACCCGTCCAGTCCACAGTTGACGGCGTCGTCGTCGTGCTTGCAGCCCCGCGCGCAGGCTGCGGTGCCCGGTTCCAGATCGGGGAACGCCTGCAGAATCCGGTCCGGATCCACGTGTGCGAGGCCGAAGGAGCGGATGCCGGGAGTGTCGATAATCCAGCTGCCAGGGGATTGTTCGACCCGCAGCGCCAGGGCCGACGACGAGGTGTGGCGGCCACGGCCCGTGACGGCATTGACGCCGCCGGTGGCCCGGTGGGCGCCCGTCAGCGCATTGACCATGGTGGATTTGCCGACGCCGGAGTGGCCCAGCAGGACACTTACCTTGCCGGCCAGATGGCTGCGCAATTCGGAAACGGCCGCCGCATCAAGCAGCAGCGGCGGGTCGTCGTCGGATCCTTCTGCAGGCTGGCCGGCGCCGGCGGTTCCACTGGTGACGACCGTGAGGTCCAGATAGTCATAGTTGGCCAGCAGTCCGGCCGGGTCCTTGAGATCCGTTTTGGTGACACACAGCAGCGGATCGATACCCGCGTCATAGGCGGCGACGAGGGTGCGGTCGATGAATCCCGTCCGCGGCTCCGGGTTGGCGGCGGCGACCACGATGACCAGCTGGTCCGCATTGGCAACGACGACGCGCTCGACCGGATCCGTGTCATCTGCGCTGCGCCGCAACACCGTCGTCCGCTCCTCCACGCGCACCAGGCGGGCGAGGGTGTCGGGAGCGCCGGTTACATCTCCGACGAGGCCAACCAGATCGCCGGCGACGACGGGGGTGCGGCGCAGTTCACGGGCGCGCGCGGCGATGACCACCCGCTCGTTCTCGGTGTCTTCGGCCACCACGGTGGTGTAGCGTCCGCGGTCGACTGTAACGACGCGGCCCACTACCGCGTCGGCATGGGCCGGGCGGTCCTTCGTCCGGGGGCGTGAGCCCTTTTTATTTGGGCGGATGCGGACATCGGACTCGTCCCAACTCCGGCTGCTACGCGCCACCCGTGTGATCCTTCGCGGCCAGCATCTGCTGCCAGAGCTGCGCGAACTCCGGCATCGTCTTCGCCGTCGTGCCGATGTTTTCCACTTCAACGCCATCGACGAGGAGCCCAATAATGGCACCGGCGGTGGCCATCCGGTGATCGTCATAGGAATGGAAGACGCCACCGTGCAGTGGAGCCGGCGTGACGGTGATGCCATCGGAGGTTTCGGCCGCATCGCCGCCGAGCCTGTTGATCTCGGTCACCAGGGCCGCCAGCCGGTCGGTCTCGTGGCCGCGCAGGTGTCCGATGCCGCGCAGGCGCGAGGGTCCGGTCGCCAGGGCGCTCAAGGCCGCGACGGTGGGGGCCAGCTCGCCGGCCTCGGACAGGTCCAGGTCCACGCCGTTAACAGAGGCGCCGCCGGTCACCTGGAGGGTGTTGTCCTCATAGCGGACGTCGGCCCCCAGCGCTGTGAGGATGTGGCGCCAGTGGTCGCCACCCTGGGTGGTGGTTTCCGGCCAGTTTGGAACGCTCACGGTTCCGGCAGTGGCAACAGCGGCTGCGAGGAAGGGACCGGCGTTGGACAGGTCCGGTTCGATGTCCACGTCGAATCCCGCGATGGTTCCGGGCCGGACCTTCCAGCAATCCGGTTCCGAATCATCGACATCAACACCAAGGCCGCGCAGGACCTGTACGGTCATCTCAACATGCGGCAGGCTCGGCACTGCGGGGCCGGAATGCCGGAGCTCAAGGCCCTGCCTGAAGCGGGGGGCCGCCAGCAACAGGGCGGACACGAACTGGGATGATGCGCTCGCATCGATGGTCAGGGAGCCGCCTTCGACGGAGCCGCTGCCGTGGACGGTGAAGGGCAGCGAACCCGAGCCGCCGTCGTCGACCGGCACACCGAGGCCACGCAGGGCTTCGACGATGGCGCCCATCGGGCGTTTGCGCGCCTGCGGGTCGCCGTCGAAGCGGGTGTCCGCAGCCAGCAGGGCCGCCACGGGAGGCACGAAGCGCATCACGGTGCCGGCGAGTCCACAATCGACCGAGCGGGCGGATCCCTCCGGTGCGCCGCCGTCGTCGTTGTCTCCGGTGAACGCTGCCGGGGTAACGAGCAGGTCCGGGCCGAAGCGGCCTTCGCCAGGAACTTCCTCAATACTGGCACCGAGCTGCTTCAGCGCCGCGACCATGAGCTGCGAGTCACGCGAATGCAGCGGCGACCGAAGCCGTGACGGCGAACCGGCCACCGAAGCCAAAAGCAGGTAACGGTTGGTCAGGGATTTGGAACCGGGGACCTGGACTGTCGCATTCACCGGCCCTGCTGCTGCCGGTGCCGGCCAATGCCGGAGTTCGGGCGACGCGGCTGCCGATGTGCTCATCCGGTTCAGGAACCGAAAACGTCGGAGGCAGTGCTTCGTACGCCTTTATCCGCCTTTTGCCACTGCTTACGGGCGTCCTTGCTCAGAGACTTGGCACTCTTGCGGGCATCACCGGCCAGGTGTTCGGCGCGCCAGGCGAGACCGGGGCGTCCGTTGGTGTCCACGGCGGCAAGCATCACGGCGCCGATCAGCGAAACGTTCTTCAGCAGCTGATTGCGCCGGTAGGTCTTGGCTTCCTTGGTGGAAGCATCGGCGGAACGGTATTCGACGACGGTGTTCAGAGCCGACGAGACTACGAGCAGCAGGGCAGCCACCCGGGAAAGCTTTCCGATGCCCAGCAGCAGGCCGGCACCGATCTGTGTTCCACCCACAACTTTCGCAACCAACTGCTCGTTGGCAGTGAACGACCGGGCCGAAGGGATCGTCTTGCCGGCGCGCTGAAGCACAGGGCGCAGCTGTTCGGCGGTGTTGTCCGAGTTCTTGAGCCGGTCGGCTCCGGACGCGATAAAGCTGCTGGCCAGTAATGGACGAGCAACGAAGCGAACAATAGTCATTTATGCCTCCTGGCTGGATCTGACTGGTTCCGTATTCCCCTACCTCAACTCCATCATAGTTTTGCACCTTTTGGCGGCTCAGCACACCTTTACCCTGAAGCTGGCTTATTTTCCGGAATAACGACGGCGGCAGGCCTGTTCCCTCTATTAGTGCAGCCCGGCAAGGGCTGGCCGGAAGCGGCGGATGAGGATCCGTGTCCGGTTGGCAAGCAGAAAGGCAGCAATGTCGGCAACTTTAAGTGTGGCCGAACGAACGGCCAGCAGAGCGGGGCCCGGCCCCGGGCAAGGCCTGCAGTTGAACGTGGCGGCACCTGAGTACCGCCAGCACGTAAACTGGTCAGTGATGAGTAATCAGACACAGGACAGCGCCGATACGCCGGTGGACCGGGAAACCGAAACCACTGAGCAGCGCAAGGCACGCTTCGAGCGTGATGCCATGCAGTATGTGGATCAGTTGTATTCGGCTGCGATGCGGATGGCACGCAATCCCAGTGATGCCGAGGACCTGGTCCAGGAGGCCTACACCAAGGCGTTCTCCGCGTTCCACCAGTACAAGCCCGGGACCAACCTGAAGGCGTGGCTGTACCGGATTCTCACCAACACATATATCAACCTGTACCGGAAGCGCCAGCGCGAGCCGCTGCAGTCGAATTCGGACCAGGTGGAGGACTGGCAGCTGGCCAGATCCGAGTCGCATACCTCCTCCGGTCTCCGATCGGCCGAAGTGGAGGCGCTTGACCACCTTCCGGACTCGGATGTGAAAAGGGCGCTGCAGGCCATTCCGGAGGAATTCAGGCTGGCCGTCTACTTCTCCGATGTAGAAGGCTTCGCCTACAAGGAAATATCAGAAATTATGGACACTCCCATTGGCACAGTGATGTCGCGTCTGCACCGCGGCCGTAAACTGCTTCGCGAGATGTTGACCGACTACGCGCACGAGCGCGGTCTGTCCGCAGTGAACAAGCAGAGCCAGCAGGGAAGCGAATACCAGGGGAGCAAGAAATGACTGACTGCGAGAACTTGGGCGACTGCCCCGACTCCAGGGTTGAAAAGCTGTACGAATATCTGGATGGTGCGCTTTCCCACGACGATATTGTGGAAATCAAGAACCATTTGGAAAGCTGCCCGGAGTGCACCGAGGAACACGACCTGGAACGACTGATCCGCACAGTGGTCAAGCGGTCCTGCAGAGAGGTCGCACCCGAAACATTGAAGGCCGGTATCCTGGCCCGGATCAGCGAGATCAAAACGACTGAGCATTCCAGCCCGGCTGTCCAGTAACCCGGACGCTCCAGGATCCGCCGTCCGATAGCAACAGCGCCGCCGGCCGACCACCATAACCTAAAACAATGCCCCCGTCTCCGGCTCATTGCCGGCTGCGGGGGCATCGTCGTTTAAGACTCAGGTGTTAGCGCGCTTACCGTGGTTTGCGGCATTCTTCCTGCGGTCGCGCTTCTTGCGTGCTCGCTTGCTCATAGCTGCCTCCTTTGCTCTGCTCTGTGAAAGAGCTCCGTAATATCCTCCCACATCCCCGTGGGGAGCGCCTAAATCGAAGCCAGCCGGCGTCGTCGGAGCCGGGCCTTAGGATGGAGGAACAGCCGATCCGAAGGAGCTTATCCATGCGTGCCGTCTATGTCGACTCATTTTCTCCGGACAACCCACTCAGCGGATTGAAATCCGGCGAGATCCCCCAGCCGGAACCACCGGAAGGCTACAAAAAAGTCCATGTGAAGGCCGCGGCTTTGAACCACCACGACCTGTGGTCCCTGCGCGGCGTGGGCCTCGCCGAAGGCCGGTTGCCGATGATCCTTGGTTGTGACGCCGCAGGGGTGGACGAGGCTGGAAACGAGGTAATCGTGCATGCCGTAATTTCCTCGGAGGACTGGCGCGGGGACGAGACGCTCGACCCGAAGCGAAGCCTGTTGTCTGAAAAACACCCCGGAACCTTCGCCGAAACTGTCTGGGTCCCGGCGCGGAATCTGGTCCCGAAGCCGCCGGAGCTCAGCTTCGAGGAGGCTGCCTGCCTGCCGACGTCGTGGTTGACTGCCTACCGGATGCTGTTCACTGTCTCTCCCGCAGCACCGGGTTCCACCGTGCTGGTCCAGGGTGCGGGTGGCGGCGTGGCCACAGCGCTGATTTCCCTTGCCAATGCGGCAGGCTACCGGGTGTGGGCCACCAGCCGCAGCGAGGAAAAGGGCCGGCGTGCGGTGGAACTGGGGGCGGCGGAAGCGTTCGACGCCGGTGCACGCCTGCCCGAGCGTGTCGACGTCGTCTTTGATTCCGTAGGCGAGGCGACCTGGAGCCACTCCCTGAAGTCCCTCAAGCCCGGGGGAGCGGTGGTGACGTGCGGCGCCACCAGTGGCCCGCAGCCGCCGTCGGACCTCAACAGGGTCTTCTTCCTGCAGTTGAAGGTTCTCGGCTCGACGATGGGAACCCGTGATGAACTGGGCAGGCTGGCGCAGTTCATGGTCAGCACCGGCGTGCGGCCCGAGATTGATGCAGTGTTGCCTTTGGCCAAGGCCGAGGAAGGGTTCGCCCGCATGCTTGAGGGGGACCTCTTCGGGAAGATCGTCTTCAGCACCGAACTGTAACCGCACGCGGACGGCTCATCTACTGAGCAATATGTGTTCGTGCAGCACGTGATCTGTGCTGGGTGAACAATATGTGTGGGTTCGGGCGATTTATCCAACACTTGTTGCCCAGTAGATCCGCACGGTGCGTCGGGGGCAGACGCGGTCAGCTGCCTTCGGGAAGGTCCAGCCAAGTGAACCAGCCGCGGTGCAGTACGAGCCAGGCGATAAGGCCATGTCCGGCCTGCCCTGGGACGCCGCCGTTGCCGGCCAGATCCGTCCGCCACTGCTCATGGTTGAGCAACGGTGTATACGTGTCGACGTAAGTGTGCTTGCGCCGGGTCGTCACATCACCATAGGCGGCTGACAGCTCCCCAAGACGCTTGTTCCGCTCCGGATTAAGGCCCGGTGGCGGCCCAACGACGAACACTTTCACACCCAACTGGGCGGCGCCGTCGAGTATGTTTGCCAGGTTCAGGCGGCTGCGTGCCGGTGAAATTTCCAGGTCAAGGTCGCGGTCCGACAGGCCGATCACCAGGCGGTTCTCGTGGCGTTCGTCGAACCTGCGCTCTGCTTCCTGAAGCCACCGTGCAGCCAGTGCCTCGGTGCCTTCTTCGGGCACGGCGAGAGGAAACGCCTCCACCGAGGCAGCGTCGTCGGTGGTCCGGGCGAGGACCCGCCCGAACCACCCCAGAGCTCGCTGATCGCCGCTGCCGGCCAGCAGCTCATCGCCGACAGCGGCAATCCGGATTCTGCGTTGCTCCAAAGAACACCTTCTTCAGTTGATTTCCGCCGGCACAGTGGCCGGTGCGTGGTGGAGGTTCTGTGTGCTGGAGACTCTAGTCCCGCTCGAATGCCTGCTTGACCAGGATCTCCTGCTCCACGGCATGGCGTTTGGCTGAACCACTCGCGGTGGAGGCAGACGCCGGACGGGAGACGAGGCGTACGTCGGTTCCCAGAGCCGTCGGCAGGTTCAGTCCAATGAAGGGCCAGGGGCCTTGGTTGGCGGGTTCGTCCTGCGCCCAGACAAGCTCAGCGTTCGGGTACTTCTTCGCGGTCTCCTTGATGGCGTCGACGGGCAGCGGGTAAAGCTGCTCGACACGGACCAGCGCCGTCCGCTCATCGCCGGACTTTTGCCGGTGGGCCAGCAGGTCGTAGTACATCCGGCCGGAGACGAGCAGTACGCGGTCCACCTTCTGGGCGTCGAGATCCTGTCCGTCCGGAATGACGGGCTGGAAGTTGCCCTCGGTGAAGTCTTCGACTGATGAGGCCGCCGCTTTCAAGCGCAGCAGCTGCTTCGGTGTGAAGACGATCATCGGTTTGCGCGGACGGCTGTAGGCCTGGCGGCGCAGCAGATGGAAGTACGACGCCGGTGTGGTCGGGTTGGCAACCACCATATTGTCTTCCGCACACATCAGCAGGAAGCGTTCAATCCGGGCGGAGGAGTGGTCCGGCCCCTGGCCCTCATAGCCGTGCGGCAGCAGCAGGACCAGTGAGGAACGCTGACCCCATTTCTGCTCGGCGGAGGAAATGAACTCGTCGATGATGGTCTGGGCGCCATTGACGAAGTCACCGAACTGCGCTTCCCACAGCACGAGAGCATCCGGGCGTTCGACGGAGTAGCCGTATTCGAAGCCCATCGCGGCGAATTCGGAGAGCAGCGAATCGTAGATCCAGAACTTGGCCTGGTCCTCGTTCAGTTTGCTCAGCGGCATCCATTCGGCGCCGGTGGCACGGTCATGGAAGACGGCGTGCCGCTGCACGAAGGTTCCGCGGCGTGAATCCTGTCCTGCGAGCCGGACGGGAACACCTTCCATCAGCAGGGACCCGAACGCAACCATCTCACCGAAGCCCCAGTCGATGGCGCCCTCGCGGGACATCTGTTCACGCTTCTCGAGCAGTGCCTTCAGCTTCGGGTGCACGGTGAAGTTATCCGGCACGTCGGTATGGGCGGAGCCGATATGGGCGAGCGTATCGACGGAGATAGCGGTGCTGGCCGGAGCACCCACGCCATTGTCCGACTGCTGCGCGATCGGCCGTTCGATGCCGGCAACTGCAGCTGCATCGTTCGTGATGACGGGAACCGGAGAAGTCTGGGCGGCGTGCGTTTCCGCGAAGACGCGTTCCAGCCGCTCCTGGTAGTCCTTCAACGCCTGCTCGGCCTCTTCCTGGCTGATGTCGCCGCGGCCGATCAGGGCCTCGGTGTACAGCTTGCGGACGGAGCGCTTGGCCTCGATCAGGTTGTACATCATCGGCTGGGTCATCGAAGGATCGTCACCCTCGTTGTGGCCGCGGCGGCGGTAGCAGACCATGTCGATCACGACGTCTTTGTGGAACTTGCGCCGGAATTCGTATGCCATCTGGGCCACCCGGACGACGGCTTCAGGGTCATCGCCGTTGACATGGAAGATCGGCGCCTGGACCATCTTGGCCACGTCGGTCGAGTAAACGGTCGAGCGCGAGGCGGCCGGCGCCGTCGTGAATCCAACCTGGTTATTGACGATGATGTGGACGGTTCCACCGGTGCGGTAGCCGCGCAGCTGGGAGAGGTTCAGTGTTTCCGCCACCACGCCCTGGCCTGCGAAGGCCGCGTCGCCGTGGATCATGATTGGCAGTACCGGGAAGCCTTCGCTGCCTCGGTTCAGCCGGTCCTGCTTGGCCCGGACGATCCCCTCGAGGACCGGGTCAACGGCCTCAAGATGTGAGGGGTTGGCGGCGAGGTAAACCTTGGTCTCGTTGCCATTGTCGGAGGTGAAGGTTCCCTCTGTGCCGAGGTGGTACTTCACGTCACCGGAGCCCTGCACGCTGCGCGGGTCCTGGGTGCCCTCGAACTCGCGGAAGATCTGTGCATAGGTCTTGCCGGCGATATTGGTCAGCACGTTCAGGCGGCCGCGGTGGGCCATGCCGATGGCGACCTCGTCCATGCCCTGGTCGGCGGCATCGGAAATGATGGAATCCAGCATCGGGATCAGCGATTCGCCGCCTTCAAGGCTGAAGCGCTTCTGGCCCACGAACTTGGTCTGCAGAAAAGTCTCGAAGGCCTCGGCAGAGTTCAACTTGCTCAGGATGCGCAGTTGTTCCTCACGGCTGGGCTTCGAGTACGGGTGTTCCAATTCCTCCTGGAACCACTGGCGCTCCTCGGGATCCTGGATGTGCATGTACTCGATGCCGGTGGTGCGGCAGTAGGCATCGCGCAGCACGCCCAGGATGTTTCGGAACTTCAGGACTGGCTTGCCGCCGAATCCCCCGGTAGGCCACTCGCGGTCCAGATCCCACAGGGTCAG
Source organism: Arthrobacter sp. H14 (assembly GCF_000520495.1). Lineage (GTDB taxonomy): Bacteria > Actinomycetota > Actinomycetes > Actinomycetales > Micrococcaceae > Arthrobacter_C. Next base: position 88,501 of record NZ_KI914677.1, read on the forward strand.
GCCATGGGTTCGGACGTCCAGGTCGGCGTGCCGGCGCTGGACGTATTCGAGCGGGTTGGTGTCCGCCATCAGGTGGCCGCGGACACGGTAAGCGTGGATCATCTGCTGGATCCGGGCCACCTTATTCACCTGGTCCATCGGATCGACCTGGATGTCCGAGCTCCAGCGCACCGGCTCGTAAGGGATGCGCAGCGATTCGAAGATGTCGTCGTAGAAGTTCTGCTCGCCGAGCAGCAACTGATGGACAATGCGCAGGAACTCGCCGGAGCCCGCACCCTGGATGACACGGTGGTCATAGGTGGAGGTCAGAGTAATGGTCTTGCTGATCGCCTGCTGGGCCAGCATCTTCTCGCTCGCGCCCTGGAATTCCGCAGGGTACTCGAGGGCACCGACACCGATGATGCAGGCTTGGCCCTTGCTGAGGCGGGGGACCGAGTGCACGGTGCCGATTCCGCCCGGGTTGGTCAGCGAAATATTAGTTCCTGCATAGTCCTCGGCCGTGAGCTTATTGTCGCGGGCCTTTTTGACCAGGACTTCATAGGCGTTCCAGAACTCCGAGAAGTTCATGGTCTCGGCCTTCTTGATGTTCGGCACGACGAGCAGGCGGGAGCCGTCCGGCTTCGGCATGTCGATGGCCAGGCCGAAATTCACGTGCGCAGGCTGTACGGCCGTCGGCTTGCCGTCGACCTCCTCGTAGTAGACGTTCTGCGAGGGAAACTGGGCCAGGGCGCGGATAATCGCGTAGCCGATCACATGCGTGAAGGAAACCTTGCCGCCGCGGGCGCGGGCCAGGTTGCTGTTGATGACCACACGGTTATCGATCAGCAGCTTTGCGGGGACAGCGCGGACGCTGGTGGCCGTGGGAACGGAGAGGCTGGCATCCATGTTCGTGGCGATGGCCTTGGCCGGTCCACGCAGCGGAGTCCTCTTGTCCTCTTCCGGCGACTTCTGGTCCGGAGCCGATTTGGGCAACTGTGCGGGAATCGGCTTCTCGTTCTTCGAATCCGGCTTGCCGCCGGCCTCTTTCGCCTCGGTCGTGTTCTTCGGCGCCGGCTTGGCATCGGTCTTCGACTTCGAGGCAGACTTGCCGGACTCGGCGGTCTTGTCTTCATTGGCCGGCTTGGCAGGTGCGGCCTTGGAGGCGGCACCTTCGGGCGTCACGGGCTGCTTCTGTCCGTCGGGGCCGGGGCGGGCATCACTTTCACCGGAGGCAGCAGGCTTGTTCTGGTCTGTCTGGACGATGGGCAGTTTCCGGGTCGAGGGATTGGCCCCAAGCTCGCCGGTCTCATC
>NZ_KI914677.1:89890-93451 GCF_000520495.1 Arthrobacter sp. H14
GCTCGCCGGTCTCATCGGACGAGGAGCGGGACTTGCCGCCGTCGCCCTTGGTTTGCTTGCCGCCGTCGGACCCGCTTTTGTCGCTGGAGTGCCGGCCGTTGGAGGAGCCGCTATCGTCGAAGGACTCGAAAATGCTCCACCACTTTTTGTCGACGGAGTTCTTGTCCTTCTTGTATTCCTCATACAGTTCGTCAACGAGCCACTCGTTTCCGCTGAATTCTTCAGGTATACGGTGGTTGGGTTGATCTGGCACTTGTAATACGCCTCTTCCGTGGGTTGCTTGCCCTGCCCTCGCTCAAGCAGCTGTCAGCCGTAACTGTGTGCACCTGTGCACGTCGGTCCAACACAAAACTAGACCTCATCCAGTGTAGTGAAATTTTCAGCGCGCAAGCCAATCAGGAAACTATTTCGACGCGGGCGTTCCCACGGCGGTGGAAAAACTGTCGGTCGGCACTATTAGACTTGATATGCCGCCAACCCAGGAGTGCTTCGTGCGTTTCATTAACACCCCGTCCACCGACCTTACGTATTCGGACGTTTTCCTCGTCCCGTCACGGTCGGATGTCATCTCCAGGCTCGACGTCAGCCTGGCCAGCGACGACGGCACGGGCACGTCCATCCCGCTGGTTGTTTCCAATATGACGGCGGTGACCGGCCGCCGGATGGTGGAGACGGTGGCGCGCCGCGGCGGTTTGGCAGTCCTGCCGCAGGACATCCCGCTCGACGTTCTTGCCGAAGTCACGGAGTGGGTCAAGGGACGGCACGGCGTCTACGAGACGCCGCTGCATCTGAAGCCGTCCGACACTGTGATCGACGCCCTGCACCTGATGAACAAGCGCTCCCATGGCGCCGTCGTCGTTCTCAACTCCGATCGGCAGGTTGTTGGCGTGGTCCGGCCCTCCGACTGTGAATCCGTGGACCGCTTCTCCTCGCTGGAATCGGTGATGCGCACCAACGTTCCGACAGTTGACGCGGAAACGTTCGACGGCGACAGAGACGAAGCGCTGAAGGCGGCTTTCGGGAAAATGGACCAGGCCGGAACAAACTTCGCCCCGGTCATCCGCGACGGTGTACTGCAGGGAGCTTTGACGCGCACTGGTGCATTGCGCTCGACGATTTACCAGCCGGTCCTGGACAGCCGGGGAAAGCTTAAGGTCGCCGCTGCTGTCGGTATCAACGGGGATGTGCAGGAAAAAGCCAAATTCCTGCTCGATGCAGGAGTGGACGTGCTGGTGGTGGATACCGCCCATGGCCATCAGCGGAAGATGTTCGACGCGCTCGAGGCCGTGCGGGAACTGGATTCGGATGTTCCGATTGTGGCGGGGAACGTGGTCAGCGGGGACGGTGTCCGCGATCTGGTCGAGGCCGGCGCGAGTATCGTCAAGGTCGGTGTCGGGCCGGGCGCCATGTGCACCACCCGGATGATGACCGCCGTCGGACGTCCGCAGTTTTCCGCCGTCCACGAATGCTCACAGGCAGCGCGTGAAATGGGCGCCTCAGTTTGGGCCGACGGCGGTGTCCGCTATCCGCGCGACGTTGCACTGGCCCTCGCGGCAGGGGCCAGCCAGGTAATGATCGGCTCCTGGTTCGCGGGCACGTATGAAAGTCCCGGCGATCTGCAGACGGACAGCACCGGCCGGCAGTACAAGGAGAGTTTCGGCATGGCTTCCGCCCGTGCCGTGCAGAACCGCACCCAGCGAGAGGGGTCCTTCGACCGGGCGCGCAAGGGCCTCTTCGAGGAAGGCATTTCGGCTTCGAAGATGTACCTCGACCCGGCCCGGCCCGGCGTGGAGGACCTGCTGGATATGATCACTGCCGGCCTGCGCAGCTCAATGACGTACGCCGGCGCCACGGATTTGGAAAGCTTTCGTGAGCGTGCCCTGGTCGGTGTGCAGTCGGCCGCCGGTTACGAGGAGGGGCGCCCGCTGCAGGAGAGCTGGTAGGCCGCTTTCGCGGATGCGGCTGTCCTGTATTCTTTAACCTCTATGGACAGCTCATCTAGGAGCCGGCGCCAGTCGACAGGCAGCACATCGTCGACTCGCAACGCCGGCAGACCCCGCGCCCGTGCCCATCGCTCTCCGTCCGCAGTATTGGAGCCTTCCAGTCCGGCTGAAGCCGAACCACCTCCGATAACTTCGAACAGTAAGACCGGCCCTGCCCCCGCCCTTGGGGCGGTGCAACCTTAGTGGAATGGATCCAGATAGCAGCAGGTTTTCTGCTGATTCTTGGAACCGGCTTCTTCGTCGCCGTTGAATTTGCCCTCGTCGCGCTGGATCAGAATTCTGTCCGGCGGGCCATTACCAATGGCGATACCGGCGCGGAACCTTTGCTGAAGTGCCTGAAATCCCTGTCCACACAGCTTTCCAGCTGCCAGTTGGGCATCACTCTTACCACCCTGCTGACCGGTTTCGTGATGGAACCGGCCATCAGCTCACTGCTCCGGGGTCCGCTGACGGCCCTCGGGATAACCGAGGCGTTGGTGACCACTATCGGTGTGGTCATCGCGATGACGCTTGCCACACTGCTTTCGATGCTCCTCGGCGAGTTGGTGCCGAAGAATATGTCGATCTCCGTGCCATTTGCCATCGGCAAGGCACTGGCCCGGCCGCAACTGGCCTTCACCGCCGTTTTCAAACCCGGCATCGTCGTGTTGAACGGGTTCTCGAACAAGGTGCTGAACGTGTTCGGGCTCGAAGCACAAGAGGAAATCTCCGGGGCGCGCACGCCGGCCGAGCTTTCCTCGATGGTCCGCCGTTCCGCTGAGATGGGAACCTTGGACGCCAACACCGCCAACTTCGTTGCTAAAACACTCAGCTTCGCGGAGCGTACGGCGGCCGATGTGATGACCCCGCGCACCCGGCTGGAGACGCTTGAGTCGGATCAGCCCGTAACGGACATCATCGATGCTGCAAGGCGTACGGGCTTCTCCCGGTTTCCGATCCTGGGGGAGTCGCCGGACGATATCCGCGGTGTGGTCCATGTGAAGAAGGCAGTAGCCGTTCCGGCCGACCGCCGCCCTGGACTCGCAGCGGCGGCGATCATGACCGACGTGCTCCGCGTGCCGGAGACCGTCCATCTCGACGCCCTGATCCAGGAGCTGCGTGAAGCGAACCTGCAACTCGCCGTCGTCCTCGATGAATACGGTGGAACCGCCGGCGTCGCGACCCTCGAGGACCTTGTCGAGGAAATTGTCGGCGAAGTGTCCGACGAGCACGACAAGGTCAAGCCCGGGGTGTTGCAAAGCGCCACGGGTGACTGGTATTTCCCAGGCATCATGCGCCCGGACGAAGTCAGCGAGCAAATCCCGTCCCTCACAGTTCCGGACGAAGCCGGCTACGAAACCGTGGCAGGTTACATCATGGCGGAACTGGGCCGGATAGCCGAGATTGGCGATCAGGTCAAGGTGCCCGGCGGTGTGCTCGAGGTCGAACGGATGGAAGAGCGGCGGATCGACCGGATCCGGTTCGAGCCGCGGCCTGATGAGGACGACGATGCCGACGAAGGCTCGTCCAATGGGTCAGGAGGTGGACGATGAGTGACTGGGTAGGCCTCGTATGGCTC
>NZ_KI914677.1:93551-125496 GCF_000520495.1 Arthrobacter sp. H14
TCCAATGGGTCAGGAGGTGGACGATGAGTGACTGGGTAGGCCTCGTATGGCTCGTCGTGCTCCTGCTTGCCAACGCGTTCTTCGTCGGTTCTGAGTTTGCAGTGATGTCTGCGCGCCGGAGCCAGATCGAACCGCTGGCGGAAGAGGGCCATAAGAGGGCCAAGACGACGTTGTGGGCAATGGAGAACGTCTCGTTGATGCTCGCCTGTTCGCAACTGGGTATCACCGTCTGTTCGCTGTTGATCTTGAACATTTCCGAGCCGGCGATCCACCATCTGCTCGAAATTCCGCTGCTGGCCCTCGGCGTTCCCGAAGGCCTGTCCGACGGCCTCGCCTTCGGTGTTGCGCTGCTGCTGGTCACCTTCCTGCATGTGACCTTCGGCGAGATGGTGCCGAAGAACATCTCGGTTTCGGTCGCCGACAAGGCCGCACTGCTGCTGGCGCCACCGCTGGTAATGGTCTCCAAGGCCGTCCGCCCGGTGATTGCGTCCTTGAACTGGACCGCCAACCACATCCTGCGGCTGATGCGGATCGAGCCGAAGGATGAGGTTTCCTCCACGTTCACCCTGGAGGAGGTCCGGGCAACCGTCGAGGAGTCGACCAGGCATGGATTACTGGCAGACGACACCGGTCTGCTCGCCGGCGCGCTGGAGTTCTCCGCTTATACCGCGGGGCGCATCATGGTGCCCATTGAAGACCTGGTCACGCTCGACGTCGGCACTACACCGGCCGAGTTCGAACGTTCGGTGGCGCGCACCGGTTTCTCACGCTTCGTGCTCGCAGACCGGGCGGATAATCTCACCGGCTATTTGCATCTGAAGGACGTCCTGTCCATGGATGAATCCCTCTACAGCCAGGGTATCGATGAGAACCGCGTCCGGACGATGGCGAATATCCGGGTGGATGACGAGATCGAGGACGCGCTGGCCATCATGCAGCGCACCGGTTCCCACCTGGCGCGGGTGATGGCACCGGACGGGACGACCAAGGGCGTTCTGTTCCTGGAGGACGTCATCGAGCAACTGGTCGGGGAGATCCGTGATGCCACGCAGGCGCAGGGACTGCGCCGGCTGGGTGGCCCGCGGACGGAATAGCAAAGCCTTCTGGAGTTCCTTGATGCGAACGATTCGCGTTTACGGTAGAGTTTCCATCCGTAATGTTACTGATTCTCATTAAGAGTAGATCCGGGGTTCTTCAATGCGGTGCCTAAGCAACCATCCGCGGCGTTCAAAAAGGGGCGGCGTGCCTGCTATCGCGGCGGGCGCCGTCGTCGTGCTTGCCCTGACTGGCTGCGGCGATTCCGGATCAGCCCAGGATTCCGGTGATGGAGTGATTTCCGTCGTCACCTCCACCAACGTCTATGGCGATATTGCCGAAACCGTCGGTGGGGACAACGTCGAAGTGACTCCAATTATCGACAGCATCAGCCAGGACCCGCACTCCTATGAGGCGACCGTGCGGGACAAACTCGAGGTAACCAAGGCCGAACTCGTCGTTGAAAACGGTGGCGGATATGACGCTTTCCTGCATCGTCTCGTCGAAGACACCGACTCCGGGGACCGTGCGGTGGTCACCGCGGTGGAACTGTCGGGTTTGCAGCACGACGACGCCGCTTCCGGTGCAGAGGATGAGGCGCATGCCGGAGCTGACGACGAGGCACACGCAGGTCATCAGGATGACGGCGGAGCACACGCTGGGAATGAGGAGAAGGCCGACTCGCACGCCGGGCATTCACATGGCGGGTTTAATGAACACGTCTGGTACGACCTCGCTACAGCCTCCGCGGTGGCAACGAAAATCGCGGACCGGCTCAGCACCCTCGACAGCGCCAATGCGGAAACCTACCGGGCGAACGCCGCCGAATTTAAGGCATCGATCGAGCAACTCCAGCAGCAGGTGGCCGGAATCAAGGACCGTCACGGCGGGGACGGCGTAGCAATCACTGAACCAGTGCCGCTGCACTTGCTGGAAGACGCCGGTCTGGTCAATAAGACGCCCGCCGAGTTCAGCCGGGCCGTCGAGGAAGGCAGTGGCGTCTCTCCGGTAGTGCTGCAGGAAACGCTCAGGCTGTTCTCCGAAGGGCGTGTCGAGTTATTGGCCTACAACCAGCAAACCGAGGGCAGCCAGACCCAGGCGGTGGAGGCGGCCGCCAAGAAGGCCGGAGTACCGGTGGTCAACTTCACCGAAACACTGCCGGATGGCAAGGGGTACCTGCCGTGGATGAAGGCCAATGTCGATAATATTGAACGGACTTTGGCCCAGTAGCCATCGCGGGAACGGCAATACGAAAAGGATGACGATGGCAGAGCCTGTGGTGAGCATGAATGCCGCTTCGCTGGCGTTCGGCGACCGCACGCTTTGGGACAACCTCAACTTGGAGATTCGTCCCGGCGAGTTCTTCGCCGTGCTTGGTCCCAACGGATCCGGCAAGACGAGTTTCCTGAAGGTGCTGCTGGGACTACAGCAGTTAACCTCGGGAACCGTCCGGCTGCAGGGCAGGTCCGTCGACCGCGGCAGCCGGGACATTGGCTACATCCCGCAGCAAAAAGAATTTACGCACGACACTCCTCTGCGGGCGCGGGATCTGGTTGGTCTTGGCGTTGACGGACACCGCTGGGGACTGCGGTTGCGCACCGCAACTTACAACCGCCGGGTCGACGAACTGCTGGACCTGGTCGGTGCCTCCGAGTATGCTCAGGTGCCGGTCGGATTGCTGTCCGGCGGTGAGCAGCAAAGGCTCCGGGTTGCCCAGGCGCTGGCCACCGATCCGAAGGTACTGCTGTGCGACGAGGCGCTGCTGTCGCTCGACCTGCATCACCAACAGGCCGTCAGCCGGCTGGTGAACGAGCAATGCCGGACCGGCAACAGCGCGGTCATCTTCGTCACCCACGAGATCAATCCGGTCATCGATTACGTGGACCGGGTCCTCTACCTTGCCGGCGGACAGTTCCGGGTGGGAACGCCGGAGGAAGTGATGACCACTGAGGTGCTCTCGGACATGTATGGCACGAACGTGGAAGTGCTCCGCAGCAACGGCCGGATCGTCGTCGTCGGGCTTCCGGATGCAACCACGCACCATCACGTGCACGAGGATGTCTGATTATGGACTTCAACGAATTCCTCGAAGCGGCCTTCAACTTCAACGACTACGCTGAACTGCTGCCGCTGGTGCGGAACTCGATCATCGCCGGTGCGGTGCTGGGCGTCGTCGGGGGGCTGATCGGCACGTTCGTGATGATGCGCGACCTGGCTTTCGCCGTGCATGGCATCGCGGAGCTTTCCTTCGCCGGAGCCGCATTCGCTCTGCTGATCGGGGCCAACGTGGTGTTCGGCTCGCTGATTGGTTCGGTCGTCGCGGCGCTGCTGCTGGGCGTGCTCGGAATCCGCGCCCGGGACCGGAATTCCATCATTGGCGTGATCATGCCCTTTGGGCTGGGCCTGGGCATCCTGTTTATCTCGCTGTATCAGGGACGTTCGGCCAACAAATTCGGGCTGTTGACCGGGCAGATTGTTTCTGTGGATACGGTGCAGCTGAACCTGCTGGTGACCTGCGCCGTCGTCGTGGTTGTGGCCCTGCTGCTGATCTGGCGGCCGCTGACCTTCGCCAGTGCGGATCCGGCTCTGGCGGAGGCGCGGGGGGTGCCGGTCCGCGGGCTCTCGATCGTGTTCATGTTCCTGCTCGGACTGTCGGTGGCGCTGTCGATCCAGATTGTTGGCGCCCTGCTGGTGCTGGCATTGGTCATCACGCCGGCGGCGGCAGCGTTGCGGGTGACGTCCTCGCCGCGGCTGGTGGTTCTGCTCAGCGTGGTTTTCGCGGTGACGGCGGTGGTCGGCGGGATCTTGGTGGCACTCGGCGGACGGATCCCGATTAGCCCGTACGTGACGACGATTTCGTTCCTGATCTACGTCGTCTGCAGGCTCATCGGTGCCCGGCGGCGACGGCATGGAACGCTGGGACGCCGGACTCCCGCACTGACACGGCCCGGACCGGTGCTCTAGGTCCAGCCGCTATTGGCGGGCGGCGCATTCCGGGCACAGGCCGAAGATTTCGACGGTGTGCGTTACATCCGTGAATCCATGCGTGGCCGCGGTCTGTTCCGCCCATTTCTCGACCATCGGCGTCTCGATCTCCACCGCCCGGCCACAGTTGCGGCAGAGCAGATGGTGATGGTGCGACGACGCCGAGCAGCGGCGGTAGACCGCTTCGCCATCGCCATTGCGCAGGACATCGACGACGCCCTCGTCTGCCATGGATTGCAGGATCCGGTACGCAGTGGCGAGGGAAATCGAGTCACCACGTTCATGCAGCAGCCGGTAGAGCTCCTGGGTGCTGACGAAGTCGTCGAGCTCGCCTAAGGCGCTGCCGACCGCAATCCGCTGCTTGGTCATCCTCGTTTCCGGCACGCGGCGGGGCGGACCGGAGGCGGATGAAGCTGCCTGCGACATGGCGGGACCTTTCGGAAATACTGCTGAATTTGACCCTCAAAGGCCAGCATCCAGCCTATCAGCGGACGGACCGGCGTCGTCATAAAAGACTTCCCGGAACGCCGGCTCCAGCCCGAACGGCGGGGGTACGCTGGGGGCATGAAGCTGACCAAGTACACCCATTCCTGTGTCCGGCTCGAGAACGACTCCCAGGTCCTGGTGATCGATCCTGGAACCTTTTCAGAATCAGCCGAGGCGCTGGACGGCGCCCATAATGTCCTCATAACGCATGAACACCCTGACCACATTGATGAGGATGCCGTGCTGGCGGCGATGAATTCGAACCCGGACCTGCAGGCCTTCGCCCCGGGCGGTGTGGCTGAGCAGCTGCGGAGCGATGCGGGGGAGTCTGGGGTGAACTCGCGGATTATCGATGTTCTGCCGGAAACGGCGCTGGAACTGCCCGGCTTTAATGTGAAGACCTTCGGCGGGCAACATGCACTGATTCATCCGCTGATTCCGATGGTGGCGAATATCGGCTACCTGATTAACGACGACGTGTACCACCCGGGCGACTCGTTCACCGTTCCGCATGGGCTCCGGGCGACGACCCTGCTGGTGCCGCTCCATGCTCCCTGGTCGAAGGCAGCCGAGGTGATTGATTTCGTGATTGCGGTCGGAGCGGACAGGGCTTTTCCGATCCACGAAGCACTTCTGAACGAGACCGGACTGAAGATGGTCGAGGGACATGTGCAGCGGATCGGTTCCTACTACGGCACCGAATACCGGCACCTCGACGCCGGCGAATCAGTCGAGTTGTAAGCCCGGCGGGTCTTAGCCGGGCCAGCGGCCGGACGCGAAAAACCCGTCAATGATGGTCTCATACGGTGCAGGATCCAGACCCTTCTCCGCCAGCCAGCCGTCGTCGTAATAACTGCCGGCATAGCGCTCACCGCCGTCGCACAACAGCGACACAATGCTGCCGCGTTCCCCGGCGGCGACCATGGAGCTGATGAGTTGCCAAACACCCCAGAGATTGGTGCCGGTGGAGGGGCCCGCATGCAGCCCGGCGTGCCGGTTCAGCTGGCGCATTGCCGCGATGGAGGCCGCGTCCGGAACCTGGATCATGGAATCGATGACCGATGGGACGAAGCTCGGTTCCATCCGCGGCCGGCCAATGCCTTCAATCCGCGACGGCATGCCGGTCTCGTAGTTGCTGTCGCCGCGTTGCCAGGCCGGATAGAAGGCCGAATTCTCCGGGTCGACGACGGCAAGCCGGGTGTGGTGCCGGTTGTACCGGATGTAGCGGCCAATGGTGGCACTCGTTCCGCCCGTGCCCGCGCCGACGACGACCCAGGCCGGCACGGGATGCGGCTCCTGCGCGAGCTGGGTGAAGATGGATTCGGCGATGTTGTTGTTGCCTCGCCAGTCGGTGGCCCGCTCGGCATAGGTGAACTGATCCAGATAATGTCCGCCGGTCTGTTCTGCCAGTTGGTGGGCCACTGCGTAGACTTCCGAGGCATTATCCACGAAGTGGCAGGTTCCACCGTACTGCTCAATGAGGGCGATCTTTTCCCTGCTGGTGGTGGCCGTCATCACCGCGATGAAGGGAAGACCGAGCAGGCGGGAGAAATATGCCTCGGATACGGCGGTGCTGCCGCTGCTCGCCTCCACGATGGTGGTTCCTTCGGTGATCCACCCGTTGACCAGGCCAAACAGGAACAGTGAGCGGGCCAGGCGGTGTTTGAGGCTGCCGGAGCGGTGGGTTGATTCATCCTTTAAGTAGAGGTCGACGCCCCATTCCGGCGGGAGCGGCACCGCATGCAGGTGTGTGTCCGCGGACCGGTTGTTTTCCGCTTCGATGCGCCGCACAGCCTCGTCGGCCCAGGGGCGGGGCGACTTCGCTTGACTGGACCCGGTGCGTGCGGGCGCGGCGGCATCGGGCTCAACTTTGGCGTGCTGTTTTGGGGCGGCGTTTCTCACCCTGAAACCATATCCGACCCCATGGCTGGACGTACCGGACAGGATTTGGAATGTATTCGGCACTAGACGTTGTTTTCAGAGGGCAAAGTCATAGGGTCAATGCAACACCTATTGTGAAGTAGAAGCGCCAAGGAACCGGAGGAACAGATGCAGACCCTGATCGACGTCGAGAGCCTGCAGGAAAGTCTGTCCAGCGGCGAACCCATCACTATTCTGGACGTTCGTTGGGCGCTCGGCGATCCGCACGGATACCAGCACTACCTCGACGGGCATATCCCCGGTGGTGTTTACGTCGATCTGGAGCGCGAGTTGGCTTCGCCGGGAGCGCCGGAGCAGGGACGCCATCCATTGCCGGATCCGGATGATTTCCAGGAGGCCGCACGACGGTGGGGGATCGACGACGGCGGCGTGGTGGTTGCCTACGACGACAACGGGAGCATGTCCGCCGCGCGGCTGTGGTGGCTGCTCCGCGATGCCGGCCGCGAGCAGGTGTATCTGCTGGACGGTGGCCTCGGAGCCTGGAAACAGGCCGGCTGCCCCGTGGAGACAGGCAGCACGACGGCGGAGCCCGGGTCGGTCCGGCTGACGAGCGGCCGGATGCCGAGCATCAGTATGGCCGAAGCCGGCTCGTTCCCCGGCAGCGGCCTGCTGCTCGATGCCAGGGCAGGGGAGCGCTACCGTGGCGAGGCAGAACCCGTTGACCCCAGAGCCGGCCATATTCCGGGAGCCACGAGCGCGCCGACGTCGGACAATCTCACCGCGGATGGCCGGTTCAAGCCTGCCACAGAACTCCGCGAACGGTTCGAGATGCTCAGGGCGGATGGCATTTCCTCGGACGGGGAAGCCCCAGTCGGAGGGGGCACCGGTGTGCAGGCCGAAGCAGGCACCGGCGGACGCGGAGACAGGCAGGCCGTCACCGTCGCCGTCTATTGCGGCTCGGGAATCAGCGCCGCGCACGAGATCGTCGCCCTGGAGATCGCCGGCATAGCAGGCGCACTCTATCCCGGGTCCTGGTCGCAGTGGTCCAATCATCCGCAATTGCCAGTCGCAACGGGCGCGGAGTAGCGTCGAAGTACCGCATTCCCCAGAGAGGACCCGCCTTAGTGACTACAGCTTCCGCCTATGCCGCGACTTCCCCCACCAGCGGATTGAGCGCCAGCACGATCGACCGCCGCGAACCCGAGGCCGACGACGTCGAAATTGCCATTGATTATTGCGGCTTGTGTCATTCGGACGTGCACGCGGTCCGTGGGGAATGGGGCGGAACCGACTATCCGCTCGCCCCTGGACATGAGATCGTCGGCCGCGTCACCCAGGTAGGTGAGCATGTCTCCGGTTTCCAGGAAGGCGATCTGGTGGGCGTCGGCTGCATGGTCGATTCCTGCCGGGTCTGCGCGAGCTGCCAGGACGGGCAGGAACAGTACTGCGAACAAGGCCTGACACCAACGTACGGCGGACCGGACCGCAGGCACGACGGCGTCACCACTCAGGGCGGGTATTCCTCGCATATCGTCGTCAATCAAGGCTACGTGCTGCGCGTGCCGGAGAATCTGGACCCTGCCGCCGTCGCCCCATTGCTGTGTGCCGGCGTGACGACGTATTCGCCGTTGCGCTACTTCGGCGTGAAGGAAGGTGACAGCGTCGGCGTCGTCGGACTTGGCGGACTCGGCCACATGGCTGTGAAGATCGCCAAAGCCATGGGTGCCACTGTGACGGTGTTTACGACGTCGTCGTCCAAGAGCCAGGCGGCGCACGAACTTGGCGCCGACAACGTTGTCCTTTCCACCGATGAGGAGGCGATGGAGGAGATGGTGTACTCCTTCAACTTCATCGTCGACACGGTGGCAGCGCGGCACGACCTGAATCCTTTCCTCGCCTCCTTGAAGCGCGACGGCGGACTGGTGCAGCTGGGCCTGCCGTCCGATGAGATGCCGCCGGTCGACCCGCGGATTCTCATTCGCCGCCGGCTCTCCTACCTGGGTTCCAACATCGGCGGTATTGCTGAAACGCAGGAAATGCTCGATTTCTGCGCCGAGCACGGCGTTGTTTCCGAGATCGAGATGGTTAAGGCGGACGAGCTGGACGAGGCGTATGACCGGATGGTTGCTGGCGATGTCCGATACCGTTTTGTCCTCGACAATTCATCACTGCCCGAAGCAGGCCAGGGGGCATCCCGTGGTGACGCTCCGGCCGGACGAAAGGCGTAATAGACGTGAGTACGTTATTCAGCAAGATTATCGACGGCGAGATCCCCGCCCGCTTCGTGTGGCAGGACGACGACGTCGTGGCGTTCCTGACGATCGGCCCGTTGACCGACGGGCACACCCTGGTGGTGCCGCGGCAGGAAATCGATGAATGGGTTGAAGCACCGAATGACCTGCTGCTCAAACTGACTTCTGTTGCCCAGACGATCGGGCAGGCGCAGCGGGAGGCATTTCCGTGTGAGCGGATCGGGCTGACAATCGTCGGTTTTGAGATTCCGCACTTGCACATCCATGTCTGGCCCACGAACTCGATGGCCGACTTCGACTTCAGCCGGGCCGAGCAGAACCCGGACCCCGACCGGATGGATCAGAACGCGGGGAAGCTCCGCGCCGCGCTGCGGGACGCCGGACATTCAGCTACAGTCCCGGACGCGTAAACGGGGCATCGGCATGAATGAAGACAACCGTCCGGAGCCTCCTGATTCGGCCGGCGAACGCGAGACCCTCGAGGGCTTCCTGGATTTCCTGCGCGCCTCGGTCGTCCACAAGGCATCCGGCTTAAGCGATGCGGATGCGGCACGTCGTCTTCTACCGTCGCTGACTACTGTCTCCGGGCTGATCCGCCACCTTGCCGACGTCGAGCGCAGCTGGTTCCGTGAGGACATCGATGGCCAGCGGGACGTCCCGGCGCGGTGGTCGGAGGAGGACCCGGACGGCGAATTCCGCGTGACCGAACGGGACAGGCTCACAGACATCGTTGCCGACTACGAGGCGGCCTGCACGGAATCGCGGGCGGTGACGGAACGGTATTCGCTGGATGATTCCTGCACCGGCGGCGATCGCACACACAATGTGCGGTGGGTCCTGGTGCACATGATTGAGGAAACCGGACGGCACTGCGGCCACATCGACATCCTCCGTGAACTGCTGGACGGAACAACTGGGGAGTGACACGGTTGACATCTGGGCCGCTGTGCAGCGGGTCATTCACCGCATGGCGTTGGCGGCATTGAGTGCGTCGTCGAGGGCAGCCCTGATCCGCTTTTCCGAGACCTTATAGGCAGTGCCGAGTTCGACGGCGAAGAGGCTCACCCGGAGCTCCTCGATCATCCAGCGGACCTGCTTGAGCTCCGCCGTCGCGCCGTTCCCCGGACGCAGGGCGGCCACGTCGTCGTCGTACTCATCCTCGAGCCGCTGCACGATCACCATGTTGAGACCATCGCGCTGCAGGTTGGACGGCATTTTCTCCAGGCGCTTCTCCATGCCGGCCAAGTAGCGGGGCAGCGAGCTGAGCTGGGCATAACCGGTTTTAGCGACGAAACCGGGGTGGACGAGGTTTTCCAGCTGGGCTTTGATGTCGTTCAGGCCGCCGATCATGGCCAGGCTGGTGCTGCCTTTGAGCTGTTTCTCGATCCGGCGGGCGCTGGCCAGGATCTTCTCGACGACGCCGGTGACGGTGAACATGGTGTCGATGAGCTCGGCCCGGGCATGCTCATACAGCGCATCAAATTCTGCTTCGGACTTCGGCTTGAGGCTTCCGGCGGGATCGACGACGTCGGGAGTCAGTTTGTCGATGGCGGCCAGTGTGCAGTCCTCAATGAGAGACGAAACGCTGCCATGCGGGTTCTGGCTGAAGGTCAGCTTCTCGTGGTTGCTCAGATGCTCCAGGACGTACTTGGCGGGAGATGGCACCCGGAGGGCGAGCAGCCGGATGACGCCGCCACGCATGGAACTGCGTTGTTCGGCGGGGGACTGGAAGACCTTCAGGCCGACGGCGGTCCCTTCATCCACGAGTGCCGGATAGCCGGTAATGGTGTGGCCCGCGACCATCCTCCGGACCTGGCTGTCGATGCTGCCGAAGGTCCAGCTTGTCTGCCCGGTTCTTTCAGAGATGCCGGCGTTATCGACCGGACGGGCGCCTCCGGCGGCGGTGCCGGAAATTCCGTTCCCGCCTGCTCCGCCAGTTCCGCCGGTATGGGTTGTGCGTCCGCCGTCCTGCTTCGGATCGAGGCGGCCGCCGGTCCCCTTCGCGTTGCCCTCCCCATTCCGCTTCGCCTTGGACCCGCTGCTGTGCACGGTCTGCGGAGTGGCTCCGAGCGATTCGGCGATGGCACGGCGGGACGCGGGCGCAAGTTCCCGCTGCAGTGCTGCCAGGTCTTTGCTTTCACCGAGGACTTTGCCCGCGGAGTCGACGACCTTGAAGGTCATTTTCAAGTGCGGCGGGACCGCCTCCCAGTTCCACGAGCCCGGCGGGATGACGTGGCCCTTGAGCCGGCGCAGGGCCAACTCCAGCGAGGTTTCCAAATCGTCCGCCGACGGATCGAAGTCATCGGCCAGCGCCGCCGTCGCACTCCTTGCCACGTCCGGGGCGGGGACAAAGTTCTTCCGCACCTGTTTGGGAAGCGATTTGATCAGGGCCGCGACCATGTCGGTCCGCAGGCCGGGAATCTGCCACTGGAACGGCTCCGGCGGCAACTGATTCAGGAACAGTACGGGCACGGTGACGGTGACGCCGTCGGCCGCATTGGGAACCATGGGAGAAAATTCGTAGTGCAGCGGTAGTTCGAAACCGTCCTGATGCCAGATCTTCGGGAAGGCCGACTCGTCCAGTTCCTCCGCCTCGTCGCTGCGGAGCAGGTTCTCGCTGAAGTCCAGCAGGGCCGGGTTTTCGTGCCTGGCTTGTTTCCACCACTTGTCGAAGTGCCGTTCGGAGACCACCTCCTTGCCGACACGGGCGTCATAGAACTCGAACAACGCCTCATCATCGACGCGGATGTCCCGCCGCCGCATCCGGTTTTCGAGTTCCTCGACTTCTTCCAGCAGCGCGCGGTTACGGTGGAAAAACTTGTGGTGGGTGCGCCAATCACCTTCGACCAAGGCGTTGCGGATGAACATCTCCCGCGAGAGTCCGGGATCGATCCGGCCGTAGTTGATCCGGCGTTGTGGTACGACAGGGACGCCGTAAAGTGTCACCTTCTCATAGGCCATCACCGAGCCCATCTTCTTGGACCAGTGCGGTTCGCTGTAGCTGTGCTTGACCAGGTGTGGAGCAACCTGCTCGGCCCAGGTGGGGTCGAACTTCGACACCACGCGGGCCCAGAGCCGGCTGGTCTCAACCAGTTCGGCGGCCATCACCCAGTCCGGGTTTTTCTTGAACAGCGATGAGCCGGGGAAGACAGCGAACCGGGTGCCACGGGCGCCGGCATAGTCGCGCTTGCGTTCGTCGCGCAGCCCGATGTGGCTGAGCAGGCCGGTGAGCAGGCTCATGTGGATGTTCTGGTCCTTGCCGACCGGATCCACCTCATGGCTGCTGGACATCGTGATGCCGAGCGGTTTCGCCAACTGGCGCAGCTGGGTGAAGAGGTCCTGCCATTCCCTGATCCGCAAATAGTTGAGGAATTCCTTGCGGCACAGCTTCCGGAATTGAGTGGAGGACAGCTCCTTCTGTTTCTCCTGGATGTAGCGCCAAAGCAGCAGGTAGCCGGTGAAGTCCGAGTTTTCGTCGGCGAACCGCTTGTGCATCTCGGTCGCCTGCTGCTGCTTGGCTGTGTCGTCCCTCCGGGGGCGTTCACGCGGGTCCTGAATGGTCAGCGCGGCGGTCAGGATCATGACCTCACGCGCGCAGTCCCGATTGCCGGCTTCAACGATCATCCGCCCGAGCCGCGGGTCCACCGGCAGTTGCGAGAGTTGGCGGCCTACCGGGGTCAGGCCGGTGCAGGCGTTTTTCCCGTTGCTGTTCTGCCGTGGGTCGGAGAGGGCGCCAAGCTCGCGCAGCAGGCTGACGCCGTCGTTAATTGCCTTGGCATCAGGCGGTTCCACAAAGGGGAAATCCCCGATGTCTTTGGGGCCGTTGGCGACGCCCATGGCAGTCATCTGCAGGATGACCGCGGCGAGATTGGTGCGCAGGATTTCCGGGTCGGTGAACTCGCGCCGGCCGGCGAAGTCCTCTTCAGAGTAGAGCCGGATGCAGATGCCGTCCGAGACACGGCCACAGCGGCCCGCTCGCTGGTTGGCTGACGCCTGCGAGACCCGCTCGATCGGCAGGCGCTGGACCTTCGTGCGGTGCGAGTAGCGCGAAATCCGGGCGGTGCCGGGGTCGATGACGTATTTGATGCCGGGCACGGTCAGCGAAGTTTCGGCTACGTTGGTCGCCAGAATAATCCGCCGCCGGCCACCCGGGCTGAACACGCGGTGCTGCTCGGCCAGCGACAACCGGGCGAACAGCGGCAGGATTTCCGTGCCTGAAAGTTTGGGGTTGGCGGCCACCCGCCCCTTCAGCACATCCTCGGCATCGCGGATCTCCCGCTCACCGGAGCAGAACACCAGAATGTCACCAGGCGCCTCCTTGGCCAGTTCGTCAACGGCATCTCCGACGGCGTCGAGCGGGTCGCGGTCTTCCTCCAGCTCATCGTCGGAATCGGACTCGCCGGGCGGCTGGTTCAAGGGACGGTACCGGACCTCGACCGGGTAGGTGCGTCCGGACACCTCGACGATGGGGGCGGCGCCACCAGCCCCGGCGAAGTGTTCGGCGAAGCGCTCCGGATCGATGGTGGCGGAGGTGATAATGATCTTCAGGTCCGGCCGTTTTGGGAGGATCTGCTTGAGGTACCCGAGGATGAAGTCGATGTTCAGGCTGCGCTCGTGCGCCTCATCGATAATGATGGTGCTGTATCGCTTGAGCAGTTTGTCATGCTGGATCTCGGCAAGCAGGATACCGTCGGTCATCAGCTTGATTTGGGTTTGTTTTCCGACCTGCCCGGTGAAGCGGACCTGGAAGCCGATCTCCTGGCCGAGTTCGACGTCGAGTTCCGATGCGATACGTTCGGCGACCGTGCGGGCGGCGAGCCGCCGGGGCTGAGTGTGCCCGATCAGTCCCTTTTCGGCCAAGCCCAGCTCAACGCACATTTTGGGAATCTGCGTCGTCTTACCGGAACCCGTTTCGCCGGCGATAATGGTCACCTGGTTGGCTGCGATCGCCGCCTTGATGTCCTCGCGGCGCTCCGAAACGGGCAGCTCGGGAGGATAGGTGATATTCAGTGCCATGGTTGTTGCCAGTTTATCCGGCGATGCCAAAACGGCGCACAAGCCGGGCACGGGCACTTTCCGGCCAGGCTCGCATAGACTTGCGCCGCGGTGTCGGGGGCCCACAAAGCCAGACGCCCCAAACGCAACCGAAAGGACAACATGGAACTCGACGATCTCCTTGAGGCACTGAATGCCGGTACTACGATCACCGGGGATTCGCCGCTGCATGAGGTCATGCACCGGGTCAGCCAGGAGGCCTTGCGCATTACCAGCGAACTCAACGGCGGATATCAGGAACCGGCGCGGGTTCGGGAACTGTTGACGCAGCTGACGGGCAAACCGGTTGACGAAACCGTCACGGTTTTCCCGCCCCTCTACTCAGACTTCGGGAAGAACATCGTCCTCGGGGAGCGGATCTTCATCAATTCCGGGTGCAAGTTCCAGGACCAGGGCGGTGTGGTCATCGGCGACGACTGCTTGATCGGGCACAACACGGTGATGGCCACGCTCAACCACGACCTGATGCCCAGCCGCCGCGCGGACATGCACCCCGCCCCTATCGTGGTCGGCCGCAATGTCTGGATCGGTTCCAATGTCACCGTTCTGCCGGGCGTGACGATCGGTGACAACGCCGTCGTGGCGGCTGCGTCCGTAGTGACGAAGGACGTACCGGAAAACACTATTGTTGTGGGCTCGCCTGCACGAGTGCTGCGTTCACTGACTAACTGAACTACACCGGCTTCAACAGGGTCGGCACACGGGCACGTGATAATTTGAGGAAATGGACCGAGACCCGGAATCGCAGATCCCTGCCCCGCATGAGGGGGACGACGGCGACGAGCAGAAGAGCTGGGCGCATCAGGTAACGGTAGGTATTGCCCTGATCGTGGTGTCTTTGTTCTTCTTCCCCGAAGGAATCGGCGCGCTGAACGGAGACGGAGGGAATTTCTTGTTCCGGCCAGACGACGGCAAACCGGATGTACTTTTCGGGTCGATGCTGGTTCTGCTCGCCACCGTGATGGTAATTGGAGGAGCCTTCTTCGTCCTCAAGGGGCTCCGCAAGCGGAAGGCCGAGCTGGACGACGGCGGAAGGCGCTGAAGCAAACCAAACGCCATACCGGTAACGTCCCCTGACGTCTGTTGGGGAGGAAGCATATCCTTCGATATGCCGCAGGGCAATGGTGAATTACAACATTGGCATTCATTTGCTGATATTCGTCTTCAGGTATTGCCCTTTCAGTTAATCAACCCTTACTGTGTTCGTGGCTTGCGGCTGTGTGACCCACACCACAAGCCTCTTTTTCATCGCCGTCGTGGCGGCTGCGTCCGTAGTGACGAAGGACGTACCGGAAAACACTATTGTTGTGGGCTCGCCTGCACGAGTGCTGCGTTCACTGACTAACTGAACTACACCGGCTTCAACAGGGTCGGCACACGGGCACGTGATAATTTGAGGAAATGGACCGAGACCCGGAATCGCAGATCCCTGCCCCGCATGAGGGGGACGACGGCGACGAGCAGAAGAGCTGGGCGCATCAGGTAACGGTAGGTATTGCCCTGATCGTGGTGTCTTTGTTCTTCTTCCCCGAAGGAATCGGCGCGCTGAACGGAGACGGAGGGAATTTCTTGTTCCGGCCAGACGACGGCAAACCGGATGTACTTTTCGGGTCGATGCTGGTTCTGCTCGCCACCGTGATGGTAATTGGAGGAGCCTTCTTCGTCCTCAAGGGGCTCCGCAAGCGGAAGGCCGAGCTGGACGACGGCGGAAGGCGCTGAAGCAAACCAAACGCCATACCGGTAACGTCCCCTGACGTCTGTTGGGGAGGAAGCATATCCTTCGATATGCCGCAGGGCAATGGTGAATTACAACATTGGCATTCATTTGCTGATATTCGTCTTCAGGTATTGCCCTTTCAGTTAATCAACCCTTACTGTGTTCGTGGCTTGCGGCTGTGTGACCCACACCACAAGCCTCTTTTTCATCCGAACACAGAATAGGAATCACTGTGAGAATTACGGAATCGAAGGCAAAAAGCCGGCTTGGGCGCGCCGCTGTGGTGGTCGCCGGAAGCCTGTCCCTGGTTGCCTCCGGAGGGTTTGCGGCGAACGCCGATCCCACCCACGAGAACAGCAACAACAACAACTCGCAAAAGCTGCGCACTGCGGTCTCCCCGGAGAGCGTGATGGGCCACTTGGGGGCACTCAACGACATTGCCGCGGCGCACGACGGTACCCGTGCCTCGGGAACTGAGGGATACAAGGCATCTGTCGACTACATTGTCGAGAACCTGCGGGCTGCCGGTTATGATCCTGAACTGCAGGCGTTCGAATTCCCCTTTTATGCGGAATTGAGCCCGGCCGTTCTGGCTAAGACAGCTCCGGTGGCAACGGATTATTCCGAAGACGACTATGAGACTATGACGTTCTCCGGCTCGGGCGAGATTACCGCAGCCGTCTCCGCAGTCGACACCGACGGTACGGCTGGAGCGAGTGACAGCGGCTGCGAGGCCGACGACTTTGCCGGCTTCACGGCTGGTTCAATCGCACTGATCCAGCGCGGCAGCTGTACCTTCGCGCAGAAGGCTATCAACGCGGAGCAAGCCGATGCGTCCGCCGTCATCATTTTCAACTCCGGAGCGGAAGGCGCCACTGAAGCGGTCATTGGAACCCTTGGTTCTCCTGCCGTGACTATACCGGTTGTCGGCGCCAGCCACGCCGTCGGCAACGACCTCCTCGGCGATGGTGTCGAGGCCCACGTTAAGGTCGACACAATTTCCGAAACCCGCGTGACCTGGAACGTCTTCGCGGAAACTGCTTCCGGCAACCCGGACAATGTGGTCATGGTTGGCGGACACCTCGATGGCGTTCTCGCTGGAGCGGGCATCAACGACAATGGAACCGGCAGCGCCGCCATTCTTTCCGTCGCCGAAGCCATGCAGAAGGTGAAGACAGAAAACAAAGTCCGCTTTGCTTGGTGGGGTGCCGAGGAGCTGGGCCTGCTGGGAGCCGAGCACTACGTCGCCGACCTCGCAGCCAAGGGAGAACTGGACGAGGTTGGCCTCTACCTGAACTTCGACATGATCGGTTCGCCGAACTATGGCCGGTTTGTGTACGACGGCGACAACTCGGCCTTCCCGGTTGGTCCGGGTGCCGCTGAAGGACCTGAGGGATCGGGCGAGATTGAGCAGGACTTCCACGACTACTTTGCCTCGCAGGGGCTGGCTTCGGGAGAGACTGCGTTCAGCGGCCGCAGCGACTATGGACCCTTCATCGCCGAAGGAATCCCGGCCGGCGGGCTGTTCACCGGAGCCGAGGGGATCAAGACTGAAGAACAAGCTGCCCTCTTCGGCGGCCAGGCCGGCGTCGCCTATGACAAGTGCTACCACGCGGCTTGTGACGATCTCAGCAATGTCAACGTTCAGGCCGTGGACGAGATGAGCGATGCGGTCGCTCATTTGACCCTCACCTACGCGATGAGCACGGTTGGCGTCAACGGTGAAGGCGAGGCCGTCAAGGGCAACGCCAAAAACAAGGAAAAGTTCACCGGAAACCCGCTGGGAGGCGGAACTGACAGCGGCGGCGGACTCCACCCGGAGCATGGCCACGAGCTGGCGGTTAAATAACCCGTAAGGCAAGCAGCAAAGCAGCAGGCGGGTCAGGAGTCGGTTGATTCCTGGCCCGCCGTTTGCGTCCGGTTTCCCGCCCGCTGGAGCCGCTCGGCCATCAGTAGCGCCTCCTCACGCATCTCGGCCGGTTCGAGAATGTCAAAATCAACATCCAAAGCGGCCAGATGCACGAGCGGGATGTCGAGCGAATCCCATCCAGCCCGCAGAATCGTGCAGTCGGCACCGTCCGCCTGCAGCTGCGCAATGGACGGTCCAACAGACTCTGCAATCCGGGCCAATGGTGCATGCAGACGTACGACGACGTCATAACGGTATGGCGAGCGGGTGATCGAGCGCTGGACATACTCCGCCAAGTCCTTCGCCGGAAGCGCGCGGGGCTGATAGCGGCTGCGCTCCGACGGCGGGCTGCTGATCCTGTCCACCCGGAGAGTCCGCCAGTCCTCACGCATTGTGTCCCAGGCGACCAGGTACCATCTCCGTCCGGTGTCCACGAGCCGGTACGGTTCGACCAACCTCCGGGTGGTGTCGCCGTCATAACCGGAATAAGTGAAGGCGACGGTACGGGAATCGGAGATTGCCCCGGAAATGGCGGTGAGACAATCCGGATTCACCGGTGTGGTGGGAGGGGCGAGCGTCCACACCGATCCCTTGAGGGCGGCAAACCGTGTACGCAGCCGGGGTGGAAGCACCTGTTCGAGTTTGGCGAGCGCACGGACGGAGGCCTCGCCGATGCCGGCAACAGGTCCGGAAGCGACTGCGGCCAGCCCGAGCGCCACTGCCAGCGCCTCGCCGTCGTCAAGCAGCAGCGGCGGCAACTGTGCACCGGCGCCCAGCTGATAACCGCCTGCCACTCCGGGAGAAGCCGAAATCGGATAGCCAAGGGTCCGCAGTTTGCCGATATCCCGCCGCACGGTACGCTCGGTCACCGCCATGCGGTCGGACAACGCGGCTCCCGTCCATTCCCTGCGGATCTGCAGCAGGGACAATAGCTGCAGCAGCCGCGCCGAGGTTTCCAACATGCTTCAAAATCTACTCCGCATTGAGGACAAGGACTGTCCTGAATCGGTCCTACGCTTGCAACAGCAGCTAAAACCGACTGCTGATTAAGCACTCAGGAGGAGAAGACAGTGGGTATGGATGTGAATAAGGAACTTGCCGACCAATTGGCCTGGCACTGGGACCATCAGCTGCGTGCACGATTAGACGGGCTGACTGACGAGGAGTATTTCTGGGAGCCGGTTCCGGGCTGTTGGAATCTGCGCCCTGTCGGTACCAGCACCGCGCCGATGGCTGTTGGAGTAGGCGATTACACGATCGACTTCGGTATTCCCGAACCTCAACCGGCTCCAGTGACCACCATCGCCTGGCGTCTGGCGCACATCCT
The DNA here is from genome assembly GCF_000520495.1 of Arthrobacter sp. H14. Classification (GTDB taxonomy): domain Bacteria; phylum Actinomycetota; class Actinomycetes; order Actinomycetales; family Micrococcaceae; genus Arthrobacter_C. The sequence goes on from NZ_KI914677.1 coordinate 112,199, forward strand.
GGTCGCCGTCCTGGGAGCCCGCAACGCGAGTCATTTCGGTGGACCCGCCACCGAATATCGTTCTTACGATTATCCCGCCAGCGCTGCAGAGGCGCTGGAACGGCTCGACGCCGGCTACCAGCTGTGGATCGAGGGCGTCCGCGGGCTGGGAACCGAAGGTCTGGACCGTCCCTGCGGTGAGGACGGGTTCGAAACCTGGCCGATGGGATCACTGGTGCTGCACATCAACCGGGAAATGATCCACCACGGTGCGGAAATCGCGCTGCTTCGCGACCTGTATGCGCACAGCCACGGGCAGTCCCAGTCCAATTCCATACAGCCTGGGATCTGAAACTTGAGGCTGAGGTTGAAACTTGAGGCCGAGGCTCCAGGCTGAGGTCTTAGTCCTGATCCTGCGCCCTGGCTTCGGGTTCCGGGAAGGAGCTGGCGCCGCGGCGGAGCAGCAGGACCAATGCCAGAATCACACCGCTGGCCAGCACGGCGATGGCCGGAATGGCTTGTTGCTGCGCAGTCAGAACTGCCACCAAGGTTGCGCTCTGGGACACGAGCTGGATCTTGAGCGCGGTCAGTCCCAGCGTCCTCAGTGCAGCAATCGAGACGAGCGCCCGCCGCGGGACTGCCGCGGTCAGGGCGTAAAGCACATACAGGACGTGGACAGCCAGCACCAGCAGGAAGGTCATGACCGAGATGCCGTCATAGGTAAAGAAGAACCCGGCAAGCAGCAGGAACAACGAGAGCAGCATTGTGCCGACCGAGGGCAGGGCCGCGGCCAGCAAAAATGAGCCCAGGGGCAACAACACCCAAATACTTTCCAACTCCAGCATCGGAAGACTGATCGCAACGGCAATGATCAGCGCAGCGACGGACAGTACCCAGACCGGAACAGCCCGTCCGACGTCGAGACTGGCAACCCTGCCAGTGCTGCCTTGCAACGGAGGACGCACCCAGTACGAATTTCCGCTCACCGGACACTCCTTCCGGCGGGCCGGCGCGAACGGCCGGCGGATCTTCCCAGCATCTGCAGTCCGGTGGTCATGGACAACTGGTCCGGCGCGGCGTCACTGCCCTCCAGCCCGTGAAGGCGGCCTCCGCCCCGCACGTCCTGGCGCTCCGGCCCCCGCCAGCCAAACACCGGCACGCCGCCGTGCTTCAGCCTGGCGATGCGGTCCCGCCGTGACATCAGCTCCATCCGCAATGCCAATTCCTCGGTCGCGGAAAGTCCCGATGTGTTCAGGTGCGGTAACGTGTCGATCCCCACTACTGTGTGGCCCAGGTGCTGCCACTTCAGCAGCAGCCGCTCACCGTCGTCGTTCATGAACGGGGAGAACACCATCACCAGGGCTGCGGACGGAATGACCGGATCCTGCGCTGGCTTGTCCAGGTTCGTGCTTGCACGCATGGAAGTCAGCCGCAGCCGGATCAGCTCAAGCTGACGGCGCCCGGCGGAGACGCGGAGGCCCCGGCGGTAGCTGGCCAGTTCCATCAACCCGACCCGGTCCCCGCGGGCCAGGTAGGACGCGGCCACCACGGTGGCGGCGGAACGGGCAAGGTGGAGGGAAGAATAGACCAGTGGAGAGGGCAGGTCTCCGCCGTACCAGGTCGCGGCCTCAGCGGTCAGGTCACTCTCGGTGTCGACGAGCATCATGATGCTGGCCTCCGAGGTGGTGTAGGTCCGGCGGACATAGAGTTCATCCTGGGCGGGGGAGAGGCGGGCGGTGGCACGCCAATCGATCCGGCGCAGCTGGTCACCGGCCTGGAAGGGATGAATATCGCGCAGCTCGCCGCCATCGCCCGGTATCCGGGAGGCATGATCGCCGGTAAGTCCGCTCAGCCGGGGCGGCAGCGGCAATGCGGGCAGTTTCCCGAGATCCGGCAGCACGGTATACCGCTTTGGCCGCAGCGGCACGGTCTGATGCGTCAGCGAGGAATCGGCGGAAATGGCCGAGTAGCTGAGCACGTAGATATCGCGCTGTCCGGAGAGGGGCAGCTGGATGGTCATCTTGAGGCCCGAATCCCCGGTATCGAGCACGTAGCTGTCCGGCCGCGAGCCGGCACCGGTTACCGCCACCGTTGCCAGGCCGGCGCCGGAACTGATGCCCAGCGGCGCGGTGTACAGCTCGTCGTCGCGCTCGCCGCCGTCTTCGTCCACCTGGACTGTCGGCGGCCGTTGATGCCGGGCGTTGAGGGCAACGGCCGCCACCAGCACCAGCGGAATGCCGGTGACGACGACGTCGGGCCGGCCCGCAATCAACCCGGCCACCAGGCTTCCGATGCCGAGCAGGACCGCTGCGCTCCACGACCCCGACAGCTGCCAGGGAACGCGTTTGGTCTCAGGCACTGCGCGCCGCCGATGGTGGCGTGGCGATCCGGTTCAGTGATTCGCTGACGACGGTTTCGGTCCGGACGCCACGGGCCCAGGATGCCGGCGTGAGCGTGATGCGGTGTGCCAGGACCGGGACGGCAGAGGATTTGATGTCCTCGGGCAGCACGAATCCGCGTCCCTCGATGGCGGCCAGCGCCCTCCCGAGCAGAATCAGTGCCTGGGACCCGCGTGGGGAGGCGCCAACTTCGACGTCGTTGTGTTCCCTGGTCGCAGCGGCCACGGCCACGGCATAAGCGATCACATCCGGGTCGACGTCGACCTCTTCAACCGCCAGCTGCATCGCCGTCAGCGCCTCGGCACTGGCAATCTGGCGCACCGTGGTTTCCTCCTGGCGCCGCGCGATCCGGCGGGAGATGATTTCCGATTCGCCGTCCGCCGTGGGATATCCGACGGAGAGCCGGACCAGGAAGCGGTCGAGCTGCGCCTCTGGCAGCGGATAGGTGCCTTCGAATTCGATCGGGTTGGAGGTGGCGAAGACATGGAACGGTCTGGGCAGCGGCAGCGTTTTGCCTTCGACCGACACTTGCCGCTCGGCCATCGCCTCGAGCAGGGCCGACTGGGTCTTGGGGGAGGTGCGGTTGATCTCGTCGGCCAGGAACAAACCGGTGAACACGGGACCGGGATGGAAATCGAACTGCCGCGTGGCAGGGTCGTAAATCGAAGAACCGGTGATGTCGGCCGGCAGCAGGTCCGGGGTGCACTGCAGCCGACGGAAGCCAAGCCCTAAAACCCCGGCCATGCTCTTGGCCGCGAGCGTCTTGCCGAGGCCCGGCATATCCTCGAAGAACACATGCCCGCCCGCCAGTACAGAGCCGAGGGCCAGCCGCAGTGGTTCATCCATGCCGACAATCACCGTTCCGATTTCTTCCAGGATTTCCCGGCTGAGCCGGCTGACGTCCTGAATGGAGATGGTCTCGGCTGTTTTCATGCTTGCGGCCTGCTTTCCGTTGCTACTGGGCGGTTCGACGACGGTTTTACGTCAGGAATCAGCGCGTCAAGCTGATCCAGGCACTTGCGCAGTTCGGCATGGGTCATGCGTGCACCGCGGCCCTGATCGGTGAGGAAACTGTGGAGCAGGGTTCCGGCATGGACCCGGTTTCCTGCCGATTCCGGTCCGCCAATTCCGATTCCCAGCAATTTGATCCTGCCCCGTGCCAGTTTCAGGAAGTGCCGGTACGCACGCTCGCCGACTGGCCGGGAGCCGGAGGTCAGCGAATACGCGACGAACTGCTGTTCTGTGGCGCCTTGTTCATGACCCCGGAGCTTTTCCGGCTGCAGCCGTTGGGTCCGTAATCCATCGGCAAAGTCGTTGCACAGGCCCAGCACGGCCGCGCCGGCGATCACCGAGACAGCATGCGCGGGATCCAGATCGAAGGCCCAGACCAGAAGGGCTGCAACGGCGGCCAGGATCAGCGGCAGCCGCCACCGGTGCCGGCGTGGTTTGCTGTGCGCGGTGAGCCTGCGGTCGGCCCGTTCGCGTGCACGCTTCAGTTGGTTCGCGCGGATCCCGGTCATATTGACCTCTTAATCGGCAGGTCTTTCTCTATGTCGCGCCGCAGCGAAGCCAGGGCCAGCCGTGCGGTGGACAGCTCAGGACCACCGATTGCCGCCCGCTGCGCTCTGACCCCGTACCGTGCGCGTTGATAAAGCCGCAGCACAAGCCGGATGTCGTCCGGATCGGTATCGAAAGCATGAAGGACGGCGGCGGTGAATTCCGACGGCGTCTCGCTCAACCGTCGTCCCCGACCGGCCAAAGACGCGGCCCTTTCGAGCGCCAGCCAGCATTGAATGATGGCATCCGCGGAAGCATCCTCACCCAGCAATGCGGCTTCGGCGTCGTCGAAATGCCGTTCGAAGGCGGTGAGATCCTCCTCCAGGATCCGGGGTACGATATCGCCGTCGGGCTCCTCCTCTTCCAGCGGATCATTCCGTTCCGAATACCGGATCCGCACGGCGGCCTGGACTATCAGCGCAGCGCCGATGATCAGGAGGGCGGCCGCTGCAAGCATTAGTACCAGCGGCAAGGATGAGTCGCCGGGCTCTGGTTCCGGTTCTGCCTGGCCGCCGGATCCCGGTTCGGTTGCCCGCGGGGAGGCGATGCTTGGCGGCTCGCGGTCGATTTCGCCGATTTCGAACCGCGGGGAAGCGTCCGGTGCACCCATCGAGTTGGCTCCCAGCACCACCAGCAGCAGACCCAGAGCCACGAGGACAATCAGCCGGGTAAACACCGGATTGCCGGAGGTGGGCCGGCGAGGGCGGCGGGTGCCGGCGTCGACAACGTCCTTTGACAACATTCACCATTCCCCCTGCCGGCATCGTTGGGCGCCCGCGGCCAGTTTAGCCGCCAGCCGTGACTGCGCTCACAATTGCCACCGTTATCTGCTAACGAATCGGTTACGTCATGGACAATCGGCGCTCTGGCGGCAAACCCGCGCACATACTGGTTACAGGAGCGTCGCTCCAGATACATTCCGTATTTGTTCTGCTCGCTTGTTTAGACAATATGAGCCAAATCACAGATGATTACATGCGGAAACACCATCCCTGAAAGGACTATCCCAGTGAAGCGTTCATCACTTACTAAGGTGGGTGCGGGCCTGTTCGCCTCCGCACTAATGCTGACCGGTTGTGGCGGCGGCGGGTCGGAATCCGGCAGCGAAGCCGGCGGCGGCAGCGAACCTGTACAGATCGGTATCAGCCAGATCGTCGAGCACCCCTCCCTTGATGCTGCACGCGACGGCTTTAAGCAGGCTCTGACCGAGAACGGCTATGAGAACGCCGAGTTCGACGAGCAGAACGCCCAGGGCGACCAGGCGACGGCGACGACGATTGCCAGCCAGTTCGCGTCGGAGGGCAAGGACCTGGTCCTGGCTATCGCTACTCCGACCGCCCAGGCTGCCGCGCAGTCCATCACCGACATCCCCGTTCTGATCACCGCCGTCACCGCTCCGGAGGAAGCCGGCTTGGTCGACAGCCTGGAAGAGCCTGGCGGCAACGTCACCGGCACCAGCGACCTGAACCCGGTGGCGAAGCAGCTGAGCCTGGTTAAGGAACTGGCACCGGATGCCAAGACTGTCGGGGTTGTTTACAGCTCCGGCGAGGTCAACTCCGAGGTCCAGGTCAAGCTGGCACGCGAAGCAGCCAAGGAAATGGGCCTCAAGCTCGAGGAAGCGACAGTCACCAACTCCTCCGAGGTGCAGCAGGCAGCCAACTCCCTGAACGTGGATGCCATTTACGTGCCGACCGACAACGCCGTGGTTTCGGCCCTGAAATCGGTTGTCCAGGTCGCGGAAAAGAAGCAGATTCCGTTGATCGTGGGCGAGGCCAACTCCATTGCGGAGGGTGGTGTGGCCACCTATGGCATCGACTACGAAAAGCTCGGTCACCAGACCGGCATGATGGCCATCGAGATTCTTGAAGGCGCCGATCCGGCAACGATGCCGATCGAGACCCTCGAGGACATCCAGCTGGTTATTAACACCAAGGCCGCCGAGCGGATGGGCATGGAGGTTCCGCAGGAGCTGCTGGACCAGGCCGACCGGGTCATCAAAAAGTAAGCGGCAAGGAACTAAAGGTAAGTAATTAATGTATACAGCTGTTGAATTAGGGCTGATCTACGCGATTATGGCTCTAGGGGTCTACCTGACCTTTCGCATCCTCGATTTCCCCGATTTGACGGTTGACGGGAGTTTCACCACGGGGGCCTCTGTTGCGGCCATCATGATCGTCAATGGAGCGCCCCCGCTCCTGAGCACCATCGCAGCCTTCGCCGCTGGAATGGTGGCGGGCGTGATCACCGGTCTTCTTCATACCAAGGGAAAGATTAACGGTCTGCTGGCCGGTATTCTCACGATGATTGCGTTGTACTCGATCAACCTGAGAATCATGGGCGGCAGTGCGAACATTCCGCTCCTGCGGGAGGACACGCTGATCACGCCGTTGCGTGAGAATGGATGGCTCGGTACGTGGGTCTCGATCGCGATCTTCGCCCTGGTGGCCATCGGGGTGAAGTTGTTCCTGGACTGGTTCCTGCACACCGATATGGGACTGGCGATGCAGGCGACCGGGGACAATCAGGAAATGATCCGCAGTTTCGGAGTCAGCACGGACAGGATGAAAATCCTCGGTCTGGCGCTCTCGAACGGGTTCGTGGCAATATGCGGCGCCTTGATCGCCCAGTACCAGGGCTTCTCCGACATCAGCATGGGTATCGGCCTGATCCTGGTGGGGCTCGCTTCGGTGATCATCGGGCAGGCCGTATTCGGCAGCCGGTTGATCTTGATCTCCACCCTGGCCGTGATCCTGGGTGCCATTGCGTACCGGGTCTTCATTACGCTGGCGCTGCGGATCGAATGGTTCGATCCTTCGGACGTGAAGCTCATTTCCTCGGTGCTGGTCATCCTGGCGTTGATCCTGCCGCAGTGGAAATTCTTCAAGAAGATGCCGACATACCGGACTTTGAAGAAGACCAAAGTCAGTGCGAAGGCAAGGGGCAGCTATGTTGGAAATTAGGGACGTCAGCAAGACCTTCTTCGGCGGCACGGTCAATGAGCGGGTAGCGCTCGACGATGTGACGCTCAAGCTCGACAGTGGTGACTTTGTCACCGTCATCGGCAGCAATGGCGCGGGCAAGTCGACGATTCTGAACATCACCTCCGGCAAGCTGCTGCCCGATACTGGCACGGTGACGATCGGCGAGCTCGATGTGACCCGGCTTGCGGACCACCAGCGTGCAAAGTACATCGGCCGCGTTTTCCAGGATCCGATGGCGGGAAGCTCGCCGAATATGACGATCGAGGAAAACCTGTCGATCGCATATGAGCGGGGAAACCGGCGTGGATTCTCGATCGGCGTGACCAACAAGAAGCGGGAAAAATTCCGCGAGGAACTCAAATCGCTGGAGTTGGGGCTCGAGGACCGGCTCAAGGCCAAGGTGGGACTGCTTTCGGGCGGTCAGCGCCAGGCATTGTCCCTGCTGATGGCCACGTTCAGCGAACCCAAGGTGCTGATGCTGGACGAGCATACGGCTGCGCTGGATCCCCAGCGCGCCGAGCTGGTCTCACGCCTGACTCAGGAGATTGTCGACCGGCATAAACTCACCACGTTGATGGTCACGCACAACATGGAACAGGCGCTGCGGCTGGGCAACCGGCTGATCATGATGCATGATGGAAGGATCCTCTTCGACCTCAATCAGGAGCGAAAGTCGAAGATGACCGTCAAGGGTCTGTTGCAGGAGTTCGAGAACATCAAGGGCGAGAAGCTTACGGATGACGAGACTCTCCTCCAGTAGGAATCGCGGCAGTTTGCGATCCTGAAACCGTCATAAAAACGACGACGGCGGTCGCCGCGGCATTACGCTGCGGGACCGCCGTCGTCGACGTTTAATGCTCAGCCAACCGTGTCAGGACGCGGAGTCAATGGCGTCCTGGATCGGCGTTTCTCCATTGTTGAACGGGATAAACTTTCCGGCGGTTTCGGGCTTCTCCAGGACAAGCGCGGCCACCCGGGCAACATCCTCGCGCGAAACCTTGTTCCCGGCTGGCTCCGGAGCGACTTCGATCCGCCCGGTCCCTTCATCCTCGGTCAGCATGCCAGGTCCGAGGATCGTCCACGACAGATCCGTGCCCCGGAGGTAATCGTCGGCGGCAGCCTTTGCCTGCGCGTAGTCGAACAACCCATCGCTTTCGGGAATGTCATGATCCTTCCTGGAACCGATGAACGAGACCATCACATAGCGGTCCACGCCTGCCCGTTTGGCTGCGTCCATGGAGCGGATCGCGGCATCACGGTCCACTGCGTAGGTCGCATCAGCGCCGCTGCCGCCAGCACCAGCCGACCACACCACGGCGTCGTGACCCTTGATTTTGCCGGCAATCTCCTCTGTGGAGAGCTGCTGGAGGTCGGCAACAACCGGCGTTGCACCGGTGGCTTCGACATCGCTGCTGTGATCCGGATTGCGGAACAGCGAACTGACCTGATGGCCTCCGCCGGTGAGAATTTCCGCGAGGTGCATGGCAACTTTTCCATGACCTCCGATAATGGCTATGCGTGACATAGTTACTCCTTCCATCGCTTCCCACCAACAGTAAGCAGGCGGAGCATCCCGGCTGTGCCACTTCAGCCAATGGCTTAGTGCGGACTGGCAGAATGGAGCCAGGCCCGGTCCGTTGAGGAGAGACATGAGAACGCACACCAGCATCGATTCGCCCATCGGCGTTCTGACTTTGGTCAATACGGACGGGGTCCTTAGCGCCGTGTATATGGCTGAACATACGCATATGCCCGACACCGGAACATTTGGTGATGAGGGCAGCGCCGGCTTCGAAGAGGCAACCGGCCAGTTGGAGGAATACTTCGCCGGTGAGCGCCGCACATTTACGCTGCCGCTGGCGCCGGCCGGCAGCGGCTTCCAGCACAAGGTCTGGAAGCTGCTGACCGAAATTCCCTACGGTGAGACGCGCTCCTACGGGCAGCTGGCCGATCAGCTGGGCAACAGGTTGGTCATCCGTGCGGTTGGAGCGGCCAATGGACGCAATCCGCTCAGCATCATCGTCCCCTGCCACCGGGTGGTTGGCGCCGATGGGTCCCTGACAGGTTATGCAGGCGGGCTGGAGCGGAAGAAGTTCCTGCTGGGACTGGAAAATCCTTCCCGGTTCGAAACACCCGCGTTGTTCTAGGCAGCGCTACAGATAATGAAATCCCCAACCAGCGAATCTCACGAATCCGGCCTTAAGGACGTTTACCGGGTGTGAGACTGAAACCATTCGAGCAGATCGTCACGGAGCACGGACCGACTGTGCTGCGGGTCTGCCGCGCCGTCCTCGGCCACCACGATGCCGAGGACGCATGGTCGGAGACATTCCTGGCTGCCCTGCGGGCCTACCCGGAACTGGATCCGGCGGCCAATGTGGAGGCCTGGCTGGTCACGATTGCCAAACGCAAGGCGATCGATCAGCATCGCTCGGCCGCCCGCAGACCGCTTCCCGTGGACGATCTGCCGGAGAGGCCCGGTCATGACGGCATTCCGGAGCCCGCGGACGGGGAACTGTGGGAGGCGCTGAAGCTGTTGCCGCTGAAACAACGCGAGGCGCTCGCCTACCGCCACCTGGCCGGATTGCCCTACGCCAGTATCGCCGGGTTGCTCGGCAATTCTGAAGCCGCGGCCCGCCGGGCGGCGGCCGACGGTCTCAAAACACTTCGCAAAAGTTATCAGGGAGATACCCCATGAATACGCAACCAACACCTGCAGAGCCCGGTGGCATCGTGGGCGCGTTGAGCAGGAATGACGACGACGCCAACCGGCGCCTCCACGCCCGCTTGGTGCAGGCGGCGGAACAACAAAACCTGCTGGATGTCGCCTATCGGACCATTGACACACCTGTCGGGCCGCTCTTGCTCGCTGCCACACAGCTCGGGCTTGTGCGCGTGGCCTACGTCCGCGAAGACCACCAGGCGGTTCTGAATCGCCTGGCCGAGAAAATCAGCCCCCGTGTGTTGGAGGCTCCGGCCCGGCTCGATGACGCTGCCCGCCAGCTTGACGAATACTTCGCGGGGGGCCGGAGCCAGTTCGAGCTGGCACTCGATCTCCGCCTATCGTCCGGTTTCCGCCGGGACATTCTGTCCCATCTGCCGGACATCCGCTACGGCAGCACGGCCAGTTACGGAGAGCTCGCCCGGTTGGCGGGCAGTCCCAAAGCGGTCCGTGCCGTTGGAACCGCGTGCGGCACCAACCCGCTTCCCGTCGTCGTGCCGTGTCACAGGGTGGTTCGTTCCGATGGGACTCAGGGCGGATACGTTGGGGGCCCCGAAGCCAAGCGCACACTGTTGACACTGGAGGCGGCATGAAAGTGCCAAATAGACTTGGGGGCATCATGAACGGGATGCTGCTGCCGCGGGAGCGCTCCGAAATCGCGCCGGGAGCGGTGCACGTGCCGGCTTGGCTCGGCATTGAGCGGCAGCGGGCGATTGTCGAAGAATGCCGGCGCTGGGCCGTAGGGCCGGTCCCGATGCGTTCTGCCCGGCTGCCGGGCGGACGCCAAATGTCGGTCAAGACGGTGTGCCTGGGCTGGCACTGGCAACCCTATAAATACACCAGAACCGCCGACGACGCCGGTGGCGGCCGGGTTGCCCAAGTTCCGGACTGGATGATTGAGCTTGGGCGCCAAGCGCTGGTCGACGGCTACCTCGACCCGGCAGCCGGTGACGGCTATACGCCCGACACAGCCCTGATCAACTACTACGACGATGCGGCGAAAATGGGAATGCATCAGGACAAGGATGAGAAGGCCAGCGACCCAGTGGTGTCACTGAGCATCGGCGATACCTGCTTGTTCCGGTTCGGCAATACCGAAAACCGGAACAAGCCGTACACCGACGTCGAGCTGATGTCAGGGGATCTGTTTGTGTTCGGCGGGCCATCGCGCTTCGCCTACCACGGTGTCCCAAAGACGCTGCCGGGAACGGCTGATCCGCAGACGGGACTCAGCCAGGGAAGGATCAACATCACCATGCGCGTGACGGGAATGGAATGATGCTGTAGATGCAGGACCTGCGGCATGACACCGCAGCGACCACACTCTCTCAACACTAAACTGACCCGAATCGCGCCGCAGCGGTCACATCAGCCCACCACCACCACGCCCACGGTGATGACGCTGTCCTTCATCGTTCGAAGCAATCTTCACCGCTGTTTCCCTGAGGCGTCCCAGCACCAGGGCGATCAGCAGCGCCACTGCTACTGCCGCGACCGCGTCCAGAAGTGTTATCCAGGACAAGACCCACGCGATAGTGGCTATGAGTGCAACCGAGACCGTGACTGTGATGACGAGAGTTTTCATCGTTTCCCCATACGAGCATCCTGTCATGATGTGGCTTGTGAAGGGGTGCAGCAGATCTGGGGGCGGGGCGCGGCATGGCTGGTCTTCAGACGATTGGTGCCCTCGATAGGATTCGAACCTACGACTTTCTGCTCCGGAGGCAGACGCTCTATCCCCTGAGCTACGAGGGCCTGATGCTGACTGTTCAACATCAATTGGGAACTGAAAAAGCTTAGCAGGTGTGGGCGGCTGGTCTGTAACCGGGAAAAAATTGCGTGTCCTCCATGACGGCACTTCACACCTCCACCGAAAGCGGCGCATCGCACCAGCGCGCCGCTTCTTGGCCGAGCGGCGTCTTTCTCGGTTGGTAGGACCTTTCCGCCACCGGCGCCGGCTGGGCACAAATGCGGTCCCCGGCTGGCGGCTATGGCCGGCCCGGGACCGCATCTGTGACTGGATGTGCCAGTACTGACCGCTTACCGCTTGGTGGTGAACGTCCAGCTGGTTATCTTGAGCGGGTTACCAGCCTTGTCTTTGATTGCGGAGCCCAAACTAGCGGTGAACCGGGTGTTCGCCGCCAGGGTGAAACGTGGATTCAGCGTCGCCGTCCGGGTTGTCGCGTTGTAGTTGACAGTGGCAGACACCTTTGCACCGGTTGCAGCTTTCTTGAGAGAGAAAGACGTGCCGTTAATGCCGCCGACTCGTTCATTGAACTCGACGGTGGTGTTTGCCGCCCTGATGACGCCTGTTGCGTTCGACCCGGGCGTCCGGCTGACCACCTTCGGGATGAAGGTATCCGTGCGTCCGATCCGCCAGGCGTACGAGGCCGGGACGCTGGTGTTACCCGCGGCGTCGGTGGCACGTACCTTGAAGGTGTAGTCCCCGTTGATCTGCGCGTCATAGGTCTTTGGTGATGCGCAGGTCTTATCCCAGGCCCTGTTGCTCGGCAGCAGTTGGCAAGCGAACGATGCCGCGGGATCAGTGCTGCTGAACCTGAAGGTCGGGGTCCTGTCCAGGGATGGATCTGATGGACGGGACGTTCCAATCTTCACAGGAGGTGCCGCTGTGTCGACCGTGAAGGTCAGCGTCTGCGAGACCAGGTACCTCGGTGTTGCCGGGTTGGTGGGAGCACCGGTCGCAGGGTCGATGGCGTAGGCGGGATTGGCGATCCTGGCCTTCACCTTGTGCGTGCCTGCGGCGAGGGCTTTCGGCAGGGCCACAGAATAGCGTCCGTTCACGGTGGCTGTCGTTGCTGCCGGCGTGGCGGCGCCGTCCACCATCAATTGGACTGTGGCCGGCGCTGCGCCGAGGCCCGGAACCGTTCCTCCCAACGTCGGGGTGGCGTCCTTGGTGATGTTGTCCGTACTCGACCGGCCGGTGTCACTGGCCGCTCTGAGATCGGGGGAGGAAGGCGCGCCATCGGCTCCGTTGAAAATCAAGCCTTGAACGGTGAACGTACTGACCCTTAGTGAATTGACTCCGGGGCCGCCGGCATTGGGGCCGGTGACAATCACCGCGTTGGTGCCCGAGGGGGCTCCGGTTACGGCCCGGGCTGTGGTGATGCTGCCGAGTGTTCCCGGTGCCGCGCCGACCTGCTTGAGGAACTTTGCCGTTGAGCCTGTGGTGTAGTCGCCGAGGAAACTTTCACCCACTCCAGCCCAGTCGCACGCCCTGGTGGCGGTTGGAGCGCAATCTCCGACATCAAGGGTCTGCTTGATGAACCCCAGTGCCGGATTCTTGTCATCAGGTTCCGCGACGAAGGTATTCACCCCATAGGGATGAGTGATCGTATAGGACTTGTTTGCCACGAGGTTGTTGAGCCTGAACCGCAGCCGGGCGAAGCCATTCTGATCGCCCTTGCGCACGACGTCGTTGGCGTGGGCGGCTTCCAAGGCAGCTTCGTAGAGTCCCAGGTTTCCTCCTTCGGCTTCCGCCGCGAACCAGAAGGCCTCCTCGGGGAAGTTATCCGGATACGAGGCGGGTGCGGCCGGGTTCGGCGGCTCGGAAAGGCAGCCCGCTTCGGCCATGTAGCACAGCTGCAGCTTGACGGTGCCATCGGAATACCAGACCGGGTATCCGGTCTGCGGATCCACCGG
>NZ_KI914677.1:125596-126679 GCF_000520495.1 Arthrobacter sp. H14
CGCCGCGGCGGCTCCCGCCGGGCTGATGGCCAGTGGAGCGATGCCCGTGGCCAACATGGCGCCGGCGCTCAGGGCAGCCAGCCAGCGGGGCGGACCATGCAGGGTCTTGTCTTTGCTTCTTCGTCCTGACTGCCTTCGATCACCGGCGCCGGCGCGGGTGGTGGAATGGGTTGAAGAAAACATGTCGTTTACCCTTCAAAAGGTGCCCGGCCACACCCAGAGACCGGACCAACTTCGTGACGAGTACACGGTGTTGATGAATGTTGTGAGCGCAAAACCATTGGAAAACCTTGCCGATTTCGTCCGGTTGCCATACACCGTGACCAAAGTGATTCGAAAGGCGTTTTTTTTGGCCGCGGCCGGGCAAAACCCAACCGTCCTTGGCGGCCGCCTTGCGATTAATGGCACAGGTGCAACATTTCAATTGCCCTGAGCCCCGACTGTAGGCTCGGACGGTGTCCCCATCGTCTATTTCCAGTCTCCCAATAGGGGAACCCGGCCGCTTCCGCGGACGGATAATCGTGCTGGCGGGCATTCTGCTCTTCGGGATCACGCTGCGCATGGCGGTGACGGCTGTCTCGCCGCTGATCAGCCAGATCGGCGAGGATATTGCCCTCTCGGCCGCCATGATCGGCCTGCTCGGCACATTGCCCACGGCGACCTTCGCCGTTTTCGGTTTTATGACCCCGTACGTCGTCCGCTGGGCGAGCCTGGAGAAACTCCTTGGAATCGCCATCGCATCGGCGGTGCTGGGCCAGATCGCACGCGCGCTGGTCTCCGAAACAGTTCCGTTCATGATTCTGACGGTGGTGGCGTTGGCCGGCCTGGGCGCCGGAAACGTGCTGCTGCCGCCGCTGGTCAAGAAGTACTTTCCGGACAAAATCGGTCTGATGACCGCCCTGTATTCGACGTCGTTGGCTTTGGGGACCGCACTTCCGCCGCAGTTCGCAGTTCCGGTTGCCGACGCCACCGACTGGAGATTCTCGATTGGGCTGTGGGCCGTCTTCAGCCTGGTCGCTGCGGTCCCGTGGATCACTATGGGACTGGAACGACGGCGTCGACCGTCGCCCCTTGATGCCGGTG
>NZ_KI914677.1:126779-128125 GCF_000520495.1 Arthrobacter sp. H14
GCCAAGGCGGGACAGCGAACGATTGCGGATCAACCTGTGGAAGTCGCCGCTGGCGCTGGGGCTGACCCTCATGTTCGGCTGCACCTCACTGCAGACCTATGCCATGTTCGCGTGGCTGCCACAGATGCTTACCGAAGCCGGGCTCTCGGCTGCTGAAGCCGGAAGCATGCTCGCCCTGTTCGGCATTCTCGGCCTGCCGTTGAGCCTGATGGTGCCGATCTTCGCCGCACGGATGCGCAACCCGTTTCCCGTCGTCGGGGTTTTCCTGTCCTGTTTTATAGCCGGCTACACCGGCCTGCTGCTGGTGCCGGCGGAAATGACCTGGCTGTGGGTGGTCCTAGTGGGACTCGGTCCGGGCACGTTCCCGCTGGCGCTGGTGCTGATCAACCTTCGCACGCGTACCCATGTCGGAGCGGGTGCGCTCTCCGGTTTCGGCCAGGGGGTCGGGTATGCGCTAGCCTGCTCCGGGCCGTTGTTGTTCGGCATTTTGGAGGCCGAGACCGGCAGCTGGGAGGCGTCCTTCGCGTTCCTCGGGGCGACGCTGGTATTGCTGGGTGGTGGTGCGTTTATCGCCTGCCGGCCGGTGATGCTCGAAGACGGCCCCGGCGTCGTCCGCGAAGCCTGCGGACGGCGAGTCTCCTGCCGACCAACCGGAAGGCGCCCAGCCGGTTCCGCCAAGGCGGGACAGCGAACGATTGCGGATCAACCTGTGGAAGTCGCCGCTGGCGCTGGGGCTGACCCTCATGTTCGGCTGCACCTCACTGCAGACCTATGCCATGTTCGCGTGGCTGCCACAGATGCTTACCGAAGCCGGGCTCTCGGCTGCTGAAGCCGGAAGCATGCTCGCCCTGTTCGGCATTCTCGGCCTGCCGTTGAGCCTGATGGTGCCGATCTTCGCCGCACGGATGCGCAACCCGTTTCCCGTCGTCGGGGTTTTCCTGTCCTGTTTTATAGCCGGCTACACCGGCCTGCTGCTGGTGCCGGCGGAAATGACCTGGCTGTGGGTGGTCCTAGTGGGACTCGGTCCGGGCACGTTCCCGCTGGCGCTGGTGCTGATCAACCTTCGCACGCGTACCCATGTCGGAGCGGGTGCGCTCTCCGGTTTCGGCCAGGGGGTCGGGTATGCGCTAGCCTGCTCCGGGCCGTTGTTGTTCGGCATTTTGGAGGCCGAGACCGGCAGCTGGGAGGCGTCCTTCGCGTTCCTCGGGGCGACGCTGGTATTGCTGGGTGGTGGTGCGTTTATCGCCTGCCGGCCGGTGATGCTCGAAGACGGCCCCGGCGTCGTCCGCGAAGCCTGAGGCAGCCCACTCGCCGTGAGTCAGCCGCTAGCCGGCGAGTCCTCAGCC
>NZ_KI914678.1:0-7595 GCF_000520495.1 Arthrobacter sp. H14
ACAAATTTCTTGGCGTCTTCACTGCTGCTGGCAACCGTTTCGACCTTCCTTGGCCGCAGCAGCGTGATTCCGCACAGAACGTCATTGCCGGGCGAGGAAAGCCGCGCGACGGCCAGTTCCGAGAGATTGTCGAGGAATTTTTCGACGTCACCGCTGTCCAAAACCAGATCCTGCAGGGAACCGGCCGCCGTCTCCGGGGTCGGGGGTGTGCCGGGTGCAGTGGTGTTATCGAAAGTCATGTAGGGCCCCCTCGGTTAGCGTGTCCGCAGCCGCCGCACCGTCAGTATCGGTGACACGGCAGCGAAAGACATCCATGCCGCCCTCTGCTGGATGACACCCCGTTCACACTACGCGCGTTCCCTCCCCGCAGGCGACGTCGTTCCAGGTTCCACCTCTACCCGCTCCTGGCGTTGGTGCTGGTCGGAGTGCTGGTGTTTGCCGAAGACGCCCTGTTCTTCGGGTTCGTAATCCCCGGTGAGACAGCGGCGGTCCTCGGCGGGGTCATCGCCAGCCGCGGCCATGTGGAGCTGTGGATGATGATGGTCCTGGTCGTGCTGGCCGCCATCGTCGGGGATACGGTCGGCTACGAGATCGGCAAACACTTCGGCTCCCGGATGCTGAACCTGAAGGTCATGGACAAACGCCGAGCCAAGCTGGACAAGACACAGGATTTTCTGCGCCGCCGGGGCGGATCAGCGGTCTTCCTCGACCGGTTTGCAGCTTTTTTCAGGGCGGTCATGCCCGCCCTGGCCGGGACGTCCCGGACGCCTTACCCGCGGTTCCTGGCCTTCAACGCCACCGGCGGCCTGGTCTGGGGTGCCGGTTCGTGCTGCTGGGTTTTCTGGCCGGCAACTCCTATGAAGCCGTAGCCAAGGCGGCCGGGCGTGACATCACCGCCCTCATGCTGGTCGTGGCCTTGATCGCGTTCATCACCTTCCGGGTGCACACAGCACGCCGGGAACGCGGCCCCAGCGCCACCGCACCCGGATCCACGCCGGAGGGTGGGCAATGACACCCAGCGCACAGAGCGCCGGGGTTCGGGGTCTGAGGATGACCGGTACGGAAATTCACGTTTGCCGGGACGGGCAGCCATGCAGCTTATTGCGTGGCCGCTCCACCGAGGGTGACTGCTGCTTGTCCGAAGACTTTGTGCGCTGCGTGCAGGCAGATAGCAGTGACGACGATGGCCAGGTATGCGGTCACAGATGAAAAGGCGACAGCATTAGCCAGCAGCGCTGCTGTCATCCCAGTCAGGTTAAACAGGGGCCGGTGTCGGACAACCGCACGGAATCTCTCCTGACCGGCGAGAATCAGCATGAAAAGCAAGGAAACCAAGGCACTGGCAACCACCGCCATCAGTGCCGTTGCGGGATGATAGGCAATTGCCAGAGAAATTATGCCGCCGAGACCGCCAATAACGACAATGCCGTAAAAGGCCGAACGAGCGATTTCCGCCGTGCAGTTCAATCTGTCTGGATAAACCAGTACAGGAAAGTATCAGAAGCCCCTGACTTCTGCATCATTACTTCGCCGTTGGGCCGGCCGATAAGCGGTAAAGGATGGGTCGGTAAGGAACGCCTCCATCAGCTATGGATGTTTGCTGCCATCAGGCGTACCCCAAAAAATGAGTAGTTGAACTACTCGGCACGTAGGAAACCGGCACAGAACCAAGAGGACCGCGCGCCAAAGACAGGTAGCGGCTACTCGTGTCAGCTATCCCCGTCCACTCATACGCTCTTCGCAGTGGAAGCCGCACAGGGACCTTTGTGCGCCTGACCGCCAGGACCCGGGGGATGCCATATGCAACCATTTTCACATGCCGCTGCCGAGAAGCTGCGTTGGCCACGCCGAACTAAAGCCACGTACAGAGGTGACAACGTGCAGGCATCGCTTCCCATTTTCTTCGATCCGAGTGGCAAACGATGGAGGAGACTAATTGTCTGCTTCATCCTGATGATGCTGATCCTCATAGGGACAGCGGCGTGGATCCTCCCGCAGGCGGTTGAGCCAACATGGACACCGGAACGAAACGGGTCCAGTGATTATCCCCGGGAATTACTCGCTGCAGGTGACCAACAAAATATTCCGCTTCTCGGTGTAGAGACCGGGTATACGTTTGTGAGAATCGCCTTGGCGGAGCACAAGGACGGCAAGGTCTATCTGAAGGACCCCTTCAGCGACACCATTTTCCGGGCAGCTACCGAGAACGAGGCGAAGTTAATTGGCGAGCATCCATATGTCATGGAGCGCTTCGGTGCTCCCGCTGATCATCAGTTGATGCTTACTTTCGATGATGGCCCGTCCGCGAAGTACACGCCCCAGATCCTCGATCTGCTCTCGCGGGAGGGCGTCCCCGCCACATTCTTCAGTATTGGCGAAAACATCGTGGAGAACCCTGAGATCTTCGAAAGAATCGTCAGGGAGGGGCACATGGTGGGCAACCACACCATGACTCATGCCGATTTTTACGCCCACGACGATCTGCGGAATCGGGAAGAGTTGATAGGAACAGACCGGATCATGCGGTCCTCAGAGGGTTACGCCTCGCGGCTGTTCCGTATCCCGGAGGGTGATCCGGAAAATAATGCTTTGGCCGTGCTGCAGGCACAACAGTTGGGCTATCGGTACGTCGATATGGACATAGATACTGGCGATTGGAGCTACGAACCGGGCGAGGAAATCCCGGTTCCGAAACTTGACGGCAGCGGAGCCGTCGTTCTGATGCACGATGCGGGCGGCGACAGGACCGCGACGGTGCAAATGCTTGAGAAATTCATAGCAGAAGCGAAAGCCAAGGGATACACGTTTTCTACGCTGGCACCGATCCTGCCCCCAGAGTTCCGTCCCGTGCAAACCGTGGACGCGGGCTTCGTCGACCACGCCACCTTTACGGCTCTGACGCTATTTTTGGTCACTCCAGCTACTACGATCACCTGGCTTTTCTGGTTTGGTATTGGTTCATTGACGATTATGTCCGCGCTCTACGTTGTGCTTGCCGTTATAGGCCACCGCCGGCAGCAACGCAAACGGTGGCAGAGTACCGAAGAGGACTGTTTGCCGTTCGTCAGCGTCATACTGCCCGTATTCAATGAGGAACCAGTTGTAGAGAAGACGCTCGCGGCCCTGAAATCAAGCGACTATCCCGCGATGGAAGTTATTGCGGTGGACGATGGTTCCACCGATGACACCTTGTCGATCATGCGGGAATTTGCCCGCAACTGGCCGAAGCTGCGTGTGCTGACCCAGGAGAATGCTGGCAAGTCGGCAGCCAGCAACTTCGGGATCAGTTCTGCTCGGGGGGAAATCATCGTCACCCTCGATGGAGACACTATCTTCGAGCCCCCGACAGTGCGCATGCTCGCACGTCACTTCATCGACGACGACGGCACAAGGATGGTCGGTGCGGTCGCCGGCCATGTGAAGGTCGGCAACCGCCGCAACCTGTTGACGGCATGGCAAAGTCTGGAGTACATCTCCGGCATCTGCGTCACCCGCATGGCTGAAGGTCTTGTAGGAGCGATCTCCATCGTGCCAGGAGCCTGTGCAGCATGGCGCAGAGAAGCGCTCGTCGCCGCCGGCGGCTATTCGCATGACACGATGGCCGAAGACGCTGACCTGACGCTGTGCATTCAAAATCTGGGCTACAAAATCGTCCAGGAGAATAGGGCGGTTGCCTGGACGGAAGCGCCCATGACTGTTCGGGGCTTGGCGAAACAGCGCCTGCGCTGGACCTACGGCAACTTGCAGGCCCTGTATAAGCACCGTTCAATGATTATGCGGCCAAAGTACGGCGTACTCGGATTGATCGCTCTCCCCTACGCGCTGCTCGCGACGTTAATTCCGCTGGTTTTCATGCCGCTGACAGTCATAGTCGCAGGTATCAGTCTGGCGAACGGTCAGTGGGAAAGTATCGCAGCTTTTGCCGCCTTCGTCGCAATTACCCACATGGTGATCTCGATAGTTGCTGTGGTCATGGTCCGGGAAAGGGCGTGGCACTTGTTAATCGTGCCGATTTACCGTTTGATCTATGAGCCGCTACGGGCCTACCTACTTTACGCGTCCTTGGCCCAGGCGTTGAAGGGCCGGGTCGTAGGATGGTACAAGCCTGAGCGGACCAACAGCGTCACCGCGCCGGTAACCCCGGCTGTGCCCGTGAATGCCACCGCCACGGCGGCGATGGCGAGGCTTCCACGAGCTATCTAACACTCCCCGTGTAGCCATTGCCAAGAATACGGGAGAAAGCGCCGATCTCCTGACCGAGTCCACTGCAGGTGTTGGAAGGCTGCGCCCCGTCCCGTTCCTCGGTTGCGCAGGGTCTGTCCCGGTTGAGAGACCACATCGATATTCTGCCTATTCCGTGGTTCCGGGCAAATTTATTGATACCCCTCGCTGCCGCCATGTCGATAACTTCCCCAGCCACATCATTGTGACCGATCATTGGCGTGACGCCGATCTGGCTCCACAGCTCAGAGGCGTCCAGTGGCTGCCCCGCGTCTGCGTATATTGTGCCGAGTTGCGAGTGTGTGGACCGAATTGCTGCTACGGAAGCCTCCAGCATCGTCTGTTCCTTCAGCCGGCTGGCACTGTAGTTCATGATCATGATGTTTACACCGGCCAAATCGACGCCAGCTTCGAGCATCTGTGTCACGGCAGCGGCACCATGGTCCGTCAATCCTTTGGGGGTTGCAGGTAACGTCACCCAGACCTGCAGGGGATCCGCGCCGGTACGTTCATGTTGGAGCTGGGCAATCACCTCCGCTCTCCGCCGGCCGGCACTCTCGTCATCGAGGTCGTCTCGCTCAATGTCCAAATCCACGACGTTGGAACCGTAGCGTTTGATGACGCTTCGGTAAGCTGCCGCAAGGTTTTCCTTATCGCGGCATCCCGTGGCCAGCTCGTCAGCAAGCTGACCTCCGAAGGAGATGACGATCTCACCACCTTTATCCCGTAACCGAGTTATTCGCTGGTCAAGGTTGAGCTTGCTCGCGGCCCCATCCATGCTGTGGTGCCCGCCCCACGATGGCGTGCAGGGGTTTTCGGGATCGGCAACGATAAAGGAAAGCACCGCTCTCGCGGCTTCAGGGTTCGGCGGCTTGTCGAATTCATAGCTGGAAGGAAGGGTGACGTCTACATAACCAGCAAACCAGGGCACTTCCGGTGCCGGTGATTCAGTATGGCGCGCGCCGGTGACCTCACTACTCGTACCGCTACACGCCGAAATGGAGAGTCCGCCAACAACCATTGCCAGCGTGAACAGTCGGTTCATGCCCGCTCGATGATGCTTGGAAGAAGTTGGCATCATCGGTTCCTAATCTGCCTAGTGAAGCTCCCATTTTATTACATGGTTCCCCCGGCAGGAACGCGCGAGGTGTCCTACGCAGGATCCGGGCCGCCGGTTGCGTTCTATTCGTGGCACCGGCCTACATGTCGGGCGGTGATGTCCCGGCGATGGGAGATACCTAACTTTGCGAAAATACGATAAAGATGTCCCTCAACGGTACGAACGGAGACCGATAGAACTTCGGCTATTTCCTTGTTGCTTCGGCCCTCAAACACGAGGGTGGCGATAATTTTTTCCCTCCGGGTCAGATCCGTTGCCTTATCGGATTCCTCTAGATGATAAAGCATGTTCCCCTCAAGCCGCGCAACGCGTTCAGACAGGATTATCTGAAATTGACGCGCCCGTTGCCCGCTGCCTTGAGCTTCCAGAACGGAGACCGCGGTGGCAAGGGAGTCTGCAGCCATCAGAAAATATCGCGCTTCAATCGCTTCGTCACTGATGATGCGAAGCCTTTCCGGATCCTTCTCTATGGTTGCCCGTGCAAAGCGATACAGTATCCCTGCGGCTACCGAGTCGTTGGCTTCCGCGGCGTCGGAGAGGGGGCCGGCCGCCGTGGTGTCGCCCAGCCTAACAGCCAATTCCAAGGCCAGTAATTGCACCGAACCCATTCCCCGATCACGTGCTTCGGCGGCTACTTGTCGGAGTTCGTCCCGACTGGCGGTTCCTCCCCCCATGGCCATCTGGGCGGCGGCAGTGTGGGCATGCCCTAACAGGAACAGCTGGCGGCTCCCCCTGTACGGTAGCCGGATAAAATCACCGGCATACTCGCGCGCCAGAGAATGCTCACCCATTAACGAGGCAGCGTATGCGCCAAGACCCAGCGCAAGGGGCAGCAATTGTTCGGGATCAGTTTCGCGGAACGCTTCGATTGCGGGGCTGAGCTGGCCGAGGGCGCTGTGCAACAGTCCCTGCCGTGCCAAAACCAACCCTGTTACCAAATTGATGGTTCCACCGAGATAGGCCAGGGTCTGAGGCGATTGCTCGAGATAGCGGGTTATCAGGTCGTGTACGTCGTCCCACCGACCGCTGCAGGTTAGGGATATTGCATATCTTATAACCACGAATTCGTGATAGGTCAGTGACAGGTCCTCGTTTGTGCCGACTATCTCCAGGGCGCGGCTATTCGCTTGTGCACCTAATTCCGGTCTGCCCGTCGCTGTCAACAGTTCGCCCAGGAGTGAGAGGGCGATCAACCGTGTTTCCCCGCTGCCGAAAGGATCTTCTACAATTTGTTGAAGTTTCGGTTCCACATTCTCGTAGCTTCCCTCGAGATTCGAGGCATACAACCACAACAACTGACTGCCGATCCTGGAGAGTTTGAGGATGCGTCCCAAATGACTTTTGGTGTCGGCTGCAATGCGATCGATGGCCCTCGACCACGCCTCTGCGTCTGAACGCAGGCCCTGGGCGCCTGTTCCGGCACGAATTTTCAATTGTGCGGGTAACAGCGCTGCCGACGTTACCGTTTTCACGTCCATGGCGGTGTCGAGCGCACCTTCCAAGAGCTCTCGGGCCTGCGCCTGATCTCCTTGGAGGGAACGGGCTCTGGCCATTTCAATTCTAGCGGCGAGAGCGAGTTTCGGTTCGGTAACCGCCCGTGCCATGGCCAGGGCGAGCGACGTCTGATGAAGCTTGTTGGCGAGAATCGCCGCACGCAGCAACCGGCGGTCGTCCACGTGTGCGCCGCACTCCATAGCCCAGCTCACGTAACGAAGCAGTCCTTCGGCTGAGGAGGGTGCGCTGTCCATAAGTTCGACGATGCTCCTGCGAAGGGTGCGATTCCCTGCTCGAGGCATACTTTGACGGACAATTTCCCCGTAGAGAGGATGTGCCGGACATACCAGGCGCTCTGGAGCCGATCCGACGGTAACGATACTCCTCGTCTCCATGGCGTCAATATCAGAAGTCTTTGCCAGTTCCCGCAGTACACCCAAGGGTAGTGGTTCGGCCAGAGCGACTATCTCCAGCACCCTGCGTTCTTCTGTTGACAGCGGCGCCAGTTCTGCTTCAACGACATCCGCCAAGACCTGATCAGCGGCAGGAGGCTCACCAGAGAGCATCCACACGCCATTCCGGTTGACCAAGTGGTTCTGGCGTTGGGCCTGTTCAATCAGGGCGCGCAGGAACATTGGGTTACCAGCCGAAGCCCTCCCGAAGGCTGCACTGGCGCTGCGCAATATATCCGACCCCAAAACCGTCACGCACAACTTGTGCACCTCGGCCATTGTTAGCGGCTCGAGATCCAATCTGCTCA
>NZ_KI914678.1:7695-12918 GCF_000520495.1 Arthrobacter sp. H14
ATCTGCTCACGAGTCCCTCCCGCCACAGGTCCACGATTTCGGCCGGTATTCCCGGGACAGGTCGGGACAGTGCGAATAAACGCGCGTTGCCGGCCGAAACCACTTGCGCCAGTATTGCCGCGCTGCTCCCGTCCAACACATGGGCGTCATCAACGATGACGATGGGAATCAAAGGTCCACTGTCCTGCAACCGCCTCAGGGAGCGGGTAACGCTTCGGATTACAGCAAGAGGAGAGCTAATGTCTTCGACCGAAATTTCCTTCAGAAGCGGGGCCAACGCACCAAACGGAACCGAGGCTAACGACGGGCTCGCCGATAGACGTACGAGAGGGAAGCCGGAACCGAGAAATTCCTCCACGGCCTTAGCCACGGCCGACTTACCGACCCCGGCTTCGCCCACCACCCACATGCCGATACCGCCAAGAGTCAGAAATTCAACGATTGAGCCAACAACCGCGGATCGTCCCACCAAAGACTTCATCCCACCGGAACTGGCGTTGAACCCGTCCGTGTCCATCTGCTAAGTCAGCATCTCTTCGAGTTCTCCCCGGCCATCGACATGCAACTTCGCATATATGCGGTACAGGTGCCCTTCGACGGTGCGGACCGAAACGCTCAGAGTATCGGCGATGGCCCGACTGGTTGTTCCCTTTGCAGCTAAAGAGACAATTTGCCGCTCCCCGGGAGTGAGTCCCGGTATCAAGGACCCGTGACCGGGATTATCTGGGTCGCCATGGGCTGTATAGATCAACCGCCTCGCAGCCTTCACATGGTCTGCGTTCGCGGACGTCCCTGCACAATCCAAAACCGATTGCGCTGCGTCGCGGCACCACTTACCGTGGCCGATGGAGCGTGCCATCCGTGACGCCTCAAGTAGTTGTTCCGGATCGCGGAACGCCATGCCCCGGCCATATAAGCCACATAATCTGGCAAATGGTCCTTGAGCCTTCTCAGCCGTTGCCGCCAACCGTTCAGCGCTCTCATGATGTCCGAGACGGACAACTGCGCTGAGGGAGAATAGCTCAAATGCCACGGCCCCGTGGGAACGACATTCGTCAGCGTGGTTGAGTAAGCCGGCCCTCACCTGCTGTGGTGATGTCAGCGCACTTGAAGCCAACGTCACGAAGTAATCGACGGCGCGTTGGACCGGCCAGGACGCCTTTATCTCATGTTGATCAATTTCCTCCAGAAGAGCCTTTAACTCTTCGGGAACGTCCTCAAGACAGTAGGCATACGCGGCCGCGGCGAGGGCGAGCACCACTAATTCATGCAAACCCCTCGCCCGCAACTGATCGATGGATGGCAGCAACAGTGCCAGCGCTTGACTTCCGCGGCCACTGTGGACGTGCAGGATCCCCTCATATACCTCGTCCCTTGCCACCGAGCCGTGTGGCTGCGATTTGCGATTGATATCCAGGATTTCGGCGCACTCTGCCCAGCGGCCTGCCAATAACAGGCTCTCAAGTAACGGTGCTTCTGAAGGCCCCCTCAGTGACTCGGGAGGGTTGTGACGGTCAAGGAGGTGCACCAGGTCTCCGGCCAGCTGAACGCCATCTTCCTGACGACCCGTGACCGCCCACACTTCGCTGAGCCAGAAACCGACCGAATATCGGAATGATTCCGAAGTGGAAAGGTCATGGAACATCTTCTCCAGCACCTCGCCGATCTCGGCGTAACGGCCCTCAGAGACCCAAAACTCGATCTGCATGAGGCCGACCTTTTCGGACAAGCGCGCCAGCTCCGGTGTCCAGGCGCCGGCCCCCCTGGCTCCGTCGAGGCGCGTCCGTACGTCTTGCAGTGCGTTACGAGCCATGGAATGTGCATGCGGGTCGTTTCTAGAGAGAAGGACACAAGCGAGCGTCAAGTCCACCCAATTCGCAAAAGAGGGTTCTGAATTATCTGCCAGGAGACGGCTCACGACTCTGTGCGCATCGGCGAATTGGCCTTTGGCAGTCAGCGCCCGAATTTCCTCGGTGGCCGCCTCCGGATGTCTCTTCTGCTCCCCATCGAGCATCCCCAGGCACCTAAGGGCCATATCCGGCGCCTGCAACTCATTGGCTTCCTTAGCCGCAGCCACCGCCAGGACAGGGTCCAGTGGGCCACCGCAGTTAAGCGTCCATGTAGCGAAAGCAAGAACGTTTATCGGAGGATAAGGACGCCCGGAACCCGCTTCCACGAGTTGCTCCCGCAGCTCACACGCGCGCCCTTGCGGCACGTTGCGCCTGATGGCATCCGCGACGAGAGCATGCTTAACCCGAATTGAACGCTCCACACCCGCTTCAGTTTCCAGAATTCCCTGTTCCTCGAGAGAATCAATATCTGGCTGCCCGGCGACTTCCTCCAACAAATCCAACGGCAGCGAACCCGCCAAGGAAACCACCTCCACGATCTTCAATTGCTCCCGAGTTAGCCGGTTCAAGCGCGTTACCATAATGTCCGCGACCTGGCGGCTTTGCGCGGCGACCGGTGCGGCTAACAGCCACCCGCGATTGCTATGGACAAGGTTGCCGGAAACCAGCTGCTCGTGCGTAAGAATGTGAAGGAACAGCGGATTGCCGCCACTGAACGTCCACAGTTCCTGGACCGTCGAGCGGGACAGCGGCCCCTGTAACTCTTCGCGGAGCAACTGCATGGTTTCATCCAAGCTCATAGGAACGACATCCACCCTGCTCAAGGATCCGTCCGTCCACAGATGCGAAATTTCCTGTGGTGCACGGCTCATGCTCTCACAGGCACAAAGCAACACCACGGTCTTCTGCGCTGCCAACTGCGAGATCACAAGTGCTGAGAAGTCATCCAGATCTTGAACGTTATCGACGAAGAGAACGATTCTTCGACGCCCTGCCCGATGGGTCAGGAATCGGGCTAACCCCCGCAGCAGAAGCAGTGGATGAGTCAAATCCTGATCGTCCAGTTCGCTGAGGAGAACACCGAGTGCGCCGTATGGCACGTCAGATAGGGATGGCGTCCCGCGAACCTGAAATGAGACAGTCGAATCCGCCAGCAGTCCGAGGACTCGGTTAGCCAAGCTCGTCTTTCCCAGGCCCGGGCCGCCCACCAAGATAACGCTTCGACCCGATTGAAGCTTGGCAGCAGTCTCATGGACAACGCCAGCGCGCCCGACGAAGGGCCAAGGGGCATACTCGAGTGTCACGGATCATCTTCTCCAATAAGCGGCGGTGTTATCGATGTCGATGATGTGCTTCCACCGGGAGCATGCAGAAATTAACATGCTCGAATGCTCCACCAACGACCTTGCAAAAACCTGCCGAACTACGCGGAGAGAGATATAGGAAGCCCGGAGTGAGGTTTCTCGAACATTTAACTAAGACGCCGGGATGGTTGAATGGAAGCATGTCCTATTGCTCGGGAAAGTTGAAGTTAAGGGGCGCGCGGCGAGCAGCTATAGATGCTGTGTGCCGCCGCTCCGGGGTGTGTGCGCACCAGCTGCTTCCCGGACACCAATGGCGCACGAATCCTACTGGGAGTCTGGTTCTTCGCTAGGCTCCGGTGGTTCGTTCTCTGTAGGAAAATAGGCTTCTAAGGCCACGGCTGGAATGCGAAATGATCGGCCAAAGTGCACGGAAGGCAGCTCCCCCGAGTGGACTCGTCGATAAACAGTCATTTTGGAGACGCGTAGCATCGAAGCAACCTCGTCAATGGTGAGAAACTCAATACTTCTGAAGTCTCGCGCCATTATCCGCGCCATGACTGGTGCTGACAAGCGGATAATTCTTGATGTTCCATGTGGCCCCCCACGCTGGTAGCCATTCGCAACGGTACAGCTGCACTCAGAACGGCTATGACAACATTCTAGTAAGATTCAGCACGGAAGTGTAAGCTCCGCGATGCTCAATGAGTCAACAGTGATGATGGAGAAGGTTGCTTTACGTGCCTGACCCTTGAGTCAACAGACACTGCCCGCAGTTGTCATTCTCGCGATCTGTCGGCCCGTAGGGCAACCGCATCAACGCGTTGCTGGACGGGCGGACATGACTTCATAGGAGCCTGAATTCACGCAAGTCCCGTCACTGTTCTGTCTGCCCGACCGCCCAGCAGCCATCACCGGTACTGATCAGGCCCCGAACACTGGGTTCACCGATGGCCAGTTCCGCCGCGACATCTTTAACCGACAGGAACCGCGGCCCCGGCCGGCCCCCTGTCGGTGGTGCCTGGCCAGGCGAGTCTGGTTCTTCTGCTGGATTCTGGTGCCCGGTCATGCCTTGTCTCCGTTATTGCCCCGGGCGGTGGGTGGTTCCGGTGTGGTGATCCGGGCCAGGACCGCGTCCATGGCCGTTTGCACCGAGGATGCCGTCGCCTGCGCGGCCGCGAGCTGTTCGCGCAGCTCAGCGTTCTGGCTCCGGACCGTTTCCAGTTCACCGCGGGCGGTCTGTGCATCCTGCTCCGCATTCTCTGCCCGGGCCGCAGCGTCGGCACGGGCAGTCTCCGCTGCCTCCAGTGCGGTACGGTGCTCCGTTTCGGCACTGTCGGCGGCGGTGACCAGTTCGTCGATCTCCTGACCCAGCGCCTTTTTCTCGGCCTCCCACGCCGCCTGCGCGGCGCGGTGGTCCTCCCCCGCCATCCGGACCGCTTCGGTCCAGATGGTCCCGGCCAGTTTCTGTGCCTGATCGGTCAGCGCGCCTGGCGCGGCGACAACGGCTGCCGTGGCCGCATCCGCGTCGTCCTTCCACTGCCGCAGGTAGCGGGAGGCGTCCGCCATGGACACCCCGGCCACCTCACGCACGGCCGTGACCGTGGGGACGCGTTCGGCGCCGATACGCTCGGCCGCGGCGTATACCCGCTCTTTGCTGCTCTCTGCCATGGCTTCCCTCCGCCGGACCAGTACGTTTAGTAGTAAGTATATTACTACTATTACTACTTTATCAGCCTATCCGCCAAAGTAGCGGGGGCAGATACGGTTCCCCGCTGTGCAGACTGCCCGGGGGACCCGATCGGCCGGCTAACCCGGCCAACGCTCACTACGGTGCTAAAAGACCGGCGCAGCCCCAGTGATTCCGGCTGGAGTCTGATGAACTTACTTCCAATGAAAGGGACCGGGAGCTGCACCACCAGTTCCCGGTCCCCATGTTTCTTTCTTGTTTTTTCCTGCGAAAGGAAAATCTATTGGCCGCGGTGCCGTTCTTCCTCGCGGGTGCGGCGGCCGGTGCGGAGCTCTCCGGCCGCTACCGGCTCCCATGGCCGCCGGCCGTTGTGTTTGCGTTG
>NZ_KI914678.1:13018-14574 GCF_000520495.1 Arthrobacter sp. H14
CTACTCGTCGTTTTCGGTGGGCTCCTGCGGCCCGCCGTTGCGTGCCGCAGCCGCTGATTTCTCATACGCACGGGCGATGAACTCTTCCAAAAGTCGAACCTCCACACGCCACTGCCCACGTCCGCCCACCTGAATCGCCGGCAGCTCACCAGACCTGACCAGGGCATAGGTCTGAGACGGCGAAATATTTAGCTCCTCACCCACCTCCGTCAGGGTCATGAACCGTTTACTCACACTCGTCCTATCCTCTAACATCGTTTCGATTCTCACGTTTCTCACAGCCCACGAGATGGCAGCTGCAACCGTGCCACCAAGTCAGGACGACAATAGGGACTTACGGACATGTTCAAACTTAAGATAACCGCGGCCGCCGATCTGGATCGCGGCGAGTTCACCGGTACTGATCAGGCCCCGCACACTGGGTTCGCCGATGGCCAGTTCCGCCGCGACGTCTTTAACCGACAGAAACCGCGGCCCCGGCCGGCCCCCTGTCGGGGGTGCCTGGTCGGGCGCGCCTGGTTCCTCTGCCGGATTCCGGGGCCCGGTCATGCCTTGTTCTCGTGATTGCCGCCGCCGGTGGGTGGTTCCGGTGTAGTGATCCGGGCCAGGACCGCGTCCATGGCCGTTTGCACCGAGGATGCGGTGGCCTGCGCGGCGGCGAGTTGTTCGCGCAGCTCAGCGTTCTGACTCCGGACCGTTTCCAGTTCACCGCGGGCGGTCTGTGCGTCCTGCTCCGCATGCCCGGCCCGGGCCGCCGCGTCGGCACGGGCCGACTCGGCTGCCTGCTACTCGTCGTTTTCGGTGGGCTCCTGCGGCCCGCCGTTGCGTGCCGCAGCCGCTGATTTCTCATACGCACGGGCGATGAACTCTTCCAAAAGTCGAACCTCCACACGCCACTGCCCACGTCCGCCCACCTGAATCGCCGGCAGCTCACCAGACCTGACCAGGGCATAGGTCTGAGACGGCGAAATATTTAGCTCCTCACCCACCTCCGTCAGGGTCATGAACCGTTTACTCACACTCGTCCTATCCTCTAACATCGTTTCGATTCTCACGTTTCTCACAGCCCACGAGATGGCAGCTGCAACCGTGCCACCAAGTCAGGACGACAATAGGGACTTACGGACATGTTCAAACTTAAGATAACCGCGGCCGCCGATCTGGATCGCGGCGAGTTCACCGGTACTGATCAGGCCCCGCACACTGGGTTCGCCGATGGCCAGTTCCGCCGCGACGTCTTTAACCGACAGAAACCGCGGCCCCGGCCGGCCCCCTGTCGGGGGTGCCTGGTCGGGCGCGCCTGGTTCCTCTGCCGGATTCCGGGGCCCGGTCATGCCTTGTTCTCGTGATTGCCGCCGCCGGTGGGTGGTTCCGGTGTAGTGATCCGGGCCAGGACCGCGTCCATGGCCGTTTGCACCGAGGATGCGGTGGCCTGCGCGGCGGCGAGTTGTTCGCGCAGCTCAGCGTTCTGACTCCGGACCGTTTCCAGTTCACCGCGGGCGGTCTGTGCGTCCTGCTCCGCATGCCCGGCCCGGGCCGCCGCGTCGGCACGGGCC
>NZ_KI914678.1:14674-22337 GCF_000520495.1 Arthrobacter sp. H14
CCGGCCGCTACCGGCTCCCATGGCCGCCGGCCGTTGTGTTTGCGTTGGAGGCGGCGCACTTCCCGCAGCACGGCCGCTTCGATCAGATCAGTGATGGAAGCGTAGCCTTCGGCCTGGCCTGCGGCGAGGTATGCCGCCCGTACCTGCTCGGTGTCCTGCTGGGTGAAATAGGGAGTGAACGAGGCCGGTTTGTGCTTACTCATCTGCGTTGTTTCCGGTGTACCTCGTCCAACGCGGCCCGCCAGTCCTCTTGGTCGAACCGCCCGTGTTTGTCAGGGGACCGGGCTTCGAGAAGCAGTCCCGCCGCCCGGATGTCGTCCTCTTGGGGTAACCGCACCCAGATACACGGACGGCCGGTATGGTGTCCCGGCCGTCTTGGCCGGGACACCACCAGCGGTTACTGCTCTTGCGCGTTTACAGGATTCTGTGTTTCTGTATTTCCGTGATCGATGATGATGCGCTCGACGTCGCTGAGGGTGTATCCCCACGCTTGGAGTTGGGCCAGGTAGTGGCCGCACCGGCGGCCGCCCAACAGTCATGAATACCGATACCCTCGCAGCCGCCCGGGCCAGACACGCCAGGTCGGTTGTGCAGTGGTGTTTTGAGGCCTTCGTGAGAACGACCCTTTCGCAGGGGTGGCTAGGGGAACAGGCTCATCGCAAGGATGTGGTGAGACGGGTTCTGCCACCCGGTTTAGGTGAGCGCTGCCTCAGGGATCACATAGCGCACGGGGAAGGGTTGTCGTGCTCGTTCAACGGAGGGCAGAGGGCCCACGATTTACACTCAGCGAATGGAGTCCTTCGAGGTCAGTGTTAATGACGAGCTGTTTCGTATCAGCGAGAGGACGCAACCTGGTGGGTCGCTCAGCTACGACTTCGCATGGCTGAACGGGCCAGCTGATGGAACTTACGGCTTCACTGCCAGTCGGTTAGTTGCTGATTCTGGTGATGACACTTCAGGCTCTGAGGTTTCCATGACCCGCGCCGAACTGGCGGAGGAAGTGCGGGAGTTTGTGAAGCGGTTCTACGAACCCGGAGGGGTTGCAGAAGACTTTCCTGATCATGGTCCGGCTCGAGCGCGCCGGCTGAACGACCGATAGAGGATCGGCGGATTCTGGCGGTCATTGCAACATATTTTCAGGAATAAACCGCGATCAAAAGTCCTGCATTGTGACTTGCAGCGCTATTCGGCCTCTGCGCGAGGCGAGGCCGTTGCGTTGTGAAGTGACTGTCCGCATCGAGGCTGACGGCCAGGTTCAGGAAATCACCACGACGCTGCGGATCGACACCCCGCCCGAAGAAGCGTATTACATGCATGGCGGCATCCTGCCCTACGTCATGCGCCAACTACTCACCCTCTGACGCCGATGGAACTAGTGTTTCCGGCAACAGCCAAGATGTCCTGGGGCGTTTAATTGGCGGCCGCCATCCAGAGATCGGGTCCAAAGACTTCGTAGTGGATACGCTCGGCTGGTATTCCGGCTCCCAGGGCTTCGGAACGGATTTTCTTCATGAAGGGCAGTGGGCCGCAGAGGAAAACAGATGTCTCTGCCGCAATGTCGATTCCCTGCAGGGACATGTAACCGGTGTGGGCGTCCACGGCCGGGTCTTTGAGCCAGAGTTCGAGGTTCGCGCCGTCGAGTGTTTCAATATCCTGGCGCATCTGCTTCTGCAGGGCCCATTGTTCCATGGTGTTTTCAGCGTGCAGGACGAGGACCTCGCGGCGGGAACCCTGGTCAACCAGGGAGCGCAGGATGGATGCCGAGGGTGTGCAGCCGATCCCGGCGGTGGCAAGGATCAGCGGTGTGGTGACGTCGGGGGAGAGGGTGATGTCTCCGTAAGGATTGGAGAGCTCAATGACGTCGCCGACTTCGGTGATGTGGTGGAGGACGGGGGAAACCTCGCCGTTATCGTCGATTTTTGTGGTGAAGACCCGGCGACGGGAGCTGATGTCGGCGCAGAGGGAGTACTGGCGAATCTGGTGCAGCCCGTCCGGTATCTGCACCCGGACGCTGACGTACTGGCCTGCTAAAGCCACGGAAACGGGGGTGTCATCGGCCGGTTCGAGGGTGAAGGTCATGGCCGTCTCGCCGGCAGCTTCCTTCTTGATGACGGTCCAGAAGTTCCACGGAGAATTGTTGGTCTGGGTGCCGTAGAGGCCCCTTTCCAACTTGATCAGCGCGTGTGCCATCAACCAGTAGACCTCCGACCAGGCGCCAGCGATATCCTCGGTAATGACATCACTGAGCTTGTCCGCGATGGCTTCAAAAAGATACTTGTACACAACATCGTATTGCTCAGGGGAAATGCCGAGGGAGGCATGCTTATTGGCAAGTCGGGACAGCATAGCCTCGGGGTAGGTATCCGGGTTCTTCACCAGATGCGCGGCGAAACCGGCAACGGCACCGGCAAGGGCCTGCTGCTGGGAACCGTTCTTCTGATTGGACCGGCTGAACAGCCCGTCCAACAGCTCCGGATGCGCCTCGAACAGGCGCCGGTAAAAATCCTTGGCGATGCCCGGCATACGCTCACCGACAATCGGAAGAGTGGCTTCGATGATGGGGAGGGATTTTTCAGAGAGCATAATTTCTCCTAGCTAGAAAGCCTGACCATCCAAAACTAGCATTCGATATACGGGTTTTAGACCGTTCTTCTACGAATTGTAGAAAACCTGCCGGAATGGCGCGGTTTAGGCAGGCCCACGGGTGGCTAACGTCACGAAGACCGGGCCCATTTGCTCCCCGTTGGGCAGATCTCCAATGACCACCTCGTCCAGTTCCGCATAGAAGGCCTCCCGGGCGCGCCGCAGAGCTGCCCGCAGGCCGCACTGGTGGTTCAGCGGGCAGCTGCCCTGCGGGGTTTCACAGTCCGCTAGGTCCATGCGGCCGTCGAGTTGGCGCAAAAGCCACCCCACGGTGGCGCGGCGTCCAAAGTCGCTGATCGAGGCACCCCCTGCCCTGCCCCGACTCACGTCGACCAAGCCGAGTCCACGCAGACGGATAACAGCCTTACTCACGTGGTTGTAGGGTGTCCCGGCGGCGTCGGCTATTGCCTTTGAAGTCAGCAAAGATCCTTCCGGCGCCGCTACCAGCAACATCAGCGCGCGCAGGCAAACGTCGGAAAAAGCGTTGATCCTCACAAACCAAGAATATCTTGCTATCCGGCCACGACCTTCTCTGCGTACTGGAGTTGCAGTGACCGGGGAGCATCCTCCGGGGCACAAGGCGGGCAACGTGTGGGCCATGAGTCGCTCGGGGCCGGACCGAAATGTCGCCGCAGTCGAACTACCCGAGGGACCTCCATCGCGGTCTGGAAAAGAAATCTGAATCGAAGGTATTTCCGTTCTCCGCGGCATAATTACCGATGATGACGCATATAGCGTTGGTACCATGCGTCCGGCGATTCGGTGCGGACAGTGTATGGCCGTACCGAATCGGAATCAACAAATACAGTCAGTGCCTTGCTCATGGTTTGCTCCTTCTCGCAGCTGGGGTTTCGGGACCATCGGTGACCAGCAGTGGCCCCTCTCCCCCGTTGTTTTTTGCCTGCTGGCGGAGCTTGCGTAGCTGTGACCGACGGAAACGGCACAACTCGCCAGGGCGGTGCGGAACAAACACCCGCTCGACAATAATCCGGCCACGCTGACAACCCCGCCCCACGGGGCCGGGATACCAACGTCGGTATCCCCGCAAACGGACAAACCGCGGCCCTCGCCTACAGGACTCCGGCCTGTGCAGGTGGATCCTGCTACGGATTACCGAGGGTCCCGCGGCCAAAGCCCGCGGGGCCCGCAGAATAGCTTGACGAACCAGATAGGGGCACCCCAGGGAGGAAGGGTCGCCCATGATTAGCGTATTCATTCCGCAGACGGTAGCGTTTTCCATGCGCCGCGGGGTGGAGCAGTTCGGTAGCTCGCTGGGCTCATAACCCAGAGGTCACAGGTTCAAATCCTGTCCCCGCAACAAGAAGGGCCACCTACTAAGAACTTAGTTAGTAGGTGGTTGGGCCTTAACCAGTTCTCGTGCAAGGCGAGAGACGATCAGGGTCATGGCTCCGCACGCAACCGTACCGCGTCCGGCATTTAAGGACAGCCGATGACGGCGCGTGCGCTGGCCATTCTCAGTCGAAAGCTCCAAGCCGAATGGCGAGCACCGTCATGAAGGACTTTCGGCTCGAGTATGTAGATGCTGAACCAACCACCGTGAAGTCCTCCAGTCCCATCCCGGCGGACGACGCTGACCTCCTCGACATTCAGCAGGCCTACGGCATCCGCATCCGTTGACCCGGGTCGCCGCCCCAATATTTACTTTCCAAACCCGCGCAACGGGCGGGTATGAAGAACACCAACGAAAGAAGCAACACCGTGCAGCACAACCCCAAGTCCTCAAAAATCGACGCATTGGAAAATGTCGTCTTCGCCGGCACCGGGCACACCCAGGCAGCGGTGCCACCAGAATCCGGTAGTACCGCCCCTGAACCAGCAGTCCTTGGTTTGTTCCACGACCCGCTCGATCCGGTGAATTCCCGGTCCCTTCCCACCAGCACAGCCCACATCACGGCCCGCGGATATCAGCTGTAGAAAAAGCATACGCCGCGTGCTGAGTATGTGTGTAGCTTCGCAGCTGAGCATGGCGTGATGACTGCAATCAGACGTCTTGCGAATGAGATCAATAAGTCCATAAGTGGCATGCCTGATACCGCAAGCTTCAATGGTGAATGGTTTGATATTCCACCGATATCGGGCGCATATGTCAGGTGCGGAAGACGGAACTTTCGCCTGGACCTCCGGTCCGGCGGGGCGGCGGTCGTAGCCCGCTCTTTTTAGTCTTCGGTCTTAGGACGGTTGATTGAAACTTCCTTGAGGACGCTGTTTGAGGACGTTTCCGATCCTCTCGACGGATGCAAACCAGGAGAGCATGTCCTGGTCGATGGCGCCGATGACGGTGCGCATATTGACCAATTGAGCTTCGATCCGACTGTTGATGAGCGGTTCAAGGTGGGCAACCCGGTTGCGTAACCGGTATACCCCATCGACGGCACGCTCCAGATCACGGGCGGAACGGGTCAAATGAGGGAAAGCATGGCGTACCGCGTCCTCCCACAGGCGTTGCTTTCCGGCATCGTGGCGGCTTGGAAGTATAAACCGCCACGTACCGAGCGACATGGCCGCAAGTATGTCGGCGTGGTGCGGTTGTCGTTGATCCTGCGGTCTTCTCCGTGTGGACTTTGACGCCCGCGCCTTGGCCTCGGGAATGTCCCGTCCGGCAAGTCGCTCCAGTAGCGCAGAGGGATCAAGTAACCAGTCCGAAGAGTGCAGTCTCCCTGCGCGGGGATCGGGCTGGGCTGCATTCCAAAGGCAGAGCTGCTCATCGATCGCGTTGCGGAGAACGACTTCAAAAATGTGAAGAGCTTCGTATACCGCGCCGGAAAGGTCGATGTTCCACCTGTATAGATGGACGGCATTTTGAAGATTTCCGCCAGCTTCAAGGTAGGGCGTCAACCGCGGTGGGCTGAGACGCCGCAGCAGTACGGATTCGATGCTTGGTTGTTCAGCTTTGCCCATGGGAGTAAACTGTAGATGAAGACAGGGGCAGGTCCCCTGTTATGGATTACTGAGGGTCCCGTGGCCAGGAGCTGCGGGGCCCTCAGCCGCTAATAGGGTGCGCTATCCCGCCCGGTCAACACCACCTCGGGCAGCTGGCCGCCCCAGTCCCAGATGCCCGCGCAGAGTGTCGGCGGTGTAGCGCTTCCGGAATAGTCCGCGTCGCTGGAGCACCGGGATGACTTGGTCGACGAAATCATCGAGGGAATCGGGCAGCATTGGAGCCATCAGGTTGAATCCGTCCGCACCGCCGGAGCGGAACCAGAGTTCAATGTCATCTGCAATGTGTTCAGGGGTGCCTACCATGGTGCAGTGCCCGCCTCCGGCCGCGAGCCGGCCCAACAGCTGCCGGACGGTGGGCTGTTCGGTCTCGATGATGCGCGAGATGGTGGCATAGCGGCCCTTGGGTCCGCTGAACTGTTCCACCGGAGCCAGCCTTGGTACAGGTGCGTCCAGTTCCCAGTTCCCAGTTGCTGCAGTCCTGCTGCACGAACGTGCCCAGCTGAGACAGGGACTGCTCGATGGGCAGCAGCGCGTCCACTTCGGCTTGTTTGGCTAACGCCTCGGCCTCGGTGGAACCGACGTAGGGCACCAGCCCGGGCATGATGGATACATCTTCGGGCCGGCGGCCTTCTGCCGCGATACGGGCCTTCATATCCTTGTAGTAGCTCTGAGCGCTGGGAAGGTCATAGGCGACCGCATAGATCCCTTCCGCATACCGGGCTGCCAGGTCCCGGCCCGGACCGGAGGCCCCGGCCTGGAAGAGCACGGGGCGTCCCTGCGGCGTCCGGGGTACGGTCAACGGCCCCTGAACCTGAAAGTGCTCCCCGACATGGTGCAGCGGGTTGATCCTCGCCGGGTCGGCGTAGACGCCGGCCCGGTCCAGGACCAGGGCCTCATCATCCCAGGAATCCCACAACCGTAATGCCACCTCGATAAATTCCTGCGCCCGGGCGTACCGCTGCTCATGGGCCGGTATCGCATCCAGCCCGTGGTTTCGGGCCTCCGCGTCGAACATTGAAGTGACCACATTCCATCCGATACGCCCGGAACTGATGTGATCCAGTGAGGCCAGCATCCGGGCCGCATGGAAGGGAGTGTAAAAAGTCGCAGAGACGGTGCTGATCAGCCCGATCCTGCTGGTGGCCCGGGCTATCGCCGCCAGTGCGGTTAACGGCTCAAGAAACCAGCGGGGACCGGCGCCCGGGTCCCCCACGGCCTGCCCATCGGCGAAGAACACCGCATCGAACAAGCCACGTTCGGCAGTCTGCGCGAGCCGCTCATAGAACCCGATATCCCCCAGCTGTTTCAACGGTGATTGCGGCCGCCGCCACGCGGCACCATGGTGGCCGGCGCCCATCAGGAAAGCATTCAAATGCAGCTGTCGTTGCTCTGACATAGCCGGGCCCGCCTCTAATCCATCACCAATCCGCCGTCGACCACCAAATTTTGACCGGTCACCGACCTCCCCCATGGCGAGGCGAAAAACAGGATGGCGTCGGCGAATTCGGCCGGGGTGGTGACCTTACCCAACGGGGTGGAGGCGGCAATGTACTCGAAGACCTCCTCGGGTGTGCCGGCGCTGGCGTCGGTGGTGCGGAGCAGGCCACCGGAGACCATATTGACCGCGATATTGTGCTGGCCCAGATCTTTGGCCAAAGTACGCGTCAAGGACAGCAGCGCAGCCTTCGCCGCGGTGTAATCGTGGTACGGAACCACCGGGTTCTGGAACAGATTCGTGCCGATATTGATGATCCGTCCAAACCTCTGGCCCCGCATGCCGGGCAGGGCCTGCTGGACCGTGTTGAGCGCGCCGCGGACACTGCCGGAGAACTGCGCATCGAACTGTTCCCAGGTGATGTCTTCGGCTTTGGCGCGGGCATCGCCGTTGAAGGAAAAGTCGGCCAACGCATTATTGATCACCGTAGTGACCGGAGAACCAAAATGAGATTCAGCTCTGCTCAGCATTTCCGCTACCTGTCCCGCATCGGTGACATCGGCGGCCAGGGCGACGGCCTGCCCGGGGCCGTACTGGCCGGCCAGTTCTTCGGCGGCCGCCGCA
>NZ_KI914678.1:22437-24257 GCF_000520495.1 Arthrobacter sp. H14
GGGGCCGTACTGGCCGGCCAGTTCTTCGGCGGCCGCCGCACTGTTGCGGTAGTTGATGACCACCCGTGCACCCTCGGCCGCGAAGGCCTCGATGATGTGCCGGCCAAGGCCGCGCCCGCCGCCGGTGACCAAGACGACTTGTTCTGCCAATTGCATAGAGATTCCTCATTTTTTACGACAATGAATTTGGTTCAAAGTGGCTCGTTCAATCCCCGTCAGGGCGCACTACCGTTCCAGAGCTGGTGAAAGTGATGGAGTGGTCCATTGCCCGAGCCGACGTTCAGTTCGTCGGCATGGGTCAGACTGTCCTGCAGCCAGGACTTGGTCAGTGTCAATGCCGCATTCCAGTCCACGAGCCGGGCCTGGAGGGTGGCCATTGCCGAGGACATCGAGCACCCCGTTCCATGCGTATTAGCAGTGTTAATTCGTTTGGCCGACACCTCAAAGACCTGGCGGCCAGCAGGAAGCCCGCCGGCTGCATCGACCAACGCATCCGGGCAGTCCTGCCCGTGAAGATGTCCCCCCTTGACGAGGACAATGACGGATTTAGCACGGGAGAGCCGGCGCCCCTGCTCCAGGGCCTCCGGCCAGCTCTGCGCCGTCGGTTCCTTCAGCAGTACGGCGAGTTCGGGCAGGTTCGGGGTGACGAGATCGGCCCGGTGCAGCAGCCGGCCGATGGCCTCTTCCGCATCTGCCTGAAGCAGCCGGTCTCCGCTGGTGGCGATCATCACCGGGTCCAGTACCACCAGTGGAGACCTGTTACGGCCCAGCCAGTCATCGACCACACTTATTGTTTCGGTGTTGCCGAGCATGCCGATCTTGATCGCATCGATCGTGACGTCGTCGCTGACAGCGTCCAGCTGCTCCCGCAGGAACTCCGGCGGCGGTGTGTGGACCGCACGGACGCCATGGGTGTTCTGGGCAACCAACGCGGTCACCACGGCCATACCGTATCCGCCGTGTGCGGCAATGCTTTTCAGGTCCGCCTGAATGCCTGCGCCGCCGGTCGGGTCGGTGCCGGCAATGCTCAAAACCCGCGGAACGGGGGTATTCATCGGTTCCACTCCTCCAGAAAATCTTCGGCGACGCGTGCCGGATCATCCGCTGCGCAAATCGCCGAAACCACTGCCACCCCTGCCGCTCCTGCCCGCCGAAGCGGCCGCACATCGGCCAGCTTTACTCCGCCGATGGCCACACAGGGCACCGTTGTTGCAGCGGCGATCGCGGCGAAACCGTCGATGCCCAGCGGGGCCGGGTGATCCGGTTTCGTCAACGTGGGATGGATGACGCCCACACCCAGGTAATCCACCGTTCCCTCGGGCAGTGCGTGTAACCGGTTCAAGTGCCCGACTGTGTTGGCGGTCAGTCCGATGATGGCCTCCGGTCCGGCCATGGCCCGCACCTGCGCAGCCGATAAGTCGCTTTGACCGATATGGACCCCGTGCACGGCGGCGCCGGCAGCACGCGCGGCCAAATATACTTCGACCCGGTCGTTGACCAGGACCATGGCCCGGTCCCCGACGGCATCAGCAATCCGCATGACCACTTCAGACAGGTCGACGGCACTGGCGTTCTTGTCCCGGATCTGCACCATTTCGATGCCACCGTCGACGGCGGAGCGCACTGTCTCCAGCACCCCGCGCGCCCCGCACAGCTGCGGATCAGTGACCAGATACACGCCGGGGTTCAACACCACTCCCTCCAGTCCCATCATGAGATGGCCACCCGGGATCGGACTTTCTCAGCATCGATTCCAGCCAGGGCATCCAGAAACGCGACGGCGAAACTACCCGGCCCACGGGCCTCGCCCGCGGCGATTT
>NZ_KI914678.1:24317-26167 GCF_000520495.1 Arthrobacter sp. H14
CCGCACCCAGTCCACAACCGCCGCCGGTCACCTGTGTCAGGTAGGGGTGACCGTTGCTGAGCCGGATGGTATCGGTACCGTCGGTAATCAAATCCGTTGCACCGGAGATGGCCACCACCGCCCCATGCTGACGAGACAGTGCACTGGCCGCGTCCAGGGCGCTTTCGGCAGTATCAACGGCATCTACGCCGCGCCCGCCCTGTCCCAGACCGGCCAACGCCATGACCTCCGAGGCGTTGGCCCGGATCGCTGTCGGACCATGACGCAGCAAGACAGACGCCAGCGCCGTACGGACCGGCAGTACACCCACCGCCACAGGGTCAAGGACCCATGGGGTGCCGGCCTCGCCGGCGGCCCTGGCCGCTTCGACCATCCCGGCACGCTGCTCCTCGTGCGGTGTCCCCACATTAATCAGCGCCCCCGATGCCATGCGGGCGAAGGGATCAGCCTCGGTGGGAATATCTGTCATGGCCGGCGCCGCACCAAGGGCCAGAAGAACGTTCGCGGTGAAGTTCGTCACCACCGCATTGGTCAGGCACTGCACCAAAGGCGTGGCTTCCCGCAGCCGGTCAAGCAACGTACCGACATGATCCGGTGTCAGGCGGGGAGTCATCGGCAACATTCCTTCGCTAGTACAAACTAGATCAGGTTCAACGGGTCTTATCTCAGCCCCAATCGCCAGGGCACCCCGTGTCACTACGACACAGCCTACTCCCGAAGGATGAACTGTGCGGTCGGAGCGGCTGCGGAATTATTCATCTTGCGGCCCGTAAATTGTGTGGTGATCGTGGCCACCGCGACCGGTCCTTCCCTCCCGGGCGATCGTCTTACCGCCTCAGCCGGTTTCACTGCCCTGACGGGTTCGTTCCACCTATTGCCATTGCGAATCGGCGGCCGTAGCGTGGATATTCCAGAAAACAAGCATGCTGACAAATCGCTGAGGAGATGAGCACTATGGCCAATGCGCCGCAGAGCCCGGTGAAAGACAAAAACTACAACCTCGTATAGGCCGTTCAAGCCTCGCTGCACAATGTGTGGCAGCTGGAGACCTACATCCAGGATGCCGAGAATGAGAACGATAACTAGCTCGCCGAATGGTTCCGCAAAATCCAGGAGAACAACCGCAAGGCCGGCGAACAGGGCAAGCAAATGCTCGCCCAGCGGCTGCAGCAGGAAGCAAAGTAATCTCCCCGAGCGGAGCCACATCAGGCGACCAGGGCACGGATTCAGGCCGATCCCGCCTGGCCGCTTGGTATTCGCACAGCCGCGGCCACTAACGGCAAAACGAGATCGGTCCATGGGAAGACTCCCCCGCCCGTCAATGGAGGATGACTGGAAGCAAGGGAGCCAGCGCTTCAAGGCTAAGCCCGTCACAGCGGTACCGGCAAGGGGCACCTGGGCTCGGAACAGGCACGTTGACGGGAAATTTTTCTGCCGAACCGGGCACCACTACGGGTGCTTGTTATTGTTGCGAGGGCCGTTGAAGATGCTCCGGACGAATGGCACCGTCCCACGACGATAATTAGGGGAAACGATAACCAGTTCCGCACGGTAACAGCCGCATCCGGCCTTATCCGGTCTTGTACCTGGCCTTGGCGCCGGAAAGGTTCTGATGCGTACGTTTGGTGTTGAAGAGGAGTTGCTCCTGGTGGACGAGGTCAGTGGTGAACCGTTGCCGCTGGGCCAGGAGGTAGTGGACCGGCACAGTTCCGATGAGCGGTTGACGACGGAGTTCCAGCTTGAACAGGCCGAGATTGCGGTGCATCCGCACGAAAGCATGGAGGCCCTCTCACGCGACATTAGAGACAGCCGGGCCAGTGCCGACTCGGCCGCCCGCGCGGCAGGGGCCC
>NZ_KI914678.1:26267-28238 GCF_000520495.1 Arthrobacter sp. H14
GCCGGGCCAGTGCCGACTCGGCCGCCCGCGCGGCAGGGGCCCGGGTGGCCGCCCTGGCCACCTCACCTGTACCGGTCGTCCCCCACACCACCCCGCAACCCCGTTATGAGATGATCCTCGACCGATTCAGCATTACCACCCGGGAGCAGTTGACCTGCGGCTGCCATGTGCACGTCTCAGTCGATTCTGATGAGGAAGGCGTGGCGGTGCTGGACCGCATCAGGACCTGGTTGCCGGTTTTAACGGCATTGACCGCGAACTCGCCTTTCTGGAACGGGACGGATACCGGTTATGCCAGCTTCCGGTCCCAAGCGTGGGGGCGGATCCCCACGACCGGCCCCCATGACATCTTCGGCTCCGCTCAGGGGTATCACGGACACGTCCAAGCCCTGCTGGCCACCGGTGTCCCGCTTGATGAAGCGATGATGTACTTTGATGCCCGCCTCTCCCGGGACCACCCCACCGTCGAAATCCGGGTTGCCGACGTCTGCCTCGACGCTGACACCACCGTTTTGCTGGCCGCACTGGTACGCGCCCTCGTCGAAACCGCCTCCCGCCAATGGTGCGCCGGCGAACCGCCACAGCCGGTTTCCGTGGCCGTGTTGCGTCTGGCCGGCTGGCAGGCCAGCAGATGGGGCATCGAGTCGGACCTGCTGCACCCCCTGGACAACCGGCCCCACGCCGCCGGCGATGTCATCACCGCACTACTGGAGCATGTGCGCCCGGCCCTGATTGAGGCCGGCGATGAGGCCACCGTGGAAGCCCTCCTCGCTCAGGTGCTCGCCGACGGAACAGGTTCGCGGCGTCAACGCGCCGTATTTCAACGCAGAGGGCGGCTCTCCGACGTCGTGATCGACGCCATTTCCATCACCAACACCGGCCAGAGCAGGCTGAACCGAAGATAGAACGAACAGTTTTGCCCGCCCATTGCGGGCCGCGTCAACCAGTGATTCAAACGGCGCTCATGGCCATTCGCCCCTGCGCCGAATCCTCATTCTGATCACCACCATCCTGTTCATCCAGGAACGGCGAATCACTCATTTCCCTTGCGGCGTAGCGCGCCCGCCTGGACAGAAAGAGTCTTACGGAAAACCTGTCTAGAATTTTGTGCTGTAGCGGTATAGGAAGGCGGCCATGGCGTCACGGTTGACGGGCTTATAGGGACGGTAGGTGCCGTCGTCGTATCCGGTGGTGATGCCGGCGGATTCGAGCCAGGTCACCTCCTTGTAGAACTTACTCCCGCCGGGGTAGTCGGTAAAGGGCGAGGTTTGTGGTGCAGCGAACGCCGGCTCACCTGCCATCCGGTAGAGGAACGCCGCCATCGCTTCACGGTTGATCGGTTCGAGCGGCCGGAAGGTGCCGTCGGGCCAGCCATTGGTGATGCCGGTGCTTTCGAGCCAGGTGACTTCCTTGTAGAACTTGCTCCCCGAAGGGTAGTCGGTAAACGGTGAGGCCGCCGGCGGTGTGAAGGGGGGTTTGCCCGCCATCCGGTACAGAAACGCGGCCATGGCATCGCGGTTGATCGGCGTATAGGGACGGAATGTTCCATCTGGCCACCCGTTGGTGATGTTGTGGCGGTCCGCCCACATGATCTCCGGGTAAAATTTTGTCGCCGTAGTGACGTCGGCGAAGCCGTTGGTGGCGAACTGCCGCAGTTCACTATAGGTGCCGTGGAATTGGTTGGAGTCTCCGGCGAACGGGCCCGTGGAGGAGTACTGCCATAGGGTGTAGTTTTCCCAGCCGCCATACATGTAGACATCGAAGCCGTCCTCATAACCCGGGTAGGGGTAGGCGGCAGCATGCAGGTCATGGTCGCTGAAGGCCGTCGAATTGCCGGTGCAGGTGGTCCACCACGCGTAGGAGGTGTAGATCGCCGGCTTACGGTCTGTCAGGGATTTGACCGTGTCGGAGAAATCGTCAATCCAGTCGACGAGCTCATCCTCACCCATGTCGTAGCACATGTTTCCCAGC
>NZ_KI914678.1:28338-28839 GCF_000520495.1 Arthrobacter sp. H14
GCGCCACGATCTCCAATTTCCTCTTGCAGGGTTGATTTTTCATCACCGCCGGTGCCTGCAGGCGCCGATGAGGTGGTGGGCGTGGCCGACGATCCCGGTGATTCCTGCGCTGCGGCCGGCCCCGCCAGCGCAAGGGTACCGGTGATGAGGGCCGCTGCCGTGCAGAAGACAGTCACCCATTCCTTCAGGTACCGACTCCCCGGACCCGCTGGTCCGGGCCCAGGGGCTTCCGTGCTGGTTTCTGGGTTCATGCGTTCGGCTCCAGTGGATAAGGTGTGCTGCTTTCTTCCGCCACC
The DNA here is from genome assembly GCF_000520495.1 of Arthrobacter sp. H14. GTDB lineage: Bacteria > Actinomycetota > Actinomycetes > Actinomycetales > Micrococcaceae > Arthrobacter_C. The sequence goes on from NZ_KI914678.1 coordinate 28,635, forward strand.
CTCGAGTGGGGGGACGGGAGGGAACAGTCGTTGCGGGTCTGTGTGGGATATTGTTCAGAATTTTTGGTTGTAGCGGTACAGGAAGGCGGCCATCGCGTCCCGGTTAATCGGCTCCAGCGGACGATAGGTGCCATCGGGCCAACCAGTGGTGATACCGGCGCCGGCGGCCCACATGATCTCCTCTGCAAACTTTGTCTCCGAATTC
>NZ_KI914679.1:0-4384 GCF_000520495.1 Arthrobacter sp. H14
GTGTTGAACCAGGTGGACCGGCTCCAGGAGCGGGAGGTCGAGCCGGTGGTGAAATCCCTGCGTGGCCTGCTCGCCCAGGACGGCCTTGTTGACGCCGAAGTGCACCCGGTTTCTGCGGTGACCGGTACCGGCATCGACGTGCTGCGGGGGAAAATCCAGCAGGTTGCGGCCCGTCGCGAGGCGGCAACGCAGCGGCTCATGGCCGACGTCGGCCGGGCCGTGAAGCAGCTGGAAACGACGTCGAACGGCGAAGAGCCGGCGCCGGCTTCAACGAAACAGAAACCTTCAGCGAAAAAGCCGACCCCGTCGGTGGGCAAAAACGAGCGGCAACAGCTGGTCGACCAGCTTGCCGGGGCCGCACGGGTGGAGGCCGTCGTCGACGCCGTTGCCCGGTCTTACCGCAGGAGGGCGCGGGCGCAGACCGGCTGGCCGGTGACCCGCTGGCTTGGAAAGTTCCGTCCGGATCCGCTGCGCAGACTGAATTTGGGCCGCGATGATGTGAACCCGGAGCTGAACCGGACCTCCATGCCGGAACCGGGAGCCGCCGAGCGTGCCAAAGCGGACTCGGCGGTGCGTGCCTTCGCCGATTCTGCCAGCGAGGGCGCACCTGAACCGTGGAAGGCTTCCATCCGGCGCGCGTCCCGTGCCTCGCAGGAGGAGTTGCCCGACGCGCTCGATCAAGCAATTGCCGGAACGGATTTGCGGGCCAACCGGAAGTCCTGGTGGTGGCCGGTCATTGGCGTCGTGCAGTGGCTCGCCCTCGCCGCGGCGGTGGTGGGCGCCGGCTGGCTCGGTTTCATCGCCATCATGGGATACCTGCAGCTGCCGGTGCTGGAGACGCCGAGAGTGGAAGGATTTCCGCTGCCGACGCTGCTGCTCCTCGGAGGTGTGCTGCTCGGCATACTTCTGGCCATTATGTCCGGGTTCTTCGCCCGCCTCGGAGCGCGGAGCAGGGCCAAAAATGCCCGACGGCGGCTCCGGGCTGCAGTTGGCGCGGCCGCCGACAAGCACGTAGTGGAACCGGTCCAGGCTGAGATCGACCGGCTGGGGCAGTTCAATGCGGCACTGGCCCGGGCCAAGGGGGCCAAGGGGGTCTAGGTACAGCAACGCGCCAACAGGGAGGCACTGTCGACGCTTGCCGGCTCGTTAGACGCACCGGCACGCGCAGCATTGTTCAGAGTCGGGCCCGCCGCCAGCTGGCAGTCTGCTTAACCAGTCTGAACGACAAGCCTGCTTACTATTTCATAACATTTTGGCCTCAATGAAAAGACCTGTGCGCTTGAGCTGCGTCACGGACCTTGATCAGCGTGCGCAAGTTGCGTGTCGTCGTCGTACGTTTATATTTTGCTTTGGCTGTCAATTTGTTGATTTCAGAGTCCAGTGTTTTGCCGACCTGTACCTGCCGGGCCATCGCTTCGGCCCCCAGGCGATACTGCTGCGCATTCGCTTCGCCGCCGGCCGCCTGGTACAACTCATCCAGCATTTCGATATCGGATGTCAGCGTGATGTAGGCGTGCATCTCCTTTGAGTCGCCAGGATACGGGCACGCTTCGACGAGTTCGGCCAACCGCTCCGCCGTCAGAACGACCACCCACGCGTCGTAGCCGAAGTTGTCCCGCAGGCAGGTCTCGATGAGGTTCTTGACTTCGACCGGACCGGCTTCGGAGGCGCAAAGAATATTGCCGGTGGCCAGCAAGGTGGACACGTCCCGCAGCGGCAGCGAGGACAGAGCCTTCCTCAGATCGGCCATCTTGATGTTGATGCCGCCGACGTTGATTCCCCGCAAAAACACCGCGTAAGTGGTCATATCCCAAAGCGTAGCGGCCTACACCGGCCGTCAGTCGTGTCCTTCACGAAGTTCAGGCGGGAGGTAGGCGTCCATGGCGCTTGCCGGGATGCGGAAGGAACGGCCGAAGTGCACGGATGGCAACTCGCCGGAATGGACCTTCCGGTACACCGTCATTCTGGAAACACGCAGTGCCTGCGCAACCTCGTCGACGGTCAGCAGTTCCACCCCATGGAACACTTTGTTCACCGCTTCGGAAGGCTTTGGACTGTGGCTTGGCTTCCGATGGTGTGGATGTGATGATTCGGCACTCATGATGTCTCCCGACTCGCTCGCCCTATCGGTCTGGCCGATAGCGTATGTCTAGGAATAGTCGTTAGAGCTTGGGGTTTCCTTGTTACTGGCGTTAATAGGGATACTCAGTCATTTGAGGTTTTCGCCGAGCCTGAACATGCCGAGCGTGAACACTATGTACGAGGGCGGCGGTTGTTCAAGCCGAGGATGAACCTAAAGTACGGGGGCAGTGGTTCTTTACCGTGCTTTCGCGTTAAGGGTTCGGGTTCGCGATGCGAACAGTGCGGAATGGGTGACATTGCCCGAGGTGCAGGGCGGGCGGGTCGGCGGGGGACCGGGCCGCTATTCGCCGGACTTGCGGAGCGATTCGGTGAGGATCCGCGCGGAGTTGCAGACGACGTCGGAGTGCAGCCGTCCGGGCTGGCGGGTGAGCCGTTCGATCGGGCCCGAGATGGAAAGCGCGGCGATGACCCGTCCCGACGGACCGCGCACCGGAGCCGAAACGGAGGCGACGCCGGGTTCGCGTTCGCCGAGACTCTGCGCCCAGCCGCGGCGGCGCACCCCGGCCAGCACGGTCGGCGTGAAGCGCGCGTTGGTCAGTCCTTCGAGCAGCCGGTCGTGATCCTCCCACGCGAGCAGCACCTGCGCGGCCGATCCGCCCCTCATGGACAGCTGCGTGCCCACGGGAATCGTGTCGCGCAGCCCCACGGGTCGTTCGGCCGAGGCGACGCAGATGCGGGAATCGCCCTGCCGGCGGAATATCTGCGCGCTCTCGCCGGTCGCGTCGCGGAGTTGCAGCAACACAGGTCCGGCCGCGGCGGTGAGCCGGTCCTCGCCGGCGGCGGATGCGAGCTCCACCAGCCGTGCTCCGAGCACGAATCTGCCCTGGATATCGCGGTTGACCAGCCGGTGGTGCACCAGTGCCACGGCCAGCCGGTGCACGGTGGGCCGCGCCAGTCCGGTCGCCGTCACCAGTTGAGCCAACGACGCCGGCCTCGACTCGAGCGCGTCGAGCACCATAGCTGCTTTATCGATGACGCCGACTCCGCTAGAATTGTCCATAGACTGATATTGCCGTCTCAGATACTGAGATGCAAGTCCAGCCAGTGGCGCAGACAGGCGCGGGTGCTGTTCAGTTGGTTTTACGTTCAGTTGGATTGAACACACATCAGGTGAAGGGAAGAGACCATGGACCCGGTCGTTCAAGGCAGCGCAGGCAAGACCGTCGATACAGTCGAGACAGCCAAGACACTGCCGGAAAAGGTATGGGCTGACCATATTGTGAGCAAGGGCGAGGACGGTAAGCCGGACCTGCTCTACATCGACCTTCACCTCCTCCACGAGGTCACGTCCCCGCAAGCGTTCGAGGGACTGCGCCTGGCCGGCCGCGATATGCGCCGCAAGGACCTGACCATTGCCACCGAGGACCACAACACTCCGACGCTGGAAATCGACAAACCGATTGCGGATGCGACCAGCCGGACCCAGATCCACACCTTGCGCGCCAACGCCGAGGAGTTTGGCGTCCGCATCCACTCCCTGGGCGACGCGCAGCAGGGGATCGTGCACATCATCGGCCCGCAGCTCGGACTGACCCAGCCCGGCATGACCGTCGTCTGCGGCGACTCGCACACCTCCACGCATGGCGCGTTCGGCGCGCTGGCGTTCGGCATCGGCACGTCCGAGGTCGAGCACGTGATGGCCACCCAGACCCTGCCGTTGAAGCCGTTCAAGACGATGGCCATCACGGTCGAGGGCGAGCTCAAGCCCGGCGTCTCAAGCAAGGACATCATCCTGGCCGTGATCGCAAAGATCGGCACCGGCGGCGGACAGGGCTACGTGCTCGAATACCGCGGCTCAGCCATCCGGGCGCTGTCCATGGAAGCCCGGATGACCATCTGCAACATGTCCATCGAGGCAGGCGCCCGTGCCGGCCTGATCGCCCCGGATGAGACCACCTTCGAGTACCTGAAGGGCCGCCCGCACGCTCCCGAGGGCGAGGACTGGGATGCCGCCGTCGAATATTGGAAGTCACTGCAAACCGACGACGACGCCGTGTTCGACGCCGAGATCTTCCTCGACGCCAATGAGCTCGAGCCGTTCGTCACCTGGGGCACCAACCCCGGCCAGGGCGTTTCGCTCTCCGGTTCGGTCCCGTCCCCGGACGACTTCGCCGACGAGAATGACAAGGCCTCCTGCGAACGCGCGTTGACCTACATGGATCTGGAGGCCGGCACGCCGATGAAGGACATCCGCGTGGATACGGTCTTCCTCGGCTCGTGCACCAACAGCCGCGTCGAGGAC
>NZ_KI914679.1:4484-23667 GCF_000520495.1 Arthrobacter sp. H14
CTGGCCGCCGACGTCATCCGCGGCCGCACCAAGGATCCGAACGTCCGCATGATGGTCGTGCCCGGGTCCGCCCGGGTCCGGCTGGACGCCGAGGCCGAAGGACTGGACCAGGTGTTCAAGGACTTCGGTGCGGAATGGCGTTTCGCCGGCTGTTCGATGTGCCTGGGCATGAACCCGGACCAACTGCAGCCGGGAGAACGGTGCGCATCGACGTCGAACCGTAACTTTGAAGGCCGCCAGGGCAAGGGCGGACGCACCCACCTGGTTTCTCCGGTGGTCGCCGCGGCGACGGCGGTGCGCGGCACCCTGAGTTCGCCGTCGGACTTAATGCAGAAAGTGAGCCAGTAATGATCGAGAAAATCAATACCCACACCGGCATCGGCGTTCCGCTGCGCCAGTCCAATGTGGACACGGACCAGATCATTCCGGCCGTGTACCTCAAGCGGATCACCCGGACTGGGTTTGAGGACGCGCTTTTCGCCAGCTGGCGGAAGGACCCGGAATTCATCCTGAACAAGGAGCCGTTCAACAAGGGCTCCGTGCTGGTGGCAGGGCCGGACTTCGGTACCGGTTCATCGCGCGAGCACGCGGTGTGGGCGCTGAAGGACTTCGGCTTCAAGGCCGTGCTGGCATCGCGGTTTGGCGATATCTTCCGCGGCAACTCCGGCAAGCAAGGGCTCGTCACCGCGCAGCTGCAGCAGGACGACATCGAACTGATCTGGAAGATCCTGCAGGAGGCGCCGGGCACGGAAATCACCGTCGACCTGGAGTCGCGGATGGTTACCTGTGGCAGCCTGGTCGCGCCGTTCGAGATCGACGAATACACCCGCTGGCGCCTGATGGAAGGGCTGGACGACATCAGCCTGACCCTGCGCGATGAGCAGGCGATCACGGATTTCGAGAACACGCGGCCCTCGTTCAAGCCGAAGACGCTTCCCGCCCGCGTGCAGTAGACCCCTTAGGCCGGTAAATCTGCTCGTGCGTTAGGGTTGATAGTCGGCAGTTTAGATGGTTTCAGGTTCCATCCGCAGAGAGCGCCGACAATCTTCGGAAGGATCAGTACGCCTATGAGCGCGAGTACGACGTCGGAAACACCCGGCGCTGAGAGTGGCCCGGGCACTACGGCCGCCGCGGGAACCACAGGTGCTGCCGCTTCGGCGGCCTCGGATTCCCCTGGCGCTGCGGAAGTCCGTGGTGAGGCGGACCGCCGTCGTACGTTTGCTGTCATTTCGCATCCCGATGCAGGTAAATCCACGCTGACCGAAGCTCTGGCCCTGCACGCGCGGGTGATCCAGGATGCCGGCGTAACGCATGGAAAGTCGAGCCGTCACAGCACGGTGTCCGACTGGATGGGCATGGAGCAGGAACGCGGCATCTCCATTAGCTCGGCGGCGTTGCAGTTTGAACACCGCGACACCGTGCTGAACCTCGTCGATACTCCCGGCCACGCCGATTTTTCCGAGGACACCTACCGGGTCCTTGCCGCCGTCGACTGCGCCGTGATGCTCATCGATGCAGCCAAGGGCTTTGAACCGCAAACGCTCAAGCTGCTCGACGTCTGCAAGCAGCGCGGCCTGCCGATCGTGACCGTGATTAATAAGTGGGACCGGCCGGGGCATGATGCGCTGGGGCTGATTGACGAGATCGGCGAACGCACCGCGATGGTGCCGGTGCCGCTGACCTGGCCTGCGGGGATAGCGGGCAGCTTCGAAGGCCTGATCGACATCCGCAACGGCCGTTCCGTGAAGCTGGAGGCGGTCGAGGGCGGAGCATTGCCGGCACGCGAAGAGCCTGTGAACGCCTCCGAACTGGATCCCACCGAAGCGGAGCTGTGGGAAACCGCGGAGGAGACGGCAGATCTGGTGGTGTCCTCGCACGGCGGGTTCGACCGGGACTCGTTCCGGGCAGCCGAGCTGACGCCCGTGCTGTTTACCGCCGCCGCACGCAACTACGGTGTGCGGCAGCTCCTTGACGTTTTGGTTGAGCTCGCGCCGCCGGCCACGGCAAGGACCTCGAGCGAGGGCGTCGTCCGGGACGTTGACAGCGATTTCTCCGGGTTTGTTTTCAAGGTACAGTCCGGGCAGAACGCCTCGCACCGCGACCATATTGCCTTCATGCGCATCTGCTCCGGGGTGTTCGAGCGCGGCATGGTGATCAACAACGCCCGTACCGATAAGCCGTTCGCCACCAAATATGCGCACCGGGTTGTGGGCCGGACCCGCCAGGCGCTGGAGACCGCTTGGCCTGGCGACGTCGTCGGACTGGTCAACGCCGCAAGCCTCCGGGTCGGCGACAGCCTCTTCCGGGGCAAGCCGGTCGAGTTTGCCGGGATCCCGCACTTCGCCCCCGAGCACTTCGTCGTCTGCCGGGCCACCGATCCCGGCCGGTACAAGCAGTTCCGGCGGGGGATCGGGCAGTTGGAGCACGAAGGCGTCATTCAGGTATTCCGATCGGACCTGCGCGGAGACCAGGCACCGGTGCTGGCCGCCGTCGGGCCTTTGCAGTTTGAGGTCGCCGAGCAGCGCATGCGCGAGGAATTCCGCGCGCCGGTCAAGCTGGAGTCGATGGAATACACCCTTATCCGGCGTGCCACCGAGGGCGTGGACACCGCGCCGCAGGCCTTCCGCGGCGGCGAGATCTTATACCGCGGCGACGGAGAGGCCGTCGCGGTCTTCGCCGACCGGTACAAGATCGCCCACTTCACGGAGTCGTACCCGAAGGTAACGCTGAGCGTTATCGGTTCCTGACCGGATCAGGCGTCGACGACGATGGCCGTGATGACGGGACTGCGGCGGTAAGCGCGGCGAACCCAGCGTCCCACAGTATCGGCGATGAGCGGCTCCGGGTCCCACGTCCCTCCGCCACGGCGGCCCGGTTTTGGTGCCGAGGCGAGTGCCTTTTCGATGGCAGTGATTGCCGGAATGAAATCGTCCTGGTTGTGGACGAATCCCCGCGCGAAGAATTCCGGCGTCTCGACCAGCTCACCGGTTCCGGGATCGATGATGGCCAGGACGGTGATGGCACCGTCTTCAGCCAGTGCGCGGCGGTCCTGCAAGGATTCCACGGTTGCACCGCCGACGCTGGCCCCCTCGACAAAAACGTGCCCGGCGGGAATCTGGCCCGATACGGTGGCGACCCCATCCTTCAAATCAATGGTGGTTCCGTCCTTGGCAATGATCACCCGCTTTGGATTGACCCCGGTTTTGATGGCGAGGTCGGCGTTGGCCTGCAGGTGCCGCCGTTCCCCGTGCACAGGCAGCACGTTCTTCGGCCGCACCAGGTTGTAGCAGTACACGAGCTCACCGGCGCTGGCGTGGCCGGAGACGTGGACTTTCGCGTTTCCCTTGTGCACGACCTTTGCCCCCATGCCGGTGAGATCGTTGATCAGCCGGTAGATTGCGCTTTCATTGCCGGGAATGAGGGAGCTTGCGAGCAGGACGGTATCGCCTTCATTGATATTGATGACGTGGTCCCGGTTGGCCATTCGTGCCAGCGCCGCCATCGGCTCTCCCTGCGAGCCTGTGCAGACGAAGACGGTCTTGTGGTCGGGGAGTTTTTCCAGCTCCTTGAAATCGATAACCAGTCCGCGGGGAACTTTGAGGTAGCCCAGTTCGCGCGCTGTGGCCATATTGCGCACCATCGAGCGGCCCACGAAGGCGACTTTGCGGCCGTGGCTGTGCGCGGAGTCGAGGATCTGCTGAATCCGGTGAATATGGCTGGCGAAGCTGGAGATAATAATCCGCTTCGGCGTGGTGCGGAAGACCTCATCGATGGCCGGCGCGAGATCCTGCTCCGAAACGGTGAACCCCGGAACCTCGGCATTGGTGGAGTCGGACAGGAAGAGATCGACGCCTTCCTCTCCTAGACGGGCAAAACCTGCAAGGTCGGTAATGCGGCCATCCAGCGGGAACTGGTCCATTTTGAAGTCTCCGGTGTGCAGGACCATGCCCGCACCGGTCCTGATCGCCACTGCCAGGCCGTCCGGGATGGAGTGGTTGACCGCCAGGAATTCGAGGTCGAAGGGGCCGAACTTTTTCCGGTTTCCCTCGCCGACCTGGACAGTCTTGGGATTGATCCGGTGTTCCTTGAGCTTCGTCTTAATGAACGCCAGCGTCAATCGTGAGCCGACCAGCGGAATGTCCGCCCGTTCCCGGAGCAGATAGGGGAGCCCGCCGATATGGTCTTCGTGCCCGTGCGTCAGGACAACGGCGACGACGTCGTTAATCCGGTCCCGGATAGCCGTGAAGTCGGGCAGAATCAGGTCCACGCCCGGATGGTGTTCTTCAGGAAAGAGTACGCCGCAGTCAACTATCAGCAGCTTCCCGCCGAACTCGAAAACCGTCATATTGCGCCCGATCTCGCCGAGGCCACCCAGAGCGACAACTCTCAGGGCTCCCTGCGCCAGTTTCGGGGGTGTGGACAGTTCAGGTCGGGTCGAATTCAACAGTCTTCGCTTTCATCTGGCAATTGTCTGTGCATTTATTGGCGCGGAAACCATCCGTGCCGGGAGTGGTCTATCCATTCTGTCTCAGGACGAGCTTAGTGCTTGACCGGACCGGCGATGCGGTAGGAGTCCTGGAGCAGTTCGAGCAGCTCGTCGTCGGGGACCTTGTCGAGGCGGATAAGGACCAGCTGCGGCGAGCGTTCGTGGTGCGGCGTCCAGAAGTAGATGTCAGGCGCTGTGGCAGCCAGGGCGTCACGCTCGTCGGACTTCACCGTGAGTACGCCGTCGTCCCAGATCCGCGCCATCAATGTGCGTGCGAACCAGGCGGGTTGCCCCCAGCTGGGGCGCTCGGTGACGCCGGACATGGCCAGACAGCTGCGGCGGACGTCGTCTTCGGTTGCCATTTGCCGGCGTCGATCCTTGGGTTTATGCCTTACGGAACCATGCTGGCGGCAGCGGGCTCGAGCCCGCGAAGACCCATAGCGCCGAGCACCGACGGGTTCCGCTGCAGAAAGGCCAGCCTGGCGGCGTCGGCATTATGCAGCACCTTCAACGCGGGGCAGAGGGGCAGCATGCCGGGAATCTCGATGGTGACGGTGTCGTCAGGCCGGTGGGCGCGGTCATCCCGGTTGAACCGGTCTCCGGAGACCTCGTCGGCGACGACCTTGCGGAAATCATCGGCACACAGCTCCTGCAGATAGCTCAGCGCATCCTCTTCGATGTGCCGGGCTTTGCGGAGATTGACGACGACGGGCATGCCCCCGGAGAGGTGACGTGCGCGGCGGATAATAGGTAGCAGGGCGTCGCAACCGTGGTAGGTCAGGCACCCGCGGACTTCGACAGAAGCACAGTTGAGATCAATATTGAAACGAACAAGAACGCGAAGCTTATGTTCCACGCGGCGCTCCCCCAGAAAGTAGTGCAAAGAGGCGACCTGCATCACCTGGTTGAGAGATTACACACACTTTTTTGTTACTGTCGAGTACTGATTGTCCGCGTGACTTCGACTACCATATTTCCGCTCCGGGGTGGCAGAAACCGCGCAGGAATGCGGATACCGCACGTTCACCTGTCTGTTATCGCCAGGACACGTGCTCCAGTTATTTCGAAATGATTACAGGTCCTCTTAGACTTGGAGGAGTCTCTCAGCAGTCTGGGACGGATCTTATCTAGGAAACAGGTGTTCATGAGTAGTGTCTTAACCGTTCGCGGCGGCGTGCCGCTCGCGGGCCGTGTCGAAGTCCGCGGAGCCAAGAACTTGGTTCCGAAGGCTATGGTGGCCTCGCTGCTCGGATCCGAACCTTCAGTCCTGCGCAATGTTCCTGAAATCAAAGATGTCGACGTCGTCACGAACCTGCTGAAGCTGCACGGTGTCGAGGTGGCGAAAGACGCAGTCACCGGAGACCTGTCCCTTGACCCGGTCAATGCGAAGACGGCCAGCACCGCCGACATTGATGCCCACGCAGGCGATTCCCGGATTCCGATCCTGTTCTGCGGCCCGCTGATCCACAGCATTGGCGAAGCCTTCATTCCGGACCTGGGCGGCTGCAAGATCGGCGACCGGCCCATTGATTTCCACCTGGACGTTCTGCGCCGGTTCGGTGCCGTTGTCGAAAAGCTTGAGACCGGAATCCACATTTCCGCTCCCAAGGGCCTCAAAGGCGCAAAGCTGTCGCTGCCCTACCCGTCGGTCGGAGCAACCGAGCAGGTGCTCCTGACCGCCACCCGCGCGGAGGGAATTACCGAACTGCGCGGCGCCGCCATGGAGCCGGAGATTATCGACCTGATTGCCGTGCTGCAGAAGATGGGCGCGCTCATCACCGTGCAGACCGACCGCACCATCAGGATTGAAGGCGTTGCCCAGCTTTCCGGCTACAAGCACCGGGCGCTGCCGGACCGGATTGAATCCGCGTCCTGGGCCTCGGCCGCACTGGTGACCCGCGGGGACATTTACGTCCACGGCGCCCGGCAGACCGACATGATGACGTTCCTGAACACGTATAAGAAGATCGGCGGCGCGTTTGAGATCGACGACGAAGGCATCCGGTTCTACCACCCCGGTGGCAAGCTTTCCCCGCTGGTGCTCGAAACGGACGTCCACCCCGGCTTCATGACCGACTGGCAGCAGCCGCTCGTCGTCGCCCTCACCCAGGCCGAAGGCGTCTCGATCGTGCACGAGACCGTATATGAGAACCGGTTCGGCTTCACCGATGCGCTCGTCCGGATGGGCGCGAACATCCAGGTCCACCGCGAATGCCTCGGCTCCGGCCAGTGCCGTTTCGGTCAGCGGAACTTCCTGCATTCGGCTGTCATCTCCGGTCCGGCGCAGCTGTCCGGCACGGACATCGACATTCCGGACCTGCGCGGCGGCTTCAGCCACCTGATTGCCGCCCTCGCCGCCACCGGCACTTCGCGGGTGACCGGCATCGACATCATCAATCGTGGGTACGAGCGTTTTCCGCAGAAGCTTGCCGCTCTGGGCGCGGACTTTGATCTGACCGACAGCTGAGCGGAGCGCGTCCTTAATGACCCCCACGATCCGCAACACCTTCCGGGTGCTCGCGTACGTTCTGCGACCGCTGATCAACCTCCTGCTCGGCAAGAAGTGGTGGGGGGTGGAGAACCTCCCGAAGGACCAGGGGTTCATCATCTGCCCCAACCATGTCACCGAAATCGACCCCGTCGTCGTCGGGCATTTCATTTACAACCAAGGGGTCCTGCCGCACTTTCTGGCCAAGGAATCGCTGTTCAAGATTCCGGTGTTCGGGGCGGCATTGCGGGGCTCCAAGCAGATTCCGGTGTACCGGGGGAGCGTCGGCGCGCAGGAGTCGCTGCAGGTGGCCAAGGAAGTGCTGGACGACGGCGGCGGGATCATCATTTACCCCGAGGGCACCTTGACGCGGGATCCGGATTACTGGCCGATGCAGGGCCGCACCGGTGCCGCCAGGCTCGCCTTGGAGACCGGGGCGCCGGTGGTTCCGATCGCGCACTGGGGCGCGCAGCAGTTGTTTCCCCGTTACGCCAAGCGGCTCTACCCGTTCCCGCGCAAGACCGTGCGGCTGGTGGCGGGCAAGCCGGTGGACCTGTCCGCCTATGAGGGCCGGCCGCTGGATAAAGCCACGCTGCAGGAGGTCACCGACGTCATTCTGGATGCCATTACAGACCTGCTGTCGGAGCTGCGCGGCGAGCCTGCTCCGGCCGAGCGCTGGGACCCGAAGAAGAAGAACCAGACGCCGTATGGCAGGGTAATCACCAGAACGGCTGAGAAGATAGAGAACGATAAGACGTCAAAGGATCCAGGGAGCACTGCATGAAGGCCGCACCACAGACGATTGCCGTACTGGGCGCAGGCTCCTGGGGTACAACATTCGCCAAGATCGTCGCCGACTGCGGCGCACCGTTTGACCGCCAGATCCGGCTCTGGGGCAGGCGTGAAGAAGTGGTCTCGGAAATCAATACCGGACACCAGAACGCGCAGTACCTTCCGGGTATTGACCTGCCGGAGAACATCACTGCCTCGACCGACATCGGCTGGGTCCTGACCGGTGCCGAGCTGGTTGTCCTGGCCGTTCCGGCACAGTCGCTGCGCGGCCAGCTTCCGGGCTTGGCCCCGTACCTGAGCAGTTCGGCCGTCGTCGTCTCCCTGATGAAGGGGCTCGAGGTCGGCACGGATGCCCGCATGAGCGAAGTGATCAAGGCGGAGCTGGGCCTGGCGGACGAGCGCGTCGTCGTCGTCTCCGGACCGAATTTGGCCAAAGAGATTGCCCGTGAGGAACCGACCGCTTCCGTGGTGGCCTGCACCGACCACGACGTCGCGATCTGGGCCGCGGAGTTGTGCACCACTGCGTACTTCCGCCCCTACACGAACACCGACGTCGTTGGCGTGGAAATCGGCGGAATCGTCAAGAACATCATCGCCCTGGCCGTCGGCGTCTGCGAAGGCAAGCAGATGGGCGACAACACCAAGGCCTCGGTCATCACCCGCGGCCTGGCTGAAACCACGCGGCTCGCGATCGCCCTCGGTGGCCATGCGGAAACCATGTCCGGTCTGGCCGGCCTCGGCGACCTGGTCGCGACGTGTTCATCGCCGCTGTCGCGCAACCACACTGCCGGCCGGCTGCTCGGCAAAGGATTGACGCTGGAGGAGGTCGCCGCGGAAATGACGCAGACGGCCGAGGGCATCAAATCCGCCCAACCGGTCCTCGACGCCGCTCAGCAGCGGGGGATCGACATGCCTATTACCGAAGCGTTGTGTGCGGTGCTGCGGCGCGAGATTTCCGTCGACCAGCTCGGTCCGCTGCTGCTGGCCCGGGAGCTGAAACACGAGGGCGTGCGGTGAGTGCGGTAACGCCTGCCGGCTCAACGCCTGCCGGCTCAAACGGCCGGAAGCCACGGGTTGCCGTGCTGTTTGGCGGCCGGTCCTCCGAGCATGCCGTCAGTTGCGTGACCGCGGCCGGCGTACTCCAGTTCATTGACAGGGACAAGTACGACGTCGTTCCCGTCGGAATTGCCAAGAACGGCCAATGGTCGCTGGTCGCCGACGATCCGGCGCAGTGGTCGCTGTCGTCGGACACGCTGCCTGAGGTGACGGCGTCGGTGGAGTCGCTGACCGTGGGACAGAGCCTGGACGACCGCCAACTGGTCGCCGTCGCGCCGGAGCAGATGCCGCGCCAACTCGGCGAGATCGACGTCGTGCTGCCGCTGCTGCACGGACCGTTTGGCGAGGACGGCACCATTCAGGGGCTATTCGAGCTGGTGGACCTGCGCTATGTCGGGGCCGGCGTGCTGGCTTCGGCGGTGTCGATGGACAAGCACTTCATGAAGGTCATCTTCGAGTCGGTCGGCTTGAACGTCGGCCCGTATGTCGTAATCACGGACAAGCAGTGGAACCGCGACGCCGAAGAGGCCATGAGCCGTACCGCTGGGCTCGGGTTTCCGGTATTCGTCAAGCCCGCCCGTGCCGGTTCGTCGGTGGGTATCAGCAAGGTCGGGTCGCGGGACGGTTTGCTCGCGGCGATTGAGTCGGCGCGTGAACACGACCCGAAGGTGCTGGTGGAGGCGGCCGTCGAGGGCCGGGAAATTGAATGCGCCGTGCTTGGCGGGCGGAACAGTTTCGATGCCCGGGCAAGCATGCCTGGGGAGATCGTCGTCGACCACGCCGGAGCCCACGAGTTCTACGACTTCGAAGCCAAGTACGTCGACGACACGGCTGCGGCGCTGACCTGCCCCGCCGACCTGCCTGACGAGGTTACCGAGCGGATCCAAACCCAGGCCGTGCAGGCGTTTGACGCAGTGGAGGCCGAGGGGCTGTCCCGGGTTGACTTCTTCTATACCCCGGATGGGGAAGTGGTCGTCAACGAGATCAACACGATGCCCGGCTTCACGCCTACCTCGATGTATCCGCAAATGTGGGCCAAGTCAGGCATCGGTTACACCGATCTGATCGACGAACTCATCTACCTTGCCCTCAACCGGAAGACCGGCCTGCGCTAACGCGGGCCAAAGAAGCTGACACCGGCTAAAGAAGAACCGCCGCTCCCGCCCGGAGACGGAAACGACGGTTCTCTTCACCAAGGATCAGGTCAGGTCCTGGGTCCCAGTGGCTGTTGCCTTACTCGCCGGCGACTGAGTGGCGGCGAACGGCGTAAGCAGCGCCGGCTGCGGCCAATAGGCCTCCGCCGAGGGCGATCATGCCCATCTCGTTGCCGCCATTGCCGCCGTTGGTGGCAGCAGCCGTGACGCCGGTGTCAGCACCGCCGGCAGGCATCATCTGCAGCGGTCCACACAGTGCCGGAGCCGTTGCTGCCAGCGGCAGGTCGGGAGCCAGCGAACTCATTTTCTCCGTGGCAGCGGCCGGCTGGTTCGCCGGATCCAGGCCATGGACCACGATCACGCCGGTGCCGCTGGCCAGAGCATCCTGAGTCGCATCGTTCAGTTCGAACGTGCGCTCGTAGGTGTAGCTGCTGCCCGAAGGCGCGACGCTGACGTCGGTGCCTGCTTCAGGGCCGGTGGGGCCCGACATTGACAGGGTGGTTCCGATCGAGCCGTAGGAAGGCTGACCCTCAGGGGTGTCAACGATTCCGTCGCCGTTGGTGTCAGCGGCCATGGTCGGGCAGGTGCCCTGGGCACCGATGTGGATGTGCTGAACGTGCGGGTAGGCAGCGTCGTTGAACGTCTGGGCCAGGCCGGAGGTCTCAACGGTGACAGTTGCCTCGGAGCCTTCAATGCTCACCCAGGCTTCGCCGGTGGCGCCACTGTTATTGACCTGGTTCAACACCGTCGAGTATGAGCCCTCGGCGTGATCGGCCATCGCCGGTGCACCGGCCATGGCGGTCAGGCCCAGCGCAACAGCTGGAGCCAAAAGCATTGTTTTCTTCATCATCATAGCTGTCTCCTCATGAGGGGATTTTCATGCGGAACCCAAATCTTGAGCCCACATGCAGGTAAATCAAGGTGGTCACCAGCGCCGACATGCGATTGGGGACCGCCTGTCACGGTGCTGGTGTGAACACCTAATTTCCGAGCCTGCCACGGAATAAGCTTCAGCGATATAGCAAGCACACTGATTGTTATCGTGCCGTTACCAAAACCTCAGGTAGGAAAGTCAGCCCTTACTGGTGCCTCGGGTCCGTACCAGTGCCGCGAGACCGGCGATCAAGCCCAGTACACCTATACCGAGCGCAACCCATCCCAATGTCTGTCCCGTGGTATCCGCAGATGAGGTGGAGGCCGCTTCCGAATTCTCCGTCGCGGACGCCGGCTCGGGCGCGTGGTGCCCGCCGGAGCCCTCCGCTGCGGTGGTGACGAATGACGGGGCAGGACTCTCCGGCTCTTCCCCACCTTCGACGGCCGGCTCCGACCAATTCCGGACCTCTCCGTCGGTGTAGTGCTGCGCGGTTGGGAGCATCACTGTCGTACCTGCCTCAGGCAGCGTTCCGACCGAGATGGAGAACGTCTGGTACTGCTCCTGCTGGAGCGCATTGCCGTCCTCAGCAGTCCAGACGACGGCGGTGGGCGCCTCTGTCACCGTTGTTCCCTGGACCTCGACCGGCTTAGGCAACTCGCTCGTGACGACCTTGGCCGTCCAGCCTGGAACCGGTTTGGCCCGGACTGAAGTGAACGGGGTATCGGTGGGCAGCTCTACCTTGATTTTGTTGGTGCCGGCAGTCTCTGACTCATTCGGGACGCTGAAGGTCAGCTCGGTATAGCCGCCCTCCATCGTTGACTCTGGCGTGACGCCGACGTGGGCCGAAGCAGCGCCCAGGCCGAAGGCCATCATTGATGCGGTGGCCGCGATAACGGCTGCGGCTCTCCTGGTGCGGGATGTGGTGGTTTTTTGCATGGCTAAATACCTTTCGTGGTGCCTTCAGGCACAAAAATCCGGTGCGCGATCGCGCTGGTTAGAGCTGGATAATACGCACAAGCGGCGGACCACGAAGCGGATGGATTTTCAGCTGGCGCCACAGGACCGGCACGATCCGGCCAGCGGGCGACGGCGGCACGGAAGGTGCAGCAGGCGGGACGTGTACTTCCGGCAGCCGGAGGAGGGGGCGCAGCCAGGCCATCAGGGCAAACAGTGCCGCCTCATTCTTTGCCAGCACGACGGCGGTGCCCACCGTGGCGAGACAGTGTGCACCAAGCATGACGAGGGAACTCAGCATGGCGGATTCGAACATGGCGGGCGGGCTTCCGGTCGCCATGCCGTGATCATGCATGGCCATTCCCATTGAATGTGCCGGACTCAGCTGAACGAATGCCTCATGCAGGAGCACTTGGCCTATGCCCAGAGTCGCCATCATGGTCGGGGTGGACACCTTGCGCGCCGTCAAAGCGGCCACCGGAAGGGTGACTAATCCCGCGAGGATCAGGAGGACATCCGGCCGGGGCAAACTGCCACCCCCGAAAACGTGGGCGGCGGCTGCAAGGAAGAGGGTGGCCGCGGCGATCACGGCGGTACGCGTCCGGCGGAAAGGTGCAACTGTCGAACCCATCCGCCCTCCTCCGTGTCCACACTGGACTTTTGCTGGTACTGAACTCAATATCTCGTATCGGACTAAACTTCTACGTGGGGTAGAAATTAGTTCCCAGCCTACATACTCTTCTGACGGTTATGCTCCTCGCCGGACGTTGGGAAATTCTGGCACCGGCACAAGACCACATCCAGTATTCGAAGCCGGTGAACCCGCGGACTGCGTCCACCCGTGGCGTTCCGCACATTGCGTTCCTGCAACTTTGCAGTCGTGCAATAATCTGCGAGAATAGTTGCGTGACTGAACTACTTTCAATGCCGCTGCGCGAGCGTAAACGTGTCGAGACCTGGACCGCAATCCATAACGCGGCGGCCGGAATGGCCCTCGACAAGGGGCTGCAGGCCGTGACAATCGAGGCGATCGCCGAACAGGCCAACATCTCCGCGCGCACATTCTTCAATTACTTCAGCACGAAGGAAGACGCGATTCTCGGTCTGCAGGAACCAAGCATCGCAGACCACATCCGGAGCGAATTCGCCATTACCGAGAGCCTTCTGGACAGCGTCTCGACGCTCCTGCTCACGGTCGCCCAGTCCACCTTTGGCGGGGACCGCGCCACCAGCCGGCGGTTCGAAGTCCTGGAGCAATATCCAGAACTCGTGCAGCGCCGGATCTCCTACATCAGCAAGGTCGAAACCCTGGTCACCGCTTTGGTTGAAGAGCGGCTGGAGGAATCGGCCGAGTGGCGCGCCGGCATGGAGGATGTGCCTCCCCGCGAGATTGCGCTCGTCATGGTCTTGACCGCCAGCGCAGCGCTGCGGTTCGCGATGAAGCAAGGAACGCCGTCGGAAACGGTCGCGCAGTTCGATGCTCTGGACCGCGCCGCCACACTCTTTCAAAGAACGTTGAGGAAAGCACTATGACCAGAACCCCCGCACTGGATCAAACCACGGAAACGCCAGCGAAGACCGCGCATGAAAAGTCGGGTCTGGTCCTGCTCTTCATCGGCCTCATGCTGTCGATGCTGCTCGCCTCACTGAGCCAGACAGTCCTGAGCACCGCGCTTCCCACCATGGTCGGCGAGCTCAACGGCGTCGATCAGATGCTGTGGGTGATGACCGCCTTCATCCTGGCGTCCACGATCATGATGCCGGTCTACGGCAAAATGGGCGATCTCATCGGCCGCAAGAGCCTGTTGATCATCGCCATCGTGCTGTTCATGGCCGGCTCCATCGTGGGCGGTTTGGCCGGAAATATGTCGTGGCTGATTGTTGGCCGGGTTATTCAAGGCCTCGGCGGCGGCGGACTGATCATCC
Source organism: Arthrobacter sp. H14 (assembly GCF_000520495.1). Lineage (GTDB taxonomy): Bacteria > Actinomycetota > Actinomycetes > Actinomycetales > Micrococcaceae > Arthrobacter_C. The sequence goes on from NZ_KI914679.1 coordinate 18,215, forward strand.
TGTCGCAGGCCATCATCGCCGACGTCGTTCCCGCCCGTGAACGCGGAAAGTACATGGGCATCATGGGTGGCGTTTTCGCCGTCTCTTCGGTGGCCGGACCGCTGCTGGGCGGCTGGTTCACGGAAAGCATCGGCTGGCGCTGGACGTTCTGGATCAACCTTCCGCTCGGCGTGTTGGCGCTGCTGGCCGCGATCTTCTTCCTGCACCTGCCCAAGGGCAGCAACTCCCGTCCGCGCGTCGACTTTGGCGGTATGGCTCTGTTGGCGATTGCGACGACGGCGCTCGTCCTCGCCGCGTCCTGGGGCGGCAGCGAATACGCGTGGGGATCGCCCGTTATTCTGGGCCTGCTGGCCCTCACGGCGATTGCCGCCGTCCTGTTTGTCCTGGTGGAACGCCGGGCAGCCGAGCCGATCATTTCGATGCACCTGTTCAAGGAACGAAACTTCATCCTCACCACTGGCGCCGGTCTGCTTATCGGCGTCGCGATGTTCGGCGTCCTTGGCTACATGCCCACCTACATCCAGATGGTCACTGGGATATCAGCTACCCAGGCCGGATTCGTGATGATCCCGATGATGCTGATGCTGCTCATTACCTCGACGGCTTCCGGGTTCGTCATCAGTAGGACCGGCCGGTACAAATGGATGCCGATCACGGGCGCGGGCGTCCTCGCGGTGGCGTTGGTGCTGCTGTCGACGTTGCGGGTGCAGACCGATCTATGGGTGCTGTGCGTGTTCCTGGGCGTAATGGGGTTCGGGCTCGGACTGAGCATGCAGGTCCTGGTGCTGATCGTGCAGAACACGTTCCCCAACTCGCAGGTGGGAACCGCGACGGCGTCGAACACCTATTTCCGGCAGATCGGTGCCTCGCTCGGCGCGGCCGTGGTCGGAAGCCTCTTTACATCGCGGCTGACTTCGCTACTGGTTGAGCGGATGCCGGCTGGCGCATCGGGCGCGACTGGCGGGCCGGAGAGCCTGACTCCGGGTGCCGTCGACAGGCTGCCCGACGCCCTGCGTGTGCCCATCATCGAGTCCTATAACGATGCGCTGGCGCCACTGTTTTTCTACATGGTTCCGCTCGCGATTATCGCGGTGGCGCTGCTTTGCCTGGTCAAGGAGGTACCGCTTGCGACGACGATCGAGCGTGACGCTCCAGCAAAGTCACCGGCGGATAGCCCCCGGGATGGCGCCGTGGAAGTCGGTGCCGCGCAAGCCATCGCAACTGATGCCGCCGTCGTGGACGTCAGTGCCAATGCCGACGACGACGACGCCGGCCACGACGCGGCCCGGTCACCTTCCGATGATGGGACGTCACCGGACGTCCGGCCGGAGCGGGTCGATGCGCCGGTAAGTTGACCGGTTGGTTCGTGGGCAGCGCCGGTAAGTTGACCGGCTAACCGGTCAGCGGGGGACCGGTTCTCGTTTTGGGAAGTGATTGCGTTGCAAGCATTACAGTGAATGATTGCAACGCAATCACTTCCGGTATACATATATTCGGCGAAGGCCCACCGCGCCGAGCGGGGAACCAGGGGCAGAAACCGAGAACAGAGACGGATCGTTGCCGTAGAGGCTTAGACCCCGTAGTAGGGATAGCCCGGGTAAACGTAGCCCGCGCTTGATCCCCCCTTCAGGTATCCGCTTGTTAGTCGAGGTAGTCCTGCAGCACCTGTGACCGGGAAGGGTGGCGCAGCTTGGCCATGGTCTTGGTCTCGATCTGGCGAATCCGCTCGCGGGTGACACCGTACGTCTGGCCAATGTCATCCAGGGTCGCGGCCTTGCCGTTAGTGAGACCGTAGCGCATGGACAGCACACCTGCTTCGCGTTCATCAAGGGTGTCGAGCACCGCATGGAGCTGTTCGCGCAACAAGGTGAAGTTGGCCGCATCTGCCGGCACCACGGCGTCGGAATCCTCAATCAGGTCACCGAAGCTGGAGTCGCCGTCTTCGCCCAGGGGAGTGTTCAGCGAGATCGGTTCGCGGCCGTACTTCTGGATCTGGACGACCTTTTCCGGGGTCAGATCGAGCTCGTGGGCCAGCTCTTCTGGCTCGGGCTCACGGCCCAGGTCCTGCAGCATCTGGCGCTGCACGCGGGCCAGCTTGTTGATCGCCTCGACCATGTGCACCGGGATGCGGATGGTGCGCGCCTGGTCGGCCATGGCGCGGCTGATCGCCTGGCGGATCCACCAGGTGGCGTAGGTGGAGAACTTGAAGCCCTTGGCGTAGTCGAACTTCTCGACGGCACGGATAAGCCCCAGGTTGCCTTCCTGGATCAGGTCAAGGAACGGCATGCCGCGGCCGGTGAACCGCTTGGCCAAAGACACGACCAGGCGCAGGTTTGCCTCAAGCAGGTGGTTCTTCGCGATCTCACCGTCGTGCACAATGAACTTCAGCTCGCGCTTGAGCTTGGCGTCCATGTCCTCTTCAGTGGACAACTTATGCGCGGCAAACAGACCGGCCTCGATCCGCTGGGCCAGATCGACCTCTTCGGCGGCATTGAGCAGGCCGACCTTGCCGATCTGCTTCAGGTAATCCTTGACCGGATCCGCCGAGGCACCTGCGGAAAGCACCTGCTGAACGGGAGTGTCGTCGTCGTCCGCGTCTGAATAGACGAAGCCGCCGCCCTGTCGGGCCTCCTCCTTCTCCTCAGCCTTGGCGTCTTCCGCGGGTGTGGCGTCGGCAGGCGCGCCGTCGGCGTCAGCTTTGGCGTCAGCGTCCGTTTCGGGTACGACGGCGGTGGCGCCACCGGTTTTCGGCGCAACTTTGGCTGTGCCCTTGGTTTTCGGCGCAGCCTTAGTGCCGCCGGCGGTTTTGCGCGCGGCCTTCGTGCTGCCGTCGGAATCCTTCTTGGATTTGGACGTCTTCGACGACGCCGGTGCAGTAGTCTCTGTATTAGGCCCGTCTATGGGTTGGCTGTCGGGCTCAGCCAGGCGTTGATTCTTGGTCTTGGCTAGTGGCAAGAGGGACCTTCCTTGGACATGTCCAATGGTCCGGCCGGGGAGGAAATCCCTGTCCTGGCCCGTCCTCTGGACGATGCTGTGAATGTGCTGGGCAAATACCCCATTTATAGTGGAACTGACGGTGACCCTTAAATGTTCCATAAATCGGGCATTATGGCACTTCCGTTATACGAACGTGGGATTTGACACCCTTCCGCGGACCCCTCAGCCCTTGCCCCGCTTGACCTTTACGTTGGTGAATTCGACCTCGACCGGCTCGGTGAACCGCTTGCCGTTAACCTCGTCGTGGCGGTGGATCGTCGGGGGCTCGACCCGGATCCGAAGCGTGTAGGTCCCATCCGAGGGCACGGTCCAGTTGCGGCCGTAGTGGTACATCATGGGATGCCACATCAGAGGCTGCTCGTGGGTTCCGAGATCGTTGCCGTCCGGATCGATGAGCGTGGCGAAGACCTTCGCGACCGGAACGAACCGGCCGTCGGCGGCGTCACAAACCACTACCTCCACGTGGCAGTTCTCTTCTTCCGGCTCGTGCCAGTGCAGATTGCCGGCGTCGAGCCACTCATACATACCTTCGGCTTCTTCGACCGCGTAGCCGATCAGGTACTCGCCGGCCTCCTGCTGGCCGCCGTCGTTCGCCACGGTCCCGGTCATGTGCTTCAGTGCACGGCCGTATGCGTCGCCTTGTTCCTTTGCGAGTTCCAACTGCTTCTTGGTGGCCTCGCTGGTGTTGGGGTCCATTGGTGGGCGTTCAGTCATGGTGTTCCTCCTTCAAGCGTCAACTTTCCCGCTGGATCGCTCCTTCCCTGATGCAACGCTCATCGTGCGGAGATGGTGGAGACTGGGCCAGCTATGGGTAATGGATCACTTTCAACAGTAGCCTTACTATATTTGCTTGGCCAGTTGGCGACCGCGAGTGGAAAGATAGGGTTTGGCTATGGGCATTGAGGATAGGGTTCATGTCGTGGTCGGTGCCAGTGGCGGGACCGGCAGGGCATTAGTGCGTGAATTGCGTGCACGGGGCCGGCGCGTGCGGGCGGTTAACCGGTCAACGCAGCTGGATCCGCTGGAGGGCGTGGAATTTGTTTCTGCGGACGCGACCGATGCGGCAAGTATGCGCCGAGCGTGCCAGGGCGCGGGTGTTGTGTACAACGCAGTGAATCCGCCTCTCACGCGCTGGCGTGCGGACTTCCCCGCGGTTGTTGATGGGATCCTGGCGGGTGCGGAGTCAGCGGGGGCGAGGATGGTTTTTGTCGACGACACCTGGATGTATGGACGCGTTGACGGGCCGATGACGGAAGATCTTCCATCCCGCCCTGTCAGCAACAAAGGAGTGCTCAGGGCGTGGCTTGCGGAGCGGGTGCTGGCCTCTCATTCCCGGGGCCAGGTGGCGACAGTCATTGGCAGGGCGCCGGAGCTGTACGGCCCAGCCGTCGAGTCCTTGTTGGGCCGCAATCTCTTCGGCGCCGCTGTTAGGAACAAACCGGGATTGTGGACCGGGGTGCTGGATATGCCGTTGACGCCTATATTCATCGCGGACTTCGCCTACGGTCTGGTCGAGCTCGGTGAAAGAGAGGATGCTCTCGGCAAGGCATGGCATATCCCCACGCCTCAACCAACAACCGCAGCCGATTTCATTGACATGATTTCCACCGCGGTTGGGAGACCCTTCCGGGTGCGCAGCGTAAGTCCGCGGCTTGTGCGCGCTATGGGAGTGCTTTCGCCGGTGGCACGTGAGGGGGCGGAGATGCTTTATCAGTTCCGGCAGCCACACGCCATCGACTCCACAAAGTACCGCAATGCAGTTGGTCCGGGGAAAGTGACCAACTATGAGACAGGCATCCGGGAGACCCTCCAGTGGTACCGGACCAAGAAGCCGGCCAAGGGGCTAATTCCCTCTGGAAAGTAAGTAATCGTTGACGCTTATGGGGCAGCTAGGCTCGGCATACCCTATTGCGGCCGAGGGACTTCGCGCGATACAGGGCGGCGTCCGCGGACGCAATCAGGGTGTCCAGGTCCGCACTAATGGGATCGATCGAAGCTATACCGTAGCTGGCGGTGGGCAGGCGAATATCCCCGGGTACCTTCATGTCTGCGAGTCGCCGGCTGATTTGTGACGCGACGTTTTCTGCCCCGGGAGGAGTGGCACCGGGGAGCAGGATGATGAATTCATCGCCGCCATAGCGCCCGACGTAATCGGTGGACCGGACTGAGCCGGTACATGCAGCGGCGAATGCACGAATGGCAGAGTCGCCGGCACTGTGCCCATACTCGTCATTGATTGACTTGAAATGGTCAAGGTCGACGAGGACGAGCGAACCGACGCTTCCCACCCGCCTCATATGCCGTAGTTCTTCGGTGGCGAGATCGAGGAATCCGCTGCGGTTGAGGACCCCTGTCAACCCGTCATGAGTTGCGCTGGCCCTAAGTTCCCTGGTGAGTTTGGTTGGGCCCCCGCTAGCAGCCCAGTTGCTATGCGATAGCTAATTGGTTCTCTGCGG
>NZ_KI914680.1:0-4772 GCF_000520495.1 Arthrobacter sp. H14
TCCTTGCGGTGTTCGGCCGGGATGCTCTTCTTGCAGATGCCGCCGGAGCCGTCAGAGCCGACGACCACCTCGCAGTGGAGCTCCCAATGCTGTCCGTCGACGTCCGTGAAGCGGATCTTCGGGGTGTCGGTTTCCAGGTCCAGCACGCTGGTATCCGACGAGCTGTAGCGGATGTCCCCGCCGGTGCGATCACGTGCTTTTGAGAGGTCGACGAATACTTCATTCTGCGGGTAGAGCCACACAGATTCGCCGACCAGGTCCGCGAAGTCGATACGGTGGTTTTGTCCGTTGAATCGCAGCTCAATGCCGTCATGCCGGTGGCCCTCACGCAGCACCCGGTCCGAGACGCCGGAGTCAACGAGCATATTGACGCTGCCATGCTCGAGGATGCCGGCCCGCTGAGTAGTGCGGATGGTCTCGTGGCTGCGCGCTTCGACCACGGTGGAGTCGATCCCCGAGGTGTAGAGTAGATGAGAGAGCATGAGCCCGGCCGGACCTGCGCCGACGATGCCGACCTGTGTCTTGACGATTCTGCGTTCCACCAGCTGGTTCTCCTCCAAGAATTATGAGCGGTACTCCATCAGTGTGAGGACTAGCACAAGCCGGCGCGAGCGGCATTCTCATTGAATGCGAAAGGTGACCGACGCCGTCGTACTTCTATTAAACATTCTCACGCGATGGCGCGGGCAATGCCGCGGGCCGCCGTCATCAATGCCGGTACGGTGGCCGGAATGTTTTCTTCGCCCACAGCAACCACGACGCCGAGGGCTGCAATAATTTCCTGCCGTCGCCCCAGTACAGGGACGGCGATCCCGCTGGTGTCCGCGACAACGTAACCCGCCAGCGCCGCATATCCGGACTGGCGGACACCGGCCAGATCACGGCGCAACTGCCCGGCGTCGACCGATTCAGCGTTCCGGTTCAGGTACGCTTCCTGCACCGGTGGTAGTGAATGGGCCAGCAGGACCATGCCCGACGACGAGACGTGGACCGGTAATCTCCCTGCGACCTTCGCCTCGTTGATGACCGAATCCCTGCTGGAGAGCCGCTCGACGAACAGCACCTCGTCGTCCTGCAATACGGCCAGCTGGGTGTGCTGACGGATGACCGCCTGGACGTCCTCCATAAAGGGCATCGCCGCCTGTTTCAGCGACAGCACTTCCGAGCTGCGGCTGGCCAATTCCCACAGCCGCAGGCCAAGGCGGACCTGGCCTCCCCGCTCACGGCGGAGCACGCCCTCGTCCACCAGTTCGTTGACCAGCCGATGCGTGGTGGCCAGCGGAATGTCGGCGCGTTTGGCCAGCACCGCGACGCTCATGGCGGGCTTGGAATGGTCGAACGACGCGATGATCCGCATCAACCGGCGGATCATTGAGTCTCCGGAGGGTGAGTTGGCCATGCCTCGATTATTGCGTATCCTCGAGCGCCGCCTGTGGCCTCACGCACAAGCACTGCGTGGGCCGGTATGGGAATGACTAACGCTCAGGCTTCGGCTCGGGTTCGGGCGGCACCGGGCCAGGATAGGGCGGTGGCGGTGCTGGTTCGGGCGACGGGCCGGGCGGTTGTGGAGGCCCCGGTTTCGGGGGCTCCACGGGGCCGGGAAACGGCCCCGGCTCTGGTGGCCGTGCCGGTGGCTCGCCAGGTGCCGGTTGCGTGGGGTCCGGATTCGGTTCTGGTGGTGGCTCTGGAATCGTCATTTCGGATGCCTTTCAGACGAGTGCCGACCAAGCGGCGGGTCCAGCGCCAGAATACAGCCGCCGTCGGACACGGACAATGGCTGTAGAGACGGGAATGCCGGGAGGATTCAGTTCGCTGCGGCGGTCTCTTTGCTTCGCGGGGCGGTGTTTCGACGGGCGTAGGCTCGTGCAGCGCGCACGCGGTCACCGCAGCGTGTCGAGCACCAGTGCCGCCGCGCGTGGGTGCGGAGCATGTAGCGGTTGCAGGACGGTGCACTGCATGCCGAGAGGATTTCGGCGTCGGATCCCGTCAGAAGGTCGGCAAGGTCGGCGGCGAGGCTGGCCATGGCGTGTTCGACGACTTGGGTTGCCGGGTGTTCCGCCGAGCGCTGCAGGCCTTCGTCGTCGCTCCACCGCAGCAGCGAGACACTCGGGACTCTGGTCAGGGCTTCATTTACAGCTTGCAGGGCGGTGTCCGAAGGTGCTTGGTCGTCAGCCCGTGCTGCGAGCAGGGCGCGGGTATGGGCGCGGAGGTTATGCAGGCGGTTCACGCACACGTCCCACAGTTGGGCATCCGCGGGCGCGAGGTTCCGTTCAATCAGCCATTCGGTGGCGTCGACGGGGGTGTCCATCACATCTATAACTCGATCGCCGGGGAGGGATACGGCGCTGTTCGCGAACTCCAGCGATACATGCTCCACAGTGCCAGGAGCTGGGGGAAGAGGGTAACCGGTCATACATCTCATGGTACAGGTTGTCTTTTCGCGTGAGAAACACCTAGACTCTCTCATGTATAAATAATCTATTTGCCGTGAGGTTCCTTTCGTGTCCAATATCAATACCGCAAACGAGCAGGTCCCCGTCCTCGTATTCGGTGGCCCCACCGCGCTCATCGAGTACGGCGGCCTTCGCTTCCTGACCGACCCAACCTTCGATGGTCCGGGCGACTATCCGCTCGGCGACCTCACCCTGGCCAAGACTGCTCCGTCGTCCATCGACCCGGCGGACCTCGCCCCGGTGGATGCAGTCCTGCTGTCCCATGACGAACACCCCGATAACCTCGACACCTCGGGGCGCGCGTTCCTCGCAGACGTGCCCCTTACGCTGACGACACCCAGCGGTGCCGGTCGATTGGGAGGCGCTGCCCGCCCGCTGGCCCCGTGGGATTCGGTTGAGCTTGAGCGTCCCGGCGGCGGCACCGCCACGGTAACCGGCATGCCCGCCTTGCATGGCCCGGAAGGCAGCGAACCGATGGTGGGCGAGGTCATCGGTTTCATGCTGACCGCTGAAGATCTGCCAACCGTCTACATCAGCGGAGACAACGCTTCGGTTGACGTCGTGCGCGAAATCGCCGGCCGCTTCGGTCCGGTCGACACCGCGGTCATCTTCGCTGGCGCCGTCCGCACCCCTATGTTCGACGGCGCTCTGCTCACCGTTGATGGAACACGCGCCGCGGAGGTGGCCGAAATCCTCGGCGCCCGGCGCGTCGTGCCCGCTCATGTGGATAGCTGGAAGCACTTCACCGAGGGCCGCGACGAACTCGTCGCCGCGTTCGAAACGGCAGGGCTCTCTGACCGCCTGCAGCTGAACTAATTGTCACCCAAGAGAAAGACCGGTAACCCCATGACCCCCGGAACCCGCTTCGGCTCGGCCCCCGCGCCGCTGTCCATCGTCGATAGCGCAATGACTGGCACCGGATACACAGCATCCGATTCACTAGCCTCGATGATCCGGCTGGCAGAGCTGGCCGACAGGCGCGGATTCACCCGCTTCTGGGTGGCCGAGCACCACTCCATGCCCAGCGTCTCGACGTCGTCCCCGGCGGTTATATTGGCTCGGCTAAGCGCCCATACCGAGCGGATCCGGCTCGGCTCCGGCGGTGTCATGCTGCCCAACCACGCTCCGCTGGTGATCGCGGAGCAGTTTGGCATGCTCGACGCCCTCGCCCCGGGCCGGATCGACCTGGGCCTGGGCCGGGCTCCCGGCACCGACCACCAGACCGCCGCAGCCCTGCGCCGCGACCACGGGTCCGGCGAAGATTTCCCGCAGCAAGTACAGGAACTGCTTGGCTTTCTCAACGACGACTTCCCGGACGGCCACCCGTACCGGTCCGTACACGCGGTGCCTGGACCGTGGCAGAACAGGGAACATGACGTTGCCGAAATGCCGGCCGGCCCGTCGGTATGGCTCCTCGGCTCTTCAGGGTTCTCCGCCCAGCTCGCCGGTCAGCTGGGCCGCCCGTACGCGTTCGCGCACCAGTTCGGCGGCGAGAACGCTGCTCCTGCACTCGAGCTGTACCGGCGGTCCTTCCGCCCCTCGGATGTTTTGTCGGAACCGTATGCGGCCATCAGCATCGGCACCATGGCGTGCGAGGACGAGCACGAGGCGCGCCGCCAGGCCCGCACCTTCGCGTTCAGCATGCTGCGGATGTTCCAGGGCAAGTCCTACCTCGTTCCGACCCCAGAGGCCGTCGAATCCTACGATCCGAGCCTGCAGGAACGCGAGATCCTCGACAGCTGGACCGACCGCGTCATGCACGGCACCGCCGAACAGGTGACTGCGAAAATCGGCCGACTGCAGGACCAAGCCATGGCCGACGAGATCATGTTCTTGCCGGTGGCCCACTCGCTCGAGGCACAGTACCGCTCCACCGAACTGATCGCGGACGCCTACGACATGCCACCGCCCGAGGGTCTGAGAGCTGCCCGGCCCGACACCGTGCTCCAGGGTGTTGGATATCCGAGCATCGGCTAAGACGGCCGGTTTAGAAGCAGCGAGTACTTCTCGAGAAGCACGGAAAGCATGTTGAGTGCAGCGTCAATTTCGACGGCGGTGGGAAGTTCGGCGTCGGAGTCCAGCTGAGCATGCGTCACGTGTTGATCCACATAGCGCTTGATGCCTGTGCAGGCGGCCTCGAGGGCTCGGAGGTCCTCGCGTGTGACGGTTGAATCGAGATGCCCGGACTTCCACGGGTCGGCGAGCTGTGTGAAGTCCGCGTCTGCCTCGCCGGTTCGCTCTGCTGGAACGTTCTCAAGGAACCAGCTGCGCGATAGGCGGGGCGTGGCTTCCGTCATTTTGTGCAGGAGGCGCTTGAAG
>NZ_KI914680.1:4872-9928 GCF_000520495.1 Arthrobacter sp. H14
GTAGATGAGCTCGGCTGCACTGGGCGGTGCTTCGGCAAGTATGCCGAACCAAGCGAAGGGGTACTGGATGAAGTAGTCCTTGCGGTGTTCGGCCGGGATGCTCTTCTTGCAGATGCCGCCGGAGCCGTCAGAGCCGACGACCACCTCGCAGTGGAGCTCCCAAGGCTGCCCGTCGACGTCGGTGAAGCGGATCTTGGGGGTGTCGGTTTCCAAGTCCAGCACGCTGGTGTCCGATGAGCTGTAGCGGATGTCCCCGCCGGTGCGATCACGTGCTTTTGAGAGGTCGACGAATACTTCATTCTGCGGATAAAGCCACACGGATTCGCCCACCAGATCCTGGAAGTCGACGCGGTGGTTCTGTCCGTTGAATCGCAGCTCGATGCCGTCGTGCCGGTGGCCCTCACGCAGCACCCGGTCCGAGACGCCGGAGTCAACGAGCATGTTGACGCTGCCGTGTTCGAGGATGCCGGCACGCTGTGTGGTGCGGATGGTCTCGTGGCTGCGAGCTTCGACGACGGTGGAGTCGATCCCCGAGGTGTAGAGCAGATGAGAGAGCGTGAGCCCGGCCGGACCTGCGCCGACGATGCCGACCTGTGTCTTGACGATTCTGCGTTTCACCAGCTGGTTCTCCTCCAAGAATTATGAGCGGTACTCCATCAGTGTGAGGACTAGCACAAGCCGGCGCGAGCGGCATTCTCATTGAATGCGAAAGGTGACCAACGCCGTCGTACTTCTATTAACCATTCTCACGCGACGGCGCGGGCAATGCCACGGGCCGCCGTCATCAATGCCGGTACGGTGGCCGGAATGTTTTCTTCTCCGGCAGCGACGACGACGCCGAGGGCTGCGTTGATTTCCTGCCGCCGCCCCAGTACGGGAACAGTGATCCCGCTGGTGTCCGCGACGACGTAACCGGCCAATGCCGCGAATCCGGATTGGCGGACACCGGCCAGGTCACGGCGCAGTTGCCGGGCGCCGAGCGTTTCAGCGTTACGCTCCAGGTACGCTTCCTGGACTGGTGGTAGTGAATGCGCCAGCAGGACCAAGCCCGACGACGAGATGTGCACTGGCAATCTGCCCGCCACCTTCGCCTCGTTGACGACGGACTCCCTGCTGGAGAGCCGTTCGACGAGCCGGCGAATCATGGAGTTTCCGGAGGGGGAGTTGGCCATGCCTCGATTATGCCGGGTGCGCCGTCGGAGCAGGTGACACTCGATGAAAGGAAACCATGGAAACGATTCTCGTCACCGGCGGAACCGGCGGACTGGGGTGGCCAACCGTAGAACAGTTGAACGCGCCGGGGCGGGATGTGCGCGTCCTTAGCCGCAAGCCGGGGCCGGGCCGGTACGTCGGCGATCTCGGCACAGGCAGTGGGCTGGCCGCTGCCCTCGATGGCGTGGATACCGTGTTACATCTGGCCACCAGCCGCGGAATCAAAGACTCCGCGCAAACCCGGGTGCTCCTGTCAGCGGCACGGGCCGCGGATATCCGCCACATCATCTACATCTCCATCGTCGGGGTGGAGAAGATTCCGTACTTTTACTACCGGAACAAGGTGGAATGCGAACGACTGATCTCAGAGTCGGATATCCCGTGGACAATACTGAGGGCGACGCAGTTCCATCACTTCGTGGGCGGCTTCTTTCGCTCGCAGCGGCGCCTCCCGGCGCTGTTCAGCCTCGATGTTCCGGACCAGCCGATAGCCGTGGAGGAAGTGGCCGCCCGGCTGGTCGAACTGACTGGGGCATCTCCCGCCGGCCGCGTCCCGGACATCGGCGGACCTGAATGTCTGCCGCTGAGCGAACTCGGCAGGCAATGGCAGCTGGCCCACGGTACGAAGAAGCGGCAATGGACTCTGCATATCCCGGGGAAAACGATCCGCCCCTTTCAGGCCGGGCATCATATGACGCCCTTACCGGGAGCAGGCCGAAAATCCTTCGCCGAGTACGCGGCCGAGGAGGCAGGGCGATGACGACGACGTTACGCATCGGAGTGGCCCTACTGGCCGTCGCCGGGCTCGTGATCGGCATCTTTCGGCGCCTTTCGTAGCCGATGTACAGTTCAGTCATGGAGCCGGGGTTTTTGCCGCACATCGATGAGCATGCGATTGATATCGCGGCCAGCCCCGATGCGGTATGGCCGGCAGTTATCCTGACCATACAAAGAGCCTTTTCCGGGGCGGCGGGGAAGGGGTTGGCGCGTTTGCTCGGCTGCGACTCCACAGGAGTTTCTGACTGCTCACTTGTCGTCCTTGGCAACACATTCCCTGGTTTTAAAGTCGAGGCGATTGAACGGCCGAAGCTGATCGCGTTGACCGGTCGGCACCGGTTCTCCGAATATGCACTCATTTTTCGAATCGACGAGATCGGTGGGCGTACCCGGTGCAGGGCTGAAAGCCGGGCGCGCTTCCCCAACTGGTACGGTCGGCTTTACCGGGCAGCCGTCATCGGCAGCCTCGGCCATCAGATCCTGGTGCGCCGAATGCTCCGCGGCATCAGAAGAGCCGCAGAGCAAACGACTTAGCTCTGCCGAACGGTGAATTGGCGAGAGATCGAAGGTGCCCGGTCACTGACCGGCTTGCCCGGCTGGCGGGTCGATTATCGCTGAACGAATTCGCCGTCGAGGATCCGGCGCGTGACTTCGGTGAGCAGATCGACGCCGGCGAGCATGTCGGCGTCGTTGGTGAACTCGCGCTCGTTGTGGGAGATGCCTTCGGCGCTGGGCACAAAGAGCATGATGGTTGGCACGATGTCTTTCATATTGGTCGAATCGTGCCCGGCCAAGGTGCGGACGACGCCGTGGGACAGGCCCAGAGCGTCGGCGCTGGCCGCGGCCAATTCCATCCCGGCAGCGTCGTATGCCTTGGCGGCCCAGACATGTTCGGCGCCGCGTTCTATCCGGACGTTGGCTGACTGTTCGATCTTGGCGACCCGGTGGTGTAACTCTGCGTCGGCAGCGGCGAGGACGTCCGGGTCGGTGCTGCGGACATCGACGAGCAGATTGACCCTGCTGGCGACGACGACCGGCGAGTTCGGGAAGACGTTGAGTTCGCTGCAGGAGGTGATGACCATGTACTCGTCGGTGCTGAACCGGTTGGCGATGTCGCGGGCGGCGACGACGAGTTCGGCCGCTCCGAGCAGGGCGTCGTGGCGGTCGGAGATCACTGTAGCTCCGGTATGGGCCTGCTCGCCATGCACCACGAATTCGTACTTGTTGGCGCCCCAGGTCGATTCGACCAGGCCGATGGTGAGCCCGTCGTCCTCGAGGGACCTGCCTTGCTCGATGTGAATCTCGACGTAGGCGGCGACATCCAGGGTGAAATCACCGTGCGTGCCGATCGCCTCCAGCGCGGTGGCAACGGAAACGCCCTGCGGATCGGTGGTGGCGAGGGCATGTTCTGCCGGGAGCTCGCCAGTGAACACTGAACTTCCCATCATGGATGGCTTGAACCGGCAGCCCTCCTCGTTGAACCAGTTGACGACGGCGATATTGAAGGTAGGCGTTTCGCCGGAGGCTTCGATGCGCTCCTTCAGCCGGATGCCGGCGTGGGCTCCGGCCAGTACTCCATAGGCGCCGTCGAAGCGTCCGCCGAGCGGCTGCGAGTCAAGGTGCGAGCCGAGCGCGATGAAGGGTGCACCGGGGGCCAGTTCCAGTAGCGCAAACTGATTGCCGACGACGTCGTAGCGAACCTCGAAGCCGTGACCCTCGACCAGCCCGCGGAACCAGTTACGGGTCTGCCCGTCGGCGACAGTCGCCGCCTGCCTCTCGACTCCGCCACCCAATGTCGCACCAAAAGTGCTCATCGAGCGGAAGTCGGCCAGGAAAGCTTCGCCTGCGGTGGTCGTCTCGGTCATGCTGGTACTCCATTCAGCTCAATATCGGTCTCCGCCGCAACGCGCTCGTACGTGAAGCGGCCGCCGACGATAGTCGCCAACACTTCCAGTGAGGCGATGTCCGGCGTGGTCAAAGGCGAACCGGAGAGCACGGCGAAATCGGCCAGTTTGCCGGTGCGCAATGTGCCCCTGTCCGCGGAGAGCCCGGTTGCCTGGGCGGCCCAGTCGGTGTAGGTGCGCAGGGCCTCTTCCGGGGTCAGTCTTTCGCCGGCTCCGCCGAGCACCCTGCCCTTTTCGGTGGTCCGGTCCACCCAGGACTGCATGCCCCTGCGGACGTTGTTGTCCGCGACGGGCAGGTCCGAACTTCCGGCAACCAGGATGCCGGCGTCGACCAGTGAGCGGCCGCGGTATAGCCAGCTCTCGCGTTCAGGGCCGACGAGGTGGGCGAACTGATCACCGAGCGGCCCTATGAACGCTGCTTGCGGGGTAACTGCGATACCGGCCTTGGCCACGGGTGCGAGTTGGTCCGGCCGGGCGATTCCGAAATGCTCGATGCGGTTGGGCAGGGCGTTGGGCCCGTAGCGGTCCTGGCAATCGATAATGATCTCTGTGGCCAGGTCGATGGCGGCGTCACCGATGGCGTGCAGCGCAATTGGCCAACCAGTTCGGTAGGCGCCGGCGACGCGCTCGCGGAAGCTTTCGGCGTCGTCGAGCAAGTAGCCGGTGTTGTGCGGATGTCCACAGTAGTCCTCGGTAACGGCTGCGGTAGCCCCGAGCAGGGAACCGTCGAGGAATACCTTCACCGGGCCGAGGGATACCCAGTCATCGCCGAAGCCCGCCAAGAGTCCCAGATCCAGGCCGCGGCCGGTATCTTCGCCGTGCATGTCCTCCGCGGCGGCGGTCAGCGGGTGCAGCGCGTCCAGCGCCGGCATCAACTGGGCGCGGGCCTTCAGCCGGCCGGTGCGGTGCGCAGTCTGATACGCCTGCAGCTCGATAGGACTGTGGCCGATCCAGCCGCCGCCGATGCCTGCTTCAGTGAAACTGGTGATGCCTTCGGCCGCGTAGCGGGTCGTCGCCGCGTCGAGCGCCTGGACGATCTGCGGAACCGAGTAAGGCAACAGCAGGTTCTGGACCAACGCCTGGGCGGACTCCTCGATCACGCCGGTCGGCTTGCCATAGTCGTCGCGCAGCACCGCCCCGCCCACCGGATTCTCGAAGTCCGG
>NZ_KI914680.1:10028-23193 GCF_000520495.1 Arthrobacter sp. H14
GGGAGCCGCAATGTGGCGGTGTTGGTGATGGAGAGATGGCCGGAGACGTGCCGCAGGTAGAGCGGCCGGTCTCCGGTGATGGCGTCCAGCCGGTCAATGTCGGGGAACCCGCCGTCGTGGTTCTTGTGGTTGAAACCCGTCCCATTCACCCAGGCGTTCGGCTGATCCTCAAGGCGCTGTACTTCGGCCTCCAGCAGAGCGTAGAGCTCCTCGAGGCCGCGGGCTGGTTCAAGGTCGACCGCGGCCAGGCCGAGGCCCCACCAGGTGGTGTGGCAGTGCGCGTCGATGAAACCTGGAACCACGGTGGCTCCGTCCAACACTTCGACGCGGGCCGCGGTGCAGCCATCGAGTTCTTCGTCGAATCCGGCTATCCGTCCACCGAGGACTCCAATGCTGTGCGCGGTGGGGCGGCTTGGTTCCAGGGTGAGAATGTTGGCATCGGTCAGGATCAGGTCGAGCTTCATCTTCGCCGCTAGTGCTTGAAGCCCGGCAGGTCCACGCTCATCCGTGGTGCGATGACACCGGCGACAGCTGTGAACAGGGACAGGAACACCAGCATTGCTGCGGCCGGCCACCAATGGTTGGCAGCGGAGGCGACCAGGGCCACAGCCATGAGCGGTACGAAACCGCTGAGCATGCCGGCGATATTCTGGGACAGGCCCACGCCGGAGTAGCGGGTGGTGGCCGGGAACAGGCCGGTCATCAGAGTTCCAGAGGCGGCGTAGGGGAAGGAGAGCGTGGCCACCGCAACGGTCATACCGAGGACCACAACGACGTCGTTACCGCTGGCGATCATCATGAACGCGGGGACGGCGACGATCGCGGACAGTATTCCGCCATAGGTAATCACCTTGCTGGCACCGAACCGTTCCGCGAGGCGTCCGCCGGCGATGAGTACGGGGATTTCGACGACGGCGGCGACGAGACCGCCGAGGAGCATCAGTGAGGCAGAGTAATCGAGGATTGAGACGCCGTAGTACACCACGAACGCCGTCACCAAATAGAAGCCGCCGACGCCAAGAAGGGCGGCAGCCATGCCGACGATGATGTGCTTCCAGCTCTTGACCAGCACGGTGCGGACCGGGGTCTTTTCGGTTTGGCCGGTTTCCATCAGCTCAGTAAAGACCGGGGATTCGTCCAGCCGGCTCCGGATGTACAGTGCGACCAGCAGCATCGGGAAAGCGGCCAGGAAAGGGATGCGCCAGCCGAAAGCGAAGAAGTTCTCCTGTGAGAAGAAGACGGTCATCAGGAAGAAACCACCCGAGGAGAGGATGGTGCCGATCGGGGAACCGATCTGTGGCAAGGCGGCGTACCGGGCACGACGCTTCAGCGGAGCGTTCTCCACCACGATCGTCATGGCACCGGACCATTCACCGCCGACAAACAGGCCCTGGAAGATGCGCAACAGCACCAGCAGGATTGGGGCGGCGACGCCGATGGCGGCGTAGGTCGGCAGCAGGCCGATGAGACCGGTAACCGCGCCGATGCCCACAATGGTGATCAACAGGGTCTTGCGCCGGCCGAGCTTATCGCCCATGGCGCCGAAGAACATGCCACCGAGCGGCCGGGCAACCAGCCCGACGCCGAAGGTTGCGAAGGAGGCCAGGGCGGCGGCCGTCGCGTTTTCACTCGTGTAGTACTGAACGTTGAAGATCAGAGCGGCGGCGGCGCTGAAGAGGAAAAAGTCATACCACTCCATGGCCGTACCGACCATGGCGCCGATGGCTACCTTGGTGGCCTCCTTGTCGGAGATTTGCCGTGTGGCACCAGCTTCCAGGGTCGCGGTCCGGGCCGTGCCCTCCATGTCGGCTGTGTGGTCAGTCATATGTGCCTCCGCACTCGGTGATGTTTCAAGGTGGTGCCCGCGCGAATGTGATCTCCGCTGCACAGTTCATACCAGTATGGCGAAGAGACGCAGGTCACGTCATGCCGAATCCTCACCGCTTTTGGCATCCAACTTGTGCAAAAGCACATATTCTTGAGTGATGAAGCATTTTTCTGCGTTGCAAGTTGTGGGATCGGTTGAAAGCGATGAAGCGCAGCGTTGGCACAAACTGCTCGAGCACCTTGACGTGGACCGGCTGACGGATACCTTCCTGGGACGGGTTCTGCAGATTGCGGACTACCGGAATGGGATGCTGCCGGCCAGCGAGATCCGCCGCACCGGTGCGTCCTCATTCGCAGCGCTGATCGAGGGCCTCCGGCACGACGTCGACGAGGCGCGGGTGGAGGAGGTCCGCCTCGCCCAAGCCATCGACGTCGGGGTCTCCCGTGCCCGCGCCAATATCCCCATCGAATCGTTGATGACGGCAATCCGGCTCGACTTCTCTATCCTTTGGACGGAGTTGACTGCATTGGCAGCGGAGTCAGATGCGGCGCTGCTGGTACGTCATACCGAAAACGTATGGCATGTGGTCGATTCCTATGCCAGCCAGACCCAGGCGGCCTACGTGGCCGAACGACAGCGGATGCTCAACGAGGCGGCTTCGATCCGTCAGGGCTACGTGGCGGCGATTTTCGGTCAAGAATCTCCGGGACCGGAGATGATGGCACGCATTTCCGCCGAAATCGGCATCGAACAGGACACCGCCCTGGGAGTTGCTGTTGCGCTGGATGACGACGCCGCCGCGTTGCGCATCGCCGTCGCAGTGGCTGCCCGAGCGGGGAGCGAAATATTGACGCATCCAATGGCCAATGAACTCATCGTATTCTGGCCGGCGGACGACCGTGCAGGCTCGGCGGCGCGTGAGATAGTAGCGAGGATCCGTGGACAGCGCTGCGGCTTGGTGGAGCGGACTGCAGGGCTGGCTTCGTTGGCGTCTGCGGCACGCTTTGCCCGCGAGCTTGCCAGCCTGATGGAGGACGACGACGATTGTGCACTGACGCTGCAGCAGTCGTGGACCAGGATCGCGCGGCTGCGCCTGGCGGAGGCAGGGATGCCCGTGGCCAGCGACGTGGAGAAGGCATTGGCCGGATGCGGTCCGGTCGAGCGTGAACGCTTGGTGGAGGCCGCCAAGGCTTATCTGGCCACCGGCAGTGTGGCGGGTTCGGTCCGCCGGCTTTTCTGCCACCGCAACACTCTGATGAACAGGCTGCGCCGCTTTACTGATCTGACCGGAATCGACGTGACGGTTCCGCATGAAGCAGCACGTCTGGTGGTTGCCTGGTCCTGAGCGGATTACTTCAGTTCGACCTCCACAAACGCGAATTCCGCGTCGGTCGTGTTGATAACGTTGTGCTCGCCACCGGCCGGGCGGGAGTAGGACGCACCGACCACCAGCTCGCGGCTGTCCCCGCCGTCGGCCGTCTCATACGTCATGTGCCCGGCGATGGTCGGAACCACCACATAGTCCAGCTCGTGCTTGTGCCACCCGGTCTGAGAGCCTGGGCCAAAAAACGCCACTCGGTCACCCGGACACGGTCGTCCTCCAACTGCACGGTGGCCGTTGCCTGGCCGTAGCCGGATGACTGTGACTGGGTGTTGTCCGCCGAAGGTGTCGTCATCATCGAATCCTAACTCGAGCTGTCAGCAGGCGCCGGCCGCGCCGCCGCGCAGGTAGACCGTGGTGGTGTGGGTGAAGAATTCCCGGGCCGCGGTGCCTTGTTCTTTGGGTCCGTAGCCGCTCTTTTTCGCGCCGCCGAATGGCACGTGTGGGTCTGCTCCGGCCGACTCTGAGTTCACGTGCAGGGTTCCGACATCGATTTCGTCGACCGCTTCCAGCGCCATGGTCACATCCTGGGTGAAGAGGGCGGCGGAGAGACCGAATTCGCTGTCATTGGCCACTTCGAAAGCCTCTTCCACAGTGGCGGCGCGGCGTACGGCCAGCACCGGACCGAACAGTTCCTCGGTCCAGAGGTCCGGCTGCCGTTCAGCTGGAAGCTCAAGGATACCGTCGCGGATGCTCTTGCGGGCGCCGTCGTTGACGACCGGTCCCATCTGCACTTCACCTTCGGCCGGATCTCCCACGACCAGTGCTTCGGCCTGCGTCTTCAATATGGCCAGGAATTCATCGGCGATGCTGTCGGCCACAATCAGCCGCGACGTCGCCGTGCATTTCTGACCGGTGGAACGAGAAGCGCCCAGCATCACCTGTTCGGCCGCGAGGTCCAGATCAGCGTCGGCCAATACGATGGCGGCATTCTTGCCGCCCATCTCGGCCTGGATCGGCACGCCCCGCCCGGCAGCTTCCGCGGCAAGACGGCGACCAACATTGGTGGAGCCGGTGAAGGTTAGTCCGTCCAGCTCCGGATGCTCGACGATGCTGCTGCCGATGGAACCCGGACCTATGAGCAGGTTGAGGACGCCGGCCGGAAGCCCTGCTTCATCGAGGGCCTGGGCCAGCCGAATTGCCAGCAACGGCACTGTGCTGGCCGGTTTCCACACGACGGTGTTGCCGTAGGCGAGGGCCGGCGCGATCTTCCAGGCCGGAATGGCGATCGGGAAGTTGAATGGCGTCACGACGCCAATGACCCCCAACGGTTTGCGCGTGACGAGGATGTTCTCGCCGCGCCGCGGGGAGGAGAAGATTTCGCCGGCGGTGCGGTCGCCCTCATTGCCGTAGTAGCGGAAGACTTGCGCCGCCCGCAGCACCTCGCCCTTGCCCTCGGCCAGCGTTTTGCCCTCCTCGCGGGCGAGCTCCGGGCCCCACTCGTCGGCCGAACGTTCGATGACGGCCGCTGCCCGGAGCAGGATGGCGCCGCGTTCATGGGCAGGGGTGGGGCCCACTCCCGCTTCGCGGCGGCGGCGCTTGCCATCGCCCGCTCCACCTCCTCGGTCCCGGCCTGCAAACCTTTGGCGACAATCTCTCCCGGCCGGGCAGGGTTGTAGCTGGCAATGGCCGAACCGGCGCCGTCGAACCAGGCCCCGTCAACATAGTGCTGCAGTTGTACTGCGGAGGTCATAGCGACTCCTTCAAATGGTCCGGCCGCTTTAGCGGAAGGCGGGAATGCCGGTGATTTTTTGACCGAGGATGAGGGTGTGGACCTCATCGGTTCCCTCATATGTGCGCACGGATTCGAGGTTGTTGGCGTGGCGCATGGGGGAGTAGTCGAGGGTGATGCCGTTGCCGCCCAGCATGGCACGGCATTCACGGGCGATGTTGATCGCCTCGCGGCAGTTGTTGAGCTTGCCGACGGAAATCTGCTGCGGCTGCAGTTGCCCGGCGTCCTTCAACCGGCCCAGGTGCAGGGCCAGCAGGAAGCCCTTGTTGATCTCCAGCGCCATGTTGACCAGCTTCTCCTGGGTGAGCTGGAATCCGGCCAGTGGCTTATCAAATTGGAGGCGTTCCTTCGAATAGTCGACGGCGGCCTGCCAGGCGTCGCGCGCGGCACCCATGGAGCCCCAGATGATGCCGTACCGGGCCTCGTTCAGGCATTCGAACGGCCCGCGCAGCCCCTTGGCCTCGGGCAGGGTTGCTTCGGCGGGCAGCCTGACGTCGGTGAGTTCAATGTCGCACTGGATGGAGGCACGCATCGACAGCTTCTGCTCTATCGGCGTCGCCTTGAACCCGGCGGTGCCGGTCGGGACCACAAAGCCGCGGACGCCGTCGTCGGTCTGGGCCCAAATGACCGCCACCTTTGCAACGGACGCCAAGCCAATCCAGCGCTTGGAGCCGTTGAGGATCCAATCATTGCCGTCACGCCGGGCGAATGTCCGCATGCCACCGGGATCCGATCCGGCCGTGGGCTCGGTGAGGCCGAAGCAGCCAATCGCCTCGCCGGCGGCCATCTGCGGCAGCCACTCCTGCTTCTGCTCCTCCGAGCCATGCTTGTAAATGGCGCTCATCGCCAGCGAGCCCTGGACCGAGACGAACGTCCGCAAACCGGAGTCCCCGGCCTCCAGCTCGGCGCCCGCCAGCCCGTATTCGACGGCGGAGCGACCGGCGCAGCCGTAGCCGTCAAGATGCATGCCCAGCAAGCCGAGCCGGCCCATTTCGGGAACGATCTCCAGCGGGAAAACGGCATCCTCGTACCAGCCGGCAATGTTCGGCCTGATGGCGCTGTCCACAAAGGAACGGACTTCCTTGCGCAGCCTCTGCTCCTCTTCGGTCAGGAGCGAATCAATGTCGATCAAATCGTGGTCATAGGACATGGTGGTTTCCTTCGTCGAAGTTGAGGGGAGGGGGATGCCGCCGGTGCGGGTAGGAGGAGGTCCGCGGTGTGGCGTTCTTTGCGGATGACGGCGGTGCTAGGCGAACGACGGAGCGGTATCTTCCCGTGCTGGTTGTCCGACGGCGACGTCGATGATTGCCTGGCGCAGGACCTGCAGGCCGTCACGGAGCAGTTCCTGGCTGATCACCAGTGGCGGCAGAAGGCGGATAACGTTGCCGTAGGTTCCGCAGCTCAGCGTCAAGACTCCCTGCTGGTGGCAGCGGGCGGAAACTTCCCGGACAAGGTCCGGCCGGGGCTCCAGCGTGCCGCGGTCTGCGAACTCAAGGGCCAGCATGGCTCCGCGTCCGCGGAATTCGGCCACGACGCCGGTCTCGGCCACCAGCGGTTCCAGCAGTTCGCGCACGGTCTCCTCGATGGCTTGTGCATTGGCCAGCAGGGTGCCGTCCTCGAACGCCTCAAACACGGCCAGGGCGGCTTCGCAGGCAAGCGGATTGCCAGCATAGGTTCCGCCGAGACCACCGGCGTGGACCGCGTTCATGAGCCCCGCCCGTCCGGTCACGGCACTGAGTGGCACTCCGTCTCCCAAGGCTTTGGCGGTGAGGGTGATGTCACCGGCAACACCCTCGTATTCGCTGGCGAACAGTGTTCCCGTGCGGCCCATTCCGGCCTGGATCTCATCCATGACCAGCACGATGCCGTACTTGTCGGCAAGCGAGCGCAGTCCCTTCAGGAATCCGGGGGCCGGGACAACGAAGCCGCCCTCACCCTGGATGGGTTCGATAACCATGGCGGCGAAGCTGTCCGGGCCGTGTTCAAGCAGGGTTGCTTCCACCGACGCCAAAGCGGCAGCTGCGACACCGGCACCAGCGGGGGAAGCGCCATCGTCGTTGTTGCCTGCCGTGGCACCCGCACCGCTGGCGGGGGCATTTGCCGGGCGCAACGGATTAGCCGACGCGGCGCGGACGATCTCGTTGGGGAACGGTCCGAAGTTGAGCCGGTAGGGGTTCTCCTTGGCCGTCATCGCCATCGTCATCAGGGAACGGCCGTGGTACGCCTCGTCGAATACCAGCACACGGCTGCGGCCGGTTGCCGAGCGGGCGATCTTGACGGCATTCTCCACAGCTTCGGCGCCAGTGGAAAACAGGGCGGTGCGCTTCTCGAAGTCGCCGGGAACATGCTCGTTGAGCCACTTCGCCACCTGGGTAAACGACTCATACTCGGTCACCATGAAACAGGTGTGCGTGAACCTCTCCAGCTGGGCTGCGACGCGCTCGCCGACGCGGCGGTTGCTGGCGCCGATGCTGGTGACCGCGATGCCGGAGGCGAAGTCGATCAGCCGGTTTCCGTCCACATCCTGCAGGATGCCGCCGTCGGCCCGGTCGATGAAGACCGGCAGAACTGTGCCGAATCCGTCCGTCACCTGCTCCTGCCGTTCCCGGTGCAGAGCGCTGGAGCGCGGCCCGGGGATGATGGTCGCGAGGTGGCGGCTCTGGGGGAGGTAGGAAAGTGCGGTGGCGGCAGCGGATGATCGTGAGTCAGTCATGGGGACAACGCTAGCGGGGACTTCGTTGGCGTTCACGGGACGCTTTATCCAAATGATGGCTCCGTGTTGGATAATCAGGCCATGGTTTCTCTTGCCCAACTCAGTAACGAACTTGGCAGTTCCCTCGAACACGCATCTCCAGGGACGGTACCGGGAGTGCAACTGACGGGTGTGCACGTCTCGGAACTGGAGGACCCCACCACCTACCTTGAGGGCGGCGAGTTGCTGCTGACGACGGGCATTCCCCTCGGTGGTACGCAAGCCACAATCGAAGCTTATGTGGAAAGGCTGGCGGCAAGAGGTGTAGCTGCGCTCGGGCTGGGACTCGGGGAAGGCCTGGACATTGTGCCGCCGGAGCTGGTGCAGGCCTGTGCTGCCGGAAAGCTGGAACTGTTCGCCGTGCCCGATGGTGTTCCCTTCCTGGACGTTTCGCGGGCGTTCTGGGATCTGGCCGCACGCAGCGGGCAGGCGGATCTGATCGCGAGCCTCGGTACACAGACGGCCCTGGCACGCGCGGTGATGCGGCCCGATGCGCTGCCCGCCGTGGTGAAAGGTCTGGCTCATGCGCTCGGTGGTTGGGCGGCCTATCTTCCGGATGACGGAGGTGAAGCGACGCTCTGGCCGGCCAGCGCAAGAGGGCTGCTGCCGAACCTGCGTGAAGAGACTGCGCGGCTGAACGTGGCAGGCGCCCACTCAGTTGCCACATTCTGGTTGCACGGAAGCCCGGTCGTCGAATATCCCATTGTTGTGGAGCGGACCATTGTGGGATTTTTGGCCATCGGATCCGGCCGCACCCTGACCAAAGCCGACCGGCACATCATCATGACGGTCTGCGTGCTGTTGGCGCTGAAGGCCCGGCAACAAGAGGAATTGACCGCAACAGCTGCCAATCTCGGCTCAGCCGTCGCCAAGCTGGTGGTCCGCGGGCACGTGGAAGCAGCACGACTGCTCGCGGTGGATGTGGGAGTCGGGCCGTTGCCGGAACGTGTACGTGTTCTTGCGGTCCAGACCGGCGCCTCGGAACCCACGGAGGCGTCTGCCGTCGGTCTCCGCTCGGAGGAGGACACCTCTTTCCTATGGCAGGCATTGGCCGGATGCCGGCTGCGATTCAGGGAGGATGCCCTGGAGTATTTCCTGCTGGATACGACGGCGGCAGTTCAGCCGCATGGCGACGGAACCGCCGGCGCCAACGCCGACGGCGGTCCATGGGACTACGGGGAGCAGACCGGAGAACCGGAGTACCGCGATGCCGGGCTGCCGGCGCTGCCAGCTGCGAAGCCCCGCACCGAAGAGTCGGCCGCCGCGGAGATCGGCGCCGCATGGACCGGGCCCCTTTCGCTGGCCGACGTGGCGGGGGCAGCCGGCGCCCTCAGACGGGCGGCGCTGCTGGCCTCGGCCGGATACCTGATGGGGGCATCCGGCGATGAAGATTCCAGGGCCGACCGCTGGGTGGATTCGCTGGCTGGCTATACTCGCGCCGATCTTCTCGGCACCGTGGCGGCTTATCTGCGTCACCGCGGACACTGGGAAGAAGCCGCCCGCGCCCTTGACGTCCACCGCAACTCCCTCCGCCATCGCATGAGTGTGGCTGAGAAATTGCTCGGTGTGAGCCTCGACGATCCGGACGTTTCCGCCCACCTCTGGCTGGCGCTACGGCGTCGTGGGTTCTGAACCTTCCTCCGGAGCGTTGAGCCATTGCCGGATGGTTTGCGTGTGTTCGCCCAAGGCAGGCGGTGCAGAGGTTGGAGGTTCGAACGCGGGAGACCAGGAAATGGGGTTGCGGATCTGGCGTCCTACGGCGTTCCCGGCCGCATCGTTGACGTCAATGGTGGGATTGAGACCCAGCGACTGCGCATAATCGAGGCCTTCATCAATAGACGCCACCGGGCCAGCGGGAACCCCGGCTCCGGCCAGTTTCTCCCGCCAGCGCGAGGCTTGATGGGCAGCCAAGGCCTGCTCGAGCAATGGGATCAGCACAGTACGGTTCTGCACACGTGCGTCATTGGTGGCGAACCGCGCATCCTCGGCAAGTTCAGGCAACCCGATCACCTCGCTGAGGCGCCTGAACTGCCCGTTGTTGCCGCACGCCACCGCCAGCGGAGCGTCTTCACAGGCCAGCAGTTGGTACGGGACGATCGACGGATGCTTATTGCCCATGCGCTGTGGGACTTTGCCCGCGCCGAGATACGCCTGGCCCTGATTTGCCAGGGCTCCCTGCAGGCTGGAGAGCAGATTCATCTCGATGTGGCTTCCGTGATTGGAGGCATGTCGGGCGTTAAGCGCGGCGAGGACTCCGATGGCGGTGTCCTTGGCTGTGAGCACATCCACGAGAGCGACGCCAGCCTTGTACGGGGAACCATCGGCCTCGCCGGTAATGCTCATGAGTCCACCGAGGGCTTGGACAATGAAATCGTAGCCGGGAAGGTCAGCGCCTCCCGCGGAACCGAAGCCGGAGATGGAGGCGTAGATGAGCCCGGGGTTCCCGGTTGCCAACTCCTCGTAGCCCAATCCGAGTTTGGCCAAAGTTCCTGGTTTGAAATTCTCCACCAGAACATCGGCGCGGTTCGCGAGCTCCCGGGCTGCAACCAGGTCCGCTGGTTGGGTGAGGTCGAGGCAAACCGATTCCTTATTCCGGTTCACGCTCTCAAAGTATGTGGCACCGGTGGCGGAGTATGGCGGTCCCCAGCTGCGGGTATCGTCTCCGGCCCCCGGACGTTCCACCTTGATGACACGGGCACCCAGATCTGCCAACGTCATTGTGGCGAGCGGCCCGGCCAGCACGCGGGAAAAGTCGGCGACGAGGACGCCTTCCAGCGGACGCTCGCCAGAGGAGGGCGCGTCGGATGAACGAGGTATTGCAGACATATCGATTCTTTCCATGGATCGGGGACGGTGCTCACTCTAACGGGAACGGAAAGGTGTTCGAACCGGACAATTCGACCCAATGTCGTGCAGCTCATCCACAGCCGGATGCTCTTGTCAGCAATAGCGAGTCCTGCTTAAGTAGCGACAACATTGTCTAACCAACAAACAACCCAAACGACGACGGCGGCACTCACCCGGGTGCCGCCGTCGTCGTGCCAATCACCTAGGCTTGGTTCGATGGCGATCATTTACGATGCGGTCTTGAAACCGACAAAACTGGACCTTCTCACTCACTGGCTGCCGTCCCAATCGTGGTTCGACGGTGACCCGGCGGAGCTGGAACTGGTTGGCTCCTTCCGTTTCGATGACTCCAACGGCGAAGTCGGCGTCGAAACCCACCTTGTCAGGGCCGGGACGAAAATCTTTCAGGCTCCATTGACCTACCGTGGCGCGCCGCTGGAGGATGCCGGGGAGTGGCTGATCGGCACCATGGAGCACTCGGTACTGGGCCAGCGATGGGTCTACGATGCCTGTGGCGATCCCGTCTATGCCGCCGCCCTGGCTGGGACTCTCCTCGCCGGCCGACCGCAGGCGACGCAGTATCTCGATAACGATGGCAAGCTCGAGGAGTTACCAACGTCCGCAAGGATCGATGTCAGCGGCGCACCCGGAAATGACATGCCGGAACGTAACATCGCAGAACCGACGACGGCGGGCGATGTCACCACCATCAAGACGGGAGCCGAGGGCCTGGCCATCAACCGCGTCCTCGATCTGAGCGGCAAAACCACCGGCACCCGCATCATGACCGGTACTTGGGACGGCAATTCGACGCCGGTCCAGCTCGCCTGGGTACCTAAAGCCTGATTCCGGCCGCTTAGGTCAACGGCTTAGCCCATACCGGTGGGCCTTGAACCCGTCGCTCTTCACAGCGTCGGCCATGCAAGGCATGATTCAAGCTATGGGTGCAAACACTGCCTTCACCGCCACCGAACTGATTTATGTGTCGTTCACCCGCGCTTGGGAGCTGCTGATCGACTGGGACGCGGCTTCGGGATGGATGCCCGGAGTGACGCATATGTATGCGGAGGGGCGGCCGGAATTGGGCATGGCCATCGACTACAGCTCCAACGGGCATCAGCGGACGGCGACAATTACGGCGCTGGATCCGGAACAGAGCATCACACTCACCACCAGCGAGGGCGATGTGCAGACGGCGTATCGCTATGACTTTGCCAAGGACGGCGACAACGTACGGATGACCATCACGGCCGACGTCGTGGTCAGTGAAGACTTGGCCGATATGGCGGATGAAATCCGTGCCGCGGTCGCAGAGGCTGATGGTGACCAGCTGGCACTGTTCAAACGATATGCTGAGGCTGCTCCGTAAGGGAGCGACCGAGGAGGCACAGATGTTCGTTCTATTTGGTGTCAAGACTGTTTTCAACACCTTGTCTGTCAGGCCCGGCAATTGCCGGTACTGCCACCAGCATGCCGAACAACGGCTGCAAGAGCGGGCCAGCCGGTTCACGCTCTTCTTCGTCCCGCTCTTCACGTTCCGGCGGCAGTATCAGGTCAGCTGTTCCAACTGCGGCGGATCGACGGAGATCTCGCGGCAGCAAAAAGAGAGCCTGGTCTAGGGAAGGAGACCGAGATGACGGAAGGATCCGCGCCCGGCCACGAATCGTACATGGTCGGCGGAAACCTGCTTAATGAGCAGGACGAAATCCTACGTGCTAAACGAGGCCATGAAGCGGCCCAGCATGAAGCCGGGGAAAACGTGGCCGACGACGAGTGCGAGGCGGACAACAAGGAACCCGCTGACGCTGAGCAGGAAGCCGACGCGGAGCAGGAAGAAGACGATGGTCTGCCGGGAGGCGGCGCCACCATCCCGGACGAACATGCCGATTCGATTACCGAAGAGCAGCACACTCACGGCGGAGGTGCCGTCCCGCCGGGTGACTTCGGCGACGACGACGGGCGCTAAGCAGCCGCTCCAACCCTCCGCCGACGTCGGCAACTTCTAAACAACCGCGCCAAATGTTCGCTAGGACGCCGCCGCTAGGCTTCGCGGGTTTCGGGTGATTTGGTCAGCGCCGGATCGCGTTCGGCCAGGGAGCCGACGGCGTCGTCAATCCGGGACATGGTGTCGGCATCCAAAGTGACACCGGCTGCCTTCACATTGGATTCGACCTGTTCCGGGCGGGAAGCTCCGATGATGGCCGAGGCCACGTTCTGGTTCTGCAGCACCCAGGCGATGGCGAGCTGGGCCATGGTCAGCCCCGCTTCCTCCGCGATCGGCTGAAGCTTCTGCACCCCGGTGAGAACGTCGTCGGACATCCAGCGTTTGATCATGTCCGCCCCGCCCTTCTCATCCGTGGCACGGGTGCCCGATGGCGGCGCCTGGCCGGGCTGGTATTTTCCGGTGAGCACGCCCTGGGCGATGGGGGACCAGACAATCTGGGACAGACCGAGCTCTTCCGACGCAGGAACGACGTCCGACTCGATGACGCGCCACAGCATGGAGTACTGGGGCTGATTCGAGATGAGGTGGACGCCCAGTTCTTCGGCCAGTTTGTGTCCGGCTCGGATTTGATCGGCGGTCCATTCACTGACCCCGATGTAAAGGGCCTTGCCCTGCCGGAC
>NZ_KI914681.1:0-1412 GCF_000520495.1 Arthrobacter sp. H14
ACACCGTGAACCACGCCGCTACGCGGAGGTTTTCAATTGAGGCAACGTATGCAGTTACGCGGAGGTTTTCTATGAGTCAACGCGGGTCGTTGCCCGGCGGGCCGCGTCGATATAACGTCATAACGTCTACCTACGCGAATTTGTGGAGTCACCGTTTATTCAGCGACCCCTAGAGGCGGAGTGACCGAACGTTGCCGACAGTCTGACAATTGCCATTTAGGCCGCCTTGCGGCGTGCGTTCGGGCAGCGTTGGCAGACTATGCCCTTGGATCGGTTTTCGACGGTGTCGAGTTGTGTGCCCACTGGGGCCGACTATTGGGAATACCAGCCTCGACTGTTTGCTTTACTCCGCAAACGACGCCGACCCGGACATCAGCACAACGGTCATTTGGGGGTATCTCTATTGTCTGTTGCACTGACTTGCTCGGTGACAACTTTTAGTACCTTTAGCAGGTCCTTCACTCTGGTGTCTTGATCTTCCGCGAGCATTTCGTTGATGAGGAATGAGAAGCCGATGTTGTGGGCGGGCCAGGTGCCGTGGAGGCCGCCGCCAGCGCCGGAGTGGCCGAAGGCGGGTTCGATGGGGCCGTAGGTGCCGATGGGGTCCGCGAGTTCGTAGCCGAGGCCGAAGCGAAGGGGGCGGTCGTTGATGGCGTCGGTGCCTTCGGACCAGGTTTGGGTGGCGTCGGCGAGGGTTTTGGGGGAGACAACTTTCCCGGCGGCGATCTGGGAGTAGAGGTTGGCCATGGAGTCAGCGGTGGCGATGCCTCCTCCGGCGGCGAGTTCAGCGCGGTGGAATTCTGGGAGATTGGCGCGCAGTTTCTCGCCCATGAGGGTCTTGCCGTACATCCGGTCGACGATTTTCCGCCGTTCGGGGTCGGTGAGATAGGTGCTGATGGCGTAGTTGTCGGACCGGAATACGGTGGCGACGCGGTCTTCGAATTCTTCGGGCAGGCCGAGGTGGATGTCCAGATCCAGCGGTTGGGCGATGAGTTCGCGGATGAGCTGGCCGGCGGATTTGCCGGTGGCACGGACGAAGATTTCGTTCATCAAGTAGCCATACGTGATGGCGTGGTAGGCGACCTTGGATCCAGGTTCCCAAAGCGGTTTCTGCGCGGCGAGGACGGCGGCGTTGGCGGCGTTGTCCAGGTCGGCCCATTCACCTTCGGGTTCGGGATCGACGTAGACGAGTCCGACGGTGTGGTTGAGCAGCTGGGAGACGGTGACGTTTTCCTTGCCGGCGGCAGCGAACTCCGGCCAGTAGTCGGCCACCCGCCGTCGGACGTCCAGCTTGCCTTGGTCCACGAGCATCGCTGCGACGGTAGCGACCAGTCCCTTGGTACCGGAGAACATCACCGCCATGGTCTCGGGCGTCCAAGGATCGGTGACCCGCGAGGCGGGGGAGCCGCGGC
>NZ_KI914681.1:1512-5648 GCF_000520495.1 Arthrobacter sp. H14
GCCGCCGTAGAACCGCACCAGTGGTTTCCCTTCCCGGTAGACGCAAAAGGCCATGCCGCCCTGGGATTGATCCAGGTGCTTGGCGAAGACTTCAGTCAGCCGGTCGAAGCCTTCGGCGGGGAGGCCGCCGTCGTTGTGGGTTTGGAAGGGAGTGCTCAATCGTGCTCCTGACGTGACGGAAAGGTTCGGTGGGAAGGGTGGTTGGGAAGGTCCTGCCGTCGACCCGGCTTTACAGCGAGGGGACGTTGGTCAGCAGTTCGCGGGTGTAGCTGTGCTGCGGGTTCTCCAGCACGTCGCCGGTGGGGCCGAGGTCCACGATCCTTCCCTTCTGCAGCACGGCGAGGCGCTGGGAGATGTGCCGGGCGAGGGCGATGTTGTGCGTGACGAAGAGCATCGCCATGCCGGTGTCGACCTGCAGGGTGCGCAGCAGGTCGATGATGGAGGCCTGCACGGACACGTCCAGGGCCGAGGTGACCTCGTCGCAGACCAGCACGGAGGGTGCGTTGACCAGGGCGCGGGCGATGGCGGCGCGCTGGCGTTCGCCGCCGGAGAGCTGGCCGGGCCGGCGGTCCAGATAGGTGGCGCCGAGCCGAACCTGATCGAGTGCTTCCTGGACTTTGGCGCGGCGCTGTTTGGCGTTCAGCTTGCCAGACATCTGCAGCGGGACCTCGACCGATTCGGCGATGGTCCGCCGCGGGTTCAGCGAGGAGAACGGGGACTGGAACACGTACTGGATCCGGTGCCGTTCGTCCGCGCTGCGCTGCCGGGTGCCGCGCTCGAGCGTATTGCCAGAGAGGGCGACCGAGCCTTGATAAGCGTCGTTGAGGCCGGCGATGCAGCGGGCGAGCGTGGTTTTGCCGGAGCCGGATTCGCCGAGCAGCATCATGGATTCGCCTTCGGCCAGGGCCAGGTCGATTCCGTCGAGGACCTGGTTGTCGCCGTAGGCGAGGCGAAGGTCGGAGACGGACAGCAGGGCGCCGTCGTCGTTGGTTGCGGGTTGGGTGGCGGCGGCAGGTTCCGGTGCACGGTCAGATACGGCGGCGCGGCGCCCAGTGGGCTGTGTGCCGGTGGAGGGTTCGGAAGCAGCTTGAGTTCCGGCGTCGGGGTCGACGACGGTGTGCTCGCCGGTGATGGCGGAGACGTCGCCGATCCGCCGTCGTCCGGCCAGGTCCGGTACGGAGTTGAGCAGTTTGCGGGTGTATCGGTGCTGCGGGCTGTAGAGCACCTCCTTGACGGAGCCGGCTTCGACCACGTCGCCTTCGAGCATGACGGCGACGTCGCTGGCCACTTCGGCGACGACGGCGAGGTCGTGCGTGATGTACAGTCCGGCGACGTCGTGCTTGGCGGCGAGCTGGTGGATGGTCTGCAGCACCAGCGCCTGGGTGGTGACATCGAGCCCGGTGGTGGGTTCGTCCAGGACCATCACTTCGGGGCGGCAGGCGAAGGCCATGGCGATGCCGACGCGCTGCTGCTGTCCGCCGGAGAGCTGGTGCGGCCAGCGGCGCTGGTAGTCGGCGTCGGCGGGCAGGCCGACATCGGTAAGGACTCCGGCGAGGCGCTCGCGGCGTTCGGCCTCGGTGCTGCCGTAACCGTGCACGCGCAGCACTTCGAGGATCTGCTCGCCGATGCGCATCGCGGGGTTCAACGATAGGGCCGGATCCTGCGGGACGTACGAAACCGAGCCGCCGCGAAGGGCGCGCCGTCCGGCGTCGGACAGTTCGAGCAGGTCGGTGCTGTCGCTGAGCAGGATGGACCCACCGGTGTGCTGCAGGCCGGTGCGGAAGTGGCCCAGGCAGGCGAGGCCGGCGGTGGTTTTGCCGGAGCCGGATTCGCCCACCAGCGCCATGATTTTGCCGGGCGTGAGGGCGAAGGAGACGCCGTGCAGGATTTCCTTGCCGCCGGTGGTGGCCACCTTCAGGCCGTCGGCGCGCAGCACTGCGGTGGGCGCCGTCGTCGTAGTTTCTGCTGTTTCTGTACTCACTTGCTCTCCTCCACGGTGGCCGAGGCGCGGGCCAGCGAATCGGTGATCAGGTTGCTGCCGACGGTCAGGACCGCGATGGCGAGGACCGGCAGGATCACGCCCCACGGCTGGACCGTCAGGGCGATCCGGTTTTCGTTGATCATCAGGCCCCAGCCGGCGGTCGGTGGCTGCAGTCCCAGGCCCAGGAAGGACAGCGAGGCGATGGCGGCGATCGAGTAGGTCATCCGCAGGCCGAGTTCGACCATCAGCGGGCCGGTGATGTTGGGCAGTACGTCCTTGGCCAGGATCTTCCAGCGCGGGACGGCATACATTTCCGCGGCGCGGACGAAGTCCTCGGTGATCACCGCCGACGCGGCCGAGCGGGTGACGCGGGCGATCCTCGGGGCGTGGGTGATGCCGATGACGGTGACCAGCACCCAGCCTTGCGGGCCGAGCACGGTGATGGCGAGCAGCGCGAAGACCAGTTGCGGCAGTGCGAGCAGTACGTCGTTGCCGCGCATGATGATGCTGTCCAGCGTTCCGCCCTGGTAGGCGGCGAGCATGCCGGCGGCCGAGCCGAGGATCATGCCCAGGCCGGTGGCGAGCGCGGCGTAGATCAGCAGCCGGAGTCCGCCGTCGAGGAACCGGGACAGGATGTCGCGGCCCAGGTTGTCGGTGCCGAAGACGCCGTCGGGCTGGAAGGGCCGGCCGGAGAATTCGGTGCTGGTGTAGCCGGTGGCCCAGGGCAGCAGCAGCGGGCCGATCACGGCGACGAGGACGACGGCGCCGGTCATAGCGATGCCGATCTTGGCCTGCTTTTGGCGCAGCATCCGGCGGAACAGGCCCGGAGGGGTTTCCACTTCGCGGGCCACAGTGCCGGGTGATTCCTCCGGCGTCGTGGGCTGTGATTCGATGATGCTCATCGTGCTCCCTCCGTGCGCAGCTTCGGGTTGGTGAGGATGCCCACGACGTCGGCGAGCAGGTTGACCACGATGTAGAGCACCGCGATCAGCATGGACAGCGCCTGGACCACCTGCACATCACGGTTGGTCACCGCGTCCACCAGGGCCTGACCGACGCCGGGGTAACGGAACAGGAACTCGACGACGACGATGCCGCCGGCCAGCCACGCGAGCTGGATCGCAACCACCTGGGCCACCGGGGCGACGGCGTGCGGCAGCGCGTGCCGCAGGATCACCTGCCGCTCCGGAACACCCTTGAGCCGGGCCATCTCCACGTGTCCGGAATCGAGCACCTCGATCATGGTCGCGCGCATCATCCGGATGATGTACGGCATCACCACCAGCACCAGGGTCAGCACCGGCAGGATCAGCTGGGCCGGGTAGTCCCACACGTTCTCACCCGGCGGGGCCATGGTGACCGAGGGCAGGATCGAGAACACGGTGGTGGAGAAGACGGTGACCAGCGCGATGCCGATCACGAACTCCGGCAGCGCGGCGAGCACGAGCGAGATGCCGGTGGCGGCGTGGTCGCCGGCCTTGCCGCGGCGGATGGCGCTGTAGGTTCCGACGACGACGCCGGCCGGGACGCTGATCAGCGCGGCGGCACCCATCAACACCAGCGAGGCGGCGATGCGCTCGCCGAGCAGCTCACCGACGGAACCGCCGGAGGCTGCCGAGACGCCGAAGTCGCCGACGAACAGACCGCCGAGCCAGGTCAGGTAGCGCTGCCAGACCGGATCGTTCAGGTCCATTTGTTCACGCAGGGCGGCGAGGCGCTCCGGGGTGGCCTGCTGGCCGAGGATGGCCTGGGCGGGATCGCCGGGCAGCAGCAGGGTGGCGACGAAGACGAGCATCGAGACCACGAGCAGGATCACCAGGCTGATCGCCAGGCGGCGGAGAATCATGGACATCATCAGTTCTGTCCTCCCATCCACACGCGGCGGAATTCGTAGCCGGATAACGCCAGGCCCGTCTTGTTGGGGACCAGCCCGGCGACGTAGCGCTGGTAGGCGTCCGCCTGGTTCGGGTGGCCCCAGATGATGTAGCCGCCTTCTTCGTATTCGATTTCCTGTGCCTGGGCAATCAGCTTGTTGCGGGCGTCGTCGTCGATGGTTGCCTTGGCCTCTTCGACCAGGGCGATGAAGCGCGGGTTCGCCCAGTGCGTCTCGTTGAACGGCGAGTCCGGCAGCGAGCCGTTGTTGGTCTGCGGCAGG
>NZ_KI914681.1:5748-8391 GCF_000520495.1 Arthrobacter sp. H14
CGAGCCGTTGTTGGTCTGCGGCAGGAAGTTGCGGGTGTACCAGAAGTCCTGCGCGAAGTCCCACTGCAGGTAGTTGTCGCCGAAGAAGGTGGTGGTGTCCACCCGGCGGATCTTGACCCGGATGCCGGCTTCCTTGGCCTGCTGGGCGAAGACCTGCGCGGCGGCCACGGCGCCGGCCTGGATCGGCGCGGTGACGAGTTCGACGTCGAGCCCGTCCGGGTGCCCGGCCTCGGCGAGGAGCTCCTTGGCGCGGGCGATGTTCTGCTTGCGCTGCGGGAGGTTGTCTGCGAAACCCGGATCGTAGATGCCGTAGAGGTCATTGCCGACCGTGCCGTTGCCGCTGAGCACCTGTTCGATCATCTGCTCGCGGTCCACAGCCAGCCGGAAGGCCTGTCGGACGCGCTTGTCGTCGAACGGCGGGCGGTCCACGCGCATGGTGAACGGCAACCACATGCCGGTTTCCGAGTTGAGGATCTCCACGCGCGGGTCCGAGTTCAGGACCTCCAGCAGCGCCAGCGGGATCTGGCCGATGGCGTCCACCTGGGTGGAGAGCAGGGCGTTGATCAGCGCATCGTCATCGTTGAAGTTGAGGATCGACAGCTCGTCCAGGTAGGGCTGGCCATCGCGCCAATAGTTGTCATTGCGGGAGAAGACGCTGCTCTGTCCGGCCGTGAAGGACTTGACCTTGAATGGGCCGGTTCCCACAGGCTTGGCCGCGTCGTAGTCTGCGGGCACGATGCCCAGGGCGTACTGCCCGAGCGAGTCGTCGAAGGTTGAGGTGGGGGTATTGAGCCGGAATTCGACCTTGTGGTCATTGATCACCTTGACCTTGTCCAGGATCTTCAGGCTGGCCGCACCGGACTTGGGAGCGTCCGGGTCAACAATCCGGGCGAAGGTGGCGGCGACGTCGCGGCCGGTCATCGGCCGGCCGTCGTGGAACGTGACGCCCTGACGCAGTTCCACAGTCCAGGTCATAGCGTCCGACGACGGCGTGACCTTGGTGGCCAGCAGCGGCTTCAGCTCGAAGTTTTCATCCCGGTAGAGCAGCGACTCGTACAGGTTCACCACGCGGGCGATGTCCGTGGTGCCGACGGGGATGTGCGCGTCGAGGGTGTCCGCCGCGCCGCCGCCGGCGAGGCCGACCCGCAGATGTCCGCCGCGCTGGGGCGGGCCGCTGGGGGTGGGCAGCTGGTTGGCCTGGGAGCCGCCGCAGGCGGTGAGCACCGCGCCGAGGCCGAGGGCCATGCCGCCGCCGAGGATGTTCCGGCGGGACAGCGGTCCGGAGGCGACGGACTTGAGGCGGGAACCCGTCGTCGTGGTTGACGACGCGGGATGGTTGGCCGTGCTTCCGGCGGAATGTTCAGGGCCGGGCGGATTCGGTTCGAGGGGTGAAGGGTTATGCATTGACTCGTTTTCCTTTCGCAATGCGAAGTCGCGGCGAATCGGCCGCAGCTGGACTAGAGGCTGACGGAGCGGCCTATCCAGTCCGGAGGTTCGAGGGTGTCCGGGAGCCGGTGGCCCTCGATGGTGTCGGCGATCTGCTCCGGGAACGGAGCGGTGCGGCCGGTGCCGGAGTTCACGTGCAGGGCGAGTAGTTCTTCGGTGGCGATTAGGGTGCCGGCGTCAGACGCTGCGCCGTCGGGCTGCGTGCCCTCGGTAGCGGCACCGCCGGCGTCGCGCAGTGCGCTGTCGCTTGCTGCACGATCGGCGTCGTCCGGTTTACTTGAGGTCCGCATTTCGTGTGCCAGGTGGAGCTTTTTGGCACCCGCGCCGACCACCGTCGTCGTAATGGTCAACGGGGCGCCTTCGCCGGTTTCGGAGAGGTAGCGGACGTGCGCCTCGACCGTGTAGAGCGAGTTCCCGGTCTCCTCTCGGTACTGCGGGCCCATTCCGAGCAATTCCATCACCTGGTCGGTGGCGAAACCGAACGCGAGCACGTAGAACGCCTCGGACATGTGGCCGTTGTAGTCGATCCACTCGGGCAGCACGGTGCAGCGGTACTCGAGGGTGCGCTGCTCTACGGAAGCCGGCTGGTCCTGACCGCCGGGCTGGCCGCCGTCGGCATGCAGGTGCCGGACACCGGACTTGCCGCCGTCGGTACGCAGGACCTGTTCGTCAGCCATCAGCGCCGGGCCTTGATGCCGTCGACGATACCGCGGATGGCGATGATGGCCTCGTCCCGTTCGGCGATCAGCTCGTTCACGGAACGGTGCTCGGCGGCATCGACGCCGGCGACGACGTCGTTGCGCAGGTCTTCGGTTAGTTCCGGCGCTTCCAACCGGGTCCACGGGGACTTCAGCGACGGGCCGAAGTGGTCCAGCATGTGGCTCATGCCGCCCTGCCCGCCGGCCAGGTGGAAGGTCGTCATCGGGCCGTGGATTGGCCAGCGCAGCCCGGGGCCGTCCGTGATGGAGCGGTCGATCTGCTCCACGGTGGCCTCACCGGCGTCGATCATGTGCAGGGCCTCGCGCCAGAGTGCCTCCTGCAGCCGGTTGGCGATGAAACCGGGAACTTCGTGGTCCATGGTGATGACGGACTTGCCGATGTAGTCGTAGAACTCGGACGCCCACTTCACGGCCTCATCCGACGTCGCCTCGCCGCCGACAACCTCTACCAGCGGAATCAGGTACGGCGGGTTGAACG
>NZ_KI914681.1:8491-22678 GCF_000520495.1 Arthrobacter sp. H14
GATGGCCGACGACAAGCCGCGAGGGGTCGGCCGCGGTGGTCGCCATCTCGGTCATGCTGTAGCCGGAGGTGGAGGAAGCGATGACGACGCCGGGGGCGGTGACGGCGTCGATCTTGGCCAGCAGCTCCTGCTTGAGTTCGAGGACCTCGGGGGCGCTTTCCTGGATGAAGCCGGCACCCTCGACCGCCTCGGCGAGGTCGGTGTGGACGCTGAAGTTATCCGGGTCCGCGCCGTCGGCCAGGCCGAGCTTGGTCAGCGCAGGCCAGGCGGCATCAATCAGCTGGCGCAGTTTCGGACCGGCGTCGGGGGAGGGGTCCCAGATCTTCACCTGGTAACCGCGGGCCAGGAAGTAAGCAGCCCAGCCACCGCCGATGGTGCCGGCGCCCACGCAGGCGACCGTGCCGACGTCGGGCACGCTTGCTGCGATAGGGGTGCCGGTTGGCTGTGTTGCCGAAGCGGTAGTGCCCGCGGGCTGTGTGGCGGTGCCGGCGTCGGGCGTGTTCTCAGTGTTGCTCATTGCGGCCGCTTAGCCCTTCCGGTTGATCTGAAGGATGTCGCGTGCCTCGTCCGGCGTGGCCACGGACGAACCGAGGTCGTTGACGATGCTGATGGCGAGTTCGGTCAGCTGCGCATTGGTGGCCTTGACGCCCTTGGACAGATAGAGGTTGTCCTCGAGGCCGACACGCACGTGGCCGCCGAGCAGCACCGACTGCGCCACCCACGGCATCTGGTTGCGGCCGATGGAGAACGAGGTCCACTGGGCGCCGTCGGGAAGCATATTGACCATGGCCTGCAGCAGACCCGGGTCCGCCGGAGCGCCGTAGGGGATGCCCATGCACAGCTGGTAGAGCGGCGGCGGATCGATCAGGCCCTCTTCGACCATCACGTTCGCGAACCAGAGGTTGCCGGTGTCGAAGATTTCCATTTCCGGCTTCACGCCGAGTTCCTGGATGCGGGCGGCGCCCTCGCGGAGCATGTCCGGGGTGCTGACGTAGATGTTGCTGCCTTCGCCGAAGTTGAGCGAGCCGCAGTCGATGGTGCAGATTTCGGGGAGCAGTTCCTCGACGTGGGGGAGCCGGTCGAGGCCGCTGATCAGGTCGGTGCCTTCCAGCTGCTTTGTGGGTTCGGACGGGTCGACGACGAGATCGCCACCCATTCCGGCGGTCAGGTTGATGACCGGGTCGACGTCGCTGGCCTTCACCAGGCGGACGACCTCGCGGTACAGCGCGACATCGCGCGAGCCCTGCTTGGTTTCGACGTCGCGCACGTGGATGTGTACGACGGAGGCGCCGGCGCGGGCTGCGGCAATGGCATCCGCGGCGATTTCCTCGGGCGTGACCGGGACGTTTTCGCTCTTGCCGGTGGTATCTCCGGCACCGGTGAGTGCGCAGGTGACGATGACCTTACGGTTCATGATGTGCTCCCGTTCGGGTTGGCTGTCGGGTGGTCGGTGTTGCTTGAAGTTTTAGTGCGGATGCTGTTGCCGTCGTAGGCTCTGGCCACAACGTTGCGGTCGATGTAACTTTCGATTTGCGCATGCATCTGATCGGAAGTCAGCATCCCGGTGAGGACTTTGACGTTCAGTCCATCGATCAACGAGGTGAGGTCCATGGTCAGCGCGTCGGCGTCGGTGCTGACAAAGAGCCCGGCTTTTTGGCCATCCACGATGATGTTGTGAACGGTCTGTTCCCAGCGCCGGTAGCTTTGGGCATGGCTGTGCTGAGAGGCCGGATCGACGGCCGCTTCAGCCCAGGTTTGGAGCCAGATCGACATTTCCGCCCGGCCGCGCTGGCCTGCTGGCAGCTGGAGTTCAGCCAGCCGCTTGAGCCGGTCAACGGGGTTGGGGTGGAGGTGCAGTTCTGCGATCTGGCGGTCGAAGGCTAGCTTGACCGAATACCGCAGCGCCTCCGCGAAAATCTCCCGTTTGGTGGGGAAGTAGTAGTGCACCGTGGCGCTGCTGGTGCCGCATGCCTTTGCAATGTCAGCGATCCGGACCGAGGAGTAACCCTGTTCGGCGAACAGCCACCAGGCCTTCTCGATGATGGTCCGGCGCTTACGGGCCTTCTCGCTGTCCTCGCGATGACGGGTAGGCAGGATCTTCGCCGTCGGAGTCGCTGAGGCGCCGGCCGTCTCGTCCGAACCAGACAGCAGCCAGTTCACCGTGACGCCGGCGGCATCGGCCAGTTGGGTCAGCTCGTCCGGTCGGAACCGGCGGGTACCTTTTAGGGCCTTGGACAGCTTGGTTTCATCCAGACCCATGTAGCGGGCGACCTCCCGCTGGGCGAGACCCGACTCCTGGATCGAGGACCGGACACGCGTCAGCAGCGCCGCCTGGCTGTCTGACTGGCTTGTGTTCTGGACCTCATTTTGCGATTGCACCTGACTGACTGTAGTTCAAACTTGCGATACTGACAAGTAAAACGATTGAGAGTCAGAAAATCGGATGTCCTGATCACGCATCACGTACCCTGAATTCATGATTGATGGCAATGGGGGTTCAACGTACGGAGTTGCGGCCCTGGGGGTCAGTATCCGAAACGCCCGTAAAAGGCAGGGTCTCAGTGTGGAAGGACTCAGTCACCGCGCAGGTGTGAGTTTCGGATTGGTGAGCCAGTTGGAGCGGGGCCAGGGCAACCCTTCGTTCATCACCCTCAACAGACTCGCAGAAGCCTTGGGAGTATCGCTGGTACGGCTGATGCAAGGCGCTACCCGGCATGATGACATGGTGGTGCGGGCAAATGAGCGCCAACAGTTGCCTAAGGAAGGCGAGTCGGGGGACGAGCCGTTCAGGGAGCTCCTCACCCCGCGGAATCATGCTTCGTTGCAAGTGATTCGTACGGTCCTGCCGTCAGGATTTTCCAACGAAGGGAAGCCATTCCGGCACTTGGGCATGGAATGCGTGCTGGTCGAATCGGGCCGACTGATGGTGACTCACGGGCAGAGGCAGGTGGAGTTGGAGCCGGGTGATGCGATGACCTACGAATGCTCGACAGCTCATTGGTGGGCCAATGCTTACGACGGCGAGACGGTGGTGCTGGGTGCGGTGACCCCGCTGGAAGTCTAGAACCGCCGCGCGCTCGACACCTGCGTTTCTGCAGGTTCTGACTGGTGGTCCACGAGCCACAGTTCCAGGAGGTTTTCCAGTTCCACCAATGGCTCCCGGGCATCGTCTACACGAAGGTCAATCAGTAGTTCGGGCGGAGACGTGTCCGGTGCGTCGTTATCTGCAATTGTCAGTGCTGCGCTTTGTTGACCACGCATGTCGCCGCCGGCCTTTTGGCCGGCAAGCAAAGCCGACATCAGTTGACGCGCGAAGCCGGCTACCGAGCCGGATTCCTGTGCAGGCTCCCGCAATTTCTCCGCCATGTTTTCAACGACAGCTGGCCCGGCAAGAAGATTGCCAAGCACCACAAAGTGGTTGCCCTCCAGAGATCCAGCCCAGGGTGAGCAGTCAACTCCGTTGTGCACCGCCGTCGTACCAGCGCTGGTAATCAGCGCTACCTGCCGTTTCGCAAAACCCTCGTCCAGTCCGCTCAATTCCTTCAGGATGCGGGCCGGGGGAACCCCTTTGCGTGCCCGGTCCAATGCCAGATGCCGGAATGATTTGTTGGTGTACGCCTGTGTCACCACCGCCCCTACCCCTGGCGCGACAGCCGGCACAGCATTTCCGACGGCGAGAGAACAGCTGGCCGTCGCAGCGGCCTGATACCGGCCATTCCGGCTCATCGCGACCAACGAAAATGTCATCGAAAGGTCTCCTTTCAGTAAACTTTCTGGTTCCGATCGCCCAGCGCTTGATGTAATCCCGATCACCAAACATAATGATGAAGACATCACTAAAATGATTGTATATCGGAGGGCACGATGTTTAGACGCCGAATCGGGGCCGCGTTGGCGACTGTAAGTCTGCTGGCAGTCGCCGCATGTTCACCGGGAGAAGGGGTGGACCTCGAGAACAATGGTGGCACCGGAGGCGCTGAAGCGTCAGGATCCGGGGAAACTTTGGTCGCAGCTATTGCCGGGGAACCGGATCAGCTGGATCCACACAAGACCTCTGCTTACTTCTCCTTCCAAGTATTGGAGAACGTCTACGACACTCTGGTAGAGCCGGACGAAAGTCTGGAAATGCAGCCGGCGCTTGCTAAGTCTTGGGAGGTCAGCGACGACCAGTTGACATGGACTTTTACCTTGCGGGAAGACGTGACATTCCATGATGGCTCCGAGTTCAGCGCCGAGGACGTGGTGTACTCCTACAACCGGATCATCGACAACGAGCTCACCAACTCCTACCGTTTTGCCTCCGTCGAATCAATTAAGGCACCGGACCCCAGCACTGTGGTGATTAAGGTCAGCCAACCAACGCCGAGTTTGCTCTCCAATATCGGTGGTTTCAAAGGAATGGCGATCGTTTCCGAGGAAAACGTCAAAAGCGGGGAAATCCAAGACAACCCGATTGGCACTGGACCGTTCGTCTTCGAGAGCTACACGCCAGGAGACTCGATCAAGCTCTCGTCCAACCCGGACTATTGGGGTGGGGCTCCGGAGCTGGGCGGTGCGACGTTCCGCTTCATTTCCGAAGGAACGACCGCGCTGGCGGGACTGACGGCTGGCGAAGTCGACTGGACTGACTCGATTCCGCCACAGCGTGTGGCCGGGCTGGAAACCAATCCCGACGTCGAGGTAGGCAAGGTGGCCAGCAACGATTACTGGTACCTGGCCCTGAACCAGAATCGGGAGCCATATGACGATGTCCGGGTACGTCAGGCAATTGCCTACGCGCTGGACCGGGACGCGATTACGCAAGCG
This sequence comes from Arthrobacter sp. H14, assembly GCF_000520495.1. Classification (GTDB taxonomy): domain Bacteria; phylum Actinomycetota; class Actinomycetes; order Actinomycetales; family Micrococcaceae; genus Arthrobacter_C. Next base: position 13,298 of record NZ_KI914681.1, read on the forward strand.
GTCAGCTACGGCAACGCGACGGTCAACCAGTTGGCCATCCCCAAGCAGAGCACTTGGTACACCGAGTACAACAAGTACAGCAAGAATCTGGACAAGGCGAAGTCCCTGCTGGACGAAGCCGGCGTCGACGAGCTCAACATGGGTCTGATGGTGACCACCCAGTATCCGCAGACGGTTACCGCGGCCCAGGTCATCGCCGACCAGCTCAGCAAGATCGGCATCACCACGGAGATACGCACCATCGATTTCGCTACCTGGTTGGATGAACAGTCGCAGGGAAACTTCGACATGTTGATGCTTGGCTGGCTGGGCAGCATCGATCCCAACGACTTCTACTACAACCAGCACCACTCCGAAGGCACCAGCAATTTCCAGGGCTATTCGAACCCAGAGGTGGACAAGTTACTGGAGGCCGGGCAAACGGAGACCAATCTGGAAAAACGGCAGGAAATCTACGACAAGGCGGCGACCATGATCGCCGACGACGCCAGCTACATTTATCTCTACAACCCCGATGTGGTGCAGGCCTGGAACCCGAATGTGAAGGGCTATGAAGCACGCAGCGATCGGGCCATCCGGTTCCGCGACGTCAGTCTGGCCGACAACTGAATGATGCCTGACCGAATTGGGAAGGATGGGCGCCGATGAACCGGAAGCTGTTGAGCTTTGTGCTCCGCCGCCTCGGTCATACCGCCATCGTGCTCGTGGGCGTGATCATCGTAGTCTTCACCTTGGTGCACCTGGTGCCTGGCGATCCAGTGCGGGTCGCACTGGGCACCAGGTACACCCCCGAAGCCTATGCTGCGTTGCGAGAGGCGTCCGGGCTTGACCGACCACTGATTGTGCAGTTCTTCAGTTACATCGGCAATGCACTGACCGGCGATCTGGGAGTGAGTTTCCGCAGCGGCAATCCGGTCACGCTTGTGCTGCTGGAGCGGCTCCCGGCCACACTCTCGCTGGCGGCGGCAGGCATCATCATCGCGTTGCTGATTTCGTTTCCGCTTGGGCTCTACGCCGCCCTGCACGAGGGAAAGGCACTCGATGGCGTCATCCGCGCGGTCAGCCAGTTCGGCGTATCGGTTCCCGACTTTTGGATGGGGCTGATGCTGATTACGTTCTTCTCGGTCACGCTCGGCTGGTTGCCGCCATCAGGCTATGTGCCGCTCACTGAAGACCCGCTGGGCTGGGCCAGCCACGTGCTGATGCCCGCATTCACAGTGGGGGTGGTAGCTGGATCCATCATGACCCGCTACATCCGCAGTGCGGTGTTGGATGTAGTGGGCTCGTCCTATATCCGCACCGCCAAGTCCAAGGGCATCAAGCACCGAACCGTGGTGATGCGCCATATTGTGCGCAATGCCTTGGTGCCGGTGGTTACCATCGGCGGCATCCAGATGGCCACCATGCTGGGAGGGCTGATCGTGGTCGAGGTGGTCTTCGCCTGGCCGGGTCTCGGACGGTTGGTATATGACGCCGTCCTCTCCCGTGACTATGCGGTTATTCAAGGTGCCGTGCTGCTGATTGCGGGGATGTTCCTGTTGATCAATCTGCTCGTGGACCTGTTGTACGCCGTCGTTGACCCGAGGATCCGTGTCTCATGACTCAACCACCTGTTGCTGAAAAGCCTGACCGTCCGCCGTCCTCTGAAGAGGCTCCGGTCGCTTCGGAACGTACCAGCGCGTGGCGGCTGGTGCTGGCAAACAAGGTAACGCTGGGCGGGCTGGTGGTGCTCGTCGTCGTCGTGCTTGCTGCCATCTTTGGGCGTTGGCTGGCTCCCTATGGGATCAACGACGTCGATGTCACCAATGCTCTTGCCCCACCCAGTGCTGCACATTGGTTTGGCACCGACGAGCTGGGCCGCGACGTGTTCTCCCGGGTGCTGGTCTCGGCGAGGGTGTCGATCCTGGTCGGCCTGGTAAGCGTAAGCTTCGCGCTGGTTGCCGGCGTCGTAGTTGGTCTGCTGGCTGGATTCTTCGGCGGCAAACTCGACGCGATTGTCATGCGCTGCGCCGACGTGCTCTTCGCCTTCCCGGTGCTGCTGCTGGCCCTGGCGATCGTCGCGGTACTTGGGCCGGGATTGCCGACGGCGATGCTGGCCATCGGTATTGTCTACACGCCTATTTTCGCCAGGGTTGTGCGTGCGTCCACGCTTGGAGTACGGGAAGAGCCGTTCGTCAAGGCCTCAGTCTCCATTGGCGCATCCAGTGGACTGATCCTGCGCCGGCACATTCTGCCCAACATCACCGGCCCGATCATTGTGCAGACATCGCTGTCGCTTGCTTTCGCCATTCTGTCCGAAGCGGCGTTGTCCTTCCTGGGTCTGGGAGTACAACCGCCGGATCCTTCATGGGGCCGGATGCTGTTTGATGCCAGGGGCTTCCTGGGTACCGCATGGTGGATGAGCGTATTCCCCGGACTGGCGATTTTCCTCACCGTGCTGGCATTCAACTTGGTCGGCGACGGCTTGCGGGACGTATTGGATCCCCGGCACCGCACGGCTATCGAAGCAAGGAGGGTGAAATGAGCGCCAACACGGTGATCGATGTTCAGGATCTGCGCGTGCGTGTCGGCGCAGCGAGGATCGTTAACGATGTTTCGTTCAAGGTGGAGCGTGGCCAGACCCTGGGGATAGTCGGGGAGTCCGGCTCGGGTAAATCGATGACGGTCCTGGCTGCCACCGGGCTGATTGATGCGCCAAGTGCCAAGGTGTCCGGCACTTCCATGCTCGACGGGCAGAACCTGATTGGGCTGCGCCGGTCGAAGCTGGAGAAGATCTATGGCGAACGCATCGGCTTCATCTTCCAGGACCCGGCGACGTCGTTGAACCCCGTTCTGACCTTGGAGCGGCAGTTAACCGAGGGGCCGGAGGCGCACCTTGGGATCACACGAAGGGCAGCGCGCCGCAGGGCGTTGGATTTGCTGGAAGCCGTCGGCATTCCCGATCCGGAACCGCGGCTGGCTGCCTACCCCCATCAGCTCTCCGGCGGGATGAAGCAACGGGTGATGATCGCCGTCGCACTCGCCTGCGACCCCGCCCTGCTAATTGCCGACGAGCCGACCACGGCTTTGGACGTCACCACCCAGGCCCAGATCATCTCTTTGGTGCGGTCGCTGCAGGAGCGGTTGGGCATGGGCGTGGTTTGGATCAGTCACGACCTCGGCGTCATCAGCGGGGTGGCTGAGGAGGTGAGCGTGCTATACGGCGGCCAAGTGGTGGAACATACTGCGATAACGGATATCTTCAACAATCCATTGCATCCTTACACGCAGGGACTGTTGCGGGCACGGCCGTACCTGGGCGGGGCACAAGAGGAGTTGGTGACCATTCCCGGCAGTCCTCCTGATCCAAAGAATCTGCCGAAGGGCTGCGTGTTCTATGACCGCTGTCCGGTGCGGTTGGATTCCCGTTGCGAAACAGAGTTGCCGCCATTGACAGATGTCGGTGATGGACATTTGGTGCGGTCCTTCTGCGCAACCTCCGGCGGGGAGAATGTGCGTAACGCTTGGGAGGGCACCCGTGTCTGAGGTCCGGAATTCACAGCCCGCCAACCGGGACGAACCGGTGTTGCTGTCGGTACAGAATCTACAGGTGCATTTCGCTGTGCGCGGCGCTGCCGGGAAGCAGACCGTGCACGCGGTCGAGGACATCTCCTTTGATCTGAAACGCGGGGAGACTTTGGGACTTGTCGGCGAGTCCGGTTCGGGGAAATCGACCATTGCCAACGCCCTGATGCGGTTGGAGGATCCCACCGGCGGGCGGATTATGCTCGAAGGCATCGACATCGCCACCTTGCGGGGCAGTGATCTGAAGTCGGTGCGGCGGCGACTGGCCATGGTGTTCCAGGATCCGTTTTCCGCGCTCAACCCGCGGCAACGGATTGGCCTCAGTATCGCCGAACCGTTGGTGGTCCATAAATTGGCCAACGGCGGTGCCGAGCGCAGCAAGCGTGTGCGTGAGTTGCTGGACTTGGTCAATCTGCCGGCACATTTCGCCGACAGATTTCCGCACGAGCTCTCCGGCGGTCAGCGTCAGCGGGTGTGTATTGCCAGGGCGTTGGCCGGTGACCCGGACATCATGATTCTGGACGAGGCTACGGCCTCGCTGGATGTCTCTGTCCAAGCGCAGATCATGAACCTTCTCAAAGACCTGCAACGTCGTTTGGGCTTGACGTATCTGTTTGTGTCCCATGACCTGGCGGCCGTGGAGTACATGAGCCACCGCGTGCTGGTGATGTACTTGGGCCGCTTAATGGAGATCAGCCCAAGGGACGAGTTGTACACGCAATCCGCTCACCCATACACGCGAGCGCTGCTCGCGGCCATCCCGCTTGCCGATCCTGTCGCGGAGCGCTCCAGGGAACGGACCTTATTGGAAGGTGAAGTCCCTTCACCATTGAATCCTCCATCCGGCTGCGTTTTCCGCACCCGTTGTCCGATTGCCGTTGATGAGTGCTCCGAGGTGGTTCCCGCGGCTATTGAGGTAGGGGAAGACCATAATTCAGCGTGTATCCGCGTGCCGGTGGCGCAAGAGTTGTAGGCTACACAAAAGGTGGCTACGGCAAGTCAGCTGCGCGGAGGAGTTTCCAGCCGTCCGCATCGCCTTGGCCGCCGAAGACCCTGCTCTTGTCAGTAACCTGCCGTCCGCATAGCATCCATTCATGGGGCTCGTAGAATTCACACCCACCCGGGAGCAGCTGGCCTACACCTTTGGCGGCGCGGCCCCAGTGATGACTGTTCAGCCCGGGGCTGTGCTCAAGCTGTGGTCCGAGGACGCCTTCAATCACGCCCTGACCTCCGTTGATGACATCTCGTCCGAAAAGGTGGACCTGCGGTTCGTAAACCCGCAGACTGGACCCTTTTATGTGGAGGGCGCGGAGCCGGGGGACACGCTGGCGATTCACATTGCGGATCTTACTCCCGCCCGCAATTGGGGTGCATCCGCCACCATCCCCTTCTTCGGCGGGTTGACCAGCACGGACCGGACCGCATTCCTGCAGGAATCACTGCCAGATACCACGTGGATCTATCACCTTGATACGGAACGGCAGACTGTAGGTTTTCAGGCACGGTTTGGTGATTTCGAGGTGGCCTTGCCACTTGAACCGATGCTGGGCACCATCGGCGTCGCACCGCCCGGCGGCGAAGTCCGTTCATCCCTTGTGCCCGAGCGGTTTGGCGGCAACATGGACTCCCCGGAGGTCAAGGCCGGCACCACCGTTTACCTCGGAGTGAATGTGGAAGGCGCGCTCTTTTCCATTGGCGACGGGCACTATCGGCAGGGTGAGGGCGAAGCCTGTGGCACCGCCGTCGAAGGTGCGATGACGTCAACCATCATTGTGGAGCTGATCAAGGGTGGTGCGCCGGCGTGGCCGCGGCTGGAGACCGACGGGCATTGGATGGTGGTCGGTTCCTCTCGTCCGATGGAGGATTCCTGGCGTATCGGTCAGGTGGAATTGATCCGCTGGTTTGGGGACCTGTTCGGACTGCATCCGATGGACGCCTACCAGTTGCTCACCCAGACCGCCCTGGCGCCGGTGGCCAACGCCGTGGACGCGAACTACAGCGTTGTGGTGAAAGCTGCGAAGTCACTATTTCCCGCGGCACAGGCGTTTGACGGCATGCATGCTGAGCTGCGGAACCGCGCAGCCCGACTATAGGAGACGGACATGGATCTACAGCTCGGTGGGTTGACGGCTCTGGTCACTGGAGGCACCAAGGGCATCGGACGAGCGATCGTGGAGACGTTCGCGGCGGAAGGTGCCAACGTGGGTTTCTGCGCTCGGGATGCCGACGAGGTTAAGGCAACGGAAGCGGCGTTGGCGGACAGCGGCGGCAGGGTAACCGGCACCGTGATGGACATGGGGAACGCCGACGACGTCGCAGGCTGGGTGCCCGCTGCAGCCGAAGACTTCGGTGGGATCGACATTGTGGTCAGCAACGTCAGTGCCTTGGCCATCCCGGATACCGACGAGAACTGGGAGGCTTCCCTCCGGGTGGATCTGATGGGCACCGTTCGTCTGGTCAAGGCCGCAATGCCGTATCTGGAACAGAGCGAGGCTGCCTCCATCATCGGTATCTCCAGCGTGTCCGGCCGGGAGGTCGACTTCGCCTCCGGGCCGTACGGCACCGTGAAGACTGCCATAATTGCGTACATGGCGGGCTTGGCGTTCCAGCTGGCAGAGAAGGGGATCCGTGCCAACACAGTCTCTCCCGGCAATACCTATCATGAGGGTGGGGTCTGGCAGAGCATCGAGCGGGACAACCCGGAAGCGTTCAACGAAGCCCTGGGGCTCAACCTGACTCCGCGGATGGGAACTCCTGCCGAAGTGGCCAACACGGTGGTGTTTCTTGCCAGTCCACGGTCCAGCCGGACCACCGGAGCGAACTTCCTGGTCGACGGAGGCCTGTCCCGCGGGATCCAGTTCTAGGGCGTCATAGAGCAGCTTGGCCGGGACTCGTTTATGCATTGCCGGACTCGAGCAGCTGTGCCGCCGTTTGGCTTGCCAGCTTCTTATCAAACGTCCACAACGGTTCGTCGCCATTGGCTTCTGCCCGGGAAACGAGATAACAGTCCTCGAATGACAGCTTCGGGTGGGCGCAATACCGGCTAAATGCGGCGGCGAACACATCGATGTTTCCCACGATTTGCAGTTGTTGCAGCAGTCCGATGATGGCCTCGTGCTGCTGGTCGCGGGTGAGTCCATATGCGCGGCCCAGAACAAAATTCACCTCAATCAAGGCCGTGTCCGAGACTGCAAACCGGGCGCCACTCGTCAGCAAGTCCATGGCGGCGGCATGCTGGTGCGGCACATCACTCAAGAGCAGGCGCAGCAGGACGTTCGCATCCAATGAGCCGGAAGTCGTCATGGCTTGGACTCTTCGGCTCGATGCGTCTGATAGTAGGCATCGACGTCGGTCACCGGTTTCGTTCGTTTGGCATAGCTGGAAACGCGTGCACTCAAATCCGCAATTGCCGCGACGCGTGTGAGCGTGATTCGCTGTAGGTCCTCATCGAACGATACTTCGAGGCGGTCGCCCTTCTTTAAATCCATACTCCTGCGCACGTCCGACGGAAGGGTGAACTGCCCCTTGCTGCTGATCGTCACGATGGTCTTCATGTCTTACATTGTACTCTGACGTAAGGCGCCTAGACGGAAGTAAGTGAACCGGGATAGTTGCCTACTTCGCTGGCCGTCCCGCCTCCGCCCATGCTGGATTGCGGCCGGTCAGGCCAATGACCCGGTCAGCCAGGGACGCGTCCTCCGCCACCGGTACCGGCGCGTCGAACAGGCCCGGGGTCCCGTGGGGGCTCTCGGTCACTGATGTTTGCAGAAAGCCGTAGGTGGCCTCCAAGAGATCGGTCGGGCAGGTGAAGTTCTGGCCGCTTGCGGCTGCGATATCCCATCCGTGCACAATAACTTCATCGAGGGCGACCAGACCGGCGACATCTCCGGGCATATCGATACCGCCCGCCCGGGTAAATCCGTCCCAGGCCCCGTCTTTGCGCCATGCTTTTGCCAGCGCCGCCAGCCGTTCCGGTATCTGAGTACGCCAGTTGGCACCCAATTGGGACGCGTCAGCGGTTGGCCCCGGATGCTCCTCCAGATCAGTCTTGTGTGCCGCAGCGGTGAAGGCCAACGATAGGCCGCCGACGTGTTCGATCAGGTCGCCCAGAGACCTGTCCGCACACGGGGTAGGGGCGTGCAGTTGATCATCGCGAACGCCGCGAATCAGCTCTGCCACGTGATTGGTGGCCGGTTCCAGATCCAGCATTTTCTTCCTCCTATAGGTGGGTTCACAGTTAAGACGACTGACCTGCCCGGAAATCATCGGTATCAGCGGCTTTACTGATGCAGCGGGATGAGATGATCGATTACCTATCCCTTGTACGTTGAACCACTGGCTGCCAAAACTCCCTGCCGGTATACTTGGTGGTATGCCTGCTGAGCATACTTCGATCAAAGTCCCGCGCCACGTTCGGGATCGACTCGCCGAACGCGCGCGGCGTGAGCATGCCACTTTGGCAGCCGTGATTTCACGTGCTCTCGACGAAGCCGATGAGAGAGACTTCTGGTCGAAGATTCAGGCGGAGCACGCGTTGCTGCCGCCGGCCGAGCGGGCTGCGTATGAATCCAACGATGCCGGTAAGGATGATCTGGCAGATCCCGGGGACCAGGCGGTCGGGGAGGAGGATGCGTGGTGAGGCGCGGAGATATTTTCCTCGCAGATTTGGGTGATCCCATAGGTCATGAACAAGGACTTCGTCGCCCGGTGCTCATAGTGAGCGCCCCACCTTGGATCGATTCGAACCCACCTGTGCTGGCAATACTTCCACTGACCCGCTCGCAGCGCCACCGCTCGACCCATGTGGAGGTCGAACCCGGCACATCTGGCCTCAAAGACACCAGCTACATCAAATGTGAAGATATACGTTCCATATCGCCGTTCAGGCTTGGACGCTATTTTGGAAGCGCCGATGAATCTGTGATGTTGCGGGTAGACCTGATCCTGCAACGTTTACTGGCACTTTAGCCGACAGACTGGCCGGACCATGTGGCCAATGGATAGGTCCGGGGACTATGTCAGTGGCCAGCCTGTGTAGGCCTCGGCGAGATAGCTGGAACCGGCGCGGGATGAGACGACGGCGGACAGCTCGCCGAGCTGGCGCTTATTTTCGAATGGAGAGCTGTCCGGGTGCTGGTGCAGCATGCTGGTCATCCAATAAGAGAAGTTCTGCGCCTTCCAGACCCGCTTCAGCGCGCGCTCGCTGTATGCATTCAGAAGTTCCGGGTTCTTGGAATTGAAGTATGACTCCAGCCCTTCGTGCAGGACCTTCACGTCCGCCAGAGCCAGATTCAGCCCCTTGGCGCCAGTGGGTGGGACGGTGTGGGACGCATCGCCGGCGAGGAACATGTTGCCGTAACGCATTGGTTCACATACGTAGCTGCGAAAGGGCAGCACCATCTGTTCGAAGATCCGGCCGGTCTTGAGCTGGAAGCCGTCCTGGCCCTCGATCCGGCTTTGCAGTTCTTCCCAGATCATCTCTTCCGTCCACTTGGATGCGTCCTCGTTGGGATCGCACTGGAAGTACATGCGCTGGATCTTCTCGGTGCGCTGGCTGATCAGCGCGAACCCACGGTCGGAGTGAGCGTAGATGAGCTCGGGTGCACTGGGCGGTGCTTCGGCAAGGATGCCGAACCAAGCGAAGGGGTACTGGATGAAGTAGTCCTTGCGGTGTTCGGCCGGGATGCTCTTCTTGCAGATGCCGCCGGAGCCGTCAGAGCCGACGACCACCTCGCAGTGGAGCTCCCAATGCTGTCCGTCGACGTCCGTGAAGCGGATCTTCGGGGTGTCGGTTTCCAGGTCCAGCACGCTGGTATC
>NZ_AZRX01000370.1 GCF_000520495.1 Arthrobacter sp. H14
TTGGATGAACGAGGGGTGGAGCCCGAAGCTGATCTCACTGGTTTTGGCCCGTGACTTCGCCCATGATGAGAACATGCAGGTCAGCCACGAGACGATATACCAGTGCCTGTATGTCCAGGCACGAGGCGAGTTACGCAAGGACCTCTACCGATGCCTGAGCCTCAAACGGGCGCGGAGGGTGCCGGGGAAGAAGGACCGCACCGACGGGCGGGGCAAGGCCTTCCGGGACGCTCTTAAAATCAGTGAACGGCCGGCTGAAGTCGAGGACCGGGCGATCCCTGGCCATTGGGAAGGGGATCTGATTATCGGCACCGGTGGCCGTTCAGCGATCGGCACCCTGGTCGAACGCACCACCCGGTTCACCATCTTGCTGCATCTACCTGGCCGGCATACCGCCGAGGCCGTCTCCGAGGCGATGATCAAGGCGATGGGACACTTGCCCGAGGACTTGCGCCAAACGATCACCTGGGACCGCGGCACCGAGATGACAGCCTACGAAAAAGTCAGGCTTGAACTGGGATCACCGGTCTACTTCTGCGATCCGCACTCACCCTGGCAACGGGGCACGAACGAGAACACGAACCGGCTGCTGCGGCACTGGTTCGAGAAGTACTCCGATCTCAGCGGTTACACCGCCGCAGATCTCAAAAAGGTTCAGGACATCCTTAACCGCAGGCCCCGCCAAACCCTCGGGCTTCAGACGCCCGCCGACCAACTGAAAGAACTACTACAAACCGCAGCGTAAGCCGCAGCATTGCAAACACCACTTGACTTCACCAGCAGGATACGCACACATGTTGTCGAGTAGAAATGCAATCGTGCACATGCCATGAACACCGGACACCAACGGCAGTACGCTGGGTGTCATGCCAACTCCGGGAGCACGCGGCCGCCGTCGCATCCCCGCACGCATTGTTGTGCCGTCCCGGAATGACCCGCTGCTGCGCCGGTTTACCGAGCTGATCGGCGGCCCGCTGGGACGCCGCACCGCTCCCGGAATTGTCGATCCCGGGTTTTTCACGATCGAGCGGGTGCTGGTGCTGCTGACCACCCTGGCCGCCATCGTCGCCGTCCTGGTTAAGTCGCCGTGCCGGGCCGAGGGATGGACTACTCCAGAGCATTTCTACCGGGCGTGCTACTCCGACTGGCCGGTGCTGTTCCAGAGCAGGGGACTCGGCGACGGCGTTTTTCCGTACTTCAGCGCGGACGCCCTTTTCGAATATCCTGTGCTGCTGGGCCTGATCGCCGGAGTCACCGCGTGGCTGGTCCCGGGAGCCGTGGCCACGGCGGAAAGCGCGGTCGTTTACTTCGATATCAACGCCCTGTTCATCGCTGGTGCGTGGATCGTCACCGTGCTGGCGACGGCGCGGATGTCCGGCCGCCGCCCCTGGGATGCGGCGATGGTGGCGGTGGCTCCCGGAATTATCCTGGCCGGAACCATCAACTGGGACCTGTGGGCGGTGATGCTGGCAGCCTTGGCCATGCTCGCCTTCGCCCGCAACCAAGTGGCACTGGCCGGTGTGCTGATCGGCCTCGGCGCAGCCACCAAGCTCTACCCGTTGCTGATCTTCGGAGCGATCCTGGTGCTGGCCATCCGCACGGGCACATACCGGCCGTTCTTCGTCTCCCTGGGAACGGCCGTGGCGGCGTGGCTGGCGGTAAACCTGCCCATCGCACTGATGAATTTCGAGGGCTGGAGCTACTTTTTCACGTTCAGCAGCGGCCGGCCGGCGGGTTTCTCATCACCGTGGTTCGCCTACAACGTGATCGCCGAGCGTCTCGGGCTCCCCGCCCTGGAAGCCGACGTCATCAACATTTCCGCCCTCGCCGTCTTCGCCCTGGCCTGTGCCGGCATCGCGCTCCTGGCCCTGACGGCGCCGCGCCGGCCGCGGATGGCCCAGCTGGTGTTCCTGATCGTTGCCGCATTCATCCTGACCAATAAGGTCTACTCGCCGCAGTTCGTGCTGTGGCTCGTCCCGCTGGTGGCCCTCGCCCATCCGCGCTGGCGGGACTTCCTGCTCTGGCAGCTCGCCGAGGCGCTGCACTGGTGGGCGGTCTGGCTGTACCTGGCCAAGGACACCAGCGGAGGCGACAGCCGGAACAATCTGGACGAGCCGTACTACGTGATGGCCATCATCGTGCACATGGTCGCCGTCGGCTACCTCATGGCCCAGGTGATCCGCTCGATGTGGCGGCCGCAGGAGGACCCGGTGCGGCGGCGGGACGCGGATGACCCCCAGGGCGGGCCGTTCGACCGGGTGCCGGACCGGTTCAGTTGGCGGAACCTGTGGCGGTCTCCGGTACGCTTGGCAAAGTTGGAGACCACAGAAAGTAGTATGCATGGCCACCTCGACTCTGCTCACCGTCCAGAAGCTGACCGGAGCTGAATTCGAGCAACTCGTCGCGGAATACCCCGACATCGTTGTGCCGATTGAACAGTCGCCGCACTGGCTCAAGACGGAGGCGCCGGGCCCCGCGCGCAAGCCCTACGGACTTTTCGCTTATTACGACGACGACGGCGGGCTGGTTGCGACGGCGTCGCTGATGCTTTTCACCCGCAGAATCCGCCAATCGCTCGTGGTGATCAATGGACCGGCCTGGTTTGCCGCCAGGACGCCGGAGCTTGAGCAGCGGTTGGTCGAGACCATGAAGAATCACGCCGCCGAGGATCGCTCGATCGATCCGCTCTACCTGCGCCTGCAGGTAGCCAATCCTGAAATTGGTGTGAGCGAGGCGCTGGAAGCCGGCTGGTACGAACGGGAAATCGTCGTCGATCTGACGCCCACCGAGGATGAGCTCTTCGCAAGCTTCCGTGCGAACGCGCGCCAGTCCGTCCGCAAGGCGAACCGTGCCGGCGTCGAAATCCGCTTCATTGAACCGGCCGACCGGGAAGAAGTCTTCGCCCGCGACTTGTTTCCGATCCTGCAGGAGACGGCTGAACGGGATGATTTCGCCGCGTTTGAGAGCGCCTATTACGAGCGGTTGCTGCGGGAACTGCCGAAGATGACCCGGCTGGTGGTGGCTTATCACGACGGATCCGCGGTGAGCTGGCTGATCACCACGGAGTACCGAAACTATGCGGTGTATTGCTTTGCGGGAAGTTCGATGGCCGCCCGTGGAGTGTTTGCGCCCTATCTTCTGTTGTGGGAGACGTTCAAGGTGCTCAAGGAGGCTGGAAACCACAGCTGCGGGATGACGGGGATCGTCAGCGCGAGGTACCCCCAGCTGGCCAACGTCACCACCTTCAAGCGCAACTGGTCCAAGAACGAGGTGGATCTGCCTGGCACCTACGACATTCCGCTCCACCGCGCTAAGTATGCCGCTCTCAGCATGTATCTAAAGACCCGCCGCGAGGGAGTGCCAAAGACAATCAATACGTTGAAATCCCTCCGGACGGATGCCCTGCCCAAGCTGCAATCGGCGGGACAGTCTCTGCGAACGCGTATATTCCGTAAAAGGCATAGACAACAATGACCACGGACGTCGTCGTTGTCGGAGCCGGACCCAATGGACTCGCTGCTGCCGTGACGATGGCGCGTGCCGGTCTGTCGGTGCGTGTCTACGAAACGGGTCACAGGGCGGGCGGCGGAGCCCGGACCGAGGAACTGATCCAGAGCGGATACCTCCACGATGTCTGTTCGGCCGTCCACCCAATGGCCCTGGCGTCGCCTTTTTTCCGGAGGTTCGGGCTGACCGACCGGGTGGATTTTTCCGTTCCGGTAGTGTCGTTCGCGCATCCCTTGCCGAACGCCGGTGCGGGCATCGGGTATCTGGACCTGGGCCGCACCGTCGAAGGGCTCGGGGCTGATGGGCCCGCATACCGCCGGCTGATCGAACCGCTGGTGAACCGGATTCAGGGCGTCGTGGATCTGACCACGCATGGATTGCTCCGTATTCCGAAGGATATCCCTGGCACCATCGCCTATGGGCTGCGCGCCTTGGAACAGGGTGGCCCGCTCTGGAACATGAGGTTCCGCGGCGATACCGCGCCGGCCATGCTCTCGGGGATGGCCGCCCATGTCGTCGGACCACAACCCGCGCCCGCCTCAGCAGGGGCCGGTTTGATGCTCGCCGCCCTGGCCCACACTGGTGGCTGGCCGATTCCCACCGGCGGATCCCAAGCCATCATCGATGCCATGGTGGCGGACCTGCAGGCGCACGGCGGCGAACTCGTCACCGGCCACCGGGTCGGGTCGCTGGCTGAGCTCGAACCGTCCCGTGCCGTTCTGTTGGACGTCGTCGCCCCCGCGCTGGAGCAGCTGGCCCCTGGGAAGCTGCCGGCCGGCTATGCCGCCGCGCTGCGGAAGTTCAAGTTCGGCGATGCTGTCTCAAAGGTGGACTTCATCCTGTCCGGACCGGTCCCGTGGGCGAACCCGGATGTGTGGCAGGCCGGCACCGTCCACCTTGGCGGCACCCGGCAGCAGATCGCCGCTTCCGAGGCACAAGTGGCGGCCGGACGACACCCCGATGATCCTGTTGTCCTCGCCTCCCAGCCCACCGGCTTTGACCGCTCGCGCCTGCCGTCCGGCTCGCACCGGCACATCCTGTGGACCTACACACACGTCCCGTCGGGCTCCACCCGGGACATGACCCAGGCGATCACCGCTCAACTCGAGCGCTACGCACCCGGCTTCAGCGACGTCGTCGTTGATTCAAAGGCGACGACGGCGGCAGAGGTTGAGCAGCACAACGCGAACTACATCGGTGGGGATTTCAGCAGCGGACGGATGACCATGAAACAGTTGTTGGCCAGACCGGTGCTGTCGACAAATCCGTGGCGGACGCCGCTCGACGGCGTGTACCTGTGTTCGGCGTCAACGCCGCCGGGTCCCGCCGTGCACGGGATGTGCGGCTACCTTGCCGCCGGGCGCGCGCTGAAGGACGTCTTTGGTCTTCCCGTACCGGAGCTCGGAATCGATTCCTGAAGTGTGGGGCGCCTGGATCAGCGTCCGGGCTCGCCTTCGGGCCGGCCCACCTGGCCTGGCGGTTGGTGTTTATCGCCGGGGATCCTGGCCTTGTCGTACTTGGGGCTGCCCTGCACGGCTTCCGCCTTTTCCTGGACCTCCGGAGGTGCCTCCCTGGGCAGCTCGCCAAAGTAATCGGCGTTGGCCCACTCCCAGTCCTCGGACCAGTTGCGGGGAGGCTCTGTGAGTAGTTCCCCGGGCTCGATCCAGTTGTAGATCTTGGCGTAGGAACGTGTTTTCAGGTGATCAACCCGCCTTCGGAGCATCCGCGGTGAGAGCTGGTCCGGCGAGGTGCAGCCCATCGATGCCATGATCTGCACGCCCTCGTCGACCGTGAGCTTCTGGTAGTTGAAGACCCGGTCGCCCTTGTCTTCGACATTCAGGGCACGGATCAGCCGTGGATCCTGGGTGGCTACGCCGACTGGGCACTCATTAGTGTGGCATTTCTGCGCCTGGATACACCCGGTTGCGATCATCATGGAGCGCGCACTGAGGGTGAAGTCGGCACCCTCGATCAGCCGCTTTACGATGTCCGAACCGGAGGCGACCTTGCCTGCCGCGCCGATACGGATCCGGTCGCGCAGGCCCACACCCACGAGCGCGTTGTGCATGAGCATCAGGCCCTCGGTCAGGGGCGTGCCAACATTGTCCTGGTACTCCAGCGGAGCGGCGCCGGTGCCGCCTTCGGAGCCGTCGACGACGATGAAGTCCGGCGTGATTTTCTCCTCCAGCATCGCCTTGCACATGGCGAGGACGTCCACCCGGGACCCTACGCACAGCTTGAAGCCGACAGGTTTGCCATTGGAGAGTTCCCGCAGCTGCTTCACGAAGCGCATCAGTTCCCGCGGCGTTTTGAAGGCGCTGTGACTGGCAGGGGAGATGCAGTCCTCACCCATCGGGACTCCGCGTGCCTCGGAGATCTCCGGGGTAACCTTGCCGGCGGGAAGCACGCCGCCGAGGCCGGGTTTGGCACCTTGGGACAGCTTGATGCTGATGCCTTTAACCTCGGAAAAATTGGCCTTCTCGGTGAAGGTTTCGGGGCTGAAGTGGCCGGATTCATCGCGCGTTCCGAAATAGCCGGAGCCGATTTCCCAGATCAGATCCGCCCCATACTCGAGGTGGTACTTGGTCAGTCCACCTTCACCGGTTTCGTGCGCAAAGCCGCCCAGCGCTGCACCCTTGTTCATGGCCAGCACGGCGTTTTTCGATAACGAGCCAAAACTCATCGACGAGACGTTCATCAGCGACATGTCGTACGGTTGCGTGCACTCCGGGCCGCCCAGACGGATGCGGGGCAGCTCCTTCGGGGGCGCGACCGGCGCCGTGGAATGGATTAGGTATTCGTAGCCCATCTGATTCACATCGCGCTCAGTGCCGAACGCCTTGTGGCTGTTCTGGCCCTTCGACCTGGCGTAGATCAAAGAACGTACATCACGGTTAAAGGGCTTGCCTTCAAGGTTCCGTTCAATGAAGTACTGCTGGATTTCGGGACGGATGGATTCCAGCAGGTACCGCATATGGCCGAGAACGGGGTAGTTGCGGAGGACGGAATGTTTGGTCTGGAACACATCCCAAATCCCGAGCACCAGAAGAGCCACTACGACGGCGGCCAGCACGTACCAGCCTGCGGAACCGAAAGAGGCGGCCACAATCGTGGCGAATCCAAGGACCCCGAGAACTACAAGAATGAGGAAGCGCGCCATACTGCGACTATAGTGCCGCTGCTTTATTTATGAACACATCCACTCCTTATGCTTATCACGCACGCCTATGTCGGATTAGAGCATGTCCCGCTGATCCCACCCAATAGGGAAGAATTAAAGGTCACGCTCCTCGATTTTATGGACGCCCAACTTCCACCGTACTCAGCTTCAACAGTTACGTCGTAGGTGATGCTGCTGAGGCCCAGTAAGCCGCCGAGAAGTCCGGGTTCTGCAGTCACTACTGTCGAATTCCCTGTTCCGGATCTGCCGTTGTTACCACCCGTTACGGTATATGTGTAGCTTCTGGCTCCGTCCGGTCCCCAGGTAAATGTCGCCTCGTCTCCATTCACCACGCAATCTATGGCCAGATTCGTGTCGCCGGTCGTTACGTTGATGGCGGTCTTAGCCGTTTGATTCCACAGGGCGTAGGCATAAGTTCCGCCGGCGCCCATCACGACTGTCAGACAGAATGCGACTACAGCAACAGTGAAACCAGGCATGGCCCGAAGACGGTTGAACAATGACGGTTTATTGGAACTGGATTGATTAGTCATCGTCCGCCTGCTTTCGTCTGCGAACGATTCCCACAAGCATCAGGCCCAAAATGAGGGTCACCGTGCCGGCTGCTACCAGGACTGCAATTCCACGCACTCCAGTATCCGCAAGGAAGTCATGTGCCCCTGGATCCTGCTTATCCAGTGTTGTTCCAGCTTGGCTTGGTGCTTCAACGGGGGAAGCGGAATCAGGCCGACTCGACGGGTCCAATCCCGGAGTGACAGTGCTGTCGCGGAAATTGCATATGTCGCCGACTGGTAACGGGTCTCCATCGTTCAGCTCCGGGTCCGCTTCCAGCAGGAATTTGACGTCTAATTCAGCGGTTTTCTCCATGGCGGAATTCGGCGCCTGCACGTCCATGTCGAGGACAAAGTCAAGACGCATGGCTTCGCCGGACGCGATGTCCCAGCCCTTGAGGATTTCGACGCAACCATTAGGGATCTGCAACGCAACCCGTCCCGTCGATCGATGCGCCGCATTAACTTGAAGCCCGAGGTACTGGGAGAACTTCGATTCAGAGTCGGCTTCCATCGCCGCTATGGAAAGGTTTGCGGGCTCCGAAGTGTTGTTCCGTACCCACATCGTTGCGGTAGCTGAGCTTCCAGGTACGAAGATCGGTGAGGATTTGAAAATTGGCCGCTCAAGTGTGGTTCCCCAGTGCGATCCGTCGTCGCTTAGGAGGACGTGACTATCTTGAATAGCGGCTCCCGCCGAGGGTGCCAACAGGAAAATGAGGAACCCGGCTAGACCCGTAACCCCAAGGAGGGCCTTGGATTTCCGGGTTCTGCGTCCCGGTTTCACGTCCCGATCCTGCGTCGGCCGCGGTGCCGTTCTTTTGGCTTCCGCCCCACCAACATCCCCCTGCCGGTGGTGAAGAGACCGTAGCCAATCAATCCGGCCGCAGCGATTTCCGCTACGCCATTTCGATGCTGCCCCACTGCATTCGCCACAAATCCGGCGTAGGGCACGGCGTAGAACAGCTTGCCGCGGACCTGCACCTCCCTCACAGGCTCCCGGTCCTGCTGCGAATTATTATCCCCCTTGGTAATCAATGTCCGTTCGCCCTCCTGTGTCACGCCCATGGAAACAACGCGGTGGGTAATCACGTCCGGTTTTCCGGACTTGATCTGATAAGTAAGGACGTCGCCCGTCCGGAGCGAATCGAAGGATTGTGGCTTAACCACCAAGAGAGTTCCCGGCGGATAACCCGGTTCCATGGAACTCGTCAGTACGGTGTACGTGGTTGAACCAGTTACGCGGGGCACCACGATCAGGACAAGCGCTGCAAGAATCATGAGCAAAAGGAACAGGAAAGCCACTGGTTTGCCGGCTGGCCCCAGCAAACCCGTTCTATTCGAAACTGTGGACCGATGCGCCGGCGTGACCTCGCGGCGGTGCGATGGCGGCGTGTCGATTCGGCGATGCGCTGGCATGGTAATCCTAAGAAAGCTGTGTGACTGTAATTGGAAGAGTAAGGGTGACCGACTTACTCTGAAGGTCCTCGGGCGCGGTTTCCCGCAGAGTGACCTCAATGCACAGAACTGTCGATCCCTGCTGCGGAATCGTCACGACTTTGGTCGCGGATGTGCCGTCGTAACTGATCGTTGAGCAAACGTCCGAGCTGCTCGCCGTCGTGACCCTGGTCCCGAAATGATCGGACCAGCCATCATTTGAGGTGGCTGCGGAAGTTGCTGCTTCAACCTCGAACCTCCCTGAGCTGGCGTTGGTGTCATTGCTGATAATCACGCTGGTATGGACGGAATCGCCGGGATAAAGCTCGCTGAGCTGCGTCGTACTGGCGGTCAGGTAGAAGGGCGTAACGAGCGCGTCGGTCATGTCCGCCTGTCCGCCGGATGAGTTCGACAACATTATTTTGAAGTCGGCGGCCTGTACGACACCGGGGCGTACGGTGACCACTTCGTTCCAGAGCGCGTACGTTCCCTGGACAGCGAGCAGGCCCAGCAGGATGGCAGCGGACACCAAGGCAGTTGCCGCCAATGTCTTCTTGCTGTGCATGCGGATCCCTCTACTAAGGGTTGCGTGCGGTGCCCGCCAAAAGGTCGGACACCGCACATTCATGTGTTCAAGGCATGTGAACGCTGACTTAGGCTGTGACCTGTGTCAGGACGAAGTTGACGTTGTTGAAGTTGTAGGTGTCGCCCGAACCTGCATTGCCCACGGTTGTTCCATTGACCACTGCGTCGCTGAAGCTGAATGTTGCAGATGCAGTGATGTCCTGTTGTGAGGTTGTCAACGTGCTACCGGCGATGGTGGCAGTTGCGGTCGAAAGCGTTACTGGTGAGACCGTGACCGAGCCCGCATCGAAGTTGTCGGTGACGGCATCAGCGTTCATGGTCACTTTGGCAGCGATATTGTCGCCGCTGAGAACGACATCGATGGTCTGTGTAAACGTGAGCACGTCCCCGGGGACAACCTTGTAGGCTCCGATGTCGGCCACTGGTTGATCGGTGATTCCTGCTGCGGTATTTGTGACGGTCCAGTTCCCTGCAGCTCCTGTCAGATCGAGTTGGCCGGCGGTTACTGTTCCGACGGCCTCGCTTTGCGCGTCATTCCACAGAGCGAGCGTTCCCCCGCCGCCGAGGAGAAGCAGAATTCCTGCTCCGGTTGCGACTGCGCCTTTAGTTACTTTGTTCATGATGTGCGTCCCCTGGTGTGAGTGCCGGCACCGCCCTCTTTGCGGGGACCGGAATTTGTTGCTTGCAGGTACTACTCTCGCCCGCCAACCCGCAGTATAAACACGGAAGTTTTGTAGCTTTTGCGAAGTATTTTCTGCAATGTGCAGAACTCACGCAGGATTACTGCGAGAAGGAGCGCAGTGGGCGGCTTTGCGAATTGACTGAGGGATCCAGCGCTTCCATCACATCGACCAAACTCATGGGTAACTTACGTAACACGCCGTGGCCTTGTAGCCTAAGAAGCTAACGATGGATCTTGGTGGGGATACTTATGAAATATGGATCCATAGGCCAGCTACTCGCAGCATAAGGGAAAAATATGAGCGGTCAGGGGACGGCTGTAGTCATTGAAGACGATGAAGATGTCCTGCACCTCGTCGAGATGCTGCTGAAGCAGTCCGGGTTCGAGGTGCACTCGGGACTTACGGGGTCCGAGGGCGTCGAACTTGTACGTATAGAGAGTCCCGCCGTCGTGACGTTGGATGTTGGTCTTCCCGACATCGACGGCTATGAGGTTCTTCGCCGTATCCGCGAGTTCAGCGACTGCTACGTCATAATGCTGACTGCTCGGGCTGATGAGCCCGACATGCTTATGGCGCTGCAGTCCGGCGCGGATGACTACCTGACAAAACCGTTCCGGCCGCGTGAACTCCGGGCCAGAATTGGCGCGATGCTTCGCCGCCCGCGTGCCAGGGAAGGCAAACCGGCCGACGTAATCAGCCCAAGCCTTGAGCCTTATCCAGTGGCTTCAGATTCGCAGGTATCTACACTCAGCCATAACGGACTGGTTCTCCATGAGGACACCCGGACTGCAAAACTTTTCGATGCGGAGATACGCCTCACCAGAAGTGAATATGATCTGTTGGTCGAGTTGATGCGTGGCGGCGGTTCAGTACGCACCAAGGCAGATCTGGTCAGAGCGGTGCGGGGGGAACAATACAGCAACGGCGGCTATGTGAGTGAGGTAGATGAGCGGGCCGTCGAGGTCCACGTTGGAAACTTGAGGCGCAAACTCGACGAGAATCCAAGGGACCCGCGCTGGCTGCTCACCGTCAGGGGCGTGGGATACCGCATGGCTCCACCACGCAGTCTGTAGGCTTTAGCTTCTCTAGGTGCTTGGAATGACGTAGCAGGACAGGAATTCTTCAATTGTCTGCTCTCCACACGTTCTTATACCCGGCAACAATGCTGCCGCGCCTATGTCGCCATTGCGGATAAGGCGTTCGAGCCCGGCCGCCAAATGGGCAAGGCGGGCAGCCCCGGCCATGCTGGAGGAAGCTTTGACGCTCAGGATCGCATCCATGCGTGCCTCCATGTCGCCAACCTCGACGGCCTGTTCGAGCCGTGTGAACCTGTGGTTCCAGATCTGAATGAAGTCGCGGACAAAGGACTGCGCAACCGTCGCATCTCCCGCCTGCTGCTCAAGTTCGCGAAGTACCCCCAGGTCAACCAAGGGCAGCTGTTTGCGAAGCGGCATGGTATCCATGGTCGGCCCTCCTGAATGCCCGCTGTGGAGGCCGTAGCCATACGGTTCGCCCCCGGGTGAGGCGGTGCAGGAGAACGACATGTCCATAGGGTACTTTCCGGACATTGGAAAACCCTGCGGAATCGGCGACGTGCGTAAAGATTGCGGATTTCTTCAGCCGAAACAGCGTCGGCTGCTAACCACGACTCAATAGCTGTGACGACGGCGGGGTTTCCGCCGCCAGGCAACGCCGGATCATCCGGAACTGAGACATGCGCCGTGTCAGCCCACTTTCCAGGTGCGAATTGTGGGACAGGACGGTCTGGACCCACTATTCAACACCCAATAATGGGCAGAACAGTCAGCCGAAGCCCACTCACGCTGCCCGCCAGAACGGCACGCGGCACGGCGGGTGGCAGACTATACGCGTGGGCCATATCGACGTCGCAAACATTGACTACTTCCTGCCGGACGGACGGCAACTGCTCAACGCTGTCTCGTTCCGGGTCGGCGACGGCGCCAAAACCGCGCTGATCGGCCCGAACGGCACCGGCAAAACCACCCTGCTGAGCATCATCGCCGGTGACCTCAAGGCCGACGAGGGCGCCATCACCCGGTCCGGCCACCTCGGCGTGATGCGCCAGTTCATCGGGCAGGTCCGGGATGAATCCACCGTCCGCGACCTCCTGGTCTCGGTTGCCCCTGACGCCGTGGCCGGTGCTGCCAAGGCGGTGGATGCCGCCGAGCTCGCCATGATGGAGACCGACGACGAACCGACCCAGATGCGCTACGCCCAGGCGCTCGCCGATTGGGGCGATGCCGGCGGGTATGACATGGAGACGACCTGGGACGAAGTGACCATGGCGGCGCTGGGCATACCGTTCGATCGCGCCCAATGGCGGAAGGTCACCACCATGAGCGGTGGCGAGCAGAAACGGTTGGTGCTCGAGGCGCTTTTCGCTGGGCCGGACGAGACCCTGCTGCTGGACGAGCCCGATAACTACCTGGACGTCCCCGGCAAACGCTGGCTCGAGGGAAAACTTCACACCTCGGACAAGTCCGTGCTCTTCGTCAGCCACGACCGCGAACTCCTCGCCAATGCGGCAACCCGGATCGTCACCTTGGAGCCGGGTGCGCTCGGTGCCTCCTCCTGGGTCCACGGCGCCGGCTTCCGCACCTATTACCAGGCCCGCGATGACCGCAATTCCCGCTTCGAGGAGCTCCGCCGACGCTGGGACGAAGAGCACGTCAAGCTCAAACAACTTGTCGACATGTACAAGAACAAGGCAGCGTTCCGCTCCGACATGGCTTCGCGCTACCAAGCCGCCAAGACGAGGCTGGCGAAGTTCGAAGCCGCCGGGCCGCCCGAGGCCATTCCGATGACGCAGAACGTGAAGATGCGGCTCAAGGGTGGCCGCACCGGCAAGCGCGCCATCGTCGCGACCAAGCTCGAGCTCACCGGATTGATGAAGCCATTCAGCATGGAGATCTGGTTCGGCGACCGGGTCGGCGTGCTCGGCTCCAACGGTTCGGGCAAGTCGCACTTCCTCCGTCTGCTTGCTGCCGGCGGCTCCGACCCGGACCTTGAGCATGAGCCCGTGTCCGACGTCGTTATTGAGCCGGTGCCGCACGAGGGCAAGGTGAAACTCGGCGCCCGCATCCGTCCCGGATTCTTCGCCCAGACGCATGTCCGGCCCGATCTGCTCGGCCGGACGCTGTTGGATGTGCTGCACCGCGGCGATGAACACCGTTCCGGGCTCGCCCGTGAACCGGCGGCCGGTGCGCTCGACCGCTACGGGTTGGCCGCGCAGTCGGAGCAGGAATACGATTCACTCTCCGGTGGCCAGCAGGCACGGTTCCAGATTCTGCTCCTGGAACTATCCGGGGCGACCCTGCTGTTGCTCGACGAGCCGACCGACAACCTCGACCTGCATTCGGCAGAGGCACTGGAGAAGGCGATCGATTCATTCGAGGGGACTGTTCTGGCCGTCACCCACGACCGGTGGTTTGCCAACGGGTTCGACCGCTTCCTGGTCTTCGGCGCGGACGGCCGGGTGTATGAATCTGACGAACCGGTCTGGGACGAGAAGCGAGTGGAACGCACCCGATGAGTAACGCTCCTTCCCGTGGAGGTTCGTTGAAGGCCGCAACGATCGCCACCGTACTGGTCTTCGGCCTGAACGGTTTCGTCTTCTCCACCTGGGTGGCCCGCATCCCGTCCGTTGCCAGCACCCTGGACCTGGATAACTCGCAAATGGGTGGGCTGCTCCTGCTGGTGGCGATCGGTTCCATGCTGGCGTTGCCGCTGGCCGGTTTCGTCGTCGGCAAGGTTGGTACGGCCAATGCGGTCCGGACCGGAGGGCTGATTTGCGCCGTCGGAGCCGCAATAATTGCGACGGCGCTGCTCATCGTCTCCGTGCCGCTGACCGGTGCCGGATTGTTCTTGTTCGGAACCGGCGTCGCACTGTGGGATGTCTCGATGAATATCGAGGGCGCCGACGTCGAACGCAGGCGCCGGCAAACAATCATGCCGCAGTTCCATGCCGCCTTCAGCGGTGGAGCGTTTGTTGGAGCCCTGCTCGGTGCCGGTCTGGCGTTCATAGGCGTTGGCTTGCCGTTCCACCTGCTGGTGGTCGCCGCCTGCAGTGCAGTGATTGCGCTGCTGTTGCCGAAATACTTCCTGCCGGCAGCGCCCGCAACGCCGAAGGAACATCAGCCGGAGGCCAAGAGCCAGATGTTCGCCTGGAAGGAACCGCGGACCCTGATGCTGGGGCTCGTCGTCCTCGGCGCGGCCCTGACCGAAGGCGCCGCGAACGACTGGATCGCCAAGGCGACGGTGGACGGATTGGACGCCTCACCGGCAACAGGATCCATCATGTTCGCCGTCTTTGTCGGAGCGATGACCGCATTCAGGTTCTTCGGCGGCCGGTTCATCGACCGGTATGGCCGCGTTCCCGTGCTGCGGATCAGCCTGGCATCGGCACTGGCCGGGCTGCTGATCTTCGTGTTCGGTCCCAACGTCTGGATCGCTGGATTCGGCGCGGTCCTCTGGGGTGCCGGTGCCGCCCTCGGTTTCCCGATGGGCATGTCCGCCGCTGCTGACGAACCGGAACGGGCGGCCGCCCGCGTCGCCGTCGTGTCCACCGTCGGCTACACGGCGTTCCTTGCCGGGCCGCCCCTGCTCGGCTTCCTGGGCGACCAGATCGGAATCCGCAATGCCCTGCTGGCCGTAGGGGTGGCGGTTTTGGCCTCGTTGCTGACCGTCAATGCCGCCCGGGAGCGTGAACACAGCCACCATGCTTCCGTCGTCGAACAACGAAACGGGTAGGCAACCAATTCCCTATTTCCGCGTCGTTCCGAGCTGATATTTGCGCCGGACGGAAGACGTGTACCAGTGGCATCATGGGCTCATGAGCGAAAATCCAGATTCCACACTGCGTTCCGTCGAGCTGTCCCGTGTAGCCACCGGGCATTACCGGGCCCGCAACGCCGCCGGAGCTGAGCTGGAGTTTGGGCAACGCGAGGGCCTGATGAGTCCTGTCGAGCTTCTCCTCGCGGCAATCGCGGGCTGTTCGTCCATCGATGTGGACACGGCGACGTCGCGCAGCTCGGAACCGACTGATTTTCGTGTCGATGCAACTGCGCAGAAGGTCGTCGAGGACGGCGCGAACCGATTGGACGGCATCAACCTATCGTTCAACCTGACGTTCCCCGACGACGACGGCGGACGCAAGGCTGCCAGCATGGTTGAGCGGCTGGTTGCGCTCTCGCACGACAAATACTGCACCGTCTCCCGGACCGTGGAACGGGGCACAGCGGTGAGCTACGACGTCCGGGGCTAACACCAGCCGTTGGTATTTAGCTGCATTCATAGCTACTTATTCTTTCTGCTGCTGACCGGACCTGGACATTGCGTTGCGGGTCACCGGCGATCGCGGTGACATGGTCAAGGCCATGGGGAGCGATATCGGTCATGACTACAGCCTTCCAATGGAATTAGTTGCTGGGGAGCACAAAGGCCGAGTCGACCGTGATGGTGACCTTGTCGCCCACGAGTACTCCGCCTGCTTCGAGGGCAGCGTTCCAAGTCATGCCGAATTCTTTGCGGGAGATCTGGGTGGAGGCAGAGAACCCGGCGCGGGTAGCGCCGAACGGGTCAACGGCCACGCCGCCAAACTCAACGTCGAAGGTGACCGGCTTAGTGGCTTCCTTGATGGTCAGATCGCCACTGACGCGGAAGTTTTCCGGAGTGCCTTGGACCTGGGTTGCCTTGAAGGTCATGTGGGGGAACTGCTCGACGTCGAAGAAATCCGCACCCTTCACGTGTGCATCGCGGTTGTTGTCGTTCGAGTCGAAGGATGCGGTCTTCACCGTAGCCTCCACCGAAGATGAGTCCACCGACTCGCCGACCACCAGGGTGGCGTCTGCCTCAGTGAACTGGCCGCGAACCTTGCTGATGCCGGCATGGCGGACAGAGAATCCTACTTCGGTATGTGCCTGGTCGAGGGTCCAAGTGCCGGGGGTGAGTTCAATCGTGGTCATTAGATACTCCGAATTCAATCAATGGGACCGGCAGGTGGTCCCTGCGCGGCTTGATGTATATGCAGATGCATCTACCTGCGAATCTATTCCCTCCCGGGCCAGCTTCATCCACGCTCCTACCCCGACGGCCATGACGAACGCCTCCTGCTGTGGCGATGATTTTTCGGGTGCCGGCTCGTCTATGTTTCGACAGCATCCGCCCACGGATCATCCAAAGCGAGGAAATCACCATGGACAGCAGTAAGCGCGGCAGTTTCTACAGATCTATAGCACCTCATCGTGAGCGGTGGAATAATATGCAAGTCTGTTGCGCTTCTTCTACACGCCCGGTGCCGGCGGCGGACCACTTCTTCAATTCAATGCGGACCATAACTGGCCTGAATTCCGCGGGTTTAGTGCCCGCACGACCCTAGGATCAAAGTATGAATATCATCGAGGCAATCGGCCTCAAGAAGATCTATTCGCCCAAAGGCACCGCGAAGGTCCATGCTCTTGACGGGTTGAACCTCACTGTTCCCAAGGGGACGGTCCAGGGTTTGCTGGGTCCGAACGGGGCTGGAAAGACGACCGCCGTGAAGGTGCTGACGACACTCATCCAGCCTACCGAAGGCAGCGCAACGGTGGCCGGGATCGATGTCATCCGGGATCCGAAATCAGTCCGCCGGGTCATCGGCGTCTCCGGACAATACGCGGCTGTGGACGAGAACCTGACCGGCTTCGAAAACCTGGAAATGGTTGGCCGGCTCTACCACCTCGGCAAGGCAGA
The DNA here is from genome assembly GCF_000520495.1 of Arthrobacter sp. H14. GTDB lineage: Bacteria > Actinomycetota > Actinomycetes > Actinomycetales > Micrococcaceae > Arthrobacter_C. Next base: position 16,692 of record NZ_AZRX01000370.1, read on the forward strand.
GTCGCGCCGCCGGGCCACGGAACTGATTGAGATGTTCGAGTTGACCGCGGCCCAGAACCGCCCGGTGAAGGGTTTCTCTGGAGGCATGCGCCGCCGGATCGACCTTGCCGGCGCGCTGGTAACGCGTCCAGAGGTGCTGTTCCTGGACGAACCCACCACCGGACTGGATCCGCGCAGCCGGCTTGGCATGTGGGATGTGATCAAGAACCTGGTCTCCGATGGAACCACGGTACTGCTCACCACTCAGTACCTCGAGGAAGCGGACCAGCTGGCCGACGACATCGCCGTCATCGATGGCGGAAAGGTGATCGCCGAAGGCACCGCGGATCAGCTCAAGGCCAGGATCGGCGGCCACCGTATCGAGGTCACACTGATAGAGGCTTCCGACGCCGGTGCTGCCCGTGAAGTGCTTGGCCGGCACGGCGAGGGTGAACCGCGTATTGACGACGACGGCCGCACCTTGGAAGTGCCGGTGATCGATGGTCCGCGCGCACTGCAGTACGTACTGGCGGAACTGCGCGAGGGCAGCATTGAGTTGCACGACGCCGGGATCCGCCGCCCAACGCTGGACGACGTGTTCCTGAAGCTGACCGGTCATGTGGCCGAAGAAGACCAGAAGGCCGGCACGGAAGAGATGGAGACTGCGAAATGAGCGCGGTAACTGAGCAACGTGTCAGGACCGGGGACGGGGCTGTCACCTCACCAATGGCGCAATGGTTCTCCGACGGTTGGATCGCCACCCGGCGGAACCTGATCAAGATCAGGCGCGTCCCCGACATCCTGGTCTTCACCATCCTGCAGCCGATCATGTTCGTGCTGCTGTTCAGCCAGGTCTACGCCGGTGCCATGGCCATTGACGACTACACCTCGTTCCTGATGGCTGGCATCTTCGCCCAAACGGTTATCTTCGGATCGACCTTCTCCGGCTCCGCCATGGCACAGGACCTTAAGGACGGCATCATCGACCGGTTCCGGACGCTGCCCATGAGCACCTCGGCGGTGCTGATCGGCCGGACCAACGGGGACCTGATGATCAACGGGATTTCGATGCTGATCATGATGGCCACCGGTTACATCGTCGGCTGGCGCGTCACCACGAGTATCTGGGGATTTTTCGGCGGCGTCGCACTGCTGCTGCTGTTCTCCTACGCGTTCTCATGGGTGATGGCCCTGCTGGGGATGAGCGTGCGGAGCCCGGAGGTCATTAACAATGCTTCGTTCATGATTCTCTTCCCGCTGACGTTCATTTCCAACGCGTTCGTCCCGATTCACACCCTGCCGGATGTGTTGCGGAATATCGCCGAGTGGAACCCCGTCTCCGCACTGGTCCAATCCGCCCGGAATTTGTTCGGCAACACGAATCCGACCTTCCCGCCGCCGGAATCCTGGACGTTGGAGCACCCCTACATCACCGTGCTGGCCGGGATCATCCTGATGCTGCTGATCTTCGTCCCACTCTGCGTTAAGAAGTTCGGTTCGGTCAGTAGCCGCTAGTCCTGCTTGCGGGCGCGGCTGGGCTGTACGCGGGGAGGTTCGCCGGGCATCTTGGGATAGTCCGGCGGAAAGGGCATCTCCCCAAGCCCGTTGGCGCAGTCCCGGTCCCACCAGCCAAGCAGTGTGTCGATGGTGCCCGGTTTGGCATGCATATCGGCCCATGGGTCGCCGACGGTTTTCAGCCGATCGGGCACGGTGGCGATGGTGAAGTCCTTCGGGCTGACGCGCTCAAGTTCGTCCCATTCGATCGGGCAGGAGACTGATGCGTGCGGGAGGGCCCGTGGACTGTAGGCTCCGGCAATCGTCCGGTCCCGGTTCGCCTGGTTGAAATCGAGGAAAATACGCTCTCCGCGTTCTTCCTTCCACCAGGCGGTCGTCACCTTGTCCGGCATGCGGCGTTCGACCTCCCGGGCGGCGGCGATCACGGCATGGCGCACATCCAGGAATTCGTGTGTCGGCTTGATGGGTGCATATACGTGCAATCCCCGGTTTCCGGATGTTTTGATGAACCCCGTTAGGCCTGCCTCCTCGAGCACCGACCGCAGCTCCTGCGCGGCGGGGATCGCGTCGTCGAAATCCGTGCCCGGCTGCGGATCGAGGTCAATCCTGAGCTGGTCTGGATTATCCGAGTCCTCGGCCCGCGACGGCCACGGGTGGAAGACAATGGTGTTCATCTGTACGGCCCAGACGGCGGCCGCCGGTTCATCGATCACCAGCTGCGGGTGCGACCGCGCGCTGGGGTAGCTGACCATCACTGACCGCACATAGTCGGGAGCGCCCTTCGGTGGATTCTTCGAGAAGAACTGCTCGCCCTCGATGCCGCCCGGAAACCGCTGCAGGGCCAAGGGGCGGTCGCCGTTGGCAGTGACAAAAGCCTGCCCGACGTCGGCCATATAGTTGGCGAGATCGAGTTTCGTGATTCCCGGCTCCGGCCAAAGAACCCTGCCCGGGCTGGAAATCCGCACCTGACGTTCGCCGTTCGGTCCTGGGACGGGAAAGACAACTGCTTCGCTGGCCATAGGAACAACCTACTTCAGGTGTCAGGACGGCGGGGCGAAAAAATCGAGAAATGATGCGATGGTGCCGATAATTGCCATCCCTGCACCTACCGCCGCGAGAACAACGGTGTGGCCGTGGGGCTTTTTCAGGGACCAGTTTGACGGCTTGCGCGGCTGGTAGAAGACGGTAAGTTCCGTTCCTGGAACGCTGCTGTGGAGTTCGTCTTCATTAACGTAGACTTCACGGATCTCATTACGCTGATTGTGCCAGCGCAAACCGGTATGGGCGCCGGCGGTGTAGACGACGGCACTCGTTTTGACCCACGATCCTTTCGACCAGTGGATAATTGCAGCGGAAATCAGGATGGCCAGCCCCAAATAGATGAGCGCTGATGTGACCAACTCCGCGATGACTGCAGGGTCAGCGTCCATGGTTTGACGGCGGCGCTGCTCGGCGGGTGTGAGGCATAAGGGAAAATTTACCGTAGAGACGTCTCTGGAACACACTGAGCGGCATCTACACTCCGGTTCTTCCCTGAGCCAACCCTGATTGACGCTTCCGGCGGGTACACCTTTAGGAGGATGCCAAGCGGTTCCCAAGATCATCCCCAGGAGCGAAGCGTCCGCGTCCTTGTTTCCGTAGCGTTAGTGCTGTAATCGCAAGCCATGTCAGAGCCAAAGGAAAAGATCAGATGATCGAGGCACGCAACCTGGCCAAACGCTATGGTGCCAAGACCGCCGTCGACGGGGTGTCTTTTACAGTCCAGCCTGGCAAGGTGACCGGATTTCTCGGACCAAACGGTGCCGGCAAATCGACGACGATGCGGATGATTGTCGGCCTGGACCGGCCAACGACCGGTGACGTCACGGTCAACGGGAAGCACTATTCCGGTCACAAGGCGCCGCTGCACGAGGTCGGCGCCCTGCTGGACGCTAAAGCCGTCCACACCAAACGCAGCGCCTACAACCACCTCCGCGCCATGGCTGCCACCCATGGCATTCCGGACAGCCGGGTCAGGGAAGTTATCGAGATGACCGGCCTGGCCGCCGTAGCCAGGAAACGCGTTGGCGGCTTTTCCTTGGGCATGGGGCAGCGGCTCGGCATCGCCGTCGCACTGCTTGGCGACCCGCAGACCCTGATCTTCGACGAGCCCGTCAACGGTCTCGATCCCGAAGGCGTGCAGTGGGTCCGCCATCTGGCCAAGGGGCTGGCGGCGGAGGGACGGACGGTATTCCTCTCCTCGCACCTGATGTCGGAAATGGCGCAGACCGCCGACCACCTGATCATTATCGGCCGCGGACGGATCATCGCCGACGCACCGATGCAGGATGTCATTGCCGGCCAAGGACAGTCCCGGACCAGGGTGCGCACTGACCAGCCGCAGGTTTTGACCAGCGCACTGGCCGGGGACGGTGTCAGCAGCCGCCTGCTCGAGCCCGAACTGTTGGAAATCACTGGCGTGGACGTGAAACGGATCGCGTACACGGCGCTGCAGAACCAGGTGCTCCTCTACGAACTGACGCCCCTGCAGGCGTCCCTCGAAGAGGCATACATGCAGTTGACCCAGGACGAAGTCGAGTACCACTCTGTTTCTCTGGCCGAAGAGCCGGCCATGGCCGGGGAAGGAAAGTAACCATGAGCACTGCAACCACGAGTGCCCCGGCGCACGTCGCGCCACAGGGTAAAGGCGTGAACTTTGCCCGTATGGTCAAATCGGAATGGATTAAGGTCCGTACCCTCCGATCCACAACGGTCCTGTTGATCCTCACCGTCGTCGCTATGGTCGGTTTTGGTGCCCTTAACGCCTGGGGCACCACCATTTCAGCCGAGTTCAGTTCAGATGTTCCTCCCGAGGCGCAGGCGCAGATGGCCGAGACCGGTGGAATTCAAGGTATGGCTTATTCGATTCCGCCCTCCGGGGTCGCGTTCGGCCAGTTGCTGTTTGGGTCCCTTGCCGTGGTGCTGATCGCCTCGGAATATGCCACCGGCATGATCCGGTCCACTCTGGTAGCGGCTCCGCAGCGGATCAAGGCCCTCCTGGCCAAGGTCCTGGTTATCACCGTGGTTGCTTTTGTCGTCGGTGTCCTCTCCGCGCTCATCACCTACTTTGTGGCCCAACCGATTCTGGCCGGCGAGGAACTGGACTATGCGCTCAGCGTCGATGGATTGATTCCGAGCATCATCAACACCGGAACCTTCCTGGCACTGGTGGCCATTATGGGAATGTCCATCGGGGCACTGCTCCGTAACTCAGCTGGTGGCATCGTCACCATCGTCGCGCTGCTGATGGTGCTGCCGATCGTGTTTCAGCTGATCCCGAATGATTTCTTCCAGGAAACCATGCAGTACCTCCCGTCCAGTGCCGGAACCCAGCTCGTTTCCGTCCAGACCGCGGACGATGCGCTGACCCAGCTCCAGGGCGGTTTAGTAATGGCGGCCTGGGCGCTTGTACTTCTCATCGCGGCGTGCCTCACCATCAGGCGCCGGGACGTATAAGTTCCACCCAAGGAATATAAGCTCATCCCATGAGTGAAAAGGTTTCGGTGGGGGAAGCGGCGGCGCGAACGGACGCCGCTTCCCTTGCCGAATTTGCTGCCCGGCGCCGCGGCCCGGTCCGGCGCTTTTTCGTTGAACATCCATGGGCCATGGATATCGCGGTGGTCCTCGCCTTCCTGGCCCTGAGCCTGCCCGGTGCCATTTACACAACGGTTGAGGGCGACGATAGCCGGGGACTCGGCATCGTTATCCTGGCGGCCGCTGTTTTGCTCTTCCGCCGCCATTGGCCCTTGGCCGTTCTGGGTATCCTTGCCTTGCTCGAACCGGCGACTTCCCTCGTCGGCACCGGCAACACCAGTCTGGCCGCCGGCCTCTGGTTTGGTCTTTATGCCGTCGCGGTGGTGTGGCCCTGGCGGTTTTCCTTCATCGCGATGTTCGCCGCCAGCCTTCCCGCCATCGTGGCGCTGTGGTTCGTTCCGATGGACGTGGCTGACCCGGGGCCGTTCCTGATCTGGATCAATGTGGCCATCCTCCTGCTGACCAACATCATTGCCACCGGAATCGGCGTGACGGTCAGGCGGGACCGCTATCACTCCAAGGAACTGCTGGCCCGGGCGCTGGAGAATGCGGAGCTGGCATCCGTCACCGAGCGGACACGCATTGCCCGGGAGATGCACGACGTCGTCGCCCACTCATTGTCTGTGATGATCGCACTGTCCGATGGTGCCGGCGTCGTTATTAAGCGCGACCAGGCCCGGGCTGTCGAGGTGCTGGAGGAACTGTCCAAAACCGGCCGGACAGCCTTGGCTGATATGCGCCGCGTGCTCGGGGTGCTGCGCGAGAACGGGCCGGGAGACGCGCCACTGTTGCCGTTGCCCGCCGAGAAGTCGCTGACCTCGCTGCTCGACGGTTTCCGGATCGCGGGACTGCCGATCCGGCACATAAGTTCCGGGCCCTCACTGCCCGAAGACGCCGCGTTCCAGCTGACCGTCTACCGGATCGTGCAGGAGTCGCTGACCAATGTCCTGCGCTACGGCAAAAATCTGACGATGGTCGAGGTGGCGGTAAGCCGGGCGGATGAAGTGGTGCGGATCAAGGTGTTCGACGACGGCCGGGGCACCATGGACGGCGGCCCGGCGCAATCGGTCGGCGCCGGTCTGGGGATTGTCGGGATGGCCGAGCGGGCAAGCATCTATTCTGGAACCGTGCACGCCGGACCGGGAGCCAACGGCGGCTGGCTGGTCGAAGCCGAACTGGTGTGGGCGGAAAACGGGAGAACAAATGACTGAACAGGCTGGCGGGACGCCGGAGCGAACGAAGATTCTGCTGGTGGATGACCAGCCGCTGCTGCGGATGGGATTCCGGCTGATTCTCGAAGGCGAACCGGATCTGGAGATCGTGGGGGAGGCGTCCGACGGCGGCGAGGCAGTTGCCGCCGTCGCTGACCTGGCCCCGGACATCGTCTTGATGGACATCCGGATGCCGGTCCTGGACGGGATCGAAGCCACCCGCCGGATCACCGGTTCCGGTTCCTGCACCCGGATTATCATCCTGACCACCTTCGACCTGGATGAGTACGCCTTTTCCGGCTTGCAGGCAGGGGCCAGTGCCTTCCTGCTGAAGGATGTCGCGCCGGCCGAACTCGTACAGGCGGTCCGCCTCGTCGCCAGCGGAGATGCCGTCGTCGCACCCCGGATCACACAGCGGCTGCTGGAGACCTACGTGCGCTCGCGGCCTGTGGAGGAAAGGCCGCCGGCCCAGCGGGATCCGTTGCTGGACGACCTCACGCCCCGCGAGATCGAGGTCCTCGGTGCCATTGCCGAGGGCCTGTCCAACGCCGAGATCGCGCACAGATTCTTCCTCGCCGAGGCGACAGTGAAGACCCACGTCCGGCGGATCCTGACCAAGCTGCATCTGCGGGACCGGGTCCAGGCCGTTGTGTACGCGTATGAGACGGGGCTCGTCACTCCCAGCGCCGGGCTGGACTACTGATGACGACGACGTCACGCCGGCCCGCGGGTATCTGGTCCCGGATCTTCGCAGCACTCTACGACCCCGTGACGGCCGCTGCCGAGCGGAGGGTGTTGGGGTGGCACCGTAAATCGCTCCTGGCCGGGGCAGCCGGTGTGGTGGTGGAGATCGGCGCGGGAACCGGGGCGAATCTGCCGCACTACGATCCTGTACGGATCGGGCGGCTCATTCTGATCGAGCCGGATCCCTTCATGCGGCAGCGGCTCAAAGGGAAAATCGACGGCACCGCTCCGCAATTGCGCGGGCGTACCGAAATTGTCGATGGCACGGCCGAGGATATCGATCTTCCAGACGCCAGTGCCGACGTCGTTGCCTCCACTCTGGTGCTGTGCAGCGTTGCGGATCCCGCGGCCGCCGTCGCCGAAGCCATCCGGGTGCTGAAGCCGGGCGGTCACTTGCTCTTCCTGGAGCACGTCTGCTCGGAGCAGGCCTCCGTGCGCCGGTGGCAGGACCGCCTGACGCCCATCCAGCGGCGCGTTGCCAGCGGCTGCCATTTGAACAGGGACACGCTGGCCGCGCTACGGAACGCCGGTATGGAGCTGGACGATTGGCGGCGCTGGGAGTTGCCGGGAGCCGCCGGTCGGCTGCTGCCGATCGTCGAAGGCACCGCCCGCAAAGCGGATTAATCATCCGGAGCGCGTCAAGTAACCCGGCGCTGCCGCCGTCGTCGCCGCAAGCCCGCGTCATTTCCTGCCGCTGAGCGCTGCCATACCAGCAACCCAGGCGCCGGCACTGGCAACGACCTGAATGGCGAACAACAGAGCAGGAACTTCTCCAAGATATACGGCCAGGAGCACCGGAACCAACGAGACCGCGGCAGCATCCGCTCCACTGACGAAACCTGACATCTGGGTACGTGGAATCGGGCCGAAGGGAGTGTCGACGGGCGGATGGGACCAATCGGGGGCTGGACGGTAGGCGGCCCTTAGCCTTGATCCACCGATCGGGTTTGGGGTGACGTCGGCGTTTTAAACGGGAGATGCCCGTCTTTTGAGGGAAAATATGACTTACCACAGACAAATTTTCCACCTCAAGAGAGGGCGTCCCGTAGATGCAACTTTTCCATAGTCCCGGCTCGATGTCAGTTTCCTTCGATGACGAGAACCTTGTGTCGACCGCGGGGCTGGTTCCGGCGATGGGCCTGGCTCAGGACGCCGGCCTGCAGGATCTGGCCGCCGAGTGGCTGTCCGTGCCGACAGAC
>NZ_KI914682.1:0-3653 GCF_000520495.1 Arthrobacter sp. H14
TGGCCCTGGGAAACAGCGTTCACCGACCTGTTCACAGCCATGCTGAAACCGTCAGCCACAGCCCCGGTCTGACCGGCTTCGACCCCGTCCGACCGACACGAAAGAAACAAGTGGAACGCTCCCGGCAGCGAGGCCGATAGCTCCGCAGCGCCCTCAAGCCGCTGGAATAGCCAGTTCCCGTTCCGCGGCTACCTCAGCTGCTGATCGGTGGATCGAGGCTAAGTGCCTGGCGGGAGCAGTCCCGGAAAGGAATCTGCGTCCCGCCAGCAGGACCGTCTTCATGGTGAGGACCCTGTTGCCCTTCATATTGTGGACTCCGTGGATCTTCTGGGTGCGGGCTCTGTTCAGGTTCCCGGGGGTCCCGTAGAGCGGCCGGCGCCCGACCACAAACAGCAGTTCCTTCTGCTCACTATGGAACATCTTCAGCATATGATCCGGGTGTAACGGCAACATGGCCGTGCCTTCCTGGTGACTTCCCGTCGTCGTCTAGAAATTGACCAGACGACTCTGGGATGAGCGGTTGGATGGACCGGCCGTGCCGTCGGCGGAATCTGTACTCCTGGCCCGGAAAGGCCATTCCTTATCGAAAGCCTCCAGCGCTTGATTCACGGGACTGGGAGCCGAGACAACGCCCAGCCCCTTCCAGAAGTTGCGGGCGATTTCCCGCGGTGAACGGGCCATCGGGCGGCGGTCCTTTGCAGGAGTCGAGAACCGTCCAATGTAGACGAAGATGGCGACGGTTGCGGCGAGGACTAACAGCAGTGACATGGCTTTCCTTCAATGAAGTGGAGCTGGATGGATGGAGTGGATCAAATCTGGAAACCAATGCTGGCGGTGAAGCTAAAGTTCCGGCTTCGATTTCCATGTATTGATCATCTGCCCGGCGCCATCAAAGAAACAGTGGCATAAATGACCATGTTCGCTAATTTTCTGCCATACTTGTTTTATGTTGAAATCAGTAGCTGTCATCGTGCTTCCCGGGCTCTCACCATTCGAGTTCGGCATACTTTGTGACGTGTTCGGGGAGGACCGCTCCGGGCTCGACGTCGGGCTTCCCAAGTTCGACTTCCGTATCTGCACCCCCGAGCCCGGCCTGGTACCGACGGGGAAGGGATTCTCCATCCAGGTGGACAAGGACATGACCGCCGCCGCAGATGCCGACCTGGTGATCATGGCGCCGCATCGCCGCACGCCACTTCCCGCCGTCGTTATTGAACAACTGCAGGCGGCAGCAGCACGCGGTGCCAGCATGCTGTCCGTATGTACTGGATCGTTCTCGCTGGCGGAAGCAGGCCTGCTCGACGGACGCTGCGCCACCACGCATTGGATGCATTCGCCCGAATTCGCGGCCGCCTACCCAAAGGTCCGGGTCGATGAGAACGTTCTCTACGTCGAGGACGGGAACATCATTACCAGTGCGGGATCGGCGGCGGGGATTGATGCCTGCCTGCACTTGATCCGCAGGGAATTTGGCGCGAAAGCCGCCAACGCTATTGCCCGGGGCATGGTGGTTCCCCCGCACAGGGACGGCGGCCAGGCACAGTACATCGACCGTCCGGTCCCAGCGCACACAGGAGACACCATGGAGGAGTTACTGGTGTGGCTGGCGGCGAATCTGGACAAGGAATTCTCGGTGACCGAACTTGCCGGCCGTATGCATATGTCCGATCGCACGTTTGCGCGCCGTTTCCGGGCCGAAACCGGCACCACCCCGGCCGCCTGGGTCAACGGGCAGCGCATCCTCCGTGCGCAGACACTGCTGGAGGAGACACAGTTGAGCATCGACGAAGTCGCGAGGGAGGCCGGCTTCGGCCAGGCTGTTCTGCTGCGCCACCATTTCCATCGGGCGCTCGGCACCAGCCCCGCGGCGTACCGGCGCACCTTCCGCGGGACGGCCGCCCGCACTGGTGCCGCTACCGGCGTTGCAGCCCAACCGGCTTAACGACGGCGGCGGTCCGCCCGTCAACGCGACGACGGCGGTCCCGCAGCTGTGTGTCGGGTCCCGCCGTCGGGCGCCCACCCGAGAACGGTGCTCACCGTCGAAACCGGTGGTTAGCAACACCGATTTCGCGGCGCAGGACCGTTTTCGCGGATCGTGCACGCCGGCCGGGTGGTGGGCACCAACGTTTTCGCAGCTCAGGACCGTTGTCGCGGACCGCCCAAAGGCGGTTAGCCGAGCTTCATCTGCCGGTTCACGTCCTTGTACAGCAGATAGCGGAAGTTCGACGGTCCGCCGGCGTAGCAGGCCTGCGGGCAGAACGCGCGGAGCCACATGAAGTCGCCCTCCTGCACCTCCACCCAGTCCTGGTTCAGCCGGTATACCGCTTTGCCTTCCAGCACGTAGAGCCCGTGCTCCATCACATGGGTTTCCGCGAACGGAATGGATCCGCCCGGCTCGAACGTGACGATGTTGACGTGCATATCGTGCGACAGATCGGACGGATCGACAAAGCGTGTGGTCTTCCAGGCGCCATTCGTGTCCGGCATTTCCCTGGGCTCGACGTCCTTCTCATTGGTGACGAACGCAACCGGCGCGTCAATGCCCTCGACGGCTTCATACGCCTTGCGGACCCAGTGGAAGCGGGCCGGCTCGTCGCCGTCGTTGCTCACTGACCATTGGGACGACGGCGGGATGAAGGCATATCCGCCGGGCTCCAGCGTGTGCTGCTCACCCTCCAGGGTCAGCGACAAGGTGCCCTCCATCAGGAACACCACGCCCTCCGCCCCGGGATTGGATTCGGGGTTACTGCTGCCGCCGCCGGGCGAGACCTCCATGATGTACTGCGAGAAGGTTTCGGCGAAGCCGGACAGCGGCCGGGCGAGTACCCACAGCCTGGTCTTGTCCCAATGCGGCAGGTTGCTGGTGACAATGTCGCTCATCGTTCCACGCGGAATGACCGCATAGGCCTCGGTGAACATCGCCCGGTCGGTCAACAGGTCAGTCTGTGGCGGCAAACCGCCGTGCGGGGCGTAGTAGCCCATGAGTATCCCTTCAGAAAACGTTGCGTTATTGTGCGGCCCTGGGGTGGGCCAATGCGAATAGTTCGGCCCCGCTGATGCCGACGGCGGAATCCAGTTCGGTGGTCGAGACCGCCCCACAGAGCAGGCCGCGGTGCACGAACCGGGCGAGCGCCCGGGCCGTTGCCGGCTCATCCATGACTTCCGACTCCACGTGGTGCACGTAATTGTGCAGGCGGCGGGCGGCAGCGTCCCAGCCTTGCCGGTAGAAGGCATACGTGGCCAAAAAGCGCGTTGGCAGCTGGGCCGGATGCAGGTCCCAGCCCTGGTAGTACCCGCGTTCCAGATGACGCCGAACCAGCCGGGCGTGCAACTGCCACGCCTGCTGCTTCTGCTCATCCGAGCCGGACGGGATGATGTTGGTCGAACCGTCCGAGAGCCGGACTCCGGTACCCGCGACGGCGACCTGCATGACCTGCTTGGCATAGTCCGCGGCCGGGTGTTCCATCGACTGGTACTCGGCCGCGATCTGCAGGGAGTCGCTGTAGTCGTAGGTGCCGTAGTGGAACGCGGTGACGCGGCCTTCGGCACGGTGCAGCAGATGGGCGACCGGAACCGTTCCGTCCGCGGCGAGGATCAGCTGCGGCGTTTCCATCTGCACTTCGAACTTCAGCCGTCCGGCCGGCAGCTCATGG
>NZ_KI914682.1:3753-10711 GCF_000520495.1 Arthrobacter sp. H14
CAGCCGTTGGCAGGCGAAGACCATCGCTTCGACCTGCGCAACGGTGCTGACCTTCGGAAGCGTCAGCACCAAACCGTCCGGCAGCCTGCCGTCGGCAATGAGTCCGCCGACAAACAGGTCCAGTGTCCTGAGTCCGCGGCGGCGCGTGGCCGCTTCGAAGCACTTGAACCGGATGCCGATGAACGGCGGGGCGACGCCGTCGCGCACCGCCTGGGCCACCAGCTTGGCGGCCCGGACGGCGTCTGCGTCTTCCTCGTCGTCGGGCCGGTTTCCGTACCCGTCCTCGAAGTCCAGACGCAGATCCTCAATCGGCTCGGCCGACAGCTTCGCCAACGCCTTGCCGGCAATCCGGGACGTCAAGTCGGCGTCGAACCCGAGGGTGCGGCACAAAGCGTCCATTCCCCCGGCCCGTTCGACGACGGCCACCGCCTCGGCGCCCCAGGCACCCGGCAGCGACGGCTCGTATTTGTCGGCCGGCACATACACGGTGTGCACGGGCTGCCGGGAGCCGTCGTCGCCCGGGTAGGCACGTTCCAGCAGTTCATCGGTCTGCGCCAGCGTCTTATCGAGGGCGGCGTAGTCTTCAGAACCGAAGGCTGTCACGGCAGAGGTGCTGAGACTTGCGGCTGCGGCCATGGTCAGCTCACCAGCTCGTAGGCCGGCAGGGTGAGGAAGTCCGTGTAGTCCTCCGACAGGCAGATGTCGCCAACCAGGCGGCTCGCCGGCTCGAAGTACTTCACGTAGTTGTCCTCGCCGACCTCGCCGCGCAGCCGCTCGGTCTCTTCAGCCAGGATGGTCTGGACCAGGTCCGCCGTGACCCGCTTGCCGCTGTCGGCCAGCTGCACGTTATTGCGGAGCTGTTGCCAGACCTGCGAACGCGAGATTTCCGCCGTCGCAGCATCCTCCATCAGGCTATGGATGGCCACTGCGCCCATACCGGACAACCAAACCGCCACGTAGTTCACAGCCACGTAGAGATTGGAACGCAGGCCTGCTTCGGTGACTTCACCGTCCGTTGCCGCGACATTGAGCAGTTCGCCGGCGGTGACGTTGACGTCGTCGCGCTTGCGGTCCACCTGGTTCGGAGCATCGCCGAGCACCGAATCGAAGACCTCCTGGCACAGTGGCACCATGTCCGGGTGGGCAACCCAGGAACCGTCGAAGCCATCGTTCGCCTCGCGGGTCTTGTCCTCGCGGACCTTGGCGAAAGCACGCTCAGTGGTCTCCGGCTCGCGCCGGTTGGGAATGAAGGCAGCCATGCCACCCATCGCGAAGGCGCCACGGTGATGGCAGGTCTTGACCAGCAGCTCCGTGTAGGCGCGCATGAATGGCGCCGTCATCGATACGCTGGCGCGGTCCGGCAGGATGAAGTCCTCTCCGGCGTCGCGGAAGTACTTGATCATGCTGAACAGGTAGTCCCAGCGTCCGGCGTTGAGCCCGGAGGCGTGATCGCGCAGCTCGTAGAGGATTTCGTCCATCTCGAACGCGGCCGGGATGGTCTCGATCAGCACCGTGGCGCGGACCGACCCCTGTGGGACGCCCACGTAGTCCTGGGCGAAGACGAAGACGTCGTTCCACAACCGCGCCTCGAGGTGGCTCTCCAGCTTCGGCAGGTAGTAGTACGGACCGCTGCCGGTGCCGAGCAGGTGCTTCGCATTGTGGAAGAAGTGCAGACCGAAGTCCACCAGCGCGCCGATGGCGGGTTCGCCGTCGACCAGCACGTTCTTCTCCGGCAGGTGCCAGCCGCGGGGGCGGGCGACGACGACGGAGAGCGGTGCGTCGGTGCGGAGCTTGTATTCCTTACCCTCCGGCGAGGTGTAGCTGAGCGTTCCACGGGCGGCGTCGAGCAGGTTCAGCTGCGCGTCGACGACGTTGTGCCAGGTCGGCGTGCTCGCGTCCTCGAGGTCGGCCAGCCAGACCTTCGCGCCGGAGTTCAGGGCGTTGATGGCCATCTTGGCCGGCGAGGCCGGGCCGGTCATCTCCACGCGGCGGTCCTGCAGCTGGGCCGGAGCCGGAGCCACGGTCCAGTCGCCGTCGCGCACGTCCTTGGTTTCGTGCAGGAAGTCCAGCTTCCCGGTCTTGGCCACTTCCTCGCGGCGGGCGGTCCGTGCAGCTAACCGCTCATTGCGGGTGCCGCGGAATTTCTGGTGCAGCGCCTCGATGAAGGCAAGCGCCTCGTCGGTGAGGATTTCCCCGGCCCGCTCAACCGGTTCCGGTGCGGTTGGTTCAATACTCATTACTTCTTCTCCTCTGCATCTGCTGCCGCTGCGGCTGCAACGGCAGCCGCTACATCACCGGCGACATGCGCGTCGAACACGCTCGGAATGATGTAACTTGCGTTCAGTTCATCATCTTCCACCCGGTCGGCGATGGCCTTGGCAGCGGCGACGAGCATCGGCGTCGTGATGTCTGATGCTCCGGCGTCGAGCAGGCCGCGGAAGAATCCGGGGAAGGCCAGCACATTGTTGATCTGGTTCGGGTAGTCGCTGCGGCCGGTGGCCACGACGGCGGCATGGCGGCCGGCGACAATCGGGTCGACCTCGGGGTCCGGGTTGGCCATCGCAAACACAATCGCGTCGTCGGCCATGGCCTTGATCTGCTCTTCGCCGAGGACGTTCGGGCCACTGACGCCGATGAAGACGTCGGCTCCGGGCATCGCCTCGTGCAGGGTGCCGTCGAAGCCGTCCTGGTTGGTGTTTTCCGCGATCCACTGGCGGTGCGCATCGGCATGCTCCTGGCCGCTGTGGATGGAACCGTTACGGCCGCAGGCGACAATGTTTTTAGCACCCTGGGCCTGCAGCAGCTGGATAATGGCAGAACCAGCGGCGCCGACACCGGCGACGACGATGCGGACTTCCTCGATGTCCTTCTTCACGACCCGCAACGCGTTCTCCAGCGCGGCCAGCACCACGATGGCGGTTCCGTGCTGGTCGTCGTGGAAGACCGGGATGTCCAGTTCGTCGCGGAGCCTGTTCTCGATCTCGAAGCAACGCGGAGCTGCAATGTCTTCGAGGTTCACACCGCCGTAGACCGGCGCGAGCGCCTTCACGATGCTGATGATTTCTTCGGTGTCCTGCGTGTCCAGGCAGACCGGCCAGGCATCGACGTTGGCGAACTGCTTGAACAGCGCCGCCTTACCTTCCATCACCGGCAGGGCGGCGGCGGGACCAATATTGCCCAGGCCCAGGACGGCGGAGCCATCGGTGACGACGGCGATGGTGTTGCGCTTGATGGTGAGACGCCGGGCGTCCTCAGGGTTTTCGGCAATGGCCATGCAAACGCGGGCGACGCCGGGAGTATAGGCACGCGAGAGTTCGTCACGGTTGCGCAGCGCGACCTTGGGGACGACCTCGAGCTTGCCGCCGAGGTGCATCAGGAACGTGCGGTCGCTGACTTTCTGGACGCTGATGCCGTCGACGGCGTTAAGGGCGTCGCGCACCTGGTCGCCGTGAGCGGCGTCGGTTGTGTTGCAGGTGACATCGACGACGATGCTGTCGGGGTGGGATTCCGCGACATCAAGGGCGGTGATGGCCGCTCCCGCTGCACCGACTGCTGCGGCGAGCTCCGTCGTAGCAGTGAAGCTCGACGGAGCCTTCACGCGCAGGGTGATTGAGTATCCGGGGCTGGGACTCGCCATTAATCCTCCTCATAACGACCACGGTGGGCCAGTTGTTTTCGTATTATGGATATTATTATCTGACAGATGGAAATACAAGCCCGTCCGGACTTCTATATTCCGAATGATGGAACTAGGATAGTTGTAACGTTCCGCAAGGCGGATAAAAGTTGTCATAAACGCAAGGGGTAGAGCCACATGGCCGAACGAGCTGCCGGAAGCGGCGTCCAATCAGTCGAGCGCGTCTTTGAACTGCTCGAGCTCATTACGGATGCCGGTGGCGAGGTCACGCTGAGCGAACTCTCGTCCTCCACAGATCTCCCTCTGCCCACCATCCACCGCCTGCTGCGCACTCTCGTGTCACGCGGTTACGCCCGCCAGCTGCCCAACCGCAGGTACGCACTGGGGCCCCGGCTGATCCGCCTCGGTGAAGGTGCCAACAAGCAGCTGGGCGCGCTCGCGATGCCCCAGCTCAAGGACCTGGTTGGCCGGCTCGGAGAGACCGCGAACATGGCTGTTCTGGACGCCGACATGGTGGTCTACATTGCCCAGGTGCCCTCGCCGCACTCGATGCGCATGTTCACCGAGGTGGGCCGGCGCGCCCACACCCATGACACCGGCGTCGGCAAGGCCATGCTCGCCCAGCTCAGCGACGACGTCGTCCGCGGGATCGTTGCGCGGGCCGGAATGCCCACGCACACGGATAAGAGCATCAGCAACATCGATGACCTGCTGGCCGAACTGAATATCATCCGCGACCGCGGCTACTCCATTGACGAGCAGGAGCAGGAGCTCGGTGTGCGCTGCTTCGCGATGGCCGTCCCGGACGCCCCAACGCCCACCGCCATCTCCGTGTCCGGACCGGTCTCCCGCGTGGACGAGGAATTCGCCGACCGTGCCGTTCCCATCCTGCGCGACGCCGCCAAGGCAGTCTCGGCTGAACTGAACAAGACAGTCAGCACGGTCTAAACAGCCGCAAGCGGCCAGCCGGTCATCTTCTTGCGGCGGGGAGCCGCGTAGGTGCGGACTTTCGACGTCGTCAATCCCAACCGGACCAGCGATTCAGCCTGGACGACGGCGGCAGCCACCCCGTCGACCACCGGCACGCCGGCGCGACGGCGGATTTCCTCATCGAGTCCAGACATCCCACCGCAGCCGAGCACAATCACCTCGGCACGGTCCTCGATTACCGCCAGTTCTGCCTCATCCACGATGCTGGCGATGGCCCGTTCCGGGTCGGCCTCCAGCTCCAGCACCGCCAGCCCGCTCGCGCGCACCGAAGCACAACGCGCATCGAGACCGGCCAGCTTCAGCCGGTCCTCGATCAGCGGCACCGTTCGGTCCAAGGTTGTAACCACGGAATATTTGTGGCCCAGATACATCGCCGTGCTGGCCGCGGCTTCGGTAATGTCCACCACCGGAACGTCCACGAGCTCCTGCAGACCTTCCCGGCCGTGCTCCCCGTAGCCGGCCTGGACGACGGCGTCGAACTCGCCGGGATAGTTGACGACCTGGTCCATCACCGCGACGGCGGCAAGGTAGCTCTCGAAATTGCCCTCCACTGATTCCGCGCCGAAACGCGGAGTCAGCGGAACGATTTCGGTTCCGGGGGCGGCAAAGCGGCGGGCCTGCTCGGCGATGCCGGCGGTCATGGATTCGGTCGTGTTGACGTTGACTACAAGTATTCGCATGGTCGTCCTTAGTAACTAGTGCGCACTGTCGACGGCGATCGGCTCACCGGAGACATCGTCGTACGTGCGGCGGCGCTCTCCAATAACGTAGTACGTCACGGCTGCGATACCCGCACCGAAGAACCACGAGAACGACGACGCCGCGGCGAACGCGGGTACGAACGCGATCAGGATGGCAATCACCGAAGCCGGCACCAGCGCCGCAATGGCACGGGGGTTGAAGCCGCGCTTGAAGAAGTACGCTCCGGAAGGATCCTCCGTGTACAGCTCCGGTACGTTCACCCGCGCCTTGCGGATGAGCCAGTAGTCGGCCATCACTACGCCGAACAGCGGTCCGAGCAGCGCGCCCAGCCCGCCGAGGAAGTAAACGATGACCACCGGGTTGCTGTAGAGGTTCCACGGCAGGATCACCAGGCCGATAATGGCGCTGACCATTCCGGCCCGGCGGAAGTTGAGCTTCCGCGGGAAGAGATTGGTCAAGGCGTAGACGGGAGCCACGAAGTTTGCCATCAGGTTCACCGCGATGGTCAGGATCAGCAGCGCCAGGCAGGCCAGCACCAGGAAGAGCGTATTGGGAATGGTCTGGACGATATCCGCCGGGCTCTCGATGACGGTGCCGTTGATCTTGAACTGCGCCCCGGCCAGTACGACGACGATAACGCCGAATGCCAGCATGTTCACCGGGATGCCCCAGAAGTTTCCGCGACTAATGGCTTTGCGCGAGGTGGACGAACGGGTGAAGTCGCAGAAGTTGAGGACGAAGGTTCCGTAGATGGCCACCCAGAGGGCGCCGCCGGCGAAGATCGTCCGCCACATTTCCCCGCCGGTAAGGCTCTGATCCGTCGACAGCGCGATGGAGCCGCCGGCTTCCATGAACATCCACACGGCGATGGCGGCCATCGTCACCAGGATGACCGGCCCGGCGAAGGCTTCGTACTTGCGGATCATCTCCATACCGAAGCTGACAATAACTACCTGGACAACCCACAGAATCAGGAAGGAGATCCAGCCCAGCGTGGACAGGCCGAGAATGTTGTTGCTGTCCAGCGATGCCAGGGAAGGCACGACGGCGACGGCGGCCACGCGGAACACCACTGAGGCCAGATAAGTCTGGATACCGAACCAGACGATGGCGACACCACCACGGAGCAGAGCGGCAACCTGTGCCCCATGCACACCGAAACTGATGCGGCTCATGACAGGGAACGGAACACCTGTCTTGTAGCCCATGTAGCCGGAGAGATTCAGCAGTAGGAACAGCAGCACGGCTCCGATGCCCAGAGCCATCAGGATCTGCCACCCGCCCAATCCGAGGGCGAACAGGCTGATCGCGAAGGCGTAGTTACCCAGGCTGTGGACGTCGTTGGCCCACAGGGTGAAGATGCTGTACGCATTCCACTTGCGGCCCGCGACCTTTGTGGGAGCGAGGTCCTTGTTGTAGAGCCGGGGGCTTCGCGGCAGCATGCCTGCGGACGGTGCCGCAGGAGCAGTCGTAGATTCAGCGGCGGCCGGTCCGGCTGGATCGGTGAGGATTCCTGCGGTTTCACCGATTGGAGTAGTTGAAGTGACGTTGGACATAATGCCTCATCAGGATCTGGGCGCACACTGGCGCCGGAAGAAGAAAGAAGTACGGCGGACGGCTCTCGACAGG
>NZ_KI914682.1:10811-20198 GCF_000520495.1 Arthrobacter sp. H14
TCCGGTCGAGCCGATCCGGCAGCGTTATGAGACGGCGGACGAAGAAGGTCCGCTCAGGGGCGGCCGCGGAAATGGCAGCCGGCAGAACGCTAGGAGATGAGGGCTTCGGGAGGCCAGGACGCGCGGTCACCGCGCCGGCGCTCTTCGCTGCGGCAGAGCAGCGGATGCTGTTTCCGGGTCCTGCGCACGCGCGGATGCCGGTTTGCACCTGTTGATGCAGTGATTCTCATGGAGCTTGGCCAATCACATGGTCGGTCCGCCCCAGCTTTGAGACGTTGCACACAACTGTAACCTGCATCACGCTACTTCCACAACAGGAGAGGCGGATTCCGTCATGCAATAAACAAGAGAACTTCTGACCACGCGCCATCAATCTATTGCCCTCGACTGAACACAGGTTTAGAATACTGAACATGCGTTCAGTCGAGGAACCAGCGAGCGGAGACACCAGCGACCTGACGGCCCGTGCCCGGGTGAGGGATGCCGCTATCGGGCTGTTTGGGCGGAATGGATTTGGCACCGGTGTGCGGGCCATAGCCGAGGATGCCGGTGTCAGCGCGGGGTTGATCCTGCATCATTTCGGTTCGAAGGAAGGGCTGCGGCAGTCCTGCGATGAACATGTGCTTCGGATGATCCGCGAATATAAGAAAAAGGGCGTCCAGGCCGGATCAGCCGAACAGATGCTGATGGCTATGGCCTCCGTGGAGGAATCCGCACCGCTGGTCGGCTATGCCCTGCGGAGCCTTCAATCCGGCGGCAATCTCGCTAAGTCGTTCATCGATCATTTCGTGGCCGACGCCGAGGAATGGATAGCCGATGGCGTGGCCGCCGGGACGATCCGCCCGTCGCGGGACGAGAAAGCACGCGCGCGCT
Source organism: Arthrobacter sp. H14 (assembly GCF_000520495.1). GTDB lineage: Bacteria > Actinomycetota > Actinomycetes > Actinomycetales > Micrococcaceae > Arthrobacter_C. Next base: position 11,685 of record NZ_KI914682.1, read on the forward strand.
TCGTGACGGTCCAGGGCTTCGGCGCCTTAATGCTCGACCTCGCATTGAACCCGCCCGAGGACCCGTCCGACTTCGCCGGAATGCTGCGCGGCTACATCGACCGGATGGGATTGCCGACGGCCGAGCTCTACACCCAAGGGCTGATGACGGACAGCTCGATGCTCGATGCCTACCTGATGTATGCGGATCCACCGGGTTCAGATGGACCCGGTCCGCCGGAACAGGACGCGGGTTCCACCGACGCACCCGGAGACGACAAGCCCTGACACTCAAAAAAGAAGTTTCAACCATCGAAAAAAGGTGTTTCCCATGTCTGCAGTTATTGATGTGCGGCAACTGAGCAAGTCGTTCGGTTCCGTGCGCGCTCTCGATGAGCTTGACCTGACGCTGGAGCCGGGCGAAGTCCACGGTTTCCTCGGCCCTAATGGCGCCGGAAAGTCGACCACCATCCGGGTCCTGCTCGGCCTGCTGCGGGCCGATGCGGGTGACGTCAGCGTGTTCGGTCAGGACCCGTGGCAAAAGGCAGTCGGTCTGCACAACCGACTGGCGTACGTCCCGGGCGATGTGAATCTGTGGCCGAAGATTACCGGCGGCGAGGCTATCGACTTCTTCGCCAGCCTGCGTGGCGGACTCGACCGGAGCCGCAAAGATGAGCTGCTCCAGCGCTTCGACCTCGACCCGACCAAGAAAACGCGATCGTACTCCAAAGGCAACCGGCAGAAAGTGGCGCTGATCGCAGCCTTGGCCAGCGACGTCGAACTGCTGGTCCTGGACGAACCTACATCGGGGCTCGATCCGCTGATGGAGCTGGTGTTCCAGGAATGCATCCGCGAGGCCAAGCTCGCCGGCCGGACCGTCCTGCTGTCCAGCCACATCCTCGCCGAGGTCGAATCGCTCTGCGACAAGGTGACCATCATCCGCCAGGGCCGCACGGTACAGACTGGGACGCTCGCCGAACTGCGGCACCTGCACCGCACCTCCGTCGTAGTGGTTTGCGACGGCGACGCCGCTTCCGTGGAGAGCCTGCCGGGGGTGCACGATATCCGCCGCGACGGTGACCGCGTCCTGTTCAACGTCGACGACGACGCCCTGCCGGCTGCGATGGGACGGCTGCTGCCGCTGGGGATCCGCTCCCTGGTCAGCACTCCCCCGACCCTGGAAGAGCTCTTCGTCCACCACTACGGCAACGGTGCCGCGGTTGGTGCAGGAGGTGAGCAGTCATGACCGCCACGATGACCGCCTCGCGTGCAATGCGGCACAGTCACCGCGACGACGGCGGGAACCTGGTTGCGACCGGCCGACTGACCCGCTTTGCGCTCCGCCGGGACAGAGTGCGGATTCCGGTCTGGGCAGTGTCGATGGCCGGGCTGATCGGCTACTTCGGCTTGGTGATCCCGATCGCCTATCCGGACCAGGCTGCGCTGCAGACCCGGGCCGCCATCATGAAGGATCCGGCCGGAGCCATGATGACCGGTCCCGGCTACGGTGTGGAAAACTACACCCTGGGCGCCATGCTCGCGAACGAACTGCTCGGCATGCTCGCCGCCGCCGCTGCCCTGATGTCCATCTTTCTCGTGATCCGGCACACCCGCGCCGAGGAGGAAACGGGCCGGACCGAACTGATCCGCGCCAATATTGTCGGCAGGCACGCGCCGCTAACGGCGGCGCTGATCGCTGTGGCCATTGCCAACGCGGCCGTAACGGCTCTGCTCATGATTGCGCTGGTGGGCAATGGGCTCGAGGGGGTTGATTCGCTGGCCGTGGCCGCCGGCGTCGGTTTGGTTGGGCTGACCTTTGGCAGCGTCGCGGCTGTAACCGCGCAGCTGAGCGAACACGCGCGGACCGCCTCCGGAATGGCTGGAGCTGTGCTCGGACTGGCTTACGTGCTGCGCGGAGTCGGCGACGCGCAGGAACTCGGCGGCAGCGCCTTGTCCTGGCTCTCCCCCATCGGGTGGGCCCAGCAGACCCGGGCGTTTGTGGACCTTCGGTGGTGGCCGCTGCTGCTCTGCGTCAGCCTCACCGTGGTGCTGCTGGTCGGTGCTTACTTGCTTGCAGCCGGACGCGATGTCGGTGCGGGGCTGGTTCCGGCCCGGTTGGGCCGGGCGAATGCCACCGCGGCACTGGTCCATCCTGCCGGGCTGACCCTGCGGATGGAACGCGGAAGCATCATCGGCTGGGCAGTCGGGCTGTTCGTGTTCGCCGCGCTGACCGGCTCCATGGGGCAGGGAATCGTCGACAGTTTCGAATCCCAGCCGCAGTTCGCCGAGATGTTTGGCGCACTCGGCGGCGGGGATGTGCTCCGTCGAACCCTGGTGACGTTCCTCGGAACCTTCGCCATGGCGGTCGCCGTTTATGCTGTGATTTCCGTGAACCGGTTGCGCCGGGAGGAAGCAGAGGGCCGGACCGGTGCCGTGCTTGCCACGAACATGAGCCGGCCGCACTGGCTGCTGAGCTCGCTCGCGGTAACAGCGCTGGGCAGCACGGTGCTGCTGGGCGTGACCGGGTTCGGCCTTGGAGCCGGTGCCGGAGCCTCGATAGGTGAGCCATCCTTGGCCTGGGACTTCACACTTACGGCCCTGGCCTACCTGCCAGTGGTGCTGTTCTTCGCCGGACTGGCAGTCCTCGCCTATGGGCTGCTGCGCCTCGGTGGTTGGTGGGTCTGGCTGCTGCTGGTGGGGTCGATCCTGATCGGTATCTACGGCCCCCTGCTGAATTTGCCCGACGCCGTGCTGGACGCCGAGCCGTTCGGCCTGGTGGCGCAGGTCCCCGGCACGGAGGTCGACGCCGTGCCGCTGCTGTGGATGTCAGTGGCGGCGGTGGCGCTGTTCGCCGCAGGCACGCTCGCTTTCCGGAAACGTGACCTGGAGGCGTGATTTGGAAACTTGTTATGGAGGCTTGAGTCCAAACAAGAGTACGACGGCGGGTGGCCGGGGCAATACCCTGACCACCCGCCGTCGTACTCCCCCTTGGTGCGGCTAATGTGCTGGATACGTTTGAAGGGATCCGGCGCTAAGAGTTTTCCTTCTCAGGTTTGGCGTCCTTCACTTCCGCCTCGTACTCCTCGGCGGTGAGGACCGGGATTTCATTGCCGTCGCAGTCGATGAGCTTGCCGTCCTTGTAGACGTCGCCGTCCTTGAGGCATTTCAGCTCATCTTCGAGGACCACCCGTGGTGGACTGGCGGCGAAGACCGACGAGTCCTTGCTGTTGCCGGCCTTGAAGTGGTTGAACAACAGGTTCAGCAGGACCGCCATCACCGCGGCGGAGCTGATGCCGGAGTGGAAGATGGTGGCGAACCACTCGGGGAAGTTGTCGTAGAACGTCGGCGCGACAATCGGGATCATGCCGAAGGCCAGCGCCGTAGCCACGATGACCAGGTTCATGTTGTTCTTGTATTCCACCTTGGCCAGGGTGCGGATACCGCTGGCGGCCACGGTGCCGAAGAGCACCACGCCCGCTCCGCCGAGCACCGGCGTCGGAACCGCTGCAACCACGCGGCCGAGGATCGGCAGCAACCCCAGGATCACCAGGATGACGCCACCGGCGCTGACGACAAACCGGCTCTTGATGCCGGTAATGGCCACCAGCCCGACATTCTGGGCGAAAGCGCTCTGGGTGAAGGTGTTGAATACCGGGGCAATCGTGCTGGAGAGCATGTCCGCCCGCAAACCGTCGGCGATACGCCGCGAGTCAACCTTGGACTTGGTGATTTCGGCGACCGCCAGGATGTCCGCCGTCGTCTCCGTCAGGATCACCAGGACGACGATGGTCATGGAGATGATGCCCGCAATTTCAAAGACCGGCCAGCCGAAGGCGAATGGCTGCGGGAAAGCGAAGATCGGGCCTTCCGACACCTTGGAGAAGTCAGCCATGCCCATGGCTGCGGCGATGACCGTGCCCAGGACGATGGCCAACAGGATGGACAGCCGCGAGATGGCGGCATTGCCCACCTTGCTCAACAGCAGCACGATGGCGAGCGTCAGGGCGGCCAGACCGATATTGGCGAGGCTGCCGTAGTTATCCGCCGTCGAATTTCCGCCCATCGCCCAGTTGGCCGCGACCGGCATCAGCGTGAGGCCGATGGTGGTGATGACGATGCCGGTGACGACCGGCGGGAAGAAACGGACAATCTTGGCGAAGAAGGGGGCGATGACCAGGCCGATCACGCCGGCAGCGATGACCGCGCCGAAGACGGCCTGGATCCCTCCCCCGCCGTTGACGATGGCGATCATGGTTGCCACCGAGGCGAATGAGGTTCCCTGCACCAAAGGTAACTGGCAGCCGAAGAACTTCACACCGAAACTTTGCAGGATGGTGGCGATGCCGCCAACGAATAGACACGAGGCGATGAGGACGCCCAGTTCGGTGGTGTTCATGCCGGCTGCCGAACCGATGATCAGCGGCGGTGCGATGATTCCGCCGTACATCGTCAGGACGTGCTGGAACCCGTAGGCGAATGTCCGGCCAACCGGTAACCTCTCGTCTTCGGGTCGTTGTGGCCGTTTTGGTTTAGAGTTGTTTCTTGTAGCGCTTACTGCGTTCATTAGCTGACCTCCACGTCGGCTGTTTGGCCGGGACGCGTGCTGGCGTCCCGGCCTTTTTAGTTATTAACAGAAGCCTGGGGTGTTGTCCCAGATTTTTGCTGTGCTGCCAGGGCCTTTGGCCCGCTCGCGCTCAACCGTCGCTTCGATCAGCCCGTAGGGCCGGTCCGCGGCGAAGAACACTTCATTGGGGTTGTCCAGCTCGAACGGGGCAAGATCCACCAGGAAGTGGTGCTTGTTCGGCAGGGACATCTTGATTTCCGCGATTTCCGGATGTGCTTCCAGGACCTGCTTGCCCATCTGGAACATGGACTGCTGCAGTGCCAGCGAGTGGGTGTTCGCGAAGGCATCCAGCAGGATGTTGCGGACGCTGGCGTAGACGGCGTTGAAATCCACGTCGGTGGTGTTGTAGCGCCAGCGCGCGGTCACATCGGTGGCCAGGATCCGGTCGGTGGTCTCGGTCAGCGTGGTGTAACGGTCACGCGGGAAGCCGTGGAACTCCGAACCGGTGGACTTCAGGACGGTCAGGTCCTGCAGGCCGGCGACAATCTGCTTCTCGTCACCGTCGACGAGCAGGACGGCGGTGCGGGTCTCGGACTTGTCCTTGGAGAAGGCGTGGTCGTGGCCGTTGATGCGGTTCCAGTTGTACTGTTCCGCCGCCCAGCGGCCGCCGCTGATCCAGTCGAAGCTGCCGGTGAAGTGGTCCGCGAGCCGGAGCAGGAAGGCCTCCGGCGAACCGACTCCGGCACGCGCCAGGGCATACACCGTGTTCTTTTGGGTGTCAGTGGCGACGACGTGCGAGTTGTCGCCGTCGCTGTGTGCTGCGGCGAAGTCGCCGTGCAGCTGCGAGGTTATGTTGAGGTCCTCGATCTCGTGCCGGTCGGTGTCCCGGGTGATTTTCACCAGGCGGACTTCGGCCTTTCCATACTGGTTCTGGCCCAGCACGATCCGGCTTGAAGCGGTGGCTGTGCTGTTTTCTGTGGTCAAGGTGGTCATGGTCAGCTCCCTCGGTATGTTGAATAGGCAAATGGGCTTAGCAGGAGTGGTACGTGGTAGTGCTGTGCCGGGTCGGTGAGCGAGAACGTCAGGGTCACGGCGGGGAAGAACGTTTCCGTATTCGTGGCTTGGAAGTACTCGCCTGTCTGGTACTCGATCCGGTAGGTCCCGGCGTCCAGCTGTTCCGGTCCCAGGTTTTTGATGCGGCCGTCGTCGTCGGTCACGCCGTCGGCAATGCCCTTCCAACCGTCAGCCGTGCGGGCTTCAAGCCGGGCTGCGACGCCGGAGGCCGGGCGGCCGTTTCCGGTGTCCAGGACGTGGGTGGTGATGTGGCTTGGTGTCATGCTTCAAGAACTCCTTCCAGTCTGAGGATGGCGATTTCGCGAAGCTGGCCGGCAATGATCGGAAGCTCCTCCTCGGGCGTGTGGTTCAGCCGTTCCTGCAGGGCAGCGAGGATGTCTTCCGCGCTGCGCCCGGCGGCGCGGATCAGGAAGACGCGGCCAAACTTTTTCTCGTAGGCGCGGTTGCCGGCGATCAGTTGCTCAGCGGTGTCTTGGGAAGTGGCGACGCCGGATTGCTCACGGCGGGACATGGATGCTTCAGCGGAGGAGCCTTCCGCCCGTTCGCCGATGCGGGGATGGTGGGCCAGTGCGCCGTCGATCTCGGCCTCGGTCCAGGGGTTCGCAGCCTGCTCCGCGAAGTCAAGGAGACCAGCTTCGATCCCGAAGGGGCGGGCGTCGACAATTTCGTTGATCCAGCGGGGAATGTCGACGCAGGGACGGAGCATCTGCGTTGCCTCTTCGGTGGAGGCTGCATTGAGGGACTTCAGTGTCATGGGTGTCAGCTTTCGTTACAGCTCCGCCATCAGAAGCTGAACACCCTTACCCTCGAACGAATTCGATTTGACTCGATGTTTCTGTATGGCGGAATTATTATTTCATTGTCATTGTAAGCCTGATCACATTGGCTGTGTCAATAGTACTGGATGAAATGTTCGAGGTTGGACGCGGGATATCCGGGAAGCCCTTGACCCACACCCCGCACGACCTTATTGTTTTTCGTAGAGCAATATTTCTATTCCGCAATACGAAACCAATCGAAGGTACCACCATGAAGACTCCACCCAGCGATACTGGTCCTGTCACGGCTGCTGCCCTCTATGAGACCGGGGGATCCGATCCTGATTTCTACTTTCCCGCCCCTGTTTTGTCCACGCGCGGGTCCTGCCTGGCGCGGATCTGCAGTCTGCCGTCCCGGTTCTTCAAGTTCTTCCGCCGCTGACGGGCCGGCGGCCGACGCCGGTTGAGGGAACTGCCGCGGCAAAACGACGGGCATAACCACCCATGCCGATAGCTGGCAAGGTCATGCGGTGCCACATATGGTAAGGAGTGCTTGCATCCTTACCATTGACAGGAATCCCGTGACCTACCCCAGCATGTATCCCTCGTATGGCTATCCGGTTGACGCTCCATTGAACCAACCGCAGTATGGTGCCTCGTTCGGTGCCTCCATCAAGCGCTTCTTCACGAAGTACGCCACATTCTCCGGACGGGCCAGCCGGAGCGAATACTGGTGGGCTTTCCTGTTCAACACCATCGTCATCACCGTTCTCTACATCGCCGCCATTGCGTTCGCCTTCGCCGGTGCCGACCCTGTCACGGGAGAACCCGGGGCAGCGTTCCTCGCCCCACTTGTCTTGCTCTCTATCTATGGCCTGGCCGTGCTCATTCCCAACATCGCCGTTACTGTGCGCCGCCTGCATGACGCCAACTTCAGCGGCTTCATGTACCTGTTTTCATTCATTCCTTTCGTCGGCGGTCTAGTCGTCCTGGTGCTTACGTTGATGCCGGCCAACCCTGAGGGCGCCAGGTTTGACGAATACCCGCCGCAGTATCCCGGCAACCAGCATCCCGGCCAGTACCCGGGGCAGAATCCGGGTCAGTACCCCCAGGGTTACACACAGACTGGCTACCCGGGCCAGCCGGGCGTCTAATTCATGGATCCCGTCGACGCCCTCAACGAGATCGCCTTTTGGCTCGAACGCGAGCTCGCCCCGAGTTTCAAGGTGCAGGCTTTCCGCCGTGCGGCCGGGACCATCAGCGGGCTGGACCGGGACGAGCTGGTGAACCGGACCCTGGACGGCCGGCTGAAGAAGACTAAAGGGATCGGCTCCCGCTCGTTTGAGGTCATCGCCCAGGCACTCGAGGGCGGCGTGCCGGACTACCTGGCCAACCTGCGGGAGCGCTCCTCAACTCCATTGGCCGACGGCGGAGAAGAGTTGCGTGCAGCGTTCCGGGGCGATCTGCACTGCCACAGCAGTTGGTCCGACGGCGGCAGCCCGGTTGAGCTGATGGTGGAGGCCGCGCGGTCGCTTGGCCACGAATATTTGGCCATGACGGATCACTCCCCCAATCTCAAGATTGCCAATGGCCTCAGCGCAGAGCGGCTGACTGAGCAACTCGAGCTGGTGGAAGGCATCAACAACGACGGCGATGACTCCTTCCGCCTGCTGACCGGCATCGAAGTGGATATCCTCGAAGACGGCACGCTCGACCAAAGCGTCGAGATGCTCGATCGGCTGGAAGTTGTGGTGGCAAGTGTGCACTCAAAACTCCGGGCAGACCGGCGCACCATGACCAAACGCATGCTGGGTGGCATCCACGACCCGCACACCAACGTCCTCGGCCACTGCACCGGGCGCCTGGTGCAGGGGTCGAGGGGACAGCGCCCGCAATCCGAGTTCGACGCCGTCCGGGTCTTCCAGGCCTGCGCCGAGAACAACGTCGCGGTGGAAATCAACTCCCGCCCGGAACGGCAGGACCCGCCGGACGATCTGATCCAGATTGCCCTCGATGCAGGTTGTCTCTTCAGCGTCGACAGCGACGCGCATGCGCCCGGCCAGCTCGATTTCCTCCAATACGGTGCCCAGCGCGCCGAACAGAATGGCGTGCCGGCAGACCGCATTATCACCACGTGGCC
>NZ_KI914682.1:20298-22368 GCF_000520495.1 Arthrobacter sp. H14
GGGCCAGCAGCCGCTAAAGCCTAGCCCTCTCCGCCCGGATTTCCGCTGGTGCCGGCGTTGACGTCGAGCAGCTGATACTTGTCGATCGCTTCCTTCGGAACGCTCGCATCCACATCTCCGGAGCGAACCAGCATTTCCAGCGTGCGGACCACGATGGAGTGGCTGTCGATCTTGAAGAACCGCCGGGCGGCAGCACGGGTGTCGGAGAATCCGAACCCGTCGGCGCCGAGGGTGGCAAATTCATTCGGCACGAACTGGCGGATCTGGTCCGGTACGGCCTTCATAAAGTCGGAGACCGCCACGATTGGACCGGTGGCCCCTTCCAGCTGCTTGGTCACGAACGGCGTGCGGGCCCCGGCGGAGGGATCCAGGAAGGCTTCCTCCTCCGCGGAAAGCCCGTCCCGGCGCAGCTCCGTCCAGGAGGTCACCGACCATACGTCGGCGGAGACTCCCCAGTGGTCGGCCAGCAGCTTCTGCGCTTCGAGCGCCCATGGAACGGAGACGCCGGACGCCAGGACCTGCGCCTTCGGACCGGTGATCTCCCCGGATGCGCCCTGCAGTTTGTAGATACCACCGAGCACGCCTTGAACATCCAGGTCCTCCGGCAGTTTCGGCTGGAGAATTGGTTCGTTGTAGACGGTGATGTAGTACATCAGGTTCCGGTCGTCGGAGTCCGGGCCATACATCCGCTCCAGCCCGTCCCGCATGATCAAGCCAAGCTCGTAACCATAGGCAGGATCATAAGTGACGACGGCGGGGTTGGTGGAGGCGAGCAGCGGCGACTGTCCGTCCGCGTGCTGCAGGCCTTCACCGGTCAATGTCGTCCGGCCCGCCGTCGCCCCAATAATGAACCCGCGCGTGAGCTGGTCCGCAGCGGCCCAGAAGGAATCGCCGGTGCGCTGGAATCCGAACATCGAATAGAACACGTAGATCGGAATCAGCGGCTCACCGTGCGTGGCGTATGCCGTTCCCGCGGCGGTAAAAGCAGCGACCGAGCCAGCCTCGTTAATACCCGCGTGCAGGATCTGGCCGCGTTCCGACTCCTTGTAGGCCAGCATCAGTTCGCGGTCCACCGACAGGTAATTCTGTCCGTTCGGGTTGTAGATTTTCGCCGTCGGGAAGAAAGCATCCATCCCGAAGGTCCTGGATTCGTCCGGTACGATGGGAACGACCCGGCGGCCGAACTCCTTGTCCCGCATCAGGTCCTTCAGCAGCCGGACGAATGCCATCGTGGTCGCCGCCTGCTGCTTACCCGAGCCACGCCATGCCATTTCGTAGGCCTTCGCCTCGGGCAAGTGGATTTCCGACTTCTCCACCTTCCCCTGCGGCGTCGGGTGCTGGCCCATGTCGCGGCGTTCGGGGACGAAGCCGCCGAGTTTTTGGCGGCGTTCCATCAGGTACTTAATCTCGGGCGAATCCTGGCCCGGGTGGTAGTACGGGGGTAGTTTCGGGTTTTCCTCCAGCTTCGCGTCATCGATCGGGATCCGCAGGTGATCGCGGAAGTCCTTCAGGTCATCGATGGTCAGCTTCTTCATCTGGTGCGTGGCGTTGCGGCCCTCGAAATTCGTGCCCAGCCCGTAACCCTTGACCGTTTTGGTCAGGATCACGGTCGGCTTGCCGGTGAACTCGGTCGCGGCCTTGTACGCGGCGTAAACCTTGCGGTAGTCATGGCCGCCGCGCTTGAGACCCCAGACCTGCTCATCATCCATATCCGCGACCATTTCCTTCGTCTGCGGACTCTTCCCGAAGAAGTGCTCGCGCACAAACGCACCGGACTCGGCCTTATAGGTCTGATAATCCCCATCCGGGGTCGAGTTCATAATATCGACCAGCGCCCCGTCGCCGTCCTTGCCCAGCAACTCGTCCCACTCCCGGCCCCAGACGACCTTGATCACATTCCAGCCGGCACCGCGGAAGAACGCCTCCAACTCCTGCATGATCTTCCCGTTACCCCGGACAGGCCCGTCCAGGCGCTGCAGGTTGCAATTGATCACAAAGGTGAGGTTGTCCAGGTTCTCATTCGCCGCCAACTGCAACAATCCACGCGATTCGGGCTCGTCCATCTCCCCA
>NZ_KI914683.1:0-10343 GCF_000520495.1 Arthrobacter sp. H14
TTACCCCGGAAGAAATGATTCAACCCCACCTCATACAACGTCGCCGCACCCGCGTAGGTGGAGATATGCCCGCCGACAGCGATATCGGGCCGCTGCGCCCGGTGCACCATCACCGCAGCATTCCACCGCAACCACGCACGATACTTCCGCTCGATCTCCTCATCCCCCGGGAATGCCGGTTCCTGATCGGAAGGGATCGTGTTCACATAATCGGTGGTCGTCACCATCGGCACACCAACACTGTGTGAACCGGCACGCTGCAACAACGAACGCATAATATACTGCGCCCGCTCCGTCCCCTGCTCCTTAATCAACAGGTCAAGGGACTCAATCCACTCAGCCGTCTCCTCAGGATCACGGTCGGGCAATTGTCCGGTCAAACCGCTTAGAATGTGCGTCATATCTTGTTCTGCAGCCATGCCAAACCTCTCCCACCCGGCAGCCGATGTCTGCGGGATCCTCACTGATACGATTTTCATAATCCGGAAGTACTTTTCCATTATGATAACCCCAGTGAACTGCCGCACAAAAGAGATGTCAATTACAACGAGGAGTTCCATGCCAGCGTCCACGGACCAATCTCCCAAAACCACGGTCATCACCGGAGCAGGATCAGGCATCGGCCGGGCAACCGCGCGCTGCTTCCTCGACGCCGGTTACACCGTGGTGCTGGCCGGACGGCGCCGGGCGCCACTGGAAGAAACGGCCGACGGTCACCCCCAGGCACATCTGGTGCCCACAGATACAACCCGGCCCGACGACGTCGAACGCCTCTTTGATTACGTCCGGTCAGAGCTCGGCCACCTCAATGTCCTCTTCAATAACGCCGGCACCTTCGGCCCCGCAGGAGCGGTCGATGAGATTCCGTTGGACGAGTGGGAGCAGACTGTCGCAGTGAACCTGACCGGGTCGATGATGTGCGCAGCAGGAGCCGTGCGGCTGATGAAAAGCCAGAACCCGCAGGGCGGACGGATCATCAATAACGGCTCCATTGCGGCCCACGCGCCCCGGCCGCTGTCCGCCGCCTACACCACCACAAAGCACGCCATCACCGGACTGACCAAGTCGATCGACCTGGACGGCCGCCCCTACGGCATCACCTGCGGGCAGATCGACATCGGCAACGCCGCCACCGCGCTCATGGAGAATATCGGCAGCGGCACCGGCGCATTGCAGCCGGACGGCACCCGCAGGACTGAGCCGACGTTCCCGGTGGAAGAGGCCGCCGGCGCTGTCCTCTACATGGCCCAGTTGCCTGCGTCGGCGTCCGTTGGTTCCATGGTGATCACTGCCAGCGGCATGCCCTTCATCGGGCGGGGGTAGTACATAACAGGCGGGGCAGCGCTAACCCGCGAGCTACTTCCGTGCCGCTACGTCGATGACCGTGACGCCTTCGGTCGAACTTCCGTCCGCCATGCCGACCAGCGCGTCCGGAACTTCCGCCAGGGTGATGCGTCTGTCGATCAAGGCCTCCGGGCGAAGCGCGCCGGACGCGACGAGCTCCAGCATCCCGGCGTAGGCACTGGCCGGCATCCCGTGGCTGCCCAGGATCGCCAGCTCCTTCGCGATGACGGCGGACATGGGTATGACTGGTTCGCCGGGGAAAAGCCCGATTTGTACGTGGCGCCCGCGCGGCTTCAGGGACAGGATTCCCGCTGCCGCCGTTTCGGCCCGTCCAAGGGCATCGACCGAGACGCTGACGCCGTCGGGAACTATGCCTTGAACCGCCGCCAATAGGCTGTCCTGATCCATTCCGGCAGAATTCACGGTGTGTTGCACCCCAAGCGCCCGCGACCGCTGCAGCGATTTTTCGTTGATGTCCACGGCGACAACCTCTGCTCCGAGCGCCAGCCCGATCATTGCCGCGCTCAAGCCGACACCTCCACAACCGACGACCAGGAGCCACTCGCCTCCCTTTAAGTCCGCCTGGTGCACCAGTCCCCGGTACGCCGTCGCAAAGCGGCAGCCAAGGAGTGCCGCCGCACCGCCGTCGAGCTCCTCCGGTGCCGGGATGAGATTGTTGTCCGCATCGTGCAGAGCAACGAGTTCGGCATAGGAACCCCAGTGCGTGAAGCCGGGCTGGGTTTGGTTCCGGCAGACCTGTCCATTGCCGGCCAGGCATTCCGGACAGTTGCCACAGGCGCAGATAAAGGGCGTGGTTACCCGCTGCCCGATCCGGAAGTTCTGTACCTTCTCGCCGACCGAGTCGATCACGCCCACCAATTCATGGCCCGGAACGTGTGGAGTAACTATTCCGTCATCGTGTCCCAGCCAGCCGTGCACATCGCTGCGGCATAAACCGGTGGTTTCAACACGCACGACGACGCCGCCGGGACTTGCCACCGGATCCGGAACTTCCCGGAGTGTTGGCTTTTCACCGAAACGGTCAAAACTAACAGCCCGCATCCTACGGCTTCCATCTGAAAAGGATCTCCATAACGGTAGGTTACGCTTCCCGTCCCGGGTCTGCTCAAGATGTCGAAAATGGTCAACGCTAGGATATTCAGCATGACTGAACGACCTCTTGCCCTCATTACCGGCGCCTCGCGTGGAATCGGATTGGCGATTGCCACCGAACTCGCATCCACCCACCATCTGCTGCTCGGCGGGCGGGACGCAGAGCGGCTGGCAGCTCTGGCACAGGACTTCCCGTCGGCGGCTCCGTTCGCGGCCGACCTGCGGGATGCCATCGAAACAGAACGTGCCATCTCCGGGATCGACAAGCTCGATGTGCTGATCCATTCGGCAGGGATCCTCAAGATGGGAACTGTTGCGGAGCTGAGCGCCGAGGACTGGCGGGAGAGTTTCGAAGTTAACGTCTTCGCGGTCGCCGGCCTGACGCGGTTGCTGCTGCCTGCCTTGCGCGCCGTCCGCGGTCAGGTCGTGACGATCAATTCCGGTTCCGGCTACTCCTCCGGTGCCGGCTCCGCCATTTACAGCGGCACCAAATTTGCGTTGAGGGCCTTCACGGATGCGTTGCGGCAGGAGGAGCGGGGCAACGGCGTGCGGGTCTGTTCCATCCATCCCGGACGTGTCGCCACGGACATGCAGCAGGAACTGCACGACTGGGAGGGCAAGGAGTACAAGTCGGAAGCCTGGATACAGCCGGACCAGGTGGCCAAAGCCGTACGCCTCGCCGTCGATACCACCGCCGAATCCGCCGTCGAATCGCTGAACATCCGCCCCTCCGGAATGGTTTAGCTCCACCAGCGGCCAATCCACACCCCGGACGACGTCGAATACCTGTTAACCGGTCAAGGCGACAAGCCCGCCGGCGACATGGGAAATGGGTTGTCCCGATCTGATCTGCAAGTTCCGCAGCAGGTCGAGGCGGTCCTCGGCGATAGCGAAGACATCCGGAGACATGCACGAAAACGAAGAGAAAACCGCGTTAAAGGTTCACGACCACCGAACAGCGTCCAAGTTCGTCCTCTACGAAGACGGGGACGTTGCAGGGTTTGTGCAGTACCAAATGGACGGCGCCGAGATCTCCATATTGGCCACCGAGATTTCGGATGACTTCCAGGACCGCGGGCTCACTACGAAGCTCTTCGACAACATCCTGGCGAATCTGCACCGGCGACGGCTGGCGGTGTTGCCGCTCTGCCCCGACATCAGGGCGTTCATCTACCAAAATCCGCACTACCACGGCCTCGTACCTGAGGACCAACGGAAGCGCTTCGGACTTTTCCGCCCCACTGATTCGCTCTCCTGAGAGACGTTGCAGGAAAAGCGCCTGGCTGACCCTGCCCTGTTTCGGTCTGAACCGAAATGTTAGAGGAACTCCACACCGGTGAGGGCGGCTCCCCGGAAGCCGGCAAGCAACCGGGCTTCTTCCAACCCGGCCCATCCCGGAATGCGTTCCAGCACCGGCGGCGAAGTCCCCGCCTGCAGCTCGAGTCCGGCCTGCAGCGCGGCCAACCGGAAAGGCATCTCGTAGAGGTGCGTCGCGGCGCAGCCCGAACAGTAACGCAGGTACGGTTCGTCCATCACTTCTGCGAGCTGTCGGGACATTTCACCCTTGACCATCGGCTCGGCGACGAGGACCCGTTCAGCCGCGGCAACTTCGTGCAAAGCCATCAACGGGTCGATACCGGCAGCCTTGAGCGGCTTTGCGGCGTCGAAAATCCTCTTGGCTGCATCGGCGGAAGAGTACGGGTGGACTGCCCGTGCCACCGCAGGCAGGTCCGTCCGCCGGTGCAGGTGCGGCGCCCCGCGGAGCGTCCATGCCAGGGCAAGATCCGGAACCGGGGCAGGCAGCTCCGGTCCGGCTCCGCGGATGACCAGCGCCCACCGGGCACCATCCGGTCCCGTATCCTGCACGCCAAAGTCGAGCAACGGTACATCCGCCGGGGCAATGGATCCGGGCTTGTTGATTAAACCCTGGACGTTCAGCCGGTATGCCAGAAGACCATTGCGGTCGATTTGGACCATGGTCCTTTCTACCCGACGGGCAACAGATCAGCCAGCATAATTTGGCCCGAGGAAATTAGCTCGAATCCATTTCATGGGAATCATGAGGTGCAGAGGGTTTCCCGGCATCTGATACGTTTCCGAGAGGTGCTCATAAAAGGCCCTTGCCTGATCGTCCCGCGCGTGGATGAGCATAGCTCTGGCTCCAACGCTTTCGCTCAACAGCGCCGCCCGCTTCAGCGAATCTCCGAAAAGACCCGCACCCAGTCCACTCCCATGATATTGCTCCGAAACAGCCAGTCTCGCCAAGAGGATACATGGAAGCTGCCTTGGGTCCGAGGGATTATCGAATTTGTTATGCGCAGCAGACTTCTCAACGGCTGACACCGTTATCGAGTAGTACCCACAGACAGCCTTACCGTCTGTGGACACGTATGTAGTCGCGTTATTCGCCCGTTGGTTTTCATATGCGAAGCGCCGGAACCAATCATCCAGTTCCGTCGCTCCGCATGTAAACGAGGACCGATCGTCGCCTTTGCTTAGCTTCCTAGGTGCTTCAAGGCCCGTCACCCGGACGCCCTACTGCTCAGAGAATGGGCTTGTTCTCGAAGCAAGTCTTGCCAACTTCGAGTTCGACGGCATTGGCTCGTCGAGCAAACGCTCAAACTCCACCCACTGTTCATCGCTCAACTCAAACCATCGGCGGTCAGCCATAATCCTCTCCGCCTCAACGCTCGCCGCTTCCAAGACAAAATCTGTCATAGACCTATGGGTAGCATCGGCGGCACGTCGAATCACGTTCTCTTGCCGCTTAGTGGCCCTCAAATTTATTCTTTGAGTCTTGCTTTCCATCGCATCTCCAATATCGTACACACATCGTACGTACACCAGAGGGCGAGAATCAAGCGAAACGTATCGCCCGTTAACCTAGACCTTGACGACCTCGCTCGTCACCGGCGTCGGGTTGCTGAGCAGGTCCAGCACCGGGCAGTGCTCATCGACCGCCTGGCGCAGCTCATCGTACCGTTCGGCCGATTCCGGTCCGCTGATGTTGATCCTCAACCGGACTTCGCTGAAGCCCGGACGTACGGCGTCGTCCTTGCCGAAGATTCCCCGCACGTCCAGATCGCCTTCAGCTTCGATGTCGATGCCGTCCACCGTGATGCCGAGCTGGTGCGCGTACAACCGGTAGACCACCACCTGGCAGGAAATCAACGCGCCCAGAGCAAATTCCACCGGGCTCGCCGCTTCGTCATCCCCCGCCAGTCCGGCAGGCTCGTCGACGAGAAATTCGTGCTTCCCGGCGTTAATCCGGGTGGCAACTGAGCCGACACTTTCGCCGTTGGCCGTGTAGGTCAGCTTCGCGTTGGCTGCGTCCTCGGAGATCCGGCGGTCCCAGAATTCCCCAGCCTCGTTCAGGCGGGCGGCGCGTTCAGTGGTCAGGTCTTGTACTGCGGTCTCAGTCATGAGTCCCTCTCGTGTCGTGGCGCATGCCATGCACGGCGCCATACTTACGCCTCCCGTTTCATCACCGGGCCGGCGTCGAATCGTCACCTGGGGCACCCCGCTACAGCGAGAGGGTTGCCGCCCGACCAGCCAGGGCTTTCGGTCGGGACTCTTGATTCTGTTTCGATTGTGCGCGGCCGGCGCGGGAAAACTCAACCGGCCGGAGTAACAAAAAGCAACATGAACGACGGCGGTGGTTATGTCCCGTCGTCGCCCGGGCCATTTACTCCGCGGCGGCGAGCTGTCCGCAGGCGCCGTCGATCTCCTTACCGCGGGTATCGCGCAAGGTCGTCGGGATGCCCGCGTCGATCAACCGCTCAATGAACTCTTGCGCCACGTCCTTCTCCGAAGCCGTCCAGATCGAACCGGGCGTCGGGTTCAGCGGGATTGGGTTCACGTGCACCCAGCCGCGGCCACGCTGGTTGAGCTTCTTTGCCAGCAGGTCTGCCCGCCAGGCGTGGTCGTTCATATCCTTGATCAAGGCGTACTCGATGGATACCCGGCGGCCGGTCGTGCGGTAATAGTTGTACGCGGCGTCGATCGCCTCGTCGACCTTCCAGCGGCTGTTGACCGGGATTAGCTCGTCGCGCAGCTCGTCGTCCGGCGCATGCAGCGACAGGGCGAACGTGACGGGCAGTTCCTCGGCTGCCAGCTTGTTGATTGCCGGCACGAGTCCGACGGTGGAGATGGTGATATTCCGGGCGGACATGCCCAGCCCCTGCGGAGACGGATCAACCATTCGCCTCACGGCGGTCAGCACGCGCTTGTAGTTCGCCAGCGGTTCACCCATTCCCATGAATACGATATTGGTGACGCGTTCGGCGTCGTGACCGCCATCGGAGCGCAGCGCGCCGAGATCCCCATTGGCGATAGCGCGGTTAGCGGCGACAATCTGGTCCACGATTTCCGCCGACGACATGTTCCGCGTCAGCCCCGCCTGGCCGGTGGCGCAGAACGGGCAGTTCATCCCGCAGCCGCACTGCGACGATACGCACAAGGTAATACGGCCGGGATAACGCATCAACACAGACTCAACCAGCGCGCCGTCGAACAGCCGCCAGAGGAACTTGATCGTGTCGCCGTTGTCGGTGGTGAGCTTTTTAACCTGAGTCAGCAGCGGCGGGAACATAGCCGAGGCCAGGTCCTCCCGTCCCTGAAGCGGCAGGTCGGTCATGTCGGCCGGGTCGGTGGTGTAGTGGTTGAAATAATGCGTCGACAGTTGCTTCGCGCGGAACGCGGGGTAGCCCAGCTCGACCACCTTTGCCTGGCGTTCGGCCATGGTCATGTCCGCCAGGTGGGTGGAAGGTTGTTTCACCCGCGGCGACTTGAACTGCAATTCGGGACGGCCATCGGGCGCTACGGCCTGCTCCCAGCCCTCGGCGGCAGGGCGGACTTGAGGGCGCGTTTCAGAAGCGGGGGTATTTATGATAGACATCGTCGCCCATTCTCCCACGATCCGGCGGCGCAATCACATTGTCGGTATTATCCTGCACCGGGAACGCCAAACGATGTATCCCCTCACACTCGTGTGATTCGATAGCTCCATGAAACTTGCCACCCTTCGCCGTCCGGAAAACCCGACAGAGACCTATGCTGCCGTCGTCTCCGGCAATGAAACCGCCGAACTGACCGGATTTGCCGACGTCGGTGCTTTCCTGGCTGCCCCGGCCACCACCCGGGACGAAGCAGCCGCCTCGGCAACACCGTCCGGCGACCTGGCCGGAGTATCGTTCGCCACACTGATTACGCACCCGTCAAAGGTGTTCTGCATCGGCCTGAACTACCGCAACCATATTCTCGAGACCGGCAACGAGCTGCCCGAGTACCCCACAGTCTTCACCAAGTTCGCGGACTCGCTGACCGGAGCCAACGACGACATAGAAATCCCAGCCGAGGAGCACCGGGTCGATTGGGAGGGTGAACTCGCGATCGTGATTGGACCGGGCGGGCGCCGGATTTCCGAGGCGGATGCCCCCGCCGCCATCGCCGGATACGCCGTATCGAACGACATTTCCATGCGCGGCTGGCAGAGCCGGACTTCGGAATGGACACAGGGCAAGTGCTGGGAGGCTTCCACGCCGGTCGGCCCGTATCTGGTAACCCCGGATGAGTTCGACGACGGCGCCACCATCACCACGAAGGTCAACGGCGAGGTGGTACAGCAGGATTCAACCGGCGACCTCGTGTTCGGCACCGCTGCACTGATTTCGTACCTCTCCACCATCGTCACGTTGCGCCCGGGAGATCTCGTTCTCACCGGCACCCCGGCAGGCGTCGCGCTGGGTCGCCGCAATGAGCAGGGCCGCCATCCGTGGTTGAAGGCCGGGGACGTAGTGGAAACGGAAATCGCCGGTCTCGGAGCGCAGCGCAATAGATTCGTCTGACCGAATCCGCTGAACGCTACGGTCGAAGCACGATCAAGAATGGACCCGGATGGCACAACCAGGCCGTAACTATTCCCGGTACCACTTAGACTCGGAATCGATGGCACAACTCAACACCCCGCTCACCGAGCCGGAGAGCCCATGACGACCGGAATCGTGATCGTCGCGATCGTTGCCATCCTGCTCGGTTCGACGCTGCAGCGGCTGTCCGGAACGGGAGTGGGGCTGGTGGTGGCCCCGGTGCTGGCATTGCTCATGGGCCCGGCACTTGGTGTGTTTGTGACGAATTCGACGACGGTGGTCTCCGGTTTCCTCATCATGCTGGCTGTCATCAAAGATGTGAACTGGAAGCGCTACCTCATCTTCATGCCGATGGCACTGCTCGGCGCGATTCCGGCAGCGTTTATGGTGCGCGAACTCGAAGCTGCGTGGCTGAATATTGTCATCGGTTCGGTGGTGCTCATTTCACTGGCGCTGACATTCGGGACGCCGCGGGTTCCCCACATCCAGTCCCATGCCTTGACCGGAGTGGCCGGCGTTGTCGGCGGTTTCCTGAACACCAGCGCCGGCGTCGCCGCGCCGGCAATGGTGATGTATTCGAAGTTCTCCCGCTGGGACCAACGATCCTTTGCAGCGACCATGCAGCCGACTTTCATGACCATGGGCATCTTCTCGGTGGGTACCAAGCTCGCGGTGGGTGCCACCACAATCGATCAACTGCCGCCGTGGTGGCTGTTCCCGATCATCGTGATCACCGTGGTCGGCGGTATTCGGATCGGTGCGTGGCTGGCGCGGAGAATCTCCATAGATACCGCACGCAGAGTCGCCATCACGCTAGCCGGGATGGGCGGCGCGGTGACCGTCATCCGCGGCGTGCTGATGTTGGCGTAGACGTTCCCTACGCCAAGCGACGCTCCGCATTGGCAATACCTTTGCGGCAGGCACGGCCGAACGCCTGCTGTTGGAGCATCCGCTTCCAGACTGAGGGAACCTGCCCAAGGCCCGTGTTCGACGGCGCTTCGGTCACCTCGAGGTGGCTGCCGGACGACATTCCCCGGTACACCCAGCTCGACCACTGCGCCAGATCGGGGAAGGACGCGTCCTGCCCGAGCAGAATGGCCGGCCCGGATGGCAGCAGCCGGTCTTCGACAGGAGTCAGGGGAAGTGAATCCGACACCTCGCCGTCGGGAACCGTGACCAGGTGGGTTTCAATCCGGTCATCGATCCTGACCGCCAGAAGATATTCGCTGGAACCGGATCGCGCCGGCATCGGCCGGGCCGCATCAACGTCGAGCCTGATAATCAGCCGCGGTAAGTACCACCAGTGTTCGCGCCGTAACAAGAACGAGTCGGCGAAGATCCGTGCCGGCGGATAACGCCGCAGCTCCTGTTCGAGCAGGTGCTCGGTGAAAATATCGCCGTCCATGTCCTCGACGAGGCGAGGACGTCCCATCAGTGCCGCCGGCGTAAAAGTCTGACTGGTCGAGCGGCTATCGGTGAAGGTCAGGGCCACCTGTGGTGCGGCTGCGATGCTTCGGGCCCGGTCCTCGTGGTCGAAGGTGAAAGCCAGCGCCGGCTGCTTATCCCACAGCAAGGCCACGGCGCCGCAGCCTTGGAGGCTTCCGGCGGCATCAAGCCAGACGACGTCGGCCACAGATGAACCGTGGACAGCGCGGGTGACGATATCCATGCACTCCTCTCCGTGGCTCTGCAGGGACCGCTTCAACGTATCAGCCCCGGATGGCAAGCGTGCTTCGCGTGCTACTATGGCCCCATATTCGCCCTGAGCGAAATGACCGCATCGAGCGAAGCTACGTCAAGGGAGACCGACATGCCTGCTGGGGTAATCATTGCAATAGTAGGCGTGCTTTTCTGGCTCGGATACCGCTATTACGCCAGCTACCTCGCTAAACATACTTACGCACTGGACGCGAACTTCGTCACTCCGGCCCATGAGCTTTCGGACGGAATCGACTTCGTCCCGACCAACAAGCATGTGCTGTTCGGCCACCACTTCACCTCCGTGGCGGGCGCCGCGCC
>NZ_KI914683.1:10443-13705 GCF_000520495.1 Arthrobacter sp. H14
CCGTGGCGGTCGCCGCGCCGATCGTCGGTCCCGCCATTGCGGTGTTCTGGGGCTGGGGGCCGGCCCTGGCCTGGATCGTCCTGGGCACTATCTTCGCCGCCGGCACGCACGACATGGGTTCTTTGGTGGTTTCAGTCCGCCACAAGGCCCGCAATATCGGCACGATCGCCCAGGACATCATCAACCGCCGTGCCCGCACGCTGTTCCTGATCATCATTTTCTTCCTCCTGACCCTGGTCAATGCCGTGTTCGCGGTGGTGATTGGAAACCTGTTCGTGGCCAATCCCGGCGCGGTCATCCCGATCTTCCTGCAGATCCCGGTCGCGATCTTCATCGGCCAGTACATCTACCGCACCAAATCCGCGGCCCTGGTTCCGTCCCTGATCGGCCTGGTCATTCTGTATTTCCTGATCTGGGTGGGACAGATGGTCCCCGTGGACATCAGCCCGTGGGCAGAAGCGATCGGCATGGAGCCGCGGAACCTGTGGGTGATCATCATGTTCGCCTACACCTTCATCGCCTCCAGGATTCCGGTCTGGATGCTGCTGCAGCCGCGCGACTACATCAACTCGCACCAGCTCTTCGTGGCACTGGCCATCATTGCCGCGGGCGTGCTGGTCGGCTGGGAAACCATCGTCGCCCCGGCCTTCAACGACGTTCCGGAAGGTTCGCCGTCGATCTTCCCATTCCTGTTCATCACAATCGCTTGCGGCGCCATTTCCGGTTTCCATTCCCTTGTTTCCTCAGGAACGACGGCGAAACAGCTCAACAAAGATACGGATGCCAAACACGTCGGCTACGGCGGCGCTCTCGGCGAGGGAAGTCTCGCCGTCGGAGCCCTGCTGGCGGCCACCGCCGGCGCGGCCTCAACCCGCGCTGACTGGGATGCACTGTACGCCGACTTTGCCACCGCTTCCGGCGGTGGTGTCGGAAACTTCGTCAGTGGAATCGCCGCCTTCGCCAACAACCTCGGCATCCCCCTCCAGCTGGGTACCGTGTTCGCCGCTGTGGTTGTCATTGCCTTCGCCGCAACCACCATGGATACCGGCGTCCGTCTCCAGCGCTATGTAGTGCAGGAAATCGCCGAACTGGCCGGCTGGAAGAAACTGTCCCGCAACCTGACGCTGGCAAGTCTTGTGGCCGTCGCGGTTCCGATGGCGATGGCGCTGCTTCCGGGCGGCGGCGAGGACGGCTACACCTTCGGCGTCCTCTGGCAGCTGTTCGGCACCACAAACCAGCTCACTGCCGGCCTCGCCCTCTCTGTGATCGCGGTCTGGGTCACCCGCAGCGGACGCCGCAGCTGGCCGGTCATCATTCCGTTGATCTTCCTGCTGGTCATGACCTCTTGGGCGCTGATCGCAAACCTGATGAACTTCGTCGCCGCCGGACAGTGGATACTGGCACCGCTCGACCTGATCATCTTCGGCCTGGCGATGTGGCTCATTGTTGAAGCGGCGCTGGCCCTCCGCAGTGCACGCCGCGGCGATCCGGGCCCCAATGCCGCCGGACCCGAGGCAGGTCCGGCCGGCGTCGGCGTCAGCAAGGACAGCGACGCCGTCACGAAGGCCAACGCTCCTGAGGCCAGGGGCGACGACCCCGACAGGCGGTAGTCATGATCCAGGTTGTCCTCGTCCGTCCGTGGCGCGATGCCGCCGCGGGCGGAGGCTGCTGCAGTGCTGGTCCGGAAAGCATAGGACTCGACAACACCACCCATGCCGACCACCGGACCGGAGATGTTTTCGCGCAGACCTACCGCCTGCTCCGGGAGCAGCTTCCCGGCGTCGACGTTCAAATAGTCTCATCGAACAACTCGTTGTACCTCCTGCCAACGTCCTACCGCGCGGCACGCCGCCACTATGGGCGCATGCGGTCGATGCGCCGGGCCGCTCTGTCCACCACGGCGGGCGCGGTGCTTGTCGACGGGAAGGTCATCGGCGACGTCGAATCGTTGGGACCGGAGGCCGTGCTGGGAAAAGTTGTCACATCCGTAACATACTGACGGCGCAATCCCGCAAAACCGACCGCTAGAATAGCTTCATCACTCGTAACTAAATATCCATTGTTGGGGGCAACAGTGAAAAATCCTTCCATCCTCCTGCCCGGCGGCCGGTCCGCCAAAGCCTGGGCGATCAGTATCGTCGCAGTGCTGGCGGTCGCGCTTTCCGGCTGCGCCGACGCACCAGGAGCCGTAGCCGGCAGCGTCGTGCGCGTCGTCGACGGCGACACGATTGTGGTCAATGTTGATTCAGAGGAACAAACCGTTCGGCTCCTTAACGTGGATACGCCCGAAACCAAGCATCCGGACAAGCCGGTCGAATGCCTCGGCCTTGAAGCAACCAGCTATCTGGAGGAGACTCTCCCTCCCGGCACCACAGTGGGACTGGATTTCGACGTCGAACGCGTGGACCAGTACGGCAGGACCCTGGCTGCCGTCTTCACAGAGGACGAAACGCTCGTCAACGCCGAGATCGCCCGGCAGGGGCTGGGCGTTGCAGTCCTCTTCGAGCCAAACGACAAGTACTACGGTGCGGTCAAGGATGCGCAAGCCGAAGCCCAGACTCAGCAGCGCGGTTTCTACGACGCCGGCGAGGAATGCACGGTTCCGGCTGCAGTTGAGCAGGCCGTTCAGGATCTGACCGAAGCGATTGAGGCGTCTGTGGGCGTGACCTCAGGTTCCGCCGCCGCAGCTGCGACTGCGCTGGCTGCCGCACTGGCTGCCGCCGAATCGTTGGACGCCGCCTTCAATGCGGGGAAGGCCAGCGCGCACTGGGCCGCCATCACCGGAGACCAGGCAGCCGCTTTGAGTGGTGCCTTGATCGCAACCATCTCCACTGGGAAAGACCGGCTCGTAATCGTCGAGGCCGAGGTCGAACGGCTGGAACAGGCCGAGGCGGAAGCAGCGGCAGCGAAGAAGGCCGAACAGGAACGCAAGGCAGCCGAGGCCAAGGCTGAAAAGGAACGGAAGGCCGCAGCAGCAGCACAGAAAGCCGCGGAAGCGGAAGCCGAACGGCTCCGGAATCTTCCACCGGCTCCTGCACCTTATGAAGGTCCCGAATATGGCCCCTTCGTGCCGCTCGTTCCACCGCAACCTCCGGCCGACGTTCACATTCCCTACGTGCCGCCGGTTCCGCCGCCTGCCCCGGCCCCGGCTCCAGCCCCTGCTCCTGCTCCAGCGCCAGAGCAGGGAGTCCAGGATCCGTATCCCGGCTACACCGGTCCACGTTGCTACGCGCCGGGCGGCCAGACCTGGAAGCCCTGCCCA
>NZ_KI914683.1:13805-21140 GCF_000520495.1 Arthrobacter sp. H14
TGGCCTTCTCGTCTGTCCGTAATTACTTACGCATCACCGTCAGTCGCCCCACCGTGGTGACTGGAGTCCATGGGCATTCGCATAAGCCGCGCGGGTGGAAGGCTGCCACCCGCTCAGCAGCTCCGTTTTCGGACGGTAAACCTCGATACCGGGTGGATGGCATACGTCAATCGGGTCGCGCGCATCCGGACCCCACATCGGCACGGACAAGTCCCCGCCGGGGCAGGTGGACAGCGCGCAGAGAATGTCCGTCTCGGCGAAGAATTCGAAGTAGTCGCCCTTCCTCGCCGGGCAGGTCTTCATGAAGTAGCGGTCTTCGTCATTGAGCCCGGTGCACTGGAAAACATTCAGCACATCGTGCACATCGAACTCAGTCAGCCCGTACGGCAACACTGCACGGGTGAGGTTCGAATGGCAGTGGAAGTCGAAATCCTCGCCGGTCAGCATCCGGTTCACGTACGGATCGCAGCGTGTGCCCAGCAAGTCGTGAACCCTTCCACCTTCTTCATCCCGGCCATAGTCGGACAGGCTGTCCCCGGTAATCGTGACCAGCGGCCGCAGGAATGGCAGGGTCGACCACAGCCGGTCGAAGGTGCTCACATGCGCCGCCTGCAGCTGACGCGTCCGCGCCGCCCACATCCGTTCCCGCGGATCATGCCTGTTCCAGATGTTCAGGTCGGCAACCTGCGCGCCTTCGATCGTCACAATCCGGCAGAGGGATCCGGCCGGCACTTCCCAGGCCCGGCCCGAGCGGATCGGGATGACGAATGAATCGACCAGTTCGTGCTCATCGAAGTTTTCGCCGAACTTCCGGTAAAACTCCCGATCGACGTCGAGGGCGCCTCCGGGGCTCGCCCGATATGCGGCTGCGGTTAAACTCATGCCGCTTACGGCCTTTCTATAGTGGGAGATTTGCGGACGGGTTTCCTGCCCGCGTTCTGCCTGACGACGTCGAGCACCAGCCGCTGTGATTCCTCAAGGTAGTGACTCATCGACTTTTGGGCCTCCTCCCGCCGGCCGGAGCGGATCAATTCCCAGATTTCGCGGTCCCGCGCCATCCATGGCAACTGGAACGCCCGCCCGTTGTCCATGACGGCGAACACCAGCCGCAGCCTGGCCACGATTCCCGCGAAGAATTCGTTCAACGATGGACTGCCCAGCGTGGCAACCAGCGCTTGGTGAAACTCCAAGCTGGCCGTCCCGACGTCGCTCCATTCGTCTTCCGCTACGGCCCGCCGCGCATTTTCGACGGCGGTTCCCACCGGTGCCAGCGCAGCGCTGGAGCACAGAGCGCTCTCCTGGATGGCGCGTATTTCAACGACGTTCCGGACAGCATAAATGTCAAGAACGTCGTCGGGCGTGAGTGTCCGGACAACGAAACCCCTGTTGACGTGGTGCTCGACCAGCCCTTCGTGCTGCAGGGTTCGCAGCGCTTCGCGCATGGTGTTGCGGGAGACGCCGAATTCGGTGGCAAATGATGCATCGCGCAACGGTGTTCCGGGTGGCAGGCCACCAACGATCACCCGTCCGCGGAGGACGTCTGCGATTTTTCCGGCCGTGTGCCCGGCGGCGTGAGGGCCTGGGCGAGGCGCTTCGCTCCACGTTCGATAACACGATAGTCCGCACCGTCGTCGTAATTCTTGTGGTCGCTGCCATTGGAATCGGAGGGGCCAGCTATGCGGGCGGTGACACCACCGGCACCTCTATTGCATTGTCCACGCTGACGAATCTCCCCCAACCTGTGGTGATCCTGCTGGTCGGCCTCGTTGTCGCCTGGCTGCTGTTCACCGGCAGTTACAAGCGGGTGGAACGGGTCTTCGCCGTCCTCGTTGCCATCATGGGTGCGGTGTTCGTACTGACCGCCATCGTCTCGCGGCCGGATCTGGGACAGGTGTTTTCCGGAATCTTCCCGCCAACCATCCCGGACGGTGCACTGCTGGTGACGATCGCGCTGATTGGCACCACCGTCGTTCCGTATAACCTTTTCCTCCACGCCAGCCTTGTGCAGGAAAAGTGGCCCCGCACCGACACCGCGGTGGCCCTGTCCGAGTCCCGCCGCGACACCGCAATTTCCATCTCCATCGGCGGCATCATCACCATCGCCATCATGACGACGGCGGCAGCCACCCTGTTCGTCAGGGGCGTCGAGGCGACGACGATTGACGCCTTGGCCAGCCAACTGGAACCCGTCCTCGGACCGGCCGCGGATTATGTATTCGCCCTCGGTTTGTTCTCAGCCGGCCTGACCAGCGCCATCGCCGGCCCGCTGGGCGCCGCGTATGCCATCTCCAGCACGATGGGATGGTCAACAGAGCTGCGCGACACCAAGTTCAGAATCATCTGGGCCACCATCCTCGTCCTGGGCGTCATCATTGCCCTCACGGGAACCAACCCCATCGCGGTTATTGTGTTCGCCCAGGCCACCAACGGCATCCTGCTGCCCATCATCGCGGCATTCCTGCTCGTCGTCATGAACCGGCCGGGGTTCCTTGGAAAGTACCGCAACGGTCCGCTGGCCAACACCCTCGGCGGGATTGTGCTGGTCACCGTAACCGGACTCGCGGTCTACCAACTGGCCGACGTCTTCGGCCTGCTCCCGGCATGATGGGCGCGGGCTCCACTATGGGCGCGGGCAGCACTATTGAACGTTCCACGCCGGATACGGCATGCTGGAAAGAAACAACGTCACAGGGATGAGAGTCACCATGGCCGGAACAGATGGCATCAGTATTGACCTGAACAGCGACGTTGGAGAATCCTTCGGCCGCTGGCAGCTTGGCGACGACGCAGCGATTTTCAAGTCCGTCTCCAGTGCCAATGTGGCGTGCGGTTTCCATGCCGGCGATCCGGCGGGGATCAGCGCCACCTGCCACAGCGCTGCCGACGCCGGCGTGACCGTCGGCGCCCATCCCGCCTACCGCGATCTGCAGGGTTTCGGCCGGCGGTTCGTCGACGTCGCCCCTAAAGAATTGACCGACGACGTCGTCTACCAGATCGGTGCGCTGCAGGCACTGGCTGCCCGGGCCGGCACGGCGGTCAAGTACGTGAAACCGCACGGCGCCCTCTACAACACCATCGTCCACCACGCCGAGCAGGCCCAGGCCGTGGTCGACGCCGTCAAGGCAGTCGATCCCTCGCTGCCCCTGATGGTGCTGCCCAACTCCGAAGTGCTGCGGCTGGCCGACAAGGCCGGTCTCCGCACTGTGCAGGAAGCCTTCGCCGACCGCGCCTACAACCCGGATGGCACTCTGGTTTCCCGCCGCCAGGAGGGTGCGGCGCTGCACGACACTGCCGACGTCGTCGAACACGTTCTGCGCGTGGCCACCGAGTCGAAGATCAAGACCATAGACGGCACGCTGATCGACGTCCATGCCGACAGCATCTGCCTGCACGGCGACTCCCCTGGCGCCGTCGAAATGTCCGCCGCCGTCCGCAGTGCACTGGACGAGGCCGGCATCACCGTCAAGTCCTTCGTCTGACCCACGTCAGTGCAAATCAACGACGACGGCGGGACGCCGGGTTCAGGCTCAGGCTCAGGCGATTCTGCTCCGCTCCAGAAGCTAACTATCAGAGCGGTCGGCAGCCGAGCCATCCTCATCGAACTCAGCGGCATGGATGAAGTCCTCGCGCTCAAATCCGCCCTGACGGAACTGCCGCTGCCCGGCCAGGTTGACGTGCTGGCCGCCGCCGAAACGGTCATGGTCACCGCCGATTCCACAGTCGCGATCCGGTCCATCGCAGAGCAGATCCAGCATCTGGACCTGACGGGTTCCACCACTCTCGACGACACACTGCGCGTCATTGAAACGGTGTACGACGGCGAGGACCTGGACGCAGTCGCCGAACTGACGGGCCTCAGCCGCGACGGTGTGATCGAAGCCCACACCGCACAGATCTGGACGGCTGCCTTCGGCGGCTTCGCGCCAGGTTTCGCCTATCTAGTGGGCGAGAATCAGCGTCTCGAAGTTCCGCGCCGGGAAAGTCCGCGCACCGCCGTTCCGGCCGGCTCAGTTGCACTGGCCGGTAATTTCTCCGCCATCTATCCGCGCCAGTCGCCCGGTGGCTGGCAGTTGATCGGCCGGACCTCGGCACGGATGTGGGACCTCG
This sequence comes from Arthrobacter sp. H14, assembly GCF_000520495.1. Taxonomy (GTDB): domain Bacteria; phylum Actinomycetota; class Actinomycetes; order Actinomycetales; family Micrococcaceae; genus Arthrobacter_C. Next base: position 17,913 of record NZ_KI914683.1, read on the forward strand.
ATCGCGAGCAGCCTGCCCTGGTCGTTCCGGGGAACCGGGTGCAGTACAAAGCCGTGCGGCAACTTGTCGAGACAGGCGCTTCAGACGAGGGAAACGAACCCACTCAGGAGGAAGGCGCCTCCGGGAAAGAGACAGCTTCTCAAGCGTCCGCCACAACGGAAGGGTCAGCTGTTCGGGAACGCCACGAGTCCCAGTCCGGCGTTCGCGTTGTCTCCCCCGGCGCCCAGAGCCTGATCCAGGACCTGGGCCGTTTCGGCTACGCGGACCTCGGCGTTTCCGAAGCCGGCGCCCTCGATTCCGGCGCAATGCGTACTGCCAACCGCCTTGCCGGCAACGGACCAAATGAGGCGGTAATCGAAACCGCAATGGGTGGACTTTCGGTAACGGCACAAGGCGACCAGGTACTCGCCGTCGCCGGTGCGCCGTCGGACCTGAAAATCCGCAACCCTGATGGAATGGTCCGCAGCATTCCCATGGGTGCCCCGTTTGCCCTGCTCGACGGCGAAACTCTCACCCTGGGTGCGCCGACGCGGGGACTGCGCAGCTATGTGGCTTTCCGTGGCGGCATCGATGTACCGCTGGTGCTGGGAAGCCGCGCCACCGACACCATGTCCGGGATTGGACCGGAGCCGCTGGCGGCACAGTCCTTCGTTCCGGTCGCTAAAGCGCCACCCACCAGTGTCGTCGGGATCCCCCGGACGCCCGACGACGTCGTCACCGCGGCAGAGCGCGAAAGTGTTCAATTGAACATCGTCCTCGGTCCGCGTGCCGACTGGTTCGATCAACCCGCCATCGATTCCCTGACCGGTCAGGAGTGGGAGGTCACGGCGAAGTCCAGCCGCGTCGGGATCCGCCTGGATGGCACACCGCTGGAGCGGAGCCGGCAGGGGGAGCTTCCCAGCGAAGGGACGCTCGCCGGCAGCATCCAGATCCCGCCGTCCGGCATGCCCGTCCTCTTCCTCGCTGACCATCCCGTCACCGGCGGCTATCCCGTCATCGGCGTGGTGGCGCATGAGCATCTGGACCGGGCGGCGCAGATTCCACCGGGGGGCAGGATCCGGTTCCACGCGGTTGCTGCTCCTGACGAAGACACCTCCAGCGCGAATACCGCCGGCACCGGTGAAGCAGCCGGACCTGCGGACGCCGACGAAACTGAAACCTGAGCGGAAGACACAGCCATGCATAAAGTCCTGATTGCCAACCGTGGCGAAATCGCCGTGCGCGTGGAGCGGGCGTGCCTCGACGCGGAGCTGGTTTCCGTCGCCGTCTACGCCGACGACGATGCCGGTTCCCTCCACGTGGATCTGGCCGATGAAGCCTACGCACTGGACGGTTCGACGCCGGCGGAAACGTATCTCAATATCGACAAGTTGTTGCAGATCGCCAGACGCTCCGGAGCCGACGCCGTCCATCCCGGTTACGGGTTCCTGTCTGAGAACGCGGACTTCGCCCGCGCCGTCATCGACGCGGGCCTGACCTGGATCGGTCCGGAGCCGGACACCATCCTCGCGCTGGGCAATAAAGTCACAGCCCGGGAGATCGCAGTCCGGGCGAGTGCCCCGATGGTGGCCGGCAGCGATGGACCGATCGAATCCGCCGCCGACGCCCGCGCGTTTGCCGAAGAACACGGACTTCCGCTCGCGCTCAAAGCGGCCTTCGGAGGTGGCGGCCGCGGGCTCCGGGTCGTGCGTGAACTCGGTGAGATCGAGGAAGCGTTCGACTCGGTCCGCCGGGAAGCGAAATCGGCTTTTGGCCGTGATGAGCTCTTCGTCGAGCGGTTCCTCGACAAACCGCGGCACGTCGAAGCCCAGATCCTGGCCGACAAGCACGGCAACGTCATCGTCGTCGGAACCCGTGACTGTTCGCTGCAGCGGCGGCACCAGAAACTGGTGGAGGAAGCGCCGGCCCCGTTCCTGACCGACGCCCAGCGCAGCGAGATCCATGAATCGGCCAAGGCCATCTGCCGGGAAGCCGATTACGTAGGCGCCGGAACCGTCGAGTTCCTGCTGGGCCAGGACGGCACGGTGTCCTTTTTGGAGGTCAACACAAGGCTCCAAGTCGAACACCCCGTGACCGAGGAAACCTCCGGCATGGACCTCGTCCAGGCACAGTTCAGCATCGCCGCCGGGGAACCACTGGCCATCACGGAAGACCCCAAAGCGTTCGGCCACGCCATCGAATTCCGGCTCAATGCCGAAGACGTCGGACGCGGGTTCCTCCCCTCCCCCGGTACGGTCAAAACCTTCGTACCGCCCACCGGACGCGGCATCCGTGTGGACACCGGCGTCCGCTCCGGCGACACCATCGCCGGGCAGTTCGACTCCATGTTCGCCAAACTGATTGTCACCGGCGCCGACCGGCAACAGGCTATCCGCCGTGCCCGCCGCGCCCTGGAGGAACTTGAAGTAACCGGCCTGGCGACGGTTGTCCCGTTCCACCGGGCCGTCCTTGAAGAAGAAGCCTTCACCGGAACAGACTCTCTCGGCATTTACACCGGTTGGATCGAGAGCGAATTCGCCGACCGGATTCCCGCTGATCCCGATTACAGCTCCGGCAGGGAAGGTGGCGGCCGCCGGACATTCAGCATCGACCTCGACGGACGCCGGGTAAGCCTGGGCCTGCCAACCGAACTTCTCGCAAGCCTCGGAACGGCGGGCTCGAATGCCATCGGAACGGGAAGCGGCGACGGAACGAACGGTGGTGACGCGCACGTCGACCCCACCGAGCTCCGCTCGCCCATGTCCGGAACGGTGGTGAAGTGGCTGGTCGAGCCGGGCGCCGAAGTGGGCGAGGGGGACGCCGTTGTCGTACTTGAAGCCATGAAGATGGAATCGACCATCTCCGCCCATCGTGCCGGAACTGTCGGCGAAGCGCGGCGTTGTCCGGCGGACGCCGTCGAGTCGGATGCCGTACTCACCGTTATCTCCTGATCGGTCGACCCGTCATCTCGTAATCAACCGTTCGCCGGGGAGATTTCAGAATGGTGGTGGGGTTTGGTCGTGGTCGCCGGTTGGAGTGTTGTCAACATTTTTGGGGTCCCAGGGGTCGAAGCGGTGTCCGTTGTCGGTGTTGTAGCGGCGGGCGTCTTTCCGGCTGGTGAGCACGGGTCCTTCGGGTTTGGTGGTGTAGGTTCGTCCTGCCGGTGAGGTGGACGTGATGGTGCCATCTTTGTCTTGGGTGTCTTTCCATCCGCAGGCGGTTTTAAGCAGGTGATGTTTGGCGCAGTAG
>NZ_KI914684.1:0-3227 GCF_000520495.1 Arthrobacter sp. H14
ACCGTCCAGACGTCGCTCCAGGAACCGGGAACGCCATTTCCGAACCGTGGGCAGCGACAACTGCAACCGCCTGCTCACCTCCGAATTCGACACCCCCGTCGCGCACTCCAGCACGACTCTGGAACGTAGCGCCAGATCCTGCGCGGACTTACGCCTACGAACCCACCGCACCAACTGGTCACGTTCCGTATCGGAGAGTCTCACTTCGGCCAATGCCGGTCCTCGTTGCGCCATACTCCAGCCTACCAACAACTAGCAACGAACTAACGGCGCAACACACTAGCGGCTACTGGCTGCAGTTCCCGGCAAATGACCGGGAAGTACGACGACGACGCAAGGGTCCGGCGCCGTCGTGGGCTGGTGGGTTCTTACCGGTGGTCCAAAGTCTTGCTGACCCGGTCTCCCAGGACCTGGATCACCTGGACGAGCAGCACAATGATCACGATGGTGACGATCATGACCGGTGTGTTGAAGCGCTGGAAGCCATAGTTGTAGGCGATGTAGCCGAGTCCGCCGCCGCCAATGAGACCGGACATGGCGGAATAACCGACCAGGGTGATCAACGTCGTCGTCAGTGCAGCGGCCAGCCCGGGCATGGACTCGCGCAGCAGGACCTTGTTGACGATCTGCATATTGGTCGAGCCCATCACCATCGCGGCATCGATCTTGCCGGAGTGGACCTCGCGCAGGGACGTTTCAACCAGCCGGGCGAAGAATGGAATGGTGCCAATGCTCAACGAGACGGAGGCGGCAACCGGGCCGAGACTGGTTCCAACCAACAGCCGGGAAAGCGGAATGAGGGAAACCATCAGGATCGCGAAGGGTACCGATCGGGTGATATTGACGATGATGTCCGAGGCGATCCGGTGAAACACCGGCATCGGGTACAGGCCGCCGGGCGACGCCACATGCAGCAGCACGCCGAGGGGGAGCCCAATCAGCACCGTGAACAAGCCGGCGATGCCGACCATTTGCATCGTTTCCACGAAGGCGACGGGCAGAGCCTCGGTGACAACCGGATCCGCCAGCAGTTCCGTAAACCAGTTCACTGTGCGACCTCCACTGCTACTCGGTTCTGGCGCAGGTAGTTCAGGACACCGGCTGCGTCTGCACCCGGTTCGAGTTGCACGCGCAGCCTGCCAAACTCACTGCCGGCAAGCGTCTCGACGCTGCCCGCCAGGACATTGACATCCATGTCGAACCGGCGCGTGATTCCGGACAGCACCGGCTCCGAGGCGCTGCCTCCGGAAAAGAGGATTTCGAGTACCGTGCCGTCCGCTGCGGGCGCGCCGGCAGGCAGGGGCAGCAGTGCCTTCGATAGTGCGCCGTCAAGGTCGGCCGCCACTTCGCCCAGTGGACCGCTCTGGACAATCTTGCCGTGGCTGAGCAGGGATACGGAGTCGCAGATACGCTTGACCACTCCCATTTCATGCGTGATCAGCAGGACCGTCAGCTGCAAGCGGCGGGTAAGGTCCTCGATCAGCACGAGGATCTCCTCCGTGGTCTTCGGGTCCAGTGCCGACGTCGGTTCGTCGCAAAGAAGCACGTGCGGATCCGCCGCCAGGGCGCGGGCAATACCGACGCGCTGGCGCTGGCCGCCCGACAACTGAGACGGATACGCGTTTTCAGCCCCTTCGAGACCGACGAGGCTGAGCAGCTCTGCCACCCGCTCGGCGGTGCGGCTCTTGGGCGTCCTGACCAGTTCAAGGGGATGGGCGACGTTTCCAGCCGCAGTGCGTGAGTCAAGCAGGTTCCCGTGCTGGAACACCATGCCGATCCTTCGCCGGGCGGTTCTCAGTTCGGAATTCTTTGCCCCGGCCAGCTCCGCACCGACAATGGAGACAGTGCCCGACGTCGGCCGGTCCAGCAGAGTCAGGCAGCGCACCAGAGTGGACTTGCCGGCTCCGGAGTGGCCGATGATGCCGTGGATGGAACCCTTGGGTACTTGCAGGCTCACACCGTCCAGGGCGATGACTTCGCGGTCGCCCTGACGGTAGACCTTGCGCAGGTCGCTGATGGTAATCATGGATCCTTCTGGCTTTCAGGCGTGCCGGAATAGACCTGACCTGGCGGATAGCCGGGAGGCCTACGACGACGGGGGCGTGTTCCGGTCGGAACGGCGGTGTCAGCTCAACACCAGAAGATGATTTTTGCACGCACTTTAAAGGCTGATGGCATTATGACGGTTTGTATCGCCCACATGGTCTGGTGGCTTTTGTCACTCGTGATTTCCCCCACTCAGGCGACCGGGATGCGGGCTCTCAGAGACCTTCAGCCAACCGGAACGAGTTCGGCATGGACCGGCCAGTCTCCGCTGATGACAGCCTCAGGTTTTGTTCGTCGGAGGTACTCTTGGAAACTGACGGCCTGCTCGTGGCACCAGTGGATCTGGGCGTCATGAAGGCTCGCGGCGTCGGTGCGCAACTGAGGGAACTTGGCGGCCAGACAGTCGGCCAGCCGGATGGTTGCCAACGCGTCGGCCGCCGAAGTATGCGCTTCCTCGAGGTCGACCAGATATTCCTCACACAGAGCCACCAGGGTGCGCTTGCCGCGGCGATACTTGTGGACGTGTTTGTTGAGGACGAAGGGGTCGATGACCGGTTTCGCCTCTGAAGGGACGAGTCCGAAGCGGCGGCATTCAGAACCCAGCACGGTGAAGTCATATGGTGCGTTGAACGCCATGACCGGGATCCCGGCGTCGAACAATCCCTCAAGAACAGCCAGCACTTCAGCCGTGACGTACTCCGGGGGCAGACCTTCAGCCTGGGCGCGTTCGTTGGTGACTCCGTGCACCGCTGAGGCTTCGGCGGGTATTTCGATTTCGGGAGCGGCCATCCACTCATGTGTCCGCACCACCTCTCCCGCGCCATTGACGAGGACGATGGAGGCGGTCACTATCCGCGCTTCGTGCGGATCCCGCCCCGTGGTCTCGAGGTCGAACGCTGCCCTGGGTAATTCATGCCAATTGTTCATGTTTGAAACGCTATCGGCCGGCTCCGACAATTTTGGTGACCGCCACGTCGTGCGTATTGAATACGCTTGGAAGATGCATGATGACTACATTGAGGCGGTGCTCGAAACCGCCGCTCTCATTCCGCCCGGACGGGTGCTCGCCTATGGCGATATCGCCGAGCTGCTGGGAACCTCCGGCCCCCGCCAGGTGGGTTCCGTCCTGTCGCACTACGGCAGCTCCATTCCATGGTGGCGGGTGATCCGCGCCAGTGGAG
>NZ_KI914684.1:3327-11780 GCF_000520495.1 Arthrobacter sp. H14
GGTGGCGGGTGATCCGCGCCAGTGGAGAACCGCCCGCCTGCCATGACGGCAGCGCCTTGGTGCATTACGAGGCTGAAGATACGCCGCTGCGCAGGAATTCGAGCGGCAGCGCCGGGTACAAGGTGGATATGCGGAACGGGCGCTGGCAGCCCTCGGACCAGGAATTCGAGGCTGTTGAAGCCATCGTCCGGAAAATGTCGGAGGGGTATGGTGAGGTGGTTCCGTGAACGATTCAGCACAGCACAACCTCCGGCTCACCCCGCCTGCGCCGCTCCGCCTGCAAGCACCCGTGCTCAGCGCCGACCAGAAGGCCGTCGTCGATCTGCCTTCCGGATACGGCCCTGCCCTTATTCTTGGTGCCCCGGGAACCGGCAAATCCACAGTTCTGGTTGAGAGCGCAGTTAAGCGGATAGAGTACGACGGCGTTGACCCCGCCTCGGTGCTGATGCTGGCTCCCTCGCGGTCCCTTGCAGCAGACCTTCGGAATCAGCTGACCGCCCGCCTCAACCGGAGCCTGAGCGCCGCTCCAGCCCGGACCTGGGCCTCGTACGCCTTTGATTTGATCCGGCGCGCGAAGGCGGAAGGGCGGCTTCCGGGAATCACGCGGGCACCGAAGCTGCTCTCCGGTCCGGAGCAGGACCTTATTATTGCCGAATTGCTGGCCGGCCACGCGTCCGGGCAGGTGGGAAAGCTTCCCTGGCCGAAGGACCTTGAAGCGGCACTGGGAACACGTGGCTTCCGGCAGGAAGTCCGGCAGTTGTTCGACCGTGTGATCGAATATGGGATTACCGCGGCCGATCTGGCGCGGATGGGCCGGGAACTGGACCGCCAGGACTGGGTGGCGTCCGCCCGGCTGTTCCAGGAGTACCGGGACTTGATCGATCTGCGCATGCCGGAGAGCTTCGATCCGGCTGGCATTATCACCGCGGCCCGTCAGCTGTTCCAGGATGATCCGGAATCCCTTGAGCAGGAGCGAAGCCGGTTGGGACTGGTCCTCGTGGACGACCTGCAGGAGGCGAATCCGGCGGTTCACGAGCTGCTGGCGATCCTGGGTGCTGGAAAAGACGTGTTGGCGGCGGCATGCCCGGACACTGTGGTGCAGGGATTCCGCGGGGCGCGACCGGACCTCGTCGTCGCAGTCGAGGACATGCTTGCCAGCGGAACGGCAACTGTTTCCCGTCATACCTTGACCACTTCGCACCGGCTTCCGGCGCCACTGGCGGATGCCTGGCAGCGGGTGGCCGGACGCATCTCCCGGCGCGGCGGCGCGGCTCTCGGACGTGACCTGCTTCAGCCGACCGCGGCGGACCCTGTCCCTGATGCCGCTGAAGGAAAGGCCAATGCGGCCCCGGCAGCCGAGGTCCATGTTGTTGCTTCCCCGGTCCACGAACTGCGCTACATCGCCCAGCGCATACTCGACGCCCAACTCAACGGAGGGCGCGGCTTGTCGGAAATGGCGGTCATCGTCCGTACCGGTGGTCAATTGGCGCACTTGCAGAGGTACCTGACCTCGCAGGGAATTCCGGTTCGGGTTCCGGTAGCCGAAACCGCCGTCCGCGATGAACCGGCCGTACGTCCACTGCTGGACGCCTATGCCATAGCACTGGACCCGGAACGACTGACAGCCGAAGCAGCTGTCGCTTTGCTGACGTCCCGTATCGGCGGCGCGTCCGCCATCGACCTGCGGCGCATCCGTCAATCCCTGCGGCGGGAGGAACTGCTCGGTGGAGGCGGACGGAGCAGCGATGCCTTGCTCGTCGAGGCGCTGCAGGAACCGGCTGCATTGGCAACGTTGGGCTGGGAGGCAAGACCGGCGCAGCGCGTTGCCAGGATGCTGGCGGCGGGCAGAGAGGCAGCAGCGGAAAAGGGCGCAAATGCGGAGACCGTCCTGTGGGTATTGTGGTCGGCGACAGGACTGTCCAGTAATTGGGCCAGGCACGCGGTCGACGGCGGCCCCGCGGGAGTCAGGGCGGACAGAGACCTGGACGCCATCATGGCACTGTTCCATACTGCGGAGAGATACGTGGACCAGCTGCCGGGGTCCAACCCGGAACAGTTCCTCGAGTACTTGCTTAGTCAAGAGCTTCCGATGGACACCTTGGCAAAGCGTGCGCAGAACCCGGACGCCGTCGAATTGATGACCCCGGCCAGTGCCGCCGGACGCCAATGGCCGCTGGTTTTCGTCGCAGGTTTGCAGGACGGCGTGTGGCCTAATCTTCGGCTGCGCGGTGAACTGTTGGGAAGCGCACTTTTCGTCGATGCGATGGAATTGGGCCCTCATCAGGCACGCCAGGTGGACGCGGTCACGCGCCTGCGTGAGATCCGGTATGACGAGTTGCGCAGTTTCTCGGCAGCCATCTCCCGCGCCAGTGAAAAACTGGTCTGCACGGCTGTGGCGTCGGAGGAAGACCAGCCCTCGCAATTCATCGACATTATTGATCCATGGACAAATCCCGACCACCCTCGCCCAAAGACGGAAGTCCTCCGGCCACTGACGCTCCGCGCCCTGGTGGCGGAGCTGCGTCAGTGGGCTCAACAGGACGAGGAGAGCCCGGAAGCAGCGGCAGAGGCCGTGCGCCAGCTCGCCCGGCTTGTCCGAAGCGAAGTACCGGTTCGGGGTGCGCACCCGGATAGTTGGTGGGGGCTTCTGCCTCTCAGCAGCGAGGGAATCGACATTGTTGCTCCCGACCATGACGTGCCGGTTTCGCCGTCGAAAGTCGAAGCAGTGCATCAATCACCGCTGAACTGGTTCATTCAAGCGGCCGGCGGTGAGGCCGCAACCGATTTCGCCCGCAGCCTTGGCACTCTGGTTCACCAGATAGCCGCCGACATGCCCGACGCGACCGGAAATGAATACGTCGCCGAACTGTTGGTGCGCTGGCCCCGCTTGGGAATGAAGGAAAACTGGGAAGGCCGGCTGGACTACCAGCGGGCCGAAACCATGGTGCGGAAACTGGCCGCTTACGTCATCGCCATGCGCAGTGAAGGCAGGAAGTTGCTCACCACCGAGACTGACTTTGCCGTGACAATACCCGGACCCGCCCGTACTGCGCTGCTCCGGGGGCAGGTCGACCGGCTGGAGATCGACGATGAAGGCAGGCTGGTGATTGTGGATTTGAAGACCGGCAAGAGTACGCCGACCAAGGCGGATCTGGAGCGGCACGGACAGCTGGCCGCCTATCAGGTGGCCGTCCGGCATGGCGCCTTCGATGAAAGCAGTGCCACCGGAGGGGCAGTCCTCGCCCAGCTTGGTAAGACCGCTAAGAACGTCAGTGTGCAGGAGCAGGAACCGCTTGATCCAGAGAATGACTGGGCAACACCGATGATCGTGACCGCTGCCGAACTCATGGCGGGGCACGAATTTGAAAGCCGGCATGATCCGTCCGCGGGCGGATACCGGGGACATGGATGCCGCGTTCCCGAAGTTTGCCCATTATGCCCTGAAGGAAAGCAGGTAACAGAGTGAATCCGGTGGAGCAGGCTTTGATGGACAGGACAGGGATGGACGCCGGGGAACGGTACACGCCGGAAGAGCTGGCCGGCATCCTCGGCCAGCACAAGCCGACGCCTGAACAATCGGCCATTATCAGCGCGCCATTGGAACCCATTCTCGTGATAGCAGGGGCAGGATCAGGCAAGACCGCGACGATGGCTGACCGCGTGGTGTGGCTTGTGGCAAATGGAAAAGTGCGTCCGGAACAAATCCTCGGCGTTACGTTTACCCGGAAAGCAGCCAGCGAGCTGTCTTCGCGGATACGGGCACAACTGGCCAATCTGGCGGCGAAGGATCTACTGCCGGCCGATGCGGAAGATGAATCCGGGGACGAGCCTGGACTGCTGGATCCCAAAGTGTCGACATACCATTCCTATGCCAGTGGGATTGTGACAGACCATGGACTGCGGCTGGGCATTGAGCGGGATTCCGTTCTGCTGGGCGGAGCACAGTCCTGGCAATTGGCGAGCCAGGTTGTCGAGGCCTACGGCGGCGATTTCGAACACTTCACCGCGGCCAAGTCGACGCTCGTCCAGGCTGTTATTCAACTGGCCGGAGAATGCTCGGAGCACCTTCAGGAGCCCGGAGGTGTCTGTAAATACCTGCTCGATGAGGCTTCACGGCTGGGGCAACTGCCCTATCTCGCTGGAAAGGAGAAGCCGTCCACCGCCGAGGCCGGAAAACTGATCAACCGGCTGCGGACCCGGGCAACGGTGGCCGAGCTGGTGGGACACTATTCTGCAGCGAAGCGCGAGCGTTCAGCACTTGATTTCGGCGATCTCGTGTCTCTGGCTGCCCGCATCGCCAAAGATGTTCCACAGGCGGGGAAGTTGGAGCGGGAAAGGTTCAAAGTCGTCCTCCTCGACGAGTTCCAGGACACTTCGCACGCGCAGATGGTGCTGTTCTCGCTGCTTTTCGGCGACGGGCACCCGGTCACGGCCGTCGGCGACCCCAACCAGTCCATTTACGGCTTCCGGGGAGCCTCTGCGGGACAGCTGTTCCAGTTTCCGACCAAGTTCCCGGTCAGTAATGTGGACGGGACATTGGCTCCCGCGCCGGTGAAATTTCTCAGCATAGCCTGGCGCAATTCCGTCAACATCCTCGACATGGCCAACACTATTTCTCTGCCGCTCAATAAGGTCGATCCCAACAGGCCTGGAGGAGCCCGCATCGAGGTCCCCGCATTGCGTCCGAGCCCGGCAGCGGGTTCCGGGAAAGTGTTGCTGGGCCGGTTCGAAACGGAACTGGATGAAGCGGCCGCAGTTGTCCGTCGGATCGAACAGTTTCGGGCTACTGCCTTCTCCAGGAATCCGGAGACGGGGAGGGCCGAACCTACATCGGCCGCGGTGCTGTGCCGCCGCCGGGCGCAGATGGAACCGATCCGCAAGGAATTGGAAGAGCGTGGCGTTCCTTACGAAGTCGTCGGGCTTGGGGGATTGCTCAGTACGCCTGAAATCGTCGATTTGGTTGCCACGCTCCGGGTACTTGCAGATCCGACGCGGTCGGATTCCCTAATGCGACTGCTCACCGGAGCCCGCTGGCGGATCGGCCCCGCCGACCTCATGGCCTTTTCGGACTGGTCGAAATTCCTGGCCCGGCAACGTGAACGCGCAGCCGAAGGCCATGACACTGATGCAACCGCCGATGAAGCGGACGGGAGCGCCGTCGTCGAACAGGACCAGGTGGACAGCTCGAGCCTTGTGGAAGCTCTGGATTGGCTGCCCCGGGACGGATGGACGTCCAAAAATGGCCGTTCCTTAAGCCTGCAAGGAAGGGCACGGCTTGACGCCCTCCGGAAGGAACTTGGCAATCTCCGGCCGTTTGTCGGAGATGACCTAACGACTTTGCTCTCTGAAGTTGAACGGGCCATGTTGCTCGACATTGAGGTCGCTGCCATCCCCGGGGTCACTATCCACTACGCCCGCCGGCACCTTGACGCGTTTCATGATGCGGCGGCGGGATTCATCCAGACTGCCCAGCGCCTGGACCTGCTGGCGTTCCTAAGCTGGCTGGACGCAGCCGCGGAGGAGGAGAACGGTCTCGATATTTCGCAGGTCGAGGTGCGCCGTGACGCCGTCCAGCTATTGACTGTCCATGCCTCCAAGGGATTGGAATGGGACGCGGTTTTCGTCCCCGGCCTCAATGCGGCATCCTTCCCGACGGACCGCGACGCCCGCTGGAGCAGCGGCAACGCGGCCTTGCCGTGGCCGCTGCGGGGTGATTGTGCCGGCCTGCCGGTCTGGGACTGTGATCATGCGGACCAGAAAGGCTGGGTGGACAGCGAAAAGATTTTCAAGGGTGAGGTGGGAAACCATACCGAGCTCGAGGAGCGCCGGCTCGCCTACGTTGCTTACACCAGGGCTAAACACGTCCTAATGTGCACGTCCGCTGCCTGGAACGGCTCACGGTCGGGAGCCGCTCCTGTCTCGGCGTTTCTCGAGGAACTACTGCCGCTGACTGATACAGGCACGCCCTCCGCTGAGGTTGACGCATGGTTGGAAGACGATGCGATCAGCACGTTCAATCCCATGACAGTCGGTCTGGAAACCGCGATATGGCCATATGACCCGTTGGAGGGTCCCCTTGGTCCCGAGGGGCCAATCCGGAAGCGGCCGGGCAGGCGGGCACAAATGGAACGAGCTGCCAGCCGTGTGCTGGCTGCCGCGGCGACGCCCGATGGGCCCGATGGGGACGATACTCCGGACCACCAAGAGATCGCTCCCGAGGTTCAGGGCGGTCCCGCTGCCCGCTGGACAAGGGAAACGGGTTTGCTGCTGGCCCGCCACAACGCACCGGACAATCGTTTGGAGGTCGAACTTCCATTCCACATCTCCGCCTCGACGTTGATGGAGTTGGCTGACGACCCCTATGAGGTCGTCAGGCAATTGCGGCGGCCGGTTCCGAGGAAGCCGGGTATGGCCGCCCGCAAAGGGACGGCATTCCATGCCTGGGTCGAGGACTATTTCGGAACGGCCGGGATACTCGAATTAGAGGAACCGCAAACATCCGACAGCTTCATAGATGAGGCATACGAACTCGACGACATGGTCGCCACGTTCAAAGCATCCGAGTGGGCACAGCGGGCACCTGCCGCCATCGAGGTCCCGGTCGAGACGCAGGTCGATGCCGTCGTCGTACGCGGCCGTATTGATGCTGTTTTCCAGGATCCGGACGGCACCTGGGATTTGATCGACTGGAAGACCGGATCGCCGCCATCAGCATCAAAATTGGGTATTCGTTCCATCCAATTGGCCGTGTACCGTCTGGCGTGGGCCAGACTGAAGAATGTGCCATTGGAGCAGGTGAAGGCGGCGTTCTATTACGTAAAGGACAACAAGCTGGTACGACCACACGATATGGCCCGCGAGGAGGAGCTGGAGGCGATTATTACGGGTGCGTACGGATAGCCGCACCCGGCTTGTTGGCCGGATCGGCGACGACTTCAATCATCTGGGTGTCGCTGTCGGTCGGCCGCTCCCCGGCCGGCCGTTCTTCGTCTCCACCATCTTCCGGATGACCCGGATCGGTACTGGCGGGAGCCTTCGCGATGGCTGCGCCGGCATCGCGCTGTGTGTCATCAGAGGAGACGGCAGATTCACCCGGGTCCGCATCAGAAGGGTCTCGATGGGTTGTTCCCGGCTTCTGAAGGTCAGGATCCGTCGGGTCGGGAGCTGTGGGCTCCGGATCAATGATGCTGACCGGAGGCAGCTTGTCGGATCCGTCCTTGCTCCTGTCGATCGCCTGCGCGACGTCGGGGGAGTGTGTGGGAACCGGCGGCTCGACGGAGATGGGCTGTCCACCGTATTCTTCGATGTCCGATTCAAGCGCCGCGAGCATCTCCTCCGCTTCGGCTACTATGTCGTCGTCGCCGGTGGAAATACCCCGCACAAGCCACTGGGCCAGAGCGAACTCGGCGGAGAGCGCGGCCCGCCGCAGCAAATGCCGGTCCGGTGCCCCTTTGCCGGCAACAGAATACGACTCGAGCACTGCGTCGGCAAAACTTTGGTCATTCGCGGCGATTAACCAGGCGAAATCATCTGCAGGATCTCCGATGCGAAGGTCCGTCCAACCGTTGACAGCTGCGACGCGTCCATTGTTGATCAGCAGGTTGTCCTCGTGCAGGTCGCCGTGGACCACCGATGGACGGAACTGCCACAGCGCAATATCCTCGAGAGCGTTTTCCCACCTCAGCAGCAGCGAAGAGGGTATTTTCCCGGTCGTGGCCGCCTGATCAAGCTCATTGAGCCTGCGTTGACGAAATTCGTTCGGAGTGTAGCTGGGCAGATCGGCTGCGTGCACCAGTTCAAGCGGGAGGTCATGGATGGCCGACATGATCCGTCCCAGTTCAGCTGCAATAAGGCGCGGCTCCGCCACGAGCTGCTCGATGGTCCGGGTTGAGCCGGGAAGGTGCGAATAGACGAAGGTGGTGAGGTTGTCCTGCCGGACGGTTCCCGCGACATGCGGCATCAAAAACGGCAGGTTGGCACGCACTCCCGGTGTGAACGAGCGCAGGACATGCAGTTCTGTTTCCAGCCGGACGCTTGCCTCGGCGTGTCTTGGTGAACGGACCCGCCATCGTTTTCCGGCGCTGTCCAACAACACGGCGGAGTGAAAATCCGCCGCGTCGTCCGGTGCGGAGGCCACACCTGTCGGGGTCAGCCCCGGCACCGCGGCGCTTGCAATGGCTGCCAGTTCCATGGGAGTTCTCGTCACATTCCCAACGGTAGGTCCAACCCCGGATTTCGACCACGTTGAACGGCGGCGAGTCGCGGTTACAGTGGCCAATAGAACGCTGTGAACAACCTGAAGAGAAGCTGAAGGCGCCGTCCACAGCTTTCGTTCAGGAATCGTGAAAACAGGCAATGGTTCAGTACCGTAGAAGGATGAGCAATACCGTTCCAGAGGCAGGTCTTTCGCCCGAAGAAACCCATCCGCCGCTGGGATCCCTTGCACTGGCGCG
>NZ_KI914684.1:11880-20391 GCF_000520495.1 Arthrobacter sp. H14
CCGCCGCTGGGATCCCTTGCACTGGCGCGGATCGGAGTGGACCGCGGATGCGACCGCAGGCTCGCCGGCGGCATGATGGACCGGATCTGGGCGGAGCCATCAACCAAAGTGATGCTGATCCACAATGGCAAGACTCTCATCCGGGATTTCTCCCTGGTCTTGGTGGAGCCAGCGCAAACCGAACAGACCGAGTGGGCTGAGAACCTCATCTATCTGGGGCGAACCACCGTGCCCGCGGATGAACCGGCCGGCACCGACGTCGTACTCATGATCTTGAAGGACAAGCCCGGGGAATGGGACGACGACGCAGAGTGGCTTGGGCTGCGGGAGGTCGCCACTGAGCTGTCCCCGAGGGATGCGGCGCTTTTTGTCGAGGCGGCGGCCGTATCCAATTGGCACGCTACCCACACACACTGCCCGCGCTGCGGATCCCCGACAGAAGTAGAGGCGGGCGGCTGGGTCCGCAGGTGCCCTCTTGATAACAGCGAGCATTATCCCCGGACCGACCCGGCGATCATCGTCACCGTTGTCGATGATCAGGACCGGCTGTTGCTGGGTAATTCGGCGCAATGGTCTGGCAACAGGTTCTCAACACTTGCCGGATTTGTGGAGCCCGGAGAATCGTTGGAAGCCGCCGTGGTACGGGAAATCGCGGAGGAATCCGGCGTCGTCGTTCATTCACCCAAATATATGGGGTCGCAGCCTTGGCCGTTCCCTTGTTCCCTGATGCTCGGTTTCACGGCTCAGGCAGAGGGCACAGAAACCATGCCCGACGGCGTCGAGATCACCGCAGTGCGCTGGTTCACCCGGGAAGAGCTGGCGGAGGCCGTATACAGTGGGGAAATCCAGATTGCCTCCGGAGCTTCAATTGCCCGCTCGCTGATTGAGCATTGGTACGGCGGTCCAATTATTGAACCCGCGGAGACGCCATAGTGAGCGTGCAGGACACGCCCTTCAACGACGAGGCTGAATTGTCGTTGGAGGACCGCATCCTCGGTGGGCTGGATGAGGAGCAGCGCATCGTCGCCTCCACACTGACAGGCCCCTTATGCGTTTTGGCTGGAGCGGGGACAGGAAAGACCCGTGCCATCACCCACCGGATTGCCTATGGAGTCCATGCTGGTGTTTACAACCCACAACGGGTTCTGGCGGTCACCTTCACGGCCCGCGCGGCGGCGGAAATGCGTACCCGTCTACGCGATCTCGGCGCCGGCGGGGTTCAGGCCCGGACCTTCCACGCGGCCGCCCTGCGCCAGCTGCAGTTCTTCTGGCCGCAGGCCGTCGGCGGAGCACTTCCGGGACTGCTGGACCACAAGGCCACCCTAATCGCCGAGGCCGCCCGGCGGCTGAAGGTCAGCACCGACCGCGCCGCCATCCGCGATCTGGCCTCCGAGATCGAGTGGGCCAAGGTCTCCATGTTGACGCCCTCAACGTATCTGGAACAAACGGTTGGCCGGGCCGAACCGGCGGGATTCGACTTCACCACCATCTCCAGGCTCTTCCAGTCCTATGAGGACGTCAAGACGGACCGCAATGTCATCGATTTCGAAGATGTCCTGCTGATCACGATCGGGATACTTCAGGAGGACCAGAAGGTCGCCGCTACAGTGCGGGCGCAGTACAGGCACTTCGTCGTTGACGAGTACCAGGACGTTTCGCCCCTGCAGCAACGGTTGCTTGAACTGTGGCTGGGCGACCGGGAGGAACTTTGCGTCGTGGGGGACGCGAGCCAGACGATCTACTCGTTTACTGGAGCAACGTCGAAACATCTGCTCAAGTTCACGGAGAAGTTCCCGGATTCCACGGTGGTCAAGCTGGTCCGCGATTACCGGTCCACCCCGGAGGTGGTGAAACTTGCCAACGACCTTCTCGCGGTGCGTACGGCTGAGGGCGAAGCCGCGGATCGGCGCAGGACAGCGCTGGGCACCGCGTTACCAGCGTCGAAAAAATCGGTGCGGGACAGCTGGGCAACTCCGCTGCAGCTCATAGCGCAGCGGGAATCGGGTCCGGAGCCGTCGTATACGGAATTCAGCGATGATGAGGCTGAAGCAGCCGGCGTAGTGAGCAGGATCAAAACACTGCTCGAGGATGGTTTGCAAGCAAGCCAGATAGCGGTTTTGTACCGGACCAATGGCCAGTCCGAGGCATACGAGCAGGCTCTGGCGGCCAACAACATTGGATACCAATTACGTGGTGGTGAGCGGTTCTTCGCGCGCAGGGAGGTCCGCGACGCCATTCTTCAGCTGCGGGCGGCCTCCCGTGCGGGAACCGATGAGGCGGTGCCGCAGCAGGTCAGGGACGTCCTGTCCTCCCTTGGCTACAGTGCGCAGGGGCCGCAGACGAGCGGGGCCGTGCGTGAGCGTTGGGAATCACTGTCGGCGCTGGTGGCGCTGGCTGACGAGCTCCATGCAACCAGGACGAAAATACCCGACGCAACGTTTTCGCTCGTGGATTTCGTTGCCGAGCTGGACGAGCGGGCGGCCGCGCAGCATGCCCCTACGGTCCAAGGCGTCACATTGGCTTCATTGCATTCGGCCAAGGGACTCGAGTGGGATGCAGTCTTCCTGGTGGGACTTAGCGAAGGTCTGATGCCGATTTCTTTCGCAAACACGCCCGAAGGTGTCGACGAGGAGCGGCGGTTGTTGTACGTGGGCATTACCCGCGCCCGGAAGCACCTGCAGCTGTCGTGGTCGACGGCGCGAACCCCTGGCGGGAGGGCGAATCGGAAACCGTCACGTTTCCTTGACGGGCTTCGGCCGAATTCGACGCCGCAGGCCAGCCGGGGAACCGGACCCACTCGGAAGCGCCGCAAGCCCGCGGCACCGGCACAGTGCCGTACCTGCGGCAGCATGCTCGCTACGGGGGCGGAGCGCAAGGTCGGTCGATGCAGTGATTGTCCGCCCACCTATGACGAGGCCACCTTCGAAGCATTGCGCAGCTGGCGGCTGGAGGAGGCATCCGCGGCGAAGGTTCCGGCCTTCGTCGTCTTTACGGATGCGACGCTGGTGGCTATCGCGGAGGCAAAACCGGCCACCGCGCAACAGTTGTCCATGCTGGCAGGAGTGGGGCCGAGCAAACTTGAACGGTACGGCGAAGCAGTGCTGGAGATTATCAACGGCGATTGAGCCGTCCAGCCGCTATCCGGCGGCGCAGGCGGCGGGGGCTTGGTCCGTACAGCCGCACGCCGGATGTGGCTGGTAACTTAAACTGGTGCTCGAGCCGTCGGCCGTGCGCATTTGGGTGACGGTCGACCAGCCTGAGGGGCGGTTGACGCCGTCGATCAGCAGCAGCGCCTGGAGGACTGCTGATCCGGCCGCGAATAATGCAACAGCAGTTTCTTCAGGCGGCGGGGCGGTTTCTGCCGAAGCCCGTACACGCATCGCCCGGCAGATCTGCAGCCATTGCGGATCCTGGTCCGCACGGTGCTGGTCGACGCAACCGAGACAGGCGGTTCTG
The DNA here is from genome assembly GCF_000520495.1 of Arthrobacter sp. H14. Lineage (GTDB taxonomy): Bacteria > Actinomycetota > Actinomycetes > Actinomycetales > Micrococcaceae > Arthrobacter_C. The sequence goes on from NZ_KI914684.1 coordinate 15,337, forward strand.
CCGGGTACGACAAGTGGACCAACGAGTACATCCCTGTCCCGGAGTATTACCGGCAAATGCGGTTGCTCCTTGTGCATTAAGTCTGCCTGCAGCTGCTCGTCAGTGATGTCGTTGGCGATATGAATCACCAGGTCCAGTGTGAAAAACGATGCATCGTAGGTCCGCTTTTGTCCCGGCTGACCAATGGTATGGGTCTGGATTGTTGGATCAATGTGGTGTATTTGACGACGTACGGCCGCTGCACGAGGCATCCCGACATCACATAATCGGAACGACCCTGCCCCAACATCTGCGGGACCGACCCGATGGTTGTCGTCGAGCCGGAGAGTGCCGATGCCGGCTCCGGCGAGCGCCTGTGCGATTGTGCTGCCGGTTCGGCCCAGTCCCACAACGCGGACTGCAGCTTGGTTACGCCGCTCCATTAGGGGCGCTGCATTCAATTCATATGCAGCCGACCATTGGATAATGTCGGGTTCGAGACGGTCGGCGCGCAATCCGGACAAAGCGATTTCGTTCTGGGACGGCATGACCAAGACCGGCTGGAGCATCCGGATTAGATATCCGGCACGGACCGGAAGTAACCCGCATTTGCCGGCGAGCACCGACTCCGGTTCGTCGGTCCCTTCAATCAGAAGATTGATCAGTCTTTTATCAGGAACGGTGAGTCCGTCGAGGATGACGCTTTGCTCCCCAACGCCGAACTGGAGGCACTGTTCGGACCGGTCAAACATGTGCAACCGCGGGTTGATATACATTTGCGCCTTCCTCCGTCCTCCAACGCCGTTGGGCGTTGGATCTGTTTAGCCTTGATGCTGCTGATGCTGTTGTCCCCGTCCAGCCATGCTGGCACGTGGAAGGTCGTCGAGTGACGTTTTCCACAGCCGGATACGTGGGAAGTGGTTTGGGCTCAACCGGACGGTAACGTCATGGCATGACTACAACAACGACAGGACAGCCGGTCGAAGTCCGCCGCTCCGCCCGTCGCCGCCGCACGGTCTCAGCATTTTGGCAGGATGGAGTAGCCGTCGTTGCTATTCCCGGGCATTTCAGCGCCGGTGAGGAACGCGAATGGGTCCAGAAGATGGTCAGCCGGCTCGAGCAAAAGAAGGCGAAGGCGGCTCAGCGGCCAGGAGGGTCGGCAACCGGCGACCGGGAACTGATGGATCATGCACTGGAACTGTCAGCCCGCTATCTCGCAGGCAGGGCCCGGCCACAGAGCATCCGGTGGGTCAGCAACCAGAACTCGCGCTGGGGCTCGGCAACTCCGGCTACGGAAACCATCCGTATTTCGGACAAGCTCAGAGGCATGCCGCAATGGGTCATCGACTACGTCATCCTGCACGAGCTGACGCACCTGATTGTCGCATCGCATAACGCGAAGTTCTGGCAGTTGTTGGAGGCCTATCCGGAGACGAACCTGGCCAAGGCATTCCTGGAAGGGGCCGCGTTCGCGAGTTCGCGGGGACTTACCGGGGAAACGGAATTAGACTAGCTTCGGCCCGGGGCATTGCCGCCTTCATCGCCGGAATCACCGTTTCCGTCATCGGGACCGTCGGTACTGTCAGCCTCGGGGCCGCTCTGCCCGGCGTCGCTTGGCTGGTCGTCATAGTCGCCGGAGAGAAGCTTCTGCAAAGCAGCGTCGACATCTTCTTCCGACGCTTCAATCAGTTTTCGGCGGCCGCCAAAGCCGGATGGATCGTCCAGATCCTCGGCTGTCGGCAGGAGGTCCGGATGCGCCCAGATCGCGTCCCTCCCAGCGATGCCCCGGTCTTCCTCCAGATGCGACCACAAAGCCGCGGCATCCCGGAGCCGGCGCGGTCGAAGCTCAAGACCAACGAGCGAGGCGAATGCATGCTCGGCCGGTCCGCCGGTGGCCCGGCGCCGGCGCACGGTCTCCCGCAGAGCCGAAGCAGACGGCAGATTCTGAGCAGCAGCCGCGCTGAGTTCATCGACCCAGCCCTCGACCAGTGCCAAAGTCGTTTCCAACCGTTCCAGGGCCGCATCCTGCTCTGGCGACCGCTGAGGCATGAAGACACCATGGGAGAGTGCTTCCTGCATGGATTCCGGATTCGTTGGGTCAATATCGCGGGCCAGTTCCTCGATCTTTCCCATATCGATGTGGATGCCCCTGGCGAAACTTTCGATGGCACCCAGCAGATGTCCGCTCAACCACGGCACATGGGCGAACAGACGTGCATGGGCCGCCTCCCGGACCGCGAGGAAGAGCATCACTTCCTTCTGCGGCACGTCCAGTCCTTCGCCAAACGAGTCGACGTTTGCAGGCAGCATGGCCATCTGTTTCCCAGCAAGCGGAACCCCGATATCGGAAGCGCTGACAACCTCGCCTGAAAGGGCGCCGACTGCCTGTCCAAGCTGCATGCCGAAGAGCGCGCCGCCCATGTTCTGGAGCATCGACTGTGCCCCGCCCATCATCGCTTTCATCTCCTCCGGCATCTGCTCACCAAGGGCAGAGGAAAGCGCAAACGCGACACTGTTGGCGACGGGTTCTGTCAGCCGCTTCCAGGTATCCATCGTTTCCTCGACCCATTCAGCCCGTGACCACGCCCGGCCGATCATGCTTGTACTCGGGAAATCGGTGACTGGGTCCAGCCACATTTCAGCCAACCGGAGAGCCTCGTCGACCTCACGTGCCCGGGCAGCTGTAATCGAAGGATCATTTCCGGCAGCGGCTGCCTGACGGGCGTTCTCATGTGCCAGTTGCCAATTGACGGGAGCATCGCTTTGAGAACTCATCATGGCCTGGACTTGTTGGAACATCATGGCCAAAGACTGCGGATCGGACGGCATGCCGGTGGCTTTGGCCAGCTCTTCCGGACTGATGCCGCCCGCTCCCTCGCCGCCGAAAAGTTTCGCCAGCATCTCAGACAGAGGATCCTTCGGATTCTCGCCGTCATTGGGTGGGTTGGAGCTCATGGATACCGCCGATCACTGCTGTAGCCTTCTGGGACGTTTAAGTACGCTGTGACGTTAAACGTTACCGGCAGGCAGATCGGCTTGTCGCCCTGCCCGCCACCGGTTCGCTAAAGGCAAAGAAAGCGCCGCCGCGGGCGTAGGCTTGGATAAACACCAGATTCGAGAGGTTGTGCTGTTGAGTTACCCCCCGAATGGGCCGCCCGCATCGTCGATGCGGCCGCAAAAGCCGAAGGATCCAAGGTTCAGCGCAATGGCGGTATCCGGTGTTATCTCGATAGTCCTGATCGTGGTGGCATTCCTGCTTCCCGCACCGTACGTCGTTGAGAGCCCCGGGCCGACATTCAACACTCTTGGTGGCACCGGAGAAGGCGCGGTCATCCAGGTTGAGGACCATCAGGTCTATCCCGCGTCAGGGCACCTGAATTTGACGACCGTTTACGTTACGGGTGGGCCGGGACCAAGGAATAACGTAAGCATTTTCCAGGCCTTTGAAGCCTGGGCTGACCCATCCGACACAGTGTTGCCCGTGGGCCTTGTATACACGCCTGGCACCACCCAGGATCAGGTTCAGCAGCGGAATGCTGCCGCCATGGACTCGTCGCAGGATGATGCAATTGCCGCGGCGTTGACACAGCTCGGCATCGAGTACGAGCAGGAACTCTTCGTCGCGGGTTTCACGGAGGAATCCGCAGCGAAGGGCGTCCTTAAACCGGACGATGTCCTCCTCGAAATCAACCGTACTCCGATCGAGAACATTGATGTCCTGCGTGAGGAGCTCAACGCTTCAAGCGGTGAGAGCGTCCAACTCGCGGTCCAGCGTGACGGGCAAACCATTACCGAGACCGTGACACCGATTGCATCGGAAACCGGGGATTTCCAGCTTGGCGTCTTCCTCGGCACCAATTTCGATTTCCCGTTTCAAGTCGACATCGCCCTGCAGAATGTCGGCGGACCCAGTGCTGGAATGATTTTTTCACTCGGAATCGTCGACAAGCTCACTGAAGGAAATATGACCGGCGGGGAGTTTTTTGCCGGGACTGGAACCATTTCACCCGGCGGCAAGGTTGGCCCTATCGGCGGGATCGCCCAAAAGATGGACGGGGCACGCAGCGAGGGGGCAGAGGTATTCCTCGCTCCGGCTGGGAATTGCAAAGACGTCGTTGGAAACATTCCGGATGGGATGGAGGTTTTCAGCGTTGAGACGTTGGATGAGGCCGTCGAAACTGTGCGGACTGTTGGTTCCGGTGGAGACACATCGGAATTGGATACTTGTGAAGCGCAATAGCGGGCGGATTACAATCAGGCGACATTCGTCGGACATGGCTCTGCCAATTCGCTGTAGTTAACAGTTACAGGGCAGAATGAGAAAGCACGGAACCATCTGCCGCGCCCAGTCGTGGCACAGATAACCGCACCTGAATAACTGCACCAAACCGGTTGCCGTAATGAAGCAGCAGACCCAAATGATGAGGTAAAGAGTGACTTCCGGACCATCCACGCAGGATAGACCACGCCCCATTTTCGGAAACCGCCGCGGACCACTCATTCCGACTTTGATTGTCGTTGGTGCGTTGGTGGCCGGTTTCCTGTTCTTCGCCGGTATTTATGCCGACGTGTTGTGGTTCGATCAGCTCGGATATCTGGACGTCTTTGTCAAGCAGAATGTTACGCAGGCTGCGATCTTCGTCGTTGCAGCAGTCATTATGGGTGCCACCGTTTATGCCAGCCTCAGGGTTGCGTACGGTGCGCGTCCGATCTATGCTCCTGATACAGACGTTCAGGACAATCTGAGCCGCTATCAGGAGACGATTGAGCCTGTCCGCAAGCTGGCCATGATTGGTATTCCGGTTCTGTTGGGCGTTTTTGCCGGAACCGCGGCTTCCTCGCAGTGGCAGCAGGTTCTGCTTTTCTTCAACCAGGTTCCTTACGGGGCCACCGACCCCGAATTCGGACTCGACTACACCTTCTACATGGTCACGTTGCCGTTCCTCGGCTTCCTCGTGGGATTCATGATCAGCGTAGTTTTGGTCGCTGGTATTGCAGGGTTGCTCACGCATTATCTCTATGGGGGCATCCGCCTGGAGGAGAAGGGCATCTTCACCAGTACGGCGGCACGGGTTC
>NZ_KI914685.1:0-16181 GCF_000520495.1 Arthrobacter sp. H14
GCCCGCCGAAGACGGCATGGCATGGTTCGGCGCCTACCTGCCCGCCGAAGCCGCCGTCGCCGCCTACAACCGCATCACCACCGCCGCCAGAAGCCTGCAAGGCCCCGACGAGGCCCGCACCCTCACCCAGTTACGCGCCGACGTCACCGCGCATCTGCTCCTCGCCGCCGGCATGATCCCCGACACCGACAACCTGAAGGCAGACGGTTCCGCCGGCGAAGATAATGAGACTCCGAACAGCGGAGCCGACGGCACCCTGAACGGCAGCGGCACTGGGAACAGCGGCCAAGACCAGGGCAACAACCGCCGCGGCGGTGAGACTGCGAACAGCGGCTCTCCTGCCGATGGTGGCGTTGCGCCCGGTGGTACCAGCACGGATGTGGTGTCGGAGCCGCGGATGCCGCACTTCGAACATATTAAAGCCGAAGTTCTCGTCACCGTGCCCGTGCTGACGCTGCTGGGCCTGTCCGAGGAGCCGGCGGAACTTGAAGGCTTTGGTCCCATGGATGACGAAACCGCACGCAAACTATGCGCGGGATCGTCCTCGTTCAAGCGGATCCTGACTCATCCCGAAACCGGGGCCATGATCTCCTTCGGCCGAACCACCTACAAAGTCCCCGCCGATCTGAAAAGAATGATCCAAATCCGGGACCGATGTTGCCGCGCCCCCGGCTGCAACCGGTCCGCACGGTTCACCGAACTCGACCACACCACACCCTGGGCAGCTGGCGGAACCACCGACTACGAGTCTGTGAAGTGCTACTGCCTTAAACACCATCTGCTTAAAACCGCCTGCGGATGGAAAGACCGCCAGGACAAAGATGGCACTGTCACGTTCACTTCACCGGCAGGACTGGCCTACAAATCCGAACCCGAAGGACCCGTGCTCACCAGCCGCAAAGACGCCCGCCGCTACAACAACACCGGTCCGGGCCACCACTTCGACCCCTGGGACCCAAACAACACACCACCACCAACCACCGGCACCGAAGAACCAACACCATTCTAAAAACAACGCAGTCGGCCCGCATCGCTAGTGCGGCCATAAGGCCGTACTAGCCAACCGCTCGTTCTTGAGCGCCGGCCCAGATTCATCTGGCAGTCTCTTCTCTACCCAACCGAACAGCGGTATCTGCCATCTCATCGGAAAGCTTCATGACGTCCCACATGCCAGCCAGCCTCTTGTCATGACTGAATGCGGTAATGCGGCATCCGGATTCCGCCTCGTCAATGAAGAAGTGCGCCGATGGAGGTGCCTTTATGTGTTCAGCAGCTTCCTTGCGCCGCCAGTCTGCGGCACTCCACTCCTTGCCCATTTCCACCCACACGGTACCTTCCACCGCCCTCGCGGACACTCCAACACCGTTGAATTTGGCCAGCAAGGTGTCGAGAGCCTCCTGCCTGGTCATCGTCGATTCCCAGCTCTCCTCGTTCGAAAAGCGTTGGGCTGCAGTTTTGCGCATGACGTCGGCGGGCAACCGAACGGGCCGTCTTCGCATTGCCCCTTGAGTAAAGAGAAACCACAGGACAGGGACAGCCACATAGAGATAGACGTTGGGCAGGTTGCTGAAGAACCATCCTTCGCCTGCACGGGTAGCGAAGAAAATGACGGCAAACCAGCCCGCTACAGCTGCAAGGACTGCAACTGTTTTGCGCCGCGTGCTGTTGAAGTAGAGGATGAGTCGTTGCCCGCGGGTCAGCGATGAGTCCGACGACGAGTTCCCGGCATATCCGTCCGGCTGGTCCAGACCCATGTCACAGAGTCTGCCATGAAGGCCACCGCATCTGCAGACGGTCGGGTGAGAAGGTTTCAACGGACTCTGGTAAGTCGACGTGTATGGCTGTAGCGTTTTCCTCATCGCACCGGCGCCCCTTGCGGCTGGAACAACGGTTTCAATGACGGGATTGACCTAAATGAGACGGAATACCGGTACCTACACGATGTTGCTGGCCCTCGGGGTATTTCTGGCCGGATGTGGAGGCGGATCCACTACAGGAACGTCCACCGACTCAACATCGCAACCCGAGTCGCCGTCGTCGTCGGCCTCCCCTGCGGAAACAGCTGAAGCAAAGGAATATACCAACGCCGAGCTCAGAGAGCTGATCTCGACGATGAAGGATGTCCAGGGCCAGGATCTAACGGTGGTACCCGCCGACCAACTGGATCAGGCTCTTGCCGTGACGCAGAACCTTCTGGCGAAAGCGACCATCACGCCTGAAGCGTGCAGCGTCTTCGCCACGGAAAGCACGCAGGTACCGGAGGGAAGCTCGTATGCGGCTGGAGTCAGCCAATCGGCGCAGCAGAAGACCCTCACCACCATTACCCTGATTGCGGTCAAGGACCCGCAAGTCATAGCGGACGAACTCGAAAAATCGCAGCGGACCGTGGACCAGTGCTCGAGCTTCACAACCAAGATCGACGGGCAAACGATCGAAAGCAAAATCGAGCCCTTGGAGGTGCAAACCGACGGCGAGAACTCTTTCGGCTCGGTCATCACCCAGACTCTTCCCAATGGCAAAACCCAGACCATGATGTCCGTTGCAGGCACGGAAGGCGTCCTGGCCGCGACAACTGTGAAAATCGGAACAGATTTACCCGCCGGGACAGAGTCCGAACTCGTTCAGCTCGTCAACGAGGCCCTCGCAAAAGGGTAACCACGCTGCAGCGGAAGGATTCCGATACGACTTTCGACAAGGAGGCATCGTTATCGACCGAAGGAGTGATCCTTGATGAAACTTCGCTGGGTCTTCTTGTTCGGTGGGGGCATTGCCCTTCTGACGGCGGCGGTCGGCGTTGGAGCGGCTCTACTGTTCGACGATAGCGAGCCATGGGTGCTCATCGTCACCTTGCTTTCCGCAATGCTCCTCATCACGGCTCCCGCCATCGCGGGGATCTGGGTCGCGAATTTCACCTTCGATCTCGAGAGCACCGACGGCCGCGGTGTTTTTCGACGGCTTGTCCTCATAACCACCGCGATCCAGCTGCTCGGCATTGTCGGGTTGGTATTCGTAGCAATCGCTGTCCCATCGGCCACCGCCTTTCTTGTAGGCGTCACGGCCCTCTCGGCCGCCTTGCTTCTGGTCGGACTCCGGATCGGGATAAGGCTTCACAGACGAATGGCCAATGGGTCGCGAGACGGCAAGGCATGGTCTCCATGGTCGCCGACTCTAATTCGAAGCAAGGTAATGCGCGTAGTCGTCGTCTTCTTGATCGCCAGCGTGATTGGGGTTGGAGGCCTCATAGGGCTTCGGTTCATTGTTACTGACCCCGGTGAAGCCTCGTCCCTGGCAGTGGTCATGTACGGATTTTCGTTCGGTTTCATCTCGGCGTCGGTAGCTTGCATCGTCGTTGCGTGGCCGCTGGTGAAGGATCTTCGGCACGCTCTTGGCCGGGACTATGCCACCCAGAAAGCAATTGGCCGGGTGGTCCTGCGCAACAAAGACGACGAGTTGCCGGAGGGCGGGCAGCAGAAGGCAACATCCTATGCCGCCATCATGTCGGTGTATTTACCGTTCCAAATCGCGCAGATCACGCTTCTCTTCGCCGGCTTATGGTTGCAGCAGCTGTGGAACCTGATCGACGAGTCTTCCACCGCATATTCTTCACTCACACTCGGGCTGGTGATCAGCTACCCGATCCTGCTCGCAGCCGCCCTGCCATTCATAATTCGCCAGGCACGTAACGCAAAGCGCTACGCCGTCGAGCACGCCGACCTCGTCAGCACGAATCCAGCCGAGCCGGGCAAGGGACCCGATTCACTGGCGAGCTGAAACATCCGGGGGTATGTCAGCCAACATCCCCGCCACCAGGTGGAGCGGCGGGGATGTTGGACGGCTACACGGGCGGGACCTCTTATGCGCACATGTGGAGCGGTGTTGTCAGCGTGGCCGGATTATTGTCGAGCGGGCCGATGTTGCCCCGGTTCCGACGTCGTTGGTGGCTGCCACGTCAAACCGGTACCTGCCGGCCGTGAGTGTGAATGTCCGCGAGCGAACTGTCGGTCCGACTGTTCTCGTGATGGGTTGGCCGGTTTGTGTCACACCGTCGGCTGCCATTTTCCGTGCGGTGACGCGGTAGCCGGTGATGGGAGACCCGCCGTTGGACGTCGGGGCCTTCCATTTGGCTGTCGCCGTGAGGGTGCCGCCAATGGGTCCCTGGGCCGGGGTGAGAATCCCAGGCACTCCTGGGCGCTTGGCCGGTGTCACTGTATTGGAGGCCAGAGACAACTGTCCTGCTCCGGCAGCGTTGACGGCGCGGACACGGAAGGTGTATGCCGTTCCATTTTTCAGCCCGGTCACCGTTCGCCTTGTTGCCGTTCCGGTGAAGGTGTCTGTCCGCACGAGGGTGGTTCCTGTCCGTACCTGTACCTGGTGTCCGGTGAGGGCTGTTCCGCCATTGGCTGCCGGAGCCGTCCATGACAGGTTCACTCTGGCATCGCCGCGGACACCGAGAACGCCTCCCGGAGCCGTTGGTGCCACGTTCGGCGTCACAGTGTTCGACCGCGCTGAGAATGGGCCCGTTCCCTTAGTGTTGGTTGCCCGTACCTGGAACCGGTATACCTGACCGTTGGTGAGCCCGTTTACCGTTAGGCTCACGGCCCCTCCCGCAGCGGGACGGAGGGCACCAACCTGGGCACCGGCGTCGTTGATAACCCGCACTGAATACGCATTGACGGCAGCGGTTGGTGCTGTCCAGCGCACGGTGGCCGAAGCATTACGGGCGGTTGCCGGCCCGATGGTCGGAGCCCCGGGTATGGCCGAGTCGGAGAATGTGAGGCGCTCGACGTTCCGTAGTGTGTCGGTGCCGTCAGCCTGGGTGCCACGGGCGTGGACTATGGTTGTGACGGCGCCAGGTGAACCCGGTGCGCCGGTACCACCGACGGTGCTGACATTGTAGTTAGCCTCGAGGTCGGAGAACTCAGCGGTATCAACGGATGCGCCATTGGCTGGAGTGCGGATCTCCCTGACGGGAACGATGTTCCCCGGGTTGATTTTGCCGGCAAACACGTCCTGTTGCAGAGTGTTCGGGTTACCGGGCTGGTAGGGCTCCTCCATCAGACTGGTCGCCCCGATCTCGGTGCCTGGATCCGCCGGATTCGTGCGGACGCTGAGCTGGACGCTGAGCTGGGCGTCGCCGTCGATAATGTCATTGGCGCCGCGTCCTTCCAGCAGGTCGCTGCCGCCTCCGCCGAGGAGGATGTTTCCAGCGCCCCACACGGGGCCGCTGAGTTCGGCACATTCGCCCGGACCAACAACCGATCCTGCGGCGACGTCGGCAAGTGGAGTGGTAAGCGCCGACGATGGGATCAAAGCACCCAGACCCTTGATGCGGTCCACACCCGACTGGTCGAGGACATCGCAGCCGATAAAGCCTGCTCCGCCAACCTCGCTGGGGGTCAGATTGTCTCCTCGAATCGTGTCGTCGAGATTCCATCCGGAGAGTGCCTCGACTTCGTTGAACCTGTCCCTTACGCCTACGGTCAGGATGTCCAGCGGAGGAACGGGCAAGTCAAGGTCGGCGTCCATCGGCTGGGGATCCGCCTGGCCAATGGACCAGTCATAGCCGGCAGCGCCAACGTTCTTTTCAATCCCGGCTCCGGCGACACCGATGTCATCGCCGCCTTCCATGTCATAGTCGTCGTCACCGCCCTGGCCGATCAGAATGTCATGGCCTGGTTTGTTGTCATCGGTGAAGAAGAGGTTGGAGCTGTCGCCGATCAGACCGTCAGGTTGGTCGCCACCTTCGATCCAGTCGTCGCCGCCGTCACCGATCCCGGCATCGATGCCTTCGCCGAGGATCATGAAGTCGTTTCCGCCACCGCCGAAGGTTGTGTTCGCGTTGGCTCCGCCGTTGGTGAAGTCGTTGCCTTCCGCTCCCATGATGAGATCGAGTCCGGGGCCGGAATCGATCGCGTCGTGTCCCGGACCGCCCTTGAGCACATCGTCACCTGCAAGGTCCGTGACAATGTCATTGCCCTCGCCGGCAATAGCGACGTCGGCACCGTCGCCGCCTTCGACGACGTCATTGCCCCGGTTGCCCCAGAAGGTATCGCTGTCATTGCCGCCGTAGATCCTGTCGACGCCGGCGGTGCCGTTGTAGACGCTCTGACCGTTGATTCCGGCGGGGTCCACCGTGTTCCTGGAGCGGTATTTGATGGTTCCGTCGGGCATCCGGATCAGCAGTGCGGGCTCTTCACATTCACTTCCGGGATCGTTGGCCACTGTGTTGCCCGATTGCGTGAATCCGGCCGCGGTTCCGGCCAGGTTTTTCAGTTCGAACTTGCAATCCGAGGTGGCGAACGGGTCAGCCTTGAGGGCCTTGGCGTTGGTATTGCGCATGATCATTTCGGCGAAGGAGTTGCCCTCGAGCTCGGTGCGCAGGTTCATGCCGGGTGTGCGGGCAAGGTAGTACAACCGGTCACCGTTCTGCAGATCAGTCAACTGACTTTCGAAAACGTAGTTGAAAGTACTCCCCAGGAGGCCGCCGAACACGTTTGTTTGTTCCGCCAGTCCCCCGATCCACAGGTCGACGTTGTCCAGTCCGGTGATGGATGCCGTGCCGTTGTTGACCCAGGCTCCCGTGCTGTTCATGAAATCCGCTGCGTCTGAGGGAGGGATATCTCCTGCTGCGGCATCGGGATTGACGATGGCCCGCGCTGCAGATCGTTTGCCTTCAACAGTGGCCGCGTTCTTGATCGATGGGTGCTGCCCATAGGCTGCGACGAAGTTGACGAGCGATTCAGGGTGCTTGATGCTCTCGCCAAAGTCGATCCAGTTGGTGTACGGCTTCAATTGCCCGTCGTTGGTGGCGCCATGCAACTGGCGGCGCAGTACGTTCAGCCTGGGGATGCCTTCGGAGCGGGCGCGCGTGATGTTGATCGTTGCGAGGTCCAGGGGCAGGCCCAGCAGGTTGTTGCGCAGCGTATCGGTGACGAACTCATCGAGCTCGTTGCCGACCTGGTCCGACATTCCCATGACGATGCTTCCGGCTGCTTCCTCGGACGTCAGGGCGCCGGCCTCGCCTCCATCGGTATACGCCGGAGGGTTCAGGAAGCCATCGAGCAGGGAAATGTCGTTCTGGCTGCCGGGAATATCGTCGGATGTACCGAACTGTCCGTCCGTTCCGGGCCGGTCTTCATTCCTTCGGGAAATTGTCTCCGTCAGCATGGAGTGCCCGAAACGGTACACCGCATGGGCGAATTCCGCTGTGACGGCTGGATCTACGTCGGTCTGGGCGAAGGCGAACGGCTCAAAGGGGTTGATGCCCGGCTGGATCTTGCGTGCAAATTCCTCGAAGACCAGGTGCTGGTATTCCATTTCAGTGACGAAGCGGGCAGCCTGGAACAGTCGCTCACCGTTCCACCCGCCGGCGCCCTGGGCGGACTTCCACTGGGCGAGTGCCTTGACTCCGGCCGCCGATGTGTCCTGGGTAAGGGTGTTCTTGATATCGGTGACAAGCCGGTCATGTTCGGAGTGGAACACCTGGTGAATAGCGGTCAGACCAATGTTTTCATTGACTCTCCCGTCACCGGCGATGAAATGCATGTTCAGGATCTCGTTGTCGTACTGGTTGACACAGCCCACAGGGAACCCCGGCTGTGCACACGGCGTCAATGAGGCTGTTACCACGTTGTCCGGATCCGGGGTGAATCCCGGCTTCGGTACCGCATTATTGGCGATATCGGTCAAAAACGGTGTTTCAAAGTGGCTGGCGTTGGCTGGTACGGGAACGGGCGAAGCAGTATTGCCCTCGACCAGGCCCGTGGCCGTCACGTACTGCGGAAGACCACGGAGTGGGCCGGGGATGAATTTGCCGTACGGGTCCGAGGCAATCATCGGAACGTCGAGCGCGTCCTTGTCCGTCAGGCGCAGACCCAGCCGCGATGCTGCCTGCGACTTAACCCTCGCCCACGTCGCCATCCCGCCGGCCGTGGGACCTGCCGGGCCGCCAAGGAGTTTGCCCGTGGAGACGGGGCGGCCGTTTGAGTTGTTCACGTACTCACGCACAAAGACCTGGTGGGATGCATGGGAGGTGTAGGTCTGGCTTTGGTCCACCCATGGCGAATCCGTGTTGAGGGCATCCTGGATATCGTCCGGGGTGCCCAGTTCACCATCGGGGCCTGGCTGATTCTTACCCCGGGTCAGCACCATGAAACGCAGGTTGCGGTCAAGGTCATCGGCGGTGCCGAACTTGTGGTCCGGTCCGGCGACCAGCGGGTCGTCTGACTTCAACGGCACGAACACGGTGCCGCCGCCCTTGACCGTCTGGTCGATCCCATGATCGAAGAATTGGCCAAACAACGTGAAAAGTGAATTGTATGGCGGTGAAAGACCAACATCAGTGGTGACGTTTGGAATGAACAAGGTCTGGAAGGAGGGTGTGCAGCCGCTTGGAACACCACTCACCGGCGGAAGGGCCAGAGGATCAGGGTCCGTGGTGCATGGCACTGTGCCCTCGCTGGATTGGCTCCTGACCGGCAGGCCGGCAGCTGCTACCGCGGAGGGGTTGGTGGAGGTTTGGTCCACGATCAGGTTGCTGATTGTCCTGGGCTGGGAATCGAACACGTTCCCGGATTTCTGTGCATAACTGCTCGGTGCCGGGGGTCCGCCAAGCGAACCGGATTCAGCCGCGGTGTACGAGGGGGAAGACAGCCGCGGGAAAACCTGATCCGCCGCGCCAAATGATTCCTGTCCTGCTTGCAGGTTATTGCACGACCCGTCCACCGTCCGCAGCCCGTGGGAAATGAGCGGAGTCGCGATCTGGTTGGGTCCGGTGCCGACCAAGGCCCCACATGGACCAGTGTCCGACGTCGTGTTGGCAACGTGCGCCTCGGCGATCTTGATCTGTTTAAGGATGAACGCCAAGTCCGAGGCGTTCACGGTAAACCCTTGACCGACGGGAGCCGTGGCGGCGTTGGCAGCAACCACCGGCAACCCTAAAGATACCGTCACAAGCAGAGCCGTCGTCCCCGCCATCAGCCGGTAAGCGCGGGTGCGGCTCCGACCCGTTCCACCGGGGCGACGGCGGGATGCGGACGGCACTGCGTCCAAATCAATAATGCCATTGTGATGGATGGGAGCCATGACACACCTGCTTCTGATGTAAGTACGCTGAGTGTCTGCCCGGAACCTTTTAAAAACCTTGGAAGCATCCCCGGTGGAAAACCAGCGTCGCAGGCGTTGAGTGGGAGTTGGACATTGCAGCCGCAGCACCCTATAGGTGACGCAGACAAGTACCGGCTAAAAACAAAGGTAGGGCGGTCCACGAGTGCGGAACCGCCCTACCTTACTTAAACGCTCGGCGCGAACCGGTCAGGAATAGGCTGCCTTGACTGCCAGCACTGGACACTGCGCTTCCAACAGGATCTGCTGTGCCGTGCTTCCCATGATCAGTTTCCCGACAGGTGTACGCCGGCGCAGCCCGATGACGATGAGGTCTGCCCGGTGTTTCCCAGCGGCTTCGACGACCTCATCGGCCGCATCGTGGCCGCGGACCGGTTGCTGCAGGATGTGTTCGACCTTTGCCTGCTGCAGCCTTTCCTCCAGCGACGCCGCGTCATCCGGCTGGATAAAGCGGTTGTCGACATAGGCGTCACCACGCGAGGAGTTGATCACCACCAGCACGGTGTTCAGCCGCTGGGCCTCTTCAATGGCCCGGTCAAGGGCCGCCTCCCCTTCGGCGGTGGGGATGTAACCGGTAACGACACTCATCGGTGCTCCTGACCCTCGTGATGGTTGCTGTCTCCGACGGAGGCAACATGGCGCTGGCTGTCCGCTGGTACGCCGACCCCACGCTGGCTGTCCGCTCCCACGGTGACCTTCCCGCCGTCGCTATCCGACGGACCTTCTGCCGGCTCAGCTGCTCCGGCACCCAATCCCCCATTTCCCTTATCTGAATCTCCCTTTGAACCGAACCGCTTCCGGAGCGAAACCAACAGTGGCCAGGCCAGAACAAGGGCGATGATGATGTAGACGACGACGGCGACCGTTTCGTTCACGAGGCCAACCGGGTTGCCGGCGGTGAACTGCAGAGCCGTGCGCAGTTGTTCCTCCGCACGCGGGCCGAGGATGACTCCGAGCACCAGGGGCAGGACGGGTAGACCGTAACGGCGCATCGCGAACCCGAGCAGCCCAAGCACCATCAGGATCACCAGGTCGAAGGCCTGCAGGTTGACCGAGTAGGCGCCCAGCGTGGCGAAGAACAGGATGCCCGCGTACAGGTACGGCCGGGGAAGCTGCAGCAGTTTTGCCCAGAACGGCGCGAGCGGGAGGTTAATCAGCAGCAGCAGGGTGTTGCCGATGAACAGGCTCGCGATCAGTGCCCACACCAGCTGCGGTTCGGTGTCGAACAGCAGCGGTCCGGGCTGGATGCCGTACTGGACGAACGCAGCCAGCATGACGGCCGCCGTCGCGTTGGTTGGCAGGCCCAACGCCAGCATTGGCGTCAGGGTGCCTGCGGCCGAGGCGTTGTTCGCGGCTTCTGGACCGGCGACACCTTCAATGGCGCCGTGTCCGAACTCTTCGGGGTGCTTCGAGAGCCGCTTCTCCGTCACGTAGGACAGGAAGGTCGGGATCTCGGCGCCGCCGGCGGGGAGGGCGCCGAACGGGAAGCCGAAGGCGGTGCCGCGCAGCCATGGTTTCCAGGATCGTTTCCAATCCTGTTTGCCCATCCAGGGACGCCCGACCGGTATGGTCTGGGAGACGTTCCGGCGCAGGTGAGCAGCAATCCACAGTGCTTCACCAATGGCAAAAATTGCCACCGCGACGACGACGATGTCCAGTCCATCGACCAGCAGCGCCTGTCCGAAGATGAGCCTTTCCTGTCCGGTGACCGGGTCGAGACCGACCAGGCCGATGGCGAGACCGAGGCCCAGCGAGGCGAAGCCGCGGACCCTGGATGCTCCGAGCACGGCGGTAACGGCCAGCAGGGCCAGCAGCATGATGGCCAGGTAGCTGGCCGCTCCCAGGCTGACGGCGAATTGGACCACCAGCGGTGCGATCAGCACCAGAAGCATCGTGCCAATGGTGCCGGCGACAAACGAGCCAATCGCAGCCGTGGCCAGTGCCTGTGCGGCGCGGCCAGCCTTGGCCATTTTGTGGCCTTCAATGGCGGTGACCACCGTGGAAGATTCGCCGGGCGTGTTCAGCAGGATCGACGTCGTCGAACCGCCATACATGCCGCCGTAGTAAATACCAGCGAACATGATGAAGGCGCTTGTCGGTTCCAACGCATAGGTGACCGGCAGCAGCAGTGCCACGGTCATGGCGGGTCCGACGCCGGGGAGCACGCCGACGGCGGTACCCAGCAGCACGCCGAGCACGGCGTAGAGCAGGTTGATAGGGGTCGCAGCCGTTGCGAACCCGTCCATCAGTAAGGACAGAGAGTCCATTTAGAGCACTCCTTCCAGGAGGCCGGCTGGCAGGAGGATACCCAGACCTGCGTAAAAACCGTAGAAAGTGGTCAGCGACATCGCCAGCGAGATCAGCGGATCACGCACGTAGTGCCGGCTGCCGAGGGCCCACGCGCTGCCCCAGAAAAGGAGCATCCCGGAGATCACCCAGCCGGCCCAGTTGATGAGCAGGATGTTGGCGGTGAAGACCACGATCAGCGGTACAACAGTGGCCCAGTCCGTGGGGTGTGACAGGTCGACATCCTCGCCGCCCTCGGCTTCGCCGTGCCCTCCCCTGAGAACATTCCAGGTGAGTACGACGGCGGTGGCCAGCAGCAGGGCCGCGACCATATAGGGAACGGCCTTGGGACCGACCGGATCCGCCTGCGAGTAGGGAGCGTTCAGCTGCGCTGTGTCCCAGAGAACCACAGCGCCGACCACTCCGAGCAGGAGCGCAATGCCCAGCTCGGAGCGGCCCTGCAACCGGGCTTTCAGCTGGTTCATGCCAGGCCCAGTTTGGTCAGCACGTCCTCGACCCGCTGATCCTGTTCGGTGATGAACCCGGCGAACTCGTCACCGGTCATGAAGGCGTCTTCCCACTGGTTCTGCTTCAGTGCCTCTTGCCATTCATCCGTGGCGTGCATCTTCTCCAGCGCTGCGATCAGCTCGGCCTTACGCTCATCGGTGATTCCCGGAGGCGCAACGATCCCGCGCCAGTTGGTGAAGATGAGGTCAATGCCTGACTCCTGCAGCGTGGGGGCGTCCACGCCTGCGAGGCGCTCCTCGCCACTGGTGGCCAGAACCCGGATTTCGCCGGTTTTGATCTGGTCCAGGAACTCGCCGGCGCCCGAGGCGGCGAAGCCGAGCCGGTTGCCGAGGATGTCGGGCAGCATGTCTCCGCCGCCGTCGTAGGATACGTAGTTCACCTTGTTGGGATCGATGCCGACGGTCTCAGCCAGCCGCATCGGGAGCAGGTGGTCGGGGCCTCCCGGGGAGGAGCCGCCGCCGACGGCCATCTTCCCCGGGTTCTTCTTCCAAGCGGCGACCAGATCGTCAATGGTCTTGTAAGGGGAATTCTTGGGAACCATGATTGCGCCCGGTTCCTCAATGAGGCGGGCCAGCGGGGTGGTGTCCTCGAAGCTGGCGGTCGTGTCATTGGTGTAACTGGCACCGACGACGCCGAGTCCCATCAGCATGGACAGGTCGCCGTTGCCCTTCTCGTTCACGGTGCGGGACAGGCCGACGGTTCCGCCGGCGCCGGCGAGGTTGAATACTTCGATGCCGGAAGCGATGTCGGTATCCTCCATCACCTTCGCTGCGACACGGGCAGTGGTGTCGTACCCGCCGCCTGCCGTGTTCGGCACCATGATGCGCATATCGGTGATCGGGCCGGCGGCCTTTCCTTCGGAGCTTGACGATCCGGTGACGCCACAGCCGGTTGCGGCCATCACGATTCCGGCTGCCAAGGCAGTCAGGCGTAGTTTGTTGCTTCGTTTCATGGGGGTTCTTCTCTCAATCGGGTGGTGGACTAATCCGATCGTAGGGCCGCCAGTGACGCCGGTCACTCTTGTGGTCTCAAAGAACGTTAAGTTCATTGTGGTCGCAAATTCCGGACCGTTTTTGCTTGGAATTCCGCGGAAAACGAGCTCTGTCCCGGTGGTATAGTTCACGGCACCTGCGAACATCATCCAGGGCGGATCTGCATCATCGGCCGGCAAAAAATCTGGAGGCTCGCTGTGCTGAAGCAGCACACTGGAGGACAGAAAATGCCCAGACGACGACGGCGGCGGATGTCTTTGGCCGCGCAGTACCTCGCGCTCCAGCTGTTGATCATACTGGTGGTGCTCTTCGCCGTTGCGGCGATCTCGGTGGCCGAATCCTCGCAGGCCGTTCAACGCACCGAAGGCCGGCGCGCGTTGTCCGCGGCCGAGACGCTTGCGTCCAACCCCACCGTGCGGCAACTACTCCCCCAGGCGGAACCCGGAACTGGATCGGCGCTGCCGTCAGTGGCCGAGGCAGTCAGGACAATATCCGGATCCTCGTCGGTGATGCTGGCCACCGAGGATGGAACGGTGGTGACGTCCTCCGATCCCGCCTTGGTGGGCGAACCCCTGCCGCTCGGCGAAAGCCGCGTGATGGAGGGACGGGCGTGGACCGGGCTCATCTCCACCGGCGGATCCACGTCCATCGTCGCTCATGTCCCAGTGCTTAACGACGACGCGCAGTTCGTTGGTATCGCCGTCGTCGGCCGGGACTATCCTTCCGTTGGGGAACGTCTGGTCCAGGCCACGCCGAACCTCCTCACCTACCT
Source organism: Arthrobacter sp. H14 (assembly GCF_000520495.1). Lineage (GTDB taxonomy): Bacteria > Actinomycetota > Actinomycetes > Actinomycetales > Micrococcaceae > Arthrobacter_C. Next base: position 13,702 of record NZ_KI914685.1, read on the forward strand.
GGGTGTGGCCAGCGCCCTGGGGATCGCCGGATCCCTCCTGCTGTCGCGCCGGGTGAAACGCCAAACCCTTGGAATGGAGCCGAGGGAAATAACCGGGCTCGTCGAACACCGCGAAGCGATGCTGCACGGGCTCAAGGAAGGCGTCATCGCCCTCGATCCACAGGAGCGCATCACCGTCATAAATGACAGTGCACGCCAACTCCTCGAACTGCCGCCCGATTGCGTTGGGCGCGACCTTGACGCTCTCGGCGTCGAGGCACAGCTGAAGGAAGCACTGACGCAGACCCATTCCGGACCTGACCGGCTTGTCCTGGTCGGCGAGCGGATGGTCGCCTTCAACCGGATGCCGATCCGCTCCCACGGCCGCGTGATCGGCTCGGTCACCACCCTGCGCGACCGCACCGAGCTCTCCTCGCTGGAGAAGGAACTCGGCGCCACCCGCACCACCACCGACACTCTGCGGGCGCAGACCCACGAATTCGCCAACCAACTGCACACCATCTCCGGGCTGATTCAGCTCGAAGAATATGATGAAGTGGTGCAATTCGTCGAAGGCGTCAGCCGCAGCCGCACCCAGCTTTACGACGACGTCACCACCCGCGTCAGCGATCCGTCCCTGGCCGCGCTGCTCATCGCCAAGGCAAGCCTGGCTGCCGAACGCGGCGTCAAACTGCAGCTTTCCCCGGACTCACAGTTGGGCCGGATGGATGAGGAACTGTCACGAGACCTGACCACCGTCGTCGGGAATCTGGTGGACAATGCGCTCGACGCCGTTCGAAGCATTCCGGAGGCTACGGTGGCTATTCATTTGCAGGAAGAACCTGAGGAAGTGCACGTGACCGTGCGCGATTCAGGGCCGGGAATCGACCAGGACAAAATGGAGGACGTCTTCCGACAGGGCTACACCACCAAATCACCCTCCAGTGAAGGCGGCCGCGGATTCGGACTCGCGCTCACCCGCCTTGTCTGCCAACGGCGCGGCGGTGACATCAGCATTCGCAACGACGACGGCGCCGTCTTCACCGCCCGCCTGCCGAAACGGAGGTCGCGATCATGATCGAAGTACTCATCATCGACGATGATTTCATGGTCGCGAAAATCCATGCCGGCTTCGTCCAACGCACCAAAGGCTTCGCCGTCGTCGGCATTGCCCATACCGGTGCTCAAGCGATCAGTGAAGCGGAGCGCCTGCAACCGGATCTGGTGCTGCTGGACGTCCACCTTCCCGATATCAACGGCCTTGACCTCCTGCAGCAACTCCGCGAGACGGTTCCCGAACTGGACGTGCTCGTAATCAGCGCGGCGCGGGAAGCCGACACCGTCAGGCGGGCACTGCGCGGCGGAATCGTGCACTACCTGATGAAGCCGTTCTCCCAGGAAGACCTGCGTGAACGGCTGGAACACTATCAGCGCGCGTACCGCCACCTCGACTCATCAAAAAGCGAAACGGACCAGGCAGACGTGGACCGTGTCTTCGGCGTCAGCCGCGTGGATAAACCGCTCCCCAAAGGATTCAGCGCCGAAACCCTCAAACTGGTGGAACGCGTACTGCGTGACGCCGACGCCGATCTCTCCGCAACCGAAGCTGCCGAGCGACTCGGAATCGCCAGGGTCAGCGCCCGCCGCTACCTCGAACACCTGGCCGACACCGGAAAAGTCGAGGTACGCCTGCGCTACGGCGAAGTCGGCCGACCGGAGCGCCGCTACCTGGCCACGTAACGCATAGTAGGCGTCCGCTCTACCGGGTCTATGAACGCAGATAAACATCAGATATGATGGACTTATGCAAACCAAAGCGACTTTTACCGAATTACTTCGGTCCCCAAAGAAGGTCCTGGCCCATGTCGACGAGGGAGATATCGTCGTTTCCCGCCGCGGTCAAGAGGATCTCGTGGTGTCGAGGGCCAGCGCGCATGAGAAGGATCTCGCAGGCCTCCGTCTTGCCTCCTCACTCATTGCCATTTCTTTGGCTGACGGAGACTTCGTCGAGCGGTTGCGTGGCCCGTTCCCATGGTTGACTTTTCTCAAGCGTATCGATCAGGAGAGCTTTGCCACTGAAATCGTCGCTGTGGCACGGGCATGTGCCTCTGTGGGATATTTCGGCCGGCTGGCCATCACCATCTCAGCTTGGGAAGCGACGGCGACGGCCGTTGCCGAAGGTCTACCCGCCGATGGCTCCGACCTTGACTATCTCGACGAACCATCACCCGCCGAGCGGCCCTAAGCCCGGATGGCGAAAAAGACGGCAGGAATACCGCGGACGGCGAAGCGGACCGACTGACCGCCGCCACCACCATGAACGGAAGATGGGCCAATTGGGAAGACTCCCCTGGCTCCGTGAACGGTTCCAGGGAGCGAGGGGAGCCAGCACTTCAAAGGCTAGGCGCCCGGACGATTCGGTACAACAGCGCAGCGTGGCTTATGGGAAAACTTTGCTTAACTGTAATCGTTGCCTCATTTGAACACCTCCGCGTAACGGT
>NZ_KI914685.1:16281-20128 GCF_000520495.1 Arthrobacter sp. H14
CAGCTCCGCGTAACGGTGAGGCGTGCCGCCGCTGAAAAGGTTGGGCGGTTCCACACGAATGCGGAACCGCCCAACCTACTGAGTTGTTCGATCAGCCTCTAGCGCTCCACCAGCTTGAAGAACGTGCTGTCCTCGCCGCTGGCCTTCTTTGACTGGTAAAGGAACGCCAGGTTGTTGGAGTCGAACTTCTCGAACCAGTCGTCCCAGCTGATGTGCTCGAGCTGGTCCTCCTTGGCGCCGCCCGGAAAATCGATCCGGAGCACCCCTGCGGTGTCGCCGCCTTCAGTGCCTTTGACACTGGCCGGCTGGCCATCGTTCGACTCGACCCACTTACGGATCTCATCGTGATCCGTGGTGGTCTGAGATTCTGAGCTCATAGTTACCTTCCCTTCATGTCGCCTTCTGATTCGATACGTTCCTTGCGGACCTGCTCGTTGATTTCGGCCTCATCCTGGACTTCTTCCTTCTCCAGGCGGACACGCTCAACGGGCTTTTCTTCCTTATCGACCACCGGCTTCTCGGCGTGGAGGGTTACTTCGTGCTCCTCCTCGTTGAAGGACGGGCCCGAGGTTGCCTCATCGCGGTTCTGATCCGTGATCGGCTCGCGCTCCACGCGGACCTCTTCATGGCTGACCGGAACGGTGGTCTGGACGTTTTCCGTCACGACGTACTTGCGCAGGCGGGCCTTGCCGGTCTCCTGCTGCTCCTTGCCGACATGGACCACCTCTTCCGAGCGGGTCATGGCGTCATCGGTATTGGGACCGGAGGTGTCGTGCCCGGCGCCCTGCGGGGCGCCCGTTACGCCGTCGGCATCCCGGTTGCCAGTGACGCCGTCGGGCCGGTACTCGCCGCCGGTCCCGCCGGTGTCTGCGTAGCCAACCTTGTAGAAGCTGTGAAGTTCATCCTCCTGCGACGGGCTGAGATTGCCGTCAGCCTCAACCCGCGGGGCGTCCTTGACCATGTCCTTGGAAAACTTGACTGCAAGCTGGTCGCCCATGATGGCGGCACCCTGAAGCGGGACGAACGATTCCGAACTTCCGAACAGGCCGGTGGATGCACTAACCCATTCCGGTTCGTTGGTCCGGTCGTCCAGGTAGACCTGGCCTATCTTGCCGATCTTGCCGCCATCTTGGTCGACGACGGTTCCGTTATTTTCCATCAGGCTCTGAAGCTGCTGCATACTAACCATGATCTACACTCCTTTGGCTGTCACTTGACGGCAGCGCGAGCGCTTGCCGTCCTGTCTGCTGTGACTTTGCCCCTAACCCGTTGGGTCAGGAAGTCCGGGCTTGTGCGGTTCATTTGGTCTCAAAACCTTCCGCCCGGACCCACTTTACGCGGCGGGAGCCAAAAAGGTAAGCCTACTTCGCATTACGATTTAGACAAGGACTACCACCGAGGAGAAAGGGCAATGCCATGACCGCCCCGGACATTCGAGTCGCCGGGTGGGAGGGGCTTAGGGCAGATGATCCATGGCTTCGCAGGGGCTGGATCCGGGCTGCGCGCGGTGGATATCCATGGCCAGCCGGCTGATGAGCGAGGCCAGCGTTCCGACTTCAGATTCCTTGAGACCGGATACCAGGTCGGCTTCGGCCGCCGCCACACGCTGCTCGTACTTTGCCAGAAGTGACCGCCCGTTGTCGGTGGCCACAATCTTGCGTGCCCTGCGGTCGGACGGGGCCGGGACGCGTTCGACGACTCCGGCGTCCACGAGGGTATCCAGCAGGTAAGTGAGGACCGTCCGGTCGATCGCCAGATGCGCACCCAGGGCCTGCTGATTGGGTGGGTCGCGGTGGATGACTGCGGAGAGTATCTGATAGCCGCGAATTCCTGCAGCCATCCCCTCGACGGCGTCCTCGAAGCGCGACTGGTAGCCGCGCAGGACCATGCCCAGATGCCAGCCCAGATCTCCGGGCTGTGCAATGTTGGGGCTCTTTTCAAACGCCTTGATGCTTTCGGCCATGCCCCCATGGTACCCGAAATATGAAGTTGAAAAGATATTCTGTTCCACATATAGTCTGTTGAACAACATACATTGCGAGTTTGGAGTTGATCGTGAAGCTTGGCGAACTGCGTACCGTCGGTGTCCTCGGCGCCGGACGTGTCGGCACCGCCGTCGCCCGGCAGGCACTCAAAGCCGGCTACATGGTCAAGATCGCGACGGCCAAGCCGGTCGACGAGATCGCCATGATCGTCGAGATCGTCACCCCCGGCGCCATCGCGGTCGACGCCGACGAGGCAGCCGCGGCTGACATCGTCGTCGCCGCCGTTCCCCTGCACAAGTACCGCACCCTCAGTCCGGGCGTCCTGACCGGGAAGACCGTGATCGACGTCATGAACTACTGGGCTCCCACGGATGGTGAGGTCGACGACTTTGAAAACGACCCCCGCACCAGCAGCGAAATCGTCCAGGAATTCCTGGCCGGGGCGACAGTCGTCAAGTCGCTGAACCACATCGGCTACCACGAACTTGAAGAAGACGGCAACGAACCCGGGGCGCCGGGCCGCCGGGCACTGGCTCTGGCCGGCGACCGCGACGACGCCAAGGTACTTGTCGCCGGGTTCCTCGACCGGCTCGGCTACGACCCGATCGACGCCGGACCGCTCACCGCCGGACGTGCCTTCCAGCCCGGCACCGAAATCTTCAACGGCTCCCACACCGCCGAACAACTCCAAGCCCTCCTCAGCGCGGCCACCGAATCAGCCCACGCCTGAACCCGACCAACCTACGAAAGCCTTGAGACACCATGGAAATCGGCGCATATAGTTTCGGCGACACCCAACTGAACCCCGACGGCGGCCACCGTTCCACGGCCGAAGCCGTCCGCAATCTCTTCGACGCGATCAAGCATGCCGATGCCGCCGGACTGGATTACTTCGGCGTGGGCGAGCACCACACGGTGAGCATGCCCGCGTCCTCGCCCGGGGCGGTGATCGCGGCTGCGGCAGGGGCCACAAAACAGATCAAACTCGGCAGTGCAGCGAGCATCATCGGCACCGACGACCCGGTAAGGGTCTTCCAGCAGTTCGCCATCGCCGACGCGGTCTCCGGCGGCGGGCGGGTGGAAAACTCACCGCCGGCCGCGGCTCCTCCGTCGAAACCTTCCCGCTGTTCGGCTACGACATGCAGGTCTACGACCAGCTCTACGCAGAAAAGCTCGACCTGTTGATGACACTCAACTCGAACAAGGACGAACACGTGTCCTGGTCCGGGTCTGTCCGTCCGACGTTGGACAACCTCGCCGTAGTACCTCGACCGGCCAACGGGTCCCTGCCGATCTGGCTGGCCACCGGAGGCAACCCGGGCTCGTCCGCGCGGGCGGGACAGCTCGGACTACCCGTCTCCTACGGCATCATCGGCGGCGCACCGCAAAGGTTCGCCCCACTGGCCGATCTCTACCGCCGCTCCGCCGCGCAGGCTGGCCACACCGGCGAGAACATCAAAGTCTCCGTCGCCGCCCTTGGCCTGGTTGCACCAACCAAAGAGGAAGCTCTGGAACGCTTCTACCCCGGCTGGTATAACTGTGAGACTTGTTCTAGCTGGTCTGGGACTGGCTGGCAGGATAGTTACTGGCCGCTCCACCCTATAGACGTGACCCTTGGTACAACTGACCCTCAGGGTGTCTTTTTGTGGACTTGTCCGTCCATCAGGGTGGGTCGGCCGGTACCCGTCCGGCCCACCTCGGTAGCTTGATTAGAAGATTGTCCACCCTCACGGGCGTGACCCCTCACAGTTCTGTTCCGATGTGATTCCTACCCGGACTGGTACCGGCCCGTCAACGGCCACCAACCAAGTCCATCACAATCGGAAAAGTACGGTGACCGTCATGTCTATCGTCTCTCATTG
>NZ_KI914686.1:0-10994 GCF_000520495.1 Arthrobacter sp. H14
ACGATGGGTCGAAGGACGAGAAGCCGCCATAAACGGCGCCGACAACGGGGTAGGCCGCTTCATCCCAAAGCAAGCAATCACCTGGATGTACTCCGATACTGAGCAGCGTTTCAACTGCTGCAACGAGAACGCGGTGAACCTCTTTAAGGACCCACGCGCGGCGGACTTCACCTCAATAGAACTTATCGTCCAGACGGAAACCCCAACGAGCTGTCCTCGTTAGTACATAACGAGTCGACGATGCTGGCCGAGAATATTCTGGCCCGCTGCCTGCAGGCCAGGGAAAACGTCGTCATTGAGGGGACTCCCTTCTGGCCGGGGCTGGGCACGCGATACCTTGAAAACCTCGAAGCCAACGACTACGGTCACCTGACGATTCTCGATGTCGAATTAAGCCTTGCGGTCGCCCTCGAACGGGCCCGCGCACGATGGGTCGAAGGACGAGAAGCCGCCATAAACGGCGCCGACAACGGGGTAGGCCGCTTCATCCCAAAGCAAGCAATCACCTGGATGTACTCCGATACTGAGCAGCGTTTCAACTGCTGCAACGAGAACGCGGTGAACCTCTTTAAGGACCCACGCGCGGCGGACTTCACCTCAATAGAACTTATCGTCCAGACGGAAACCCAGGACTGGCCGCCTGCCTCTACGCATCTGAGTCGGTAGTGGTCGAAGTTGCGGGGCTCATCAAGAGCGCCATCGGCATCTTCCTTGGCGGCGTCGCAGGGTTCCTCCTCTATAACCCGCTTTTCAGCCAGCTGATAGCGCCGATTATGAACGTCGCCGATAATGAAGACCGTTTCGCCAGCATCAACTTCGACGGCGTGGCATCCTCGTTCGACCTGATGGTCCAGACGTCGGTGTTCCTGGGCCTGCTCCTCTCCAGTCCCGTCTGGCTCTACCAGATGTGGGCCTTCATCACCCCCGGCCTCAAAGACAAGGAGCGCAGGGTCGCACTGTCCTTTATGGCCGTATCGGTGCCACTGTTCGTTGGCGGAGTATTCCTGGCCTGGCTGGTATTGCCCAACGCCGTCCGGGCCCTGCTCAGATTCACGCCCGAAGGCGGCTCCAACGTCATCACCGCCCAGCTGTATCTGACCTTCGTGATGCGCCTGCTGCTGGCCTTCGGCATCGCCTTCCTGCTGCCGGTGGTGCTGTTCGGCCTGAACCTTCTCGGCGTGCTGAGCGGGCGGCAGATCCTCAAATCCTGGCGCATCACCGTGCTGTTTGTCTGTGTCCTGGGAGCCATGGCCGCCCCAGGGCCGGACATTATGAGCATGTTCTACCTCGTCATACCGCTGCTGTTCTTCTTCTTCCTCGCCACCGGACTTTGCCTGCTCAATGACAAACGCCGGCGTCGTCGGACCGTCAAACGCGAAGACGAGACGGAGGCGGCCGCCGACACCGCCACGTCCGCGGACAACCTGAGCAACCTATAAAGGCCCCGCCCCTACCGGCAAACCCGAAGCAAATTCGTTCACGATCCTTCCCAAGCGCTCTGATATTTGTGCAGACGACTTCTGAAACTGACACGAATTCTCATGTTCAGCACTCATCTGCACGATCATCCGCGCTACTCCGGGGGTTGTGCAGACGACTGTTGACATTGAAGTGTCAGAAGAACTCGCCTGCGCGGTTGTGCATTTTGTCAGGAGTGCTCTGCACGAATCGACGTTGACGAGTCATCGGCCATCACGGACTCCGGTGGTCTTGGTGGCAGGTGCCGGTACAGGCTGGATCGGGTGATCCCTGTCTTGTCCACAATCTCGGGTATCGATAGTCCCGTATCGAGCAGGTGCGCGGCATAGGCAAGCTTGCTCGGGTCGACGACGGAGGGCCTGCCGACTCTTTTGCCTTCGCTGGTGGCCACGGACCGGGCGTGAGCTGCGCGCTCGATAGCGTAGGTTCGTTCCATCTGTCCGAACAGTGCCAGCATCACCAGGGCCAGCTGTGCCATCGGGTCCTCTGGCTTGGCGGAGTCCACCCGGATAGGGTCGGCGAGGTTCCGCACTCCGATCCCGCGTTCGGCCAGGTCGTGAATCATGTTCAACGTGTCGCGGACGGTGCGTCCGAGGCGGTCCAGGGTGTGTACGACGATGATGTCTCCGTCGCGGGCGTAGTCCAAGGCGGTGTTGAGGCCGACCCTGTTGGTTGTGGATCCGGATTTCTTATCTACATAGATCCGCTTCTCGGGGATGCCTTCGGCCGGACCATCCGCGAATTTGTTCTCGGAGCGTTGCTGACGCCGACCGCTGTCAGCATCCTCTGGTTCACCGTATTTGGCGGCACAGGAATCAATCTCCAGCAAAACGGCGTCGACATCGCCGGTACCGGAAGTGAAGCGGCCGGATTCTTCGTGGCCCTGCAACAGTACCCACTCTTCACGGCGGCCGCGGTCGCAGCCATCGTCCTCATCTGCACCTTCTTCGTTACCGGAGCCGACCCCGGTGCACTGGTGCTGGGCACACTCTCCACCAGCGGCAGTAAGGAACCCTGGACACCGGTGGTTGTTTTCTGGGCCGCTCTCTCCGGAGTCGTTGCCGCCGTACTGCTGCTCGTGGGAGGACTTCAAGCGCTGCAGACCTTCACTATCCTGGCGGCGAGCCCGTTCATACTGGTCATGATCGGTCTATGCGTGGCAATGTACGCAGACCTCAGACGCGACCCTCTACGCCAACGCTCACGTATCCCGGTCAGGTGCGCCGCCGCCACCCCGTCATCAGTACCTTTCAGCGACGCCGCTATGGAAGCTGACGACCGCGGAGACGGCGATCCTGCCACTGAAGGGCGAACTTCCGGCAACGAATAGAGAACGGTCGGAACGACCGGCCGGCGCCGGAATTAGCAGGGTCGGAAGGGCGATGTCTGCTGCGCCAACCCGCAGCGCTACACGGGACCAGACACCGCTTAGGCTGTCGGGTGCCCTGCAGGCTCCGGAGACGGCGTCTCGTTGTAGCCGGTGACGATCGTACGCTGGGGAACCCCGTTGCCGTCCCGGTACGCGATCGTGTTGACCGGCAGGCTATAGAGGGCGGATAGTGTCTTGTCGGTCATCAGTTGGTCCTTTGTGCCTGATTGAACTTGCTGGCCGCCCATCAGCACCACATGATCTGCCAGATACAGGGCGTGGTCTGGATGGTGCGTACTCAACAGCAGCGCCATCCCGCCGGCCATCAACTCCCGCAACAGGGTCAGGACGCGCATCTGGTTCTTCAAGTCCAGGCCTGTGGCAGGTTCATCAAGCACGAGGATAGGGGAACCGGCGGCGATGGCCCGTGCGATCAGGACAAGTTGTTGTTCACCGCCGCTCAAAGTTGGGAACAGGCGGTCCTGAAGGCCTGAGATGCCCACTCTCGCCATGGCTTCCGCCGCCGCCGAGTGGTCTTCCTGACCGGGGGACCGGAACATTCCGACCTGGCGGGCGCGGCCCATCAGTACCATGTCCAGTGACTTATACGCGAAGGAACTGCCGTGAGCCTGCGGTACATAACCCACGGTATCCGCCCGGTGTACTTCGCCTTCGCGCACATTCAACAGCCCGGCAGCGCAGCGGACCAGAGTCGTCTTGCCGCTGCCATTGGGACCCAGAACTGCGGTGGCGGAACCCGGCGATACATGGAAGCTGACATTTCGGAAGACCCATTCGGAAGACCTTCGCCGGGCGTAGCCGAACCCCACGCTATCCAGCTCAAGCATTGTCCCAGATCCTGTCCCGGTTACGCCGCAGCAGGATAAAGAACACGGGCGCACCGATGAGAGCGGTGAGTACACCCAATGGGATTTCACCGGCCGTCGCCGAACGGGCGACCGTGTCCACGAGAATGAGGTAAGCACCGCCAACGAGAAACGACACCGGCAACAGGACGCGGTGGTCAGGACCAACCCACATCCGCACTAAGTGCGGGATGACCAGACCGACCCAACTCACCACACCGCTCACCGCGACCGCGCCGGCGACGATCAACGCGACGCAGATGAGCACCACCCATCGCAAAACCCCTGGCCGAAGCCCGAGAGAGGTGGCATCCTCGTCTCCGAGGGAGAGCACATTGACTCGCCAGCGCAGGGCGATCAGCACAATAGTGCCGGCCAGAATGGGAATAACCGCTATCAGGACCTTCGCGTAGCTGGCGGTTGCCACACTTCCCAGCAACCAGAAAACGATGGCGGGCAGGGTGGTGAAAGGGTCGGCAATGTAAGTGACCAGGGACACGAGGGCTGAAAAGAAGGAACCAGTAACCACCCCGCCCAGGACGATCATCAGCATCGGTGTTCCGCCGCGGCCGGACGTGATCAGGAACAGCAGCCCCAAGGCGGCCAGGCCAAAGATAAACGCGCCTCCGACAAGCAGGAGTGAACCAAGCCCGAGCAGCAAAGCCAATGCGCCGCCGAACGAGGCACCGGCGGAAACGCCGATAATCTCCGGGCTGACGAGGGGATTGCGGAAGATGGCCTGCAAAGCTGCGCCGCCGATGGCCAAACCGCCGCCGACCAGCAGTGCGAGAAGGATTCTTGGCAGACGGATGAGGAGAACAACGCTCTGCTCGGTTTCCTTGAACGCGGTGTCGACAGGAACGACTTCGGCCGAAAGGATCTGCAGCACATTCCAGAGCGGCACCTGGTACCGGCCCACCGTCAACGCCAGCAGGCTAACGCCGATCAGCAGTATGGAGCCGAGCGCGATCGGGCCAATCGATGTCCTGAAGAGCGCGTGCAGCGCATTCTTCGGCCGTGACGGCGCCGGCGTCGTTGCCTCATGAAGCATTGAACTGCTGGTAGTTGGCGGACTGGCCGTTCGCCGTGGTCCAGAGGATTTCGTCGATTTCCGCAGGGGTCGTTTGGTGGGCGTAAAGGAAGTCGAAGTAGTCGGAGACCATGGCCCGCAGATCGCTGGTGTTTTCCGGGAAGGCAATGTTGGTCAGCCAATTCCACATCAGCGGAGATTCCTGTCCCGGTGGATCCCAACGGTAACCGCCCAGAGGGACCTTATAGACCCGATTGGAGCGGACCGCCGAAATGTCCGCCCACACCGGATCCGAGTAGATATCGTCCGGCATGGCGGCGTCGAAATTGCCCAGCAGTATCACCTCCGGGTCCCACGCCAGCACCTGTTCGACATCCACCCCCACCATCCCGGGCGCGGCAATGCCGTTCGCTCCGGTGGCGGGATTGGTGCCACCGACCAGCTTGATATAGAAATCGTTGTAAGTCTCTTCTCCGGCGACTATCAAACCGCCGTCGAACCGGTTGAAGTAGAGGATGCTGGGCCCCTGCCCGGTTCTGCCGGAGGCCGTCGCCTTGACCTCCTCGAGTTCCTTCGCGGCCCGTGCTTTCATCTGTTCGGCCCTCTTGGGTTTGCCGAGCATGGCAGCGAAAATTTCGGTCCAGGCGTCGACGCCTTCCTGGGTTCCGGTGTTGGTCAACCCAATGACCTTAAGCCCGGCGTTTTCCAGCGGCTTGGTGAGCAGCGAGTCCTCCCACTGGATGACGACGTCGGGATTCAGTGCCAAGATACTTTCCACGTTGGGCGTGAAGTCGTTCCGCGCGATGTTGTGGGGTACCTCGAGCGCGTTCGGGAACATGTCGCCCATGATCCCGTCCCTCATCGCGGCCCAGGACACGCTGTGCATTGCGGCAAGGTGATCTGCGGTACGGTCGACGGCCACCAACAAGGACGCCGCGGGCATCGGGATGGTGACGACACTGGTGACCGGTTGGTCAAAGGTGATGGTTCTGCCCTGCTGGTCCTTGAATCGAATCCCGGCCCCGGATGCGGGCCCGCCACCCGGCGTGGAACTGTTTTGGCCGCAGGCGGTCAAGAAAACAACGCTTCCACCGACGACGGCGGTCGTCAGGACCGAGCGGCGGGTCATTTCGACACGGTCCATACGGCGGCTCCTGTACACGAACCTACAGCAAAGCTTCAAGGTAGTACGTCAATGCTTCACAGCATCCGCCCGAAGTGTAAGCCTGTCAAGGCTTTACTGCTCCGGTCAGAACCCTTGTAGCTCGCTCGGCACAGTGCTATGTTCACAGTTATTGAGTGGATCGAGGCCACAGCATGGTTATCAACGGTGCCCAACTATTCGTCCGTTACGCTTATCCTCCAAATTCCCACGGCAGTTGTGGTCCCCTCGATAGCGATGCCCTGCTGCATTATGGGCAAGCCGGCGTGACGGATCAGGGTCTGGTTGAACTGGCCAAGGGCTTCGCCGGTGCTTGGCCGTACCTGGAACTGATCGCCGGCGCCACCGGGATCAGCGATCCTCTGGATCACCGGGTGGTCGAGGCCTACTGGGTGGGTAATCCGCTCCTGGATGCGGTGGGGGTGACCCACATTGGAAATTCCATGGAGGACCGGTTCCGCGCGCGTACCGGGCTGCAGTTTCCGCATCTGATCGAAGGCGTGCTGGCGGGCGGCGTCCCGCATCATAGCTTCCATGTCCTCGAAATCTATCCCTGGCTCGGTCTGCTCCGGGATGACCGCAGACGCTCGACAGCGTTGATGTCCCTTGATCGTTGCCGCATCCGCTGGGGCGAGGTGGTCGGTTTCACCGGAGACGAAGCATTAGTACGCTCCCGTCCGCTGGTGTGGGATGGCACGGCACTTTCGTTGGGGGAGGCGGAAACGGAGGCGGCCAAGTATGCCGTGTCCGGAACCGGCTTCGTCGCTGACCTGGCCGTCGGCGACGTCGTATCACTGCATTGGGACTGGGTGTGCGACAGGCTCACTCCAGTACAGCTGCACCAATTGCAGAGGTACACGCAACGCCACCTGAAAATAGCCAATACCGGTGTCGAACACCGGGGAACTGCAGTGGCGATCGAGCACTAACCGTCCGGCATCCTCTCACGTCCCATCAGTTCCAAACCGCTCAGCGCCTGTTCCGCTCCGGCAGCGTCGACGCGTTCAAGCGCGAAGCCCATGTGAATAATCACCCAGGTGCCAGGTTCCAGTGGCCCGTCGTCCAGCAGCCCAATGTTGATTTTCCGCGGCACGCCGGAGACGTTAACCAGTGCCAGCTGGTCGCCGTAGCCTTCGATAAGTTCCAGAACCTGTCCCGGAATCCCCAAGCACATTATTGCTCTCCTCCACTGAGGCCGGACGGAATATGTTCTGTTATCAGCGTCCGGATATTGGCAGCCGCTTCCGGGATGGCCCGGGTTACGGCGTCGGAAAGCCCGATCCCTTCGTCAATGTCAGCCGGAATGCATCCGACGACATACGTCAGGGGCAACTCTCCGCCCAGCGCCCGCAGGCGGTTCAGCACGGTCATCGGATCCATGCCGTGCGGGTCCAAGGCCGGTGTGGCCGCGGCGTTTGTCAGGTTTTCGCTGCCGACCTGCAGCACTCTGATCGTGCCTGGCCCGTTGCCGGTGCTTCCCAGCTCGGTGGGCGCCGTGGCAGGGATGGCATCCACCAGTATCAGTGCATCAACGCCGTCGAGTAGGTCGTAGGCGAGGTGCATTCCGCGGATGCCGTAGTCAACGATCTGCACCCCTGTGTGCAACCCGGTGGAATCACTGGCCAGATAGCGAGCTACCTCGGGCCCGAATCCGTCGTCACGCAGGAAAATGTTACCTACGCCGGCAACCAGGATGCGAGCAACGGGGACTGCGGCGCCGACTGCGGCGCCGACTTCGGAGCCGGAATGTGTCCGGGTACTGCTGCTCACATTGACCTGATCTTCAAGTAGCGTTTGATGTCGGGAATCGACTTCACCCCTATAACGATCGCAAATGAGGCTAGGGACACCATCAGGGCGGTGGTGACGACTCCTATACTTCTCATGGTTGGTTTTCCTTTCTCTGGTCCTGGGTAGGCCCCGGCTCAGGGGGCTCCACCTTTAGGGGCTCCAACTCGTCCGGGGCGAAATAAAAGGACCGCCCGTACCCGTCATAGAGGTCAGAGGCCGGGTCAACGTCAAGCACGAGGCCAACATGGGTGCTGCCGTCGACGTCGAAATGAACGCTGGTGACACGTGCAGTCTGGCCGGCGAAGAACAGATCCTGGGCATCGGCCCGTCGCTGCGGGTGGACTCTGACCAAGCTGCCGCGCGACACCGCGACACCCTTGATGACGACGGCGTCGACGTCGGGCTGGACGCTGGCATCGGCTTCCGGATGCCACCACGGCAAGCCGGCGGCGGGGGCATCGGCGGGATAGCCGCTTGTCGCTGAGAATGGTTCGTCTTGCTGGGCGATGACAGCCTCTGGAGGGTCCTCGCAGAAGCCGGGCTCCTCCGTCGTGGCCGTAACGTTGGCTGCTTCGGCCCGGGGATTGCGGAGAACACCGTGCAGCTGCTGCAGTTCCTGCGGTGTCATCGCTTCGCAGCGGTCGATGATTTCGGCGGCCCGTGGATCCGTCGCCCGGGCTTCGGCTTTCTCCTCCTCTGTCAACGTCAGGACCCGCAGGGTGAGGATCTCGTCAATCTCCGTTGAATCGAACAGCGCCACCGAACTCTCCGGAGCGACGGCCGGGTGGTCATAGAGGATGATGGGCGAGATCAGCAGCACGTCGCGCTGGCCCTCGGGTCCTGCGAGCACGGGCCAGCACCGGTGTTGGGCGCAGCCGGCAGCGGCTGCCTGGGCCTCCGCAGGCGGCTCTAGGAGGGAGATGAAGTCCGCGTCCTGTGTGCTCAACAGCAGATGGGTGCCGATGAACGACGTGGCTACGGCGTCGTGCTTGTCCGCCGTCAGTCCCGGAGCTGTGTTCTCGGCTGAGACCCGAAGCCTCACCAGCCGGCCGGAATTGGCTCCGTTAGGTGGCGCCGGATCTTCAGGACCATCGCCGGCGGCGTGATCGGCAGATGCTCCGTCCGGCATACTCAGGCCCAAGTGGACCGTCCCGGACAATGCCAGACGGCGGCGCACGAGGCGTCCGGCGGGAAGTCCGGCATCATCCTGGAGCACTTCAATATCCTCGTTGGCGGGCACGTCGACGGGGATGCTTTCTCCCGCTTCAAGCTGCGCGAGGGCGAAAGGGCCCAGCGTGATCTCCTGCTCGGAGGCCTCATCCCAGGTGAGCCAGCGGGCAGCGCCGACGGTGAGCTCATTCACCGGAGTGAAGGTCCCGTCGTCGAGCCGTTCAGCACTACGGGTTTGCAGCTGCAGGAAGCGCAGATGGACTTCCACCGACGCCTGCGGGCCAGCGGTCAGCAGCGCGTCCGCGAACATCGTGCTCTCCTCTCCGGCACCTGAGGCCGCGGCTCCGGGGGGCCCCAGCATACCGAACTGCCAGCGCGACTGGTTCTTCCGCGATGAGGCGCGGTAGGGGTAGAGGAGATAGCCCTCATAGAGCACGGCGTCGGCGACGGCGCGGGCCAGGCTGAGGCTGGGATTGCCGGTGCCCGGCCTTGATGCGGGCGGCGGGTTCCCAGCTGCGGGGTTCACCGCATCGGCGTTCATCGGACCGGGTCCGGCGCGTTGGCCAGCAGGCTCTGGACGGCAGTGTCCCACGAGGTGAGTCCCAGCGAGGACTTGTACTGCGCCAGTGCTTGGACTATCTCACGGTCCATCCTGATCCATCCGGTGTTGGGGAAGTATTGGTCCATGAGCGCCCTCCAGACAGCAACCGGTAACTGGTACGAAGCCTCACAATTCCAGGAGATCTGCTCCACCCCGAACCCGTTGGAGCCCTTGGTAAAGATGGTTCCGGAAAACAGCAGCGCCAGCGGAACGGACCGCTCGCGCAGCGCGTGGAGGTACTTGGATGCGGTGACTTCGAAGTCGTAAGTGCATGGCAGGGGGAGGTCGACGTCGGTGGCACCGGTAAAGCCTTGCACCGTTGTGCTGCTGTGCAGCCAGAGGAAGGGCTTCAAGGTGGATGGCCACCGGGCCCTGTCGCCGAAGAGGTCCTGAAGTCCCGGCTCTTCCTCCTCGGCGTAGCCCCGACGCTGAGGTTCGATGCGGACCTGGCAGCGCAGGGCGATAGCGTGGATGACCGCACCGGTCGTCTCGAGCAGGCGCAGCCGGGCCGTCAGCTGGGGAGTGGCGCCATAGGGCTCGGCAAAGATGTTCAGCACATCGAAATCAAGTTGGGTCATGCCGGACCGTTCCCTTCCGCCGGGGCCGCAACGTCGGTACCGTCGATGTTCGCCTCGGGGGTGGTTCTGCGTGCGGCGGCTGTCGGCACGGGTTTACTCCTGCGGCTGACCTTGTCGAAGAACACGTCCAGCTGTTCGCGGGCCTCTTGCCCGCCGTCGAACCCGCGCCATACCCGGCGCAGTTGCCCCACCAGCTCGTAACAGGCGTCAATGGGCACGATGTGGCATTCCGCCCGGGGCCGCTCCGCTCCGGGACCGCGAATGAGCAGGGCTTCGGTATCGGGGGCAGCCTCGGCCAGCTCCGGATTCCGGGCCTGGACCGATTCCCATGCCGCCAACGGCAATTCGGATTCGGTGGCGCCGGCCGGGCCGGGATAGAAGGCGATGGTGCGTCCCATCCCGGTGTTGTGGAAAAAGAAGGCCAGCCCGACGGGTATCTCGAGTTCGTCCCATTGTCCGGAGCCCAGTTCAAAGTCCGGAAACGAAAGATAGCGTTCCGGAACGGAACGGTAGCGCAGGTGCGCGTTGCGGTCGATGAAGAGCAGGTAGCAGGGCCGGCAGGTGCACATCATGGCACGGCTCTCGACGTCGACCACGTGTTGGTGTTTGTCCGATATTGGTTCTGCGCACATTTCGCAGTGTTCCCCGACGGCTGGAGCGGGACGGTTACGGGTTATACGTCGCAATACGGAGAAAGGCGCGTCATCGTTGGCCGCGTCCTTGACGCGGCTACCCGATGCGCCGTTGGGCGTCCAGGATGTCGTCATCGTCCGCTGCTCTCTCATCAGACCGGACCGACGACGCCGGGAACGGCCACTGACGTAACGCTATCGCGGACGAGCAATGGCAGCGGATCGAGATGCAGGGCCGGCTCCTCCAGGCAGGCGCCGGCGCGCCGGACGTCGTAGTGCTTGCGGCAGGTGGGGCAGCGGAGCAGGCCTCCGCCCA
>NZ_KI914686.1:11094-19825 GCF_000520495.1 Arthrobacter sp. H14
GCACCTGCCATCGCACCGGTGCATCCCGGGCAGTAGGACCGGAAGGCATACAGGTCCTGGCCGGTGCGGCAGGCCAACACCTGCAACCCATCCAGGTCGAAACCGGCCACTTCACCTGGCTCGAGCTGTTCGATTTCAGGGACGGGCTCCCACGAACCGCCGACGGTGTCCGCTGAACCGGTGAGGCGGCTGCGCAGTGCTTCGATGGGAATCAGCGCTGGCGATGCGGCGGGAGTTTGTTCCTGCTCGACCTGGATGGAGGTCACTTCCGGGGCGGCCGATTCGATCGCCCCCTCGACGGCCAGCTTGAGCGTGACGGAGGACGAGGGGCATCCGTGGCAGCTGCCGAGCAGGCGGAGGGTGACGACGCCGTCGTCGCTGATATCCAGCAATTCGACGTCGCCACCGTGCGATCCCAGGTAAGGCCGGACGCTGTCCAGCGCCTCGCTGACCCTGGTGCCGACGTCTTTGGGATGCAGGCCGTGGACGATCAGCAGGCTGGAGACGAGTTCGTCCGCGGTGAGCGCGTCCAAGGTAGCTTCGTCGAGTAGTGCCCGTTCATCCAGGATTTCCAGGATGCGCTGCAGGCCCCCACCATAAAGATCAGTGACTTCACGTACCAGGTCTTCGGCGCGTTCGCGGGCGAGGGCACCACCGGCGCCCAAGGCATCGAGCAAGGTGCCGATCCGTTCACCGGTGGCATGAACCCGACGATCGCCGTCGGACTGTTCTGCCGCAACGGTGGACGGTTCGGCCTCCGGAGCCGCCGGGCCGGCCCGGTCGCTGCTGCTGGTCCGCGTCGTCGTCGTCATCTACTCGCCCGTCAACGACTGGGTCGGGGAATGCAGCTTCTCCAGGGTCTTGCCGTCGCCGAGGTACATGTGCACCCCGCATGGCAGGCAGGGGTCGAAGCTGCGCACGGTCCGCATGATGTCGATTCCCTTGAACTTCTCTCGCGTGTTCTCCTCGAAAATTGGCTGGCCCTGTACCGCGTCCTCATAAGGGCCCGGTGTCCCGGACGAATCCGTCGGACTGGCATTCCAGGGAGTGGGCGGATACGGGTGGTAGTTGGCGATCTTGCCGTCCCGGATGACCATGTGGTGCGAGAGTACGCCACGGACGGCCTCGGTGAATCCGCAACTGACGGCCTCGTCCGGCACTTCGAAGGTTTCCCAGGTCTTGGTCCGGCCCGCGCGGATTTCCTCCAGCGCCTTTTCGGCGAAGTGCAGCGCCGCCGCGGCGGCGTAGGCCTGGAAGTAGGTGCGGGCCCGGTTCCGCTCGAGTGTGTTGGACCACTGCGGAATCTTCCATTCGAACTCCACCGGACCTTTCAGCGCTGTCTTGGGGAGGTTGATTTTGACACTGTTGCCGGTCGACTCGAGGTACTCACTCTTGACCAGCCCCGCCAACGCCGTCGACCATAACCGGGCCAGTGGGCCGCCACCGGTATCGAGGGCGAGATTGTCCGTCCCGTCGAACCAGCGAGGCGACATCACCCAGCTGTACTTGTCCTCCAGGTCGCGCTTCTGCGGCTGCGGATTCGTATGCTGGTTCCACGGGTGGCGCCGGTCGACCGGGTTGCCCAGCGGATCCTCGGTGACGAACATTTCCTGGTCGTTCCAGTCCTCGTAGTAGGAGGACCCGAGCATTATCCGGATGCCGAGGTTGATCTTCACCAGGTCGGTTGTCACCAGCTTCCCATCGACGACGACGCCCGGGGTGACGAACATTTTCCGGCCCCACTCGGTCATATCCTTGTACTCGAAGTTGCAGAAATCCGGATCCTGGAAGGACCCCCAGCAACCGAGCAGCGTGCGCCGCAAACCTACCTGCTCGTAGCCGGGCAGCGCCTCGTAGAAGAAGTCGAAGAGGTCGTCATGCATGGGCACGACCTTCTTCATGAACTCCACGTACCTCATCAGCCGGGTGATGTAGTCGGTCATCAGCTGGATAGTGGCCACCGTTCCGACCCCGCCTGGATACAGCGTCGAGGGATGGACGTGGCGTCCTTCCATCAGGCAGAACATTTCCCTGGTCAGCCGGCTCACCTGCAGGGCTTCGCGGTAGAACTCACCGGTGAACGGATTGAGCGAGCGCATGATGTCGGCAATGGTGCGGTAGCCGTGTTCACCCTCATGCGGGGCGCGCGTGTTCTCCGCTTTCGCCAGCACCGATGGGTTGGTCTCGGAGACCATCTTCTCGCAGTAGTCGACCCCAACCAGGTTCTCCTGGAAGATGTTGTGGTCGAACATATACTCGGCGGCTTCGCCCAGATTCACGATCCACTCACCGAGGGCAGGGGGCTTCACGCCGTAGGCCATGTTCTGCGCGTAGCAGGAGCAGGTTGCATGGTTATCACCGCAGATTCCACAGATCCGGCTCGTGATGAAGTGCGCGTCCCGGGGATCCTTGCCTTTCATGAAGATGGAGTACCCGCGGAAGATCGAGGAGGTGCTCTTGCAGTCGACCACCTGGTTGTTCTTGAAGTCGATTTTGGTGTAGATGCCAAGGCTGCCGACGATCCGGGTAATCGGATCCCAGTTCATCTCGACAAGTCCATCGTCTGTCGTTCCGCCCTTTGAAGGCATCGGGATCGTTGAAGTCATTGCTTCGCCTTTCTGTGTGCGTTCTTACCAGGTGCGCTTGGCACCGGTGAGCAGTTCACGTCCGGGCTTGCGCCAGCGTGGTTCCTTATCCAGAGTGTTCGTGGTGATATGGCGCAGGGTCCGCATCGCCGCTCCGTATGGCTTCACGGAGTTGGTGGAAATTTTTCCCCCGGGTGGTTCGTCCATAAACGGCATGAACTTGTCGGGGAAGCCCGGCATCGTGCAACCGATGCAGATTCCGCCAACGTTGGGACAGCCGCCAATTCCGTTCATCCAACCGCGCTTGGGGACATTGCATTTGACCACCGGGCCCCAGCAGCCGAGTTTGACGATGCACTTGGGCGAGCCGTACTCGGTGGCGAAATCGCCTTGCTCGTAGTACCCGGCGCGGTCGCAGCCCTCGTGCACCGTCTTTCCGAACAGCCAGGTGGGCCGCAGCGCTTCGTCGAGCGGGATCATCGGGGACTGGCCGGTTGCTTGATACAGCAGATAGGTGATGGTCTCCGAGAGGTTGTCAGGCTGTACCGGACAGCCTGGGACGCAGACAATGGGGATGCCTGCCTTCGACTTCCACTCGTAGCCCAGATAATCCGGCACGCCCATCGCTCCGGTGGGGTTTCCGGCCATCGCGTGGATCCCGCCATAGGTGGCGCAGGTTCCAGCGGCGAGGATCGCTGTGGCCTTCGGCGCCAGCCGGTCCAGCCACTCGCTGGTCGTAATCGGCTGTCCGGTTTCCAAGTCGTTTCCAAAGCCGGACCAGTATCCGCCCTCGGCATGCAGTTTCTCGTTGGGTATCGAGCCCTCCACGATAAGGACAAATGGTTCAAGTTCGCCGCGGTCTGCCTTACGGAACCACTCCAGGAAGTCGTCGGCACCTTCCTGCGGGCCGCATTCAAAGTCGATTAGCGGCCAGTGCATGGCCACTTGTGGCAGTCCCGGTAACGCGCCGAGTGCGATCTCCTCAACGCTTGGCTGTGTAGCAGCGGTGAGGGAAACCGAGTCCCCGTCGCAGCTAAGGCCCGCATTGATCCACAAGACATGGATGAGAGTGTCTTCGGCGACTTGCTTAACAGTTTGTGCAGGCACCTTTGCCTCCTAGGGTTCGCACAACTTGGCGTGGGGTCATGCAGCGCAGTCAGCGCATCAGCGTGGTTTCGCGCTCGGGGACCGTTCCGGCATCTGTAGAAACCGTCGGGATGGCCGGTGGGCGTGCCAACCAGTCATACCAGCCATCCAGGCCTTCGCCTGTGGTGGCTGAGAGAATAAGGACCTCGACGTCGGGGTTCAGCTGCCGCGCCTGTCGAAGGCAGGCGTCGACGTCGAACTCGACGTAGGGGAGCAGGTCGGACTTGTTAATGATCACCAAGTCGGCTGCCATAAACATATGCGGATACTTTTGCGGTTTGTCATCACCTTCCGTGACAGAAATGATTACGAGTTTGGCGGTTTCGCCTAAATCAAAAAGTGCCGGACACACTAGATTGCCGACGTTCTCTATGAAGAGTGTTGAATCTGCTGCCGGTGCCAGGGCAACGAGTCCGCGCTGCATCATGTCCGCGTCGAGATGGCATCCTGCTCCGGTGTTGATCTGGATTACGGGGCGGCCGGTGGCGCGGATCCGGTCGGCGTCGAGGTTCGTCTCCTGGTCGCCCTCGATCACCGAGATGTCCAGCCGGTCTCCCATTTCCTGGATCGTCCGGACGAGGAGGGTAGTCTTTCCAGCACCGGGGGAGCTCATCACGTTGAACGCCCTGATACCTCTGTTCGCCAACCAGCCACGGTTCCGCGCCGCCAGCAGATCGTTTTTAGCGAGGAGATTCTCTTCGAGGTCGATGGTCTCGGTGCTTTCATGGCTGTGTCCGGAACCGTCAGAGTGCTGATGGGCATGGTCCCCGCCGTGCGGGTGCGGGTGCTCTTGTTGCGGGGAACCGTCGAGAGTCGATATCCGGATGCCGCCGTCGTCGCTGCAACCACACGTTGTGCACATCTCAGACCACTTCCACTGACATGACCATAAGTTCGCGGCCACTGGTGATTTTTACGTCGGCGCTGCCGCACGGACACAGCGGGATGGAATCCGGAATGATGAATTCCTGCTGGCAGCTTCGGCACCACCCTCTGCCCTGCGGTTCATCGATCTGCAATTTCGCTCCCGCTAAGCGTGTGCCCTCAGACACCAGTTCAAAACAGAAACGCATAGCATCGGGCAACACCCCCGAAAGCTGGCCAATGCGGAGGCGGACGGCCGTGACTGAGCGCTCGCCCGTCCGGCCAAGGACCGTCTCGAGCAGGCTCTGAGTAATAGCTAATTCATGCACGACGTGTCACCTCGTCGTTTCAATCTAGGCCAGTACCAGGAAAACGGCAATAGCACATGTGTGCCTTAATGCAAAATCAGAAAATATGTAACGTAAGGAATGAGGAACAAATTGGCGTTACCGCCCGTGCCAACAGACGAAATACGCCTTAGGATGTACAGCAAGCACCGCCGGGCGCATCACCGGCGCAAGGAATTATGTACCGGCCTCAATGGTGCTGGAACGCCTTGGGAGGCACCGTGTCGAGTATCAGGCAACGTCGATGGGGCCCCCGGGAGAAACGGCACCTGCTGATGATGCTGATCGTCGTCGTTGGACTCCACGTTATCGGGTGGGGCACTTTTGCTGTTGCTGTCCTTCCAGGCTCCTACCAGGTTGCGGGCTCCCAGATTTTCGGTGTGGGCCTCGCGCTCACGGCCTACTCGCTCGGCATCCGCCACGCTTTCGATGCAGACCATATTGCGGCCATCGACAACACCACCCGGAAGCTCATAGAAAACGGAAACTCCCGCCCGCTCAGCGTAGGCTTCTGGTTTGCACTGGGACATTCCTCGGTTGTCGTCGCCGCGGTGGCTCTGCTGGCGGGCGGGCTTAATGTGCTGGCGGCCCAGATGTCGGACACCGAATCGCTGCTGCTTCAAGGAGCAGGTTTATGGGGCGCCCTGCTCTCGGGTTGTTTCCTGCTGCTGCTGGGCAGCATCAACCTCATCGCCTTCAAGGGCCTGTGGCGTTCGTTGGCCGACTATAGGAATGGGCGCTTCACCGAGGGCCAACTGGAGGCCCACCTGCAGAGCAGGGGAGTGCTGAACCGCATCCTCAGACCGATCGCCAGCCAAATCAACCGCCCGGCAAAAATGTATCCGATAGGACTCTTGTTCGGCCTCGGCTTCGATACCGCCACAACGATCGGTCTCTTCGTCGTGGCAGGCAGCGCCGCTTTGGCACTGCCCTGGTATGTCGTTCTGGTGCTGCCAGTGCTCTTCGCCGCTGGCATGGTCCTTTTTGACACTCTTGATGGATTGCTGATGCAGCGGGCCTACGAGTGGGCCTTTGAGCGTCCACTTCGCAGAATCTATTACAATCTGGCGGTTACTTCGGTTTCGGTGTTTGTCGCGTTCTTTGTCGCGTCCGTGGCTCTGATCGGTGCAGTCTCCGAGAATCTGCGGATAACTGCCGGACCCCTGGGCTGGGTCGCCCGGATCGATCTCGGGAATTTCGGACTTATCGTCGTCGGCGTCTTTCTCCTCTTGTGGGCTGCAGCCCTCGCGTACTGGAAAGTCAGCGGCCCTCAAGTTCCCGAGGTACACGGGGAAACACCGTCCCGGACTCTTCAGGGCCGGGACGGACCTCCGTGACGCTAAGCGCTGGTCCGGACGTAGAGAGCACCAGTCTGCGCAGCGGACCGCGGCCGCTTGCACAGCGCGGATGGATCAAAAGATGGAAGCAGTGGTGACGCTGGCGAAAATGGCCGGCACCGCCGAGGTCGACCAGCCGTTGGGTCAGGCGATAACCAGCGCTTGGCGCACGGTGATCTGGCTTCCCCGGCTGTATGTGCCCAAGTTTGCGGCCAGAGCCAACAGGTAAAAGCGGTTCCTGTTCCCGGGGGAGGGAGTCGAATCGCTTTGACTCATATGCCGGACCTGTCCGGAGCCGCCGATGGGGGAGTTACGTTCTCCAATGGTTCCATCCATCTTTTTCACAATGTGCTCAACTTTTCTCTGCTTGGCCATACGCCGTCCCTCAGCCTCGGCTTCACTTTTCGTGCCGGCGGTGTTGAATGCCTTGGTATTGCCCTGCACCCGGTTCTTCCAACTATCACCCTCGTGGTATGTCCGGCAACCCAAAAGTTTGCCCAACTTGCCGAAAGAACCCTGCTCGCAAAATTCGACCCCATAGATACATCCCTGTCCTCAGACAGTTGACATATGCGCCCCGTTATCGGCATTTCGTCGGCCAACAAAATCGGTAGCAGCTCCGTATCCACGAAATCCAATATCATCACTGCGGCCGCTCCGAGGGCAAAGGCTTCGTCCGCCCCAAGGAATGTAAAAAGCAATGCGGGCAGTAAATCAGCGTCACTGTCCTGGACCAAAGGCAGCGACGGCGGGCCGACTCTGACCAGCCAAACTGTCACGGACTACTCGAGGACCAAGAAAATCGGACGTGGAAAAATGCCAGGATCCGCAACCAGCGTGAAGATCACGGGTTTGAGCGCCGGTAAGGCGTACGCATTTGACGATCACTTTCACGAACAAAATTGGCAGCAGCGCCGCCTCTGCTAAGTTCAATATCGTCACGGCTCGGTACTAAGCCTTGATCCACCGATCGGGTTTGGGGTGACGTCGGCGTTTTAAACGGGAGATGCCCGTCTTTTGAGGGAAAATATGACTTACCACAGACAAATTTTCCACCTCAAGAGAGGGCGTCCCGTAGATGCAACTTTTCCATAGTCCCGGCTCGATGTCAGTTTCCTTCGATGACGAGAACCTTGTGTCGACCGCGGGGCTGGTTCCGGCGATGGGCCTGGCTCAGGACGCCGGCCTGCAGGATCTGGCCGCCGAGTGGCTGTCCGTGCCGACAGACAAAGGCGCGAATGCCGGACTAAAGGTCGCATCGCTGGTCGCCGGCATGACCGCAGGCGCTGACGCCATCGACGACATGGGACTGCTGCGTCACGGCGGGACGGGCAAACTGTTCAAAGCCCGCTACGCACCCTCAACGCTGGGCTCGTTCCTGCGCACCTTCACGTTCGGCCACGTCCGCCAACTCGACGCGGTCGCCTCCCGCTTCCTGACCGCACTGGCCGAACGTACCCCGCTGCTGCCGGCACCGGAGAAGGGCTATACGTTCGTGGACATGGACGACACCATCATCGAAGTCCACGGCTACGCCAAGCAGGGCTCCGGTTACGGCTATTCAGGTCTGCGGGGCCTGAACGCGCTGCTGGCCACGGTCACCGTCCCGGATTCAACCCCGCTGGTCGCCGCCCAAAGGCTGCGCAAAGGAGCGGCGAACTCCGCCCGCGGAGCCGCCAAACTGGTCGTAGACGCCCTGGCCACCGTCAGGAAGATCAACGCCGGCTGCAAAGTACTGATGCGCGCGGACTCGGCGTTCTACGGTTACGCCACGGTGGCCGCGGCCATGAAGGCCGGCGCGGACGTGTCGGTGACCGTCCGCATGGACCCGGCCGTCAAACGCGCCATCGGCACCATCACCGATGACGCGTGGACCCCGATCCAATACACGGACGCTGTCTACGACGAGAACACCGGGGCCTGGATCTCCAAGGCCGAGGTCGCCGAGATCCCGTTCACCGCGTTCAGCTCCCGCAAAAAGGACGAACGCATCGCCGGGCGCCTCATCGTGCGCCGGATCCCGGAACTGAACCCGAAGGCCAGTGATGGGCAGGAAACCTTGTTCGACACCCACCGGTTCCACGCCTTCTTCACCACAGCTCCTTCAAAGACCCTGGATACCGTGGCCGCGGACAAAACCCACCGCGCCCACGCCATCATCGAGCAGGTCAACGCCGATCTGAAGGACAGCGCTCTGGCGCACCTGCCCTCAGGGGTTTTCGCTGCAAACGCTGCCTGGCTGGTGCTGGCCGTTATGGCTTACAACCTCACCCGCGCAGCCGCCGCTGCAGCTGGCAACGGGCTGGCGAAAGCCAGGACCGGCACCATCCGCCGGAAACTGATTAACATCCCGGCCAGAATCGCGTCCAGCGCCCGAAAAGTCCTGCTTCACATGCCCAAAGGCTGGCCCTGGGAAACAGCGTTCACCGACCTGTTCACAGCCATGCTGAAA
>NZ_KI914687.1:0-3831 GCF_000520495.1 Arthrobacter sp. H14
CGACGACGACGGTCCCGCCGCCGGTCTTGGGTTGGCGCGCCGGATCGCGCACATCACCTACCGGTGCGAGCCGGACCTGGACTCCCGGTTCGGCCGGCTGCCGCAGGGCTCGGAGGAACCGCTGCGGAACGGAGCAGACCCGCGCGGCCGGTACCAGGTGGAGAGCTACCTCGATTACCAAGCCGGCAAGTTGGCCGGGCGGTTCGACGCCAACAGCTACATCGCCATTACCGAGGCCTTGATGAGCCATGACATTACCCGCGGCCGCGGAAGCATCGCCGACGTTTTCGCGGGCACCGACGTCGAATTCGTCATCGCCGCCGTTACTTCAGACCGGCTGTACTATCCGGCTCAATCCGAGCAACTAATGTCCGCCCTGCCCGACGGCGTTGAGGCCCGGCTGGAGCTCATCGACTCTCCCGTGGGGCACGATGCGTTCCTGATCGAAGCGGCGCAACTGAGCGACATCATCAGCCGCTGACCAGTCCGCCGGAAGCCGGAGGCGTTATGCGTGCACTGGTTTTGCCCGGCGGTCCCTGGTGGTGGCTGGCGGTGCAGCCGTTCTCAATGTGGAACGGGCGGTATCCCGGTGCCGAACATTGGTCCGGCGTCGGGCCTCTTCGCCCGGATATGGTCCCCGGACGACTGATGCCGGATCCGGCGGAGAACCCATGGCAGGAAGAACTCGCGGGCCCAAACCAGATCCTCGGTCCGTGCGGTCCGCCAGTTTTTCGGTGGCAGCGGCTTGGGGACCTTCGGATGCAAAGTATGGTTAACCGCCAGCGTGTCGAGCACCATGATCGCAACGGTATGGTGCCCGAGGGGCGAAAGGTGCAGGCGGTCCCCGGCCCACATCTGCGGATCGGCCAGCTCCCGAAGCGACCACATGTCGGCAATAACTGCGTCATGCCGGGTTGCCACCGTCCGCAGGTCCTCGTTCAGGATGGCCGTCTTGCTCCGGACGCTGCCGAGTACGGAGGTGCCGCCCCAATCCGGTCCGGTGAACAGCACCACGGTGGCGCCTCCCGCACTGAGTTCGCCCACCGCGACGTCCAGCTTTTCGGCCAGGACATCGGGATCTGAACCGGGACGGAGGAGGTCGTTGCCCCCGGCAGAGAGACTTATCAAGTCGGGCTTGAGCGCCAGGGCCGGTTCGACTTGTTCATCCAGAATCTGCTGCAGCAGGCGTCCGCGGATGGCCAGGTTCGCGTACGCAAAGTCCTGGTGCCCGCGGCTCAGCTCCTCAGCCACCCGGTCTGCCCAGCCTCGATTGCCACCCGGGCTCTGCTCGTCCGGGTCGCCAATGCCTTCAGTAAATGAATCGCCCAGGGCCACGTAGCGGCGCCATGGGTGGGGTAAGGAACTGTTCGGCGGCGCAATCTCTCCCGCGGCCGCAGCGTCTGCGATGTCAGCCGCGGGTGGGGCGGTACCCTCGTCGAACTGAAGTTCCTCCTCGGTGGTCGAGGCCTGCTTGAGGGAGGATTGATTGAGGGGTACCGCCGGAATACTCAAATCGTTGCTCACAGTACCTATAATCCTCCCGCCGCAACTTCTACGCCACCGTAGGTTACGGCCGCATTAGCCCATCGCAACGGACGGTGCCAAAATGGAACGCATGACTGAACAGACTGTAGCCGCCCCCACCGTCATCTGGTCCAGGCCGGAGGAGGAGCGGGCCGGAACGCCGTTGCTGGTGCTGCTCCACGGTTACGGCGCCAACGAACAGGACCTCTTCGGCCTCGTCCCTTCACTGCCGGAGGAATTCACCGTAGTGTCTGTCCGGGCTTCCCTCGCGGCTGGACCCGGCTTCGCCTGGTTTCCGCTCAAAAACGACCTTTCGTTCTCGCTGCAGGCTGTGAAAGATACGACAAGCACTCTGACCAACTGGCTCGACGGCGTCAAAGACCAGCACAGCAGCGTCACACTCCTCGGTTTCTCCCAAGGGATGGGGGTGGCGACCAGCCTGCTGCGCCACCGTCCCGCGGATTTTGCCGCCGTCGTCGGGCTCTCCGGCTTCGCCTTCAAAGCCGAGGGAGCGGACAACGAGGACAATTTCTTCGACGATGCCCGGCTCGCTGAACGCCAGGTCCCATTGTTCTGGGGCCGGGACCAGGAGGATCCGATCATCCCCGCCGAGGCCGTCGAGTTCACCAACTCATGGCTGCGCGAACACACCAAGCTGACGAAAGTCCTGTACGGGAACATGGGTCATGGCATTAACGCTCAGGAGCTCGGCCATGTCAATGAATTCCTCAAATTGACCGTCCTGGCTCCGAAGGGCTGAGAACTCTCCCCGCAGTCTGAGAACGCTCCGACCAGGCTGAGAACTCTCAGCGGGATGGATCGCAGGATCAGGCGGATGGATCCGGTGCCGAAATCCGTACCGCTCCATTTGGCGTTGCGATGGTGTCGCCGGGTACTAGCTGGCGTCCGCGGCGTGTTTCCACCGTTCCGTTGACGGTGACCAGCCCGTCTTCGATGATCTGTTTGGCCATCAGGCCGTCTTCGGCCAGATCCGCCAGTTTCAGCAGTTGACCCAGGCGGATCATCGCGTCGCGGATTGGCAGCTCAACAATGTCATCGGAATCCATGCATTCATTCTGCCTGACATAGTCTGGATGCGTGCCTTCCGCCCCCAGAATCCCCTTGCTGCTCGGCCTGCCCCTGATGCTTGCCGTCGGGATATTGCTTCCCCTTCAGGGACGGGTCAACGGCGCCTTGGCTCTGGAGCTGGACGACGCCGTGACGGCATCGTTGGTCAGCTTCACCACCGGACTTGTGGTGATGCTGCTCGTCACTGTGCTGCTCCCGCGGGGGAGGGCCGGGATCCGGAATGTTCTGCCAGCGCTCCGGGAGCGGCGTTTCCCGCGCTGGTATGTGCTGGCAGGCATGAGCGGGGCCTTCTTCGTGCTCATGCAGGCGACGACGATTGGCCCGCTCGGTGTCGCAATCTTTACCGTCGCGGTCGTGACCGGCCAATCCCTGAGCGGCCTGGTGGTGGACCGGATCGGCGTCGGCCCCGGAGGGCGCCGGCGGATCAATGGCGCCCGGTTGGCCGGAGCACTGCTGACCCTGGCCGCCGTCGTCATAGCCCTTTCTCCGCGGATTAACGCCGAAGCAGAGCCGGGCCTGCTGATCCTGCTGGTGCTGCTGCCAATGCTGGCCGGGCTGTTCTCCAGCCTGCAGCATGCGGTGAACGGAACCGCCGCCGTCGCGTATGGCACCCCCATAACCGCGACGACGTTGAACTTCCTCGTCGGCGGCACGACGCTTGCGCTGATCTGGACTGTCCAAACCCTGGCCGGTGGTGCCGCCGGAGAACTCCCCTCCGAATGGTGGTACTACATTGGCGGGCCACTGGGGGCCATATTCGTGGGGATGACGACGCTGCTGGTCAGGACCATGGGCGTGCTGCTGGTCAGCCTGGGGATGATTGCCGGTCAGTTGCTCGGATCACTTGCGCTGGACATCATTGCTCCGACCGCCGGAACGGTGATCGCACCGGCCACCATCGCCGGCACCGTGCTGACCCTTGCCGCCGTCGTGCTCGCCACCCTGCCGTGGCCCCGCCGGCGTCCGTGGAGGCAGCCGGAACCTGTGCGCCAGGCCACCCCGGCGGCACAGGAATCGCCACGCCGGTAGGGTAGTATCGATAGCTTCGTTGACCGTGCCGGCGCCTATACCCGCGCACAATGCTCCGGGGCGGCGAAATACCCGCGGACCGCATCCAGCGGCCCCGCAGCACCCAAGAAAGAGACGGCGGTAACTGCCCATGGCTTCGACTCCATCCAACCTCGACGCGATTATCTCCCTGGCCAAGCGCCGTGGCTT
>NZ_KI914687.1:3931-25434 GCF_000520495.1 Arthrobacter sp. H14
AAGCCGGTGAGATCTACGGCGGCTCGCGGTCAGCCTGGGATTACGGACCGCTCGGGGTGGAACTGAAGGAAAACATCAAGCGCCAGTGGTGGCAGTCGCTTGTCCGCGGCCGCGAGGACATGGTCGGACTCGACTCGTCCATCATCCTGCCCAAGCCCGTCTGGGAAGCTTCCGGACACGTGGCCACCTTCTCCGATCCGCTGGTGGAGTGCCTCTCCTGCCACCATCGCCAGCGCCAGGACCACCTGATCGAGGCTTTCGAAGCCAAGAAGGGCCGCGCCCCAGAAAACGGAATGGAAGAAATCGCCTGCCCCAACTGCGGCAACCGCGGCCAGTGGACCGAACCGCAGAACTTCTCCGGACTGCTCAAGACCTTCCTCGGCCCTGTTGATAACCAGGAAGGCCTGCACTACCTCCGCCCGGAAACCGCCCAGGGCATCTTCGTGAACTTCAACAACGTGCTGACGACGTCGCGCAAGAAGCCGCCGTTCGGCATCGGCCAGATCGGCAAGGCGTTCCGGAACGAAATCACCCCCGGTAACTTCATCTTCCGCACCCGTGAGTTCGAGCAGATGGAGATTGAGTTCTTCACGGCCCCGGACGACGCCGACGAGTGGTTCAAGGAATGGGTGGAGATCTGCTGGGACTGGTTCACGGATCTGGGCATCAACCCGGACAATATGCGCCGCTTCGATGTGCCCGCAGAGGACCGTGCACATTACTCGGCCGGCACCATCGACCTGGAATACCGCTTTGGCTTCCAGGGCAGCGAGTGGGGCGAGCTGATGGGCGTTGCCAACCGCACTGACTACGACCTCGGCGTGCACTCCAAGGACTCCGGGACCGAGTTGAGCTACTTCAACCAGCAGACGAACGAGCGGTTTATCCCATACGTGATTGAACCCTCCTTCGGCTTGACCCGCGCCATGATGGCCTTCCTGATCGACGCGTACACCGAGGACGAGGCGCCCAATGCCAAGGGCGGAGTGGACAAGCGCACCGTGCTGAGGTTGGACCGCCGTCTGGCCCCGGTCAAGGCCGCCGTGCTGCCGTTGAGCCGGAATGAAAAGCTCTCGCCCAAGGCGAAGGACCTCGCCGCAGCCTTGCGGAAGAACTGGAACATTGACTTCGACGACGCCGGTGCCATCGGCCGCCGCTACCGTCGCCAGGATGAAATCGGCACACCGTTCTGTATCACCGTGGACTTTGACACCCTCGACGACGACGCTGTCACCGTCCGGGAGCGCGACACGATGGCGCAGGAACGGGTTTCCCTCGATGCCATCGAGGGCTATCTGGCAGCGAAGCTGATCGGCTCCTAAGAGGAGGACCAATGACTGAACTGACCTACCGCCCGTGGGATCCGTCCGACGGCGCCGCGCTGAATGACATTTGGGGCGACGCCGAACACGACGCCATCGCGGGCAGAGAGCTCTTCCGCGAGCCCTCCGACGAACCGTTTTCGCGCACCATCGTGGCCGAGGACCAGGGAATCCCGGTCGCGGCCGCCGTCGTCGCCGAAGCAGGAGTTCATCCCGAGCGGTTGTGGGCCTACATTGAGGTCACCAAGGATCACCGCGGCAAGGGTGTGGGCGCGACGCTGCTGGGCATGCTGAAGAAGGAGGCCCAAGCGGCCGACACAGGGACTCAACGGCTGCGCGCCAAGGTCGGACCCGGAACGCCCGGTGCCGCCTTCGCAGCTTCGGCCGGCCTGAAACCAATCCAGCGCTCGCGGATTGTCCGCGTGGCGGCCGGTTCACTCCGGCTTGAAGGCATCAGCGAGGACAGCCGCAAGGACGTCGAGGACCTGGCCACCGGGTCGGTGGAATTGACCCGCGCGCTCTGGGACTTTTACGTCAGTGTGCACCAGTGGGATCCGCCGGCCGACATCGGCCTCGGCAAGGTCAACCAGCTCTTCCTCAGCGAGGCCGCCGGAGCCCACGGGGCAGTGGTGCTGCGCGAGGCCGGCAAGATCAGGGTATTCGCTGTCAGCTACACGCAGCCGCAGGAGGACCCTGAAGCTGCGCAGCCGCCGGCGGACGTGCTGCTCGGTTACGACACGTCCGACCCGAAAGCCTCCGAAGGAGCGCGGCAGTTGCTGGCCCTGCTGACGCACCAATATCCTGTCGAGGTGGAGGTGGACGAGTCGATGACGGCACTGACCGCCGTCGTCGACCCGCTGATCGAGGCCGGGGGAGCCGCCGTCGTGAGCGAAACCGATATCGTCAGCGACTAGGTCTTGAAACCGGCTTTGTTGAAATCATCCGGCTGCTGTGGGAGACCGGATTGGGTGTTCATCCACAGGCGCCCCGGCCGGGTCGGAGGATTTGCGATCCTTTGAGACAATAGACGGGTGACAGCCACGATTTCCGAGACCACGACATCCCGCCTCAGCCTGCCGGCCCTCCAGCTCGGAGGACTTACCGTCGACACGCCGGTGGTGCTTGCCCCCATGGCCGGAATCACCAACACCGCTTTCCGCCGGCTCTGCCGCGAGTACGGCGGGGGACTCTACATCTCGGAGATGGTCACTTCCCGGGCACTGGTGGAACGCACCCCCGAGTCGATGCGCATCATTTCGCACGACGACGACGAGAAGGTCCGGTCTGTCCAGCTCTATGGCGTGGACCCGGTCACCGTCGGCCAGGCCGTGCGGATGCTCGTCGAGGAGGACCACGCGGACCACATCGACCTCAACTTCGGCTGCCCCGTACCCAAGGTCACCCGCAAGGGCGGCGGGGCGGCACTGCCATGGAAGCTCGACCTGTTCACCGGAATCGTCCAGACCGCCGTCCGGGAGGCTTCCAAGGGCAATATCCCGCTGACGATCAAGATGCGCAAGGGAATCGACGAGGACCACCTGACCTTCCGCGAGGCCGGGAAGATCGCCCGCGACAGCGGAGTTGCCGCCGTCGCTTTGCATGGCCGGACGGCCTCGCAGTTCTATTCGGGCAAGGCGGACTGGAACGCCATCGCCGAGCTGCGGGAGGCATTGCCGGACATTCCCGTGCTCGGAAACGGTGATATCTGGTCCGCGGAGGACGCCATGCGGATGGTGGCGGAAACCGGCGTCGACGGCGTAGTCATCGGCCGTGGCTGCCAGGGACGGCCGTGGCTGTTTGGCGATTTGATGGCGGCCTTCGAAGGCAGTGACGCCCGGCACCGGCCGGATCTTGGCGCCGTCGCTGCCAGTGTGTACCGCCACGCCGAACTGCTGGTGGATACCTTCGGCGATGAACTCAAGGCGCTGCGCGACATCCGTAAGCACATGGCTTGGTATTTCAAGGGGTACGTGGTCGGCGGCGACCTTCGGGCTAAATTGGCGACCGTTCCCACCCTGGAGGTCCTGCGCGAACTGCTGGACGAGCTGGATCCGAATGCGCCTTACCCCGGAGCCGACGCCGAAGGGCCGCGCGGACGTGCAGGTTCACCGAAGAATCCGGCGCTGCCTCAGGGCTGGCTCGAGGAACGCTGCCTGAACGCCGAGCAGCAGGGCGAAATCTCCGCAGCCGAACTGGACGTATCAGGTGGTTGAGGTCAACGACGGGCTGCGCGTTCCTGCCAGTTCCGTCGGCACGGCCTATAGTGAGGCAGACCACGAACGGTGGGTGGAAGAACCTGCCAAGAGCACTTACCGCACACATTTCGAACGCGACCGTGCGCGGGTGCTGCACTCGTCGGCATTGCGCCGGCTGGGCGCCAAGACCCAAGTGGTCGCTCCCGGCACCGATGACTTCGTCCGCACCAGGCTGACGCACAGTCTGGAAGTTGCCCAGATCGGCAGGGAACTGGGCCGCGCACTGGGCTGTGATCCCGACGTCGTCGACGCCGCATGCCTCTCACATGACCTGGGCCATCCGCCGTTCGGGCACAACGGTGAGTCGGCACTGAACGAGCTCGCCCACGACGTCGGTGGTTTTGAAGGCAACGCCCAGACCCTGCGGCTGCTGACCCGGCTGGAACCGAAAATTATCAGTCCGGATGGCATTCCTGCCGGGCTGAACCTGACCCGCGCCAGCCTTGACGCCGCCTGCAAATACCCCTGGTCCGCCATCGAAGCCCCGATTATCCACGGGCACCGGACCAGCAAATTCGGTGCCTATGAGGATGACCTGCCGGTCTTCAACTGGCTCCGCGCCAATGCTCCCGAACGCCATCCATGCATCGAAGCGCAGGTGATGGACCTGGCCGACGACATCTCTTATTCCGTGCACGACGTCGAGGACGCCATCGTCGCCGGACACCTTCAGCTCGGTCAGCTCTCAGATCCGGACGAGCGCGCCCGTGTCATTGGTTACACCCAGCAGTGGTACCTGCCGCACAGCGACCCTGCTGCCGTCGAAGATGCACTGGCGAGACTGGAAGCCACACCCGTCTGGGTCCGCAAAGCCGACGGCAGCCGTGCCTCGATGGCGGCGCTCAAGGACATGACCAGTCAACTGATCGGCCGGTTCTGCACCAGCGCGCTGGATACCACCCGGAGAATTTTCGGGCCGGAACCGCTGACCCGTTACGCAGCGGACATGGTGGTCCCTGAGGAAACAGTCACGGAGATAGCGGTGATGAAGGGCCTGGCCACCACCTTCGTGATGACCAGCGACCACCGCCGGCCGTTGTATGAACGGCAGCGCCAGATCCTCGCCGAACTGGTCACGGCGCTTGACGCCACCGGAGATCAGCACCTGGAAACCACCTTCGCTGCAGACTGGCGTGAAGCGGTCAACGACGGCGCCCGGCTTCGCGTCGTCATCGACCAGGTGGCGTCGCTCACCGACGTATCCGCCCAGGCATGGCACCACAATTTGGCGGACTGACGGTGGCTGGCTTGATACGACGTGAGGACATCGATGAGGTGCGGCAGCGAACGGATATCAAACAGGTGGTCGACGCCTACGTCACGCTCAAGAGCGCCGGAATCGGTTCATTCAAGGGACTGTGTCCCTTCCACGATGAGCGCAGTCCGTCATTCCACGTCCGTCCCCAGGTTGGCACGTATCACTGCTTCGGCTGCGGAGAGAGCGGCGACGTCATCTCTTTCGTCCAGAAAATGGACCACGGCAGCTTCTCGGAGACGGTCGAAAAGCTCGCGGCAAGGGTAGGTTTCGAACTCCGGTACGAGGACGGAGCAGGCCCCAAACGCGAAGATGTCGGCAAGCGCCAGCGGATGCTCGACGCGCACAAGATCGCAGCCGAGTTCTTCCGCAGCCAGCTGCTCAGTCCAGACGCCGCAATTGGCCGGCGGTTCCTGCAGGAACGCGGCTTCGACCGTACGGCGGCGGAGCACTTCGGTATCGGCTTCGCACCACAGGGCTGGGAGGGGCTGCTCAAACATCTGCGCGGGAAGGGATTCACCGACGACGAGCTGTCCAACACCGGCATGTTCAGCCAGGGATCACGGGGAATCTACGACC
This sequence comes from Arthrobacter sp. H14, assembly GCF_000520495.1. Taxonomy (GTDB): domain Bacteria; phylum Actinomycetota; class Actinomycetes; order Actinomycetales; family Micrococcaceae; genus Arthrobacter_C. The sequence continues at coordinate 9,343 of NZ_KI914687.1, forward strand.
GTTTCCGTGGCCGCCTGATCTGGCCGATCCGGGATATCTCCGGGGACACCATCGGCTTCGGTGCACGCCGCCTGCTCGACGACGACAAAGGCCCAAAGTACCTGAACACTCCCGAGACCATGCTGTACAAGAAATCGCAGGTCCTCTACGGCATCGACCTTGCCAAGCGGGAGATCGCCAAAAACCGGCAGCTGGTCGTAGTTGAGGGGTATACCGATGTGATGGCCTGCCACCTGGCCGGCATCAAAACCGCAGTGGCCACCTGCGGAACGGCCTTCGGCTCCGATCACATCAAGATCTCCCGGCGCTTATTGTCCGACGACGGAACGGGCGGCGAGGTGATCTTCACCTTCGACGGCGACGAGGCAGGGCAGAAGGCGGCCCTGAAGGCATTCGATGAGGACCAGAAGTTCGTGGCCCAAACCTACGTCGCGGTCGAACCGACCGGAGCCGACCCCTGCGATCTGCGGCAGAGCCGGGGAGACGCAGCCGTCCAGGAATTGATTGACTCACGCCGTCCCTTGTTCGAATTCGCGATCAAGGCGACATTGCGAAAATTCAACCTGGATACGGTGGAGGGCCGGGTGCAGGCGCTGCGTTCCTGCGCGCCCGTCGTTGCTCAAATCCGCGATCCGGCCATGCGCCCCGCCTACTCCAGGGAGCTGGCCGGCTGGTTGGGCGTGGACCCGGACGAAGTCTCCCGTGCGGTGGCCAGCGCCGCCAAGCGCGGCACCGGCAACGGTCCCAATGCGTCGAATCAGCCCAATCAGGACCACCGCGGCGGACGCAATGGCGAGGTCGCCCAGGAACCCGCCGAAGCGCCACAACCGACGTTCTCCCGGCCCGATCCACGTGATCCGGTGGTGCGGATTGAGCGCGACGCCTTGGAAGTCGTTCTGCAGCAACCAGGCTTGATGACACCTGACCAGTGGGACGGGTTCCGGGCGGCGCACTTTGCCGCGCCAGCGCATGCCGCCGTCCATGAAGCGGTGTGCGCGGCCGGGGAAGCGGGAGCATCACCGGCTCAGTGGGTGGAGCAAGTCCGCCAGGAAGTTCCCGAGGTGCTCAGGTCCTTCGTTTCGGAGTTGGCCGTCCGCCCGCTGAACACCACCACCGCGGAGTCCCTGGCAATCTATTGTGTCGACATCCTCAACCGGCTGTTTGAGCTGCAGATTACGCGTAAAAAAGCGGAAAAAATGGGACAGCTGCAACGGATGGATGCGAGCGAGGATCCGGAAACCTACCAGCGCCTGCAACGTGAACTGATGGAGCTCGAAATGCAACGCCGCGCGCTTCGCGAAGAGCGCTGAACAGGGGTTTCCGGAACGATTTCTCCTTCCGATCATTCCTTTGTTAGTCTTGTATCTGCTTCATTCCCCCGTAGCTCAATTGGCAGAGCATTCGACTGTTAATCGAAGGGTTACTGGTTCGAGTCCAGTCGGGGGAGCGGACAGGGTCCCGATACCGGCGAGAACGCTGGTGCGGGACCCTTTTTATTTGGCGCCGTTGGTGGGCTTTAGTCTTTTCCGCCGGGATTCACCCGGTACATCAGCAGTCCGACGACGACGGCACCCAGGACGACGCCGAAGAGCGGATTGCCGCTGAAGCGCCCTACAAAGAAACCAAGGACGGCGCCGAGAATCACTCCCAAAAAGAGTCCCCGGCCATTGCGGTTCATCGATCGTTTCGCCATCCTGCCAGCATAGTGGCTCCGCCACCGCGGTGGGACAAGACCGGCGCCGTCAGATGGCAGGCACCGTTCGGGGCCGCACCACGGTCCAGAGGACGATAATGGCCAAACCGATGCTGGCTGCCATCAACAGTCCCATGGCGGCAGCCGTGCCCCCGAAGAGACCCACGACCGGTGTCATAGCGCCGGCGAAGCCGAACGTCGCGGCCCCGAGCAGCGAAGCCGCAGTGCCTGCCTGCGCGCCGTGCTTGGAAAGGGCGAGCACCTGGATGTTGGGGAACGTGAAACCCACGGACATGATGTAAAACCACAGCGGAATAACGGTGCCCCAAAAGCCGAAGCCGAGCCAGTCGAAAACCGCAATCAGCATGCCCATGACGAACATCGACGCGGTTGAGCAGGCCAGTACCCACTGTGGACCGACGTGGCGGACGATTCTTGCACTGATCTGTACACCGGAAACCACCCCCAGCGAGTTGATGCCGAACAGCAGCCCGTACTCCTGGGGAGACAGCCCGTACAGCTCCTGGAACAGGAACGGTGAGGCAGACAGGTAGGTGAAAAGTCCGGCGAAATTCAGGCCTCCCATCATCAGCAGTCCGAGGTAGATCCGGTCGCTGAGGACTGCCTTGTAGCGTTGCACCGCCGTCGTGCCGGAAGCTTTTCTCTTCTCCGGCGGCAGTGTTTCCACGATCATGAGTGCGGCAGCGACCACCACGATGGCTCCGTACACAGCCAGGAACCAGAAGATGCCCGGCCAGTCCATCACCAGCAACAGCTGCGATCCGATCACCGGAGCGAGGATGGGCGCCATGCCATTGACCAGCGCCATCCGCGAGAGCATCCGCACCAATGGATAACCACTGAACAGGTCACGGATTGTAGCCATGGCCACAACGCCTCCGCCTGCCGCGCCGATACCCTGCAGGACCCGGAAGACCATCAGCGTGGTGATGTCCGTCGACATCGCCGCTCCGATGGAGGCCGCAACGTGGACGGACGTGGCCAGGATTAATGGCAGGCGGCGGCCAACTTTGTCGCTGAACGGACCCACCAGAAGCTGACCAAGCCCGAACCCAACTGTCGTTCCCGCCAGTGTGAGTTGCACCGCCGCGGCGGAGACTCCTAAATCATCTTCGATGGCGGGGAACGCCGGGAGGTAGAGATCAATAGTGAACGGCCCGAGAGCCGTTAACGCTCCGAGTATGAGGATGTAGACGAGTTTTTGCTTGCGGCTGAGAGCATCACCTGGATGCGTTCTGGCGGTCAAAGGCTTCCTTGGAATCGTCTGGCAGCTATGCCGTGGATGCATTGGTCATTGCTAGGGTGAATCGGTAAGCAAGCTGACCGCATACTCCCAATGCTGTTTCGTCGAGGAGATTTTCATGAGTCCCACAGAAGCTCAACCACCTAAACCACAACGGGGCAAGGTTATTGGCGTAACCATCGCCGCGGCCATAGGTGGACTGCTGTTTGGCTTCGATACCGCCGTCATTAATGGCGCCGTCTCAGCCATTGAGCAGGAGTTTGAACTCTCGCCGGGTGCTTTGGGTATTACGGTCGCTATCACTCTACTAGGGTGCGCCGTCGGAGCCTGGTTTGCCGGACAACTGGCCGATGTCTGGGGCAGAAAAAAAGTCATGGTGCTGGCAGCGGCCTTTTTCGTCGCGAGTTCCCTTGGCTCGGGACTGGCCGTCTCTGAATGGGATTTGGCTGCCTGGCGTCTGCTGGGTGGGCTTGCCATCGGTATCGCATCGGTGATTGCCCCAGCGTATATCGGCGAGGTCGCACCGGCCCGACTTCGAGGCTCACTGGGATCACTGCAGCAATTAGCCATCACAACCGGAATTTTCGCCGCGCTGTTGTCTGATGCCTATCTGGCCGCAGCGGCGGGGAATCCATTGGCCGAGTTGTGGTTGGGGCTGCCTGCCTGGCGCTGGATGTTGCTGGTTGGAGTGATTCCCGCCGTCGTCTACGGCGTCCTGGCCCTGTCCATTCCGGAGTCTCCGCAGTTCCTTCTGCGCAACGGACGTGTTGACGAAGCCCGCGATGTGGTGGCCCGGGTGACTGGTTCGTCGAATCCCGATGAGCGGATTAATGAGATCCGGGACAGCTTTGACGAGGAGCGGCGTGCCAGTTACCGGGACTTGCGTGGACCCATGCTGGGGCTGCAACCGATCCTGTGGGTGGGAATTGGGCTGGCCGCCTTCCAGCAACTTGTCGGTATCAACGCCATTTTCTACTACTCGACGGTGCTCTGGCAGTCTGTAGGATTCAGCACCAGCGATGCATTCCTCACCTCTGTCATCACCGCAGCCATCAACGTTGCGATGACGTTTGTGGCGATTCTGTTCGTAGACAAGGTCGGCCGGCGGAAATTGCTGTTGAGCGGATCGGCAGGGATGTTTGCCGGGCTGGTGGCAACGGCGATTGCCTTCAGCCAGTCCACCGGTTCGGGCGTCAACGTTGAACTTGGAGCACCTTGGGGAGCAGTTGCCCTGGTGGGGGCAAACCTTTTCGTCGTTTTCTTCGCCGCCACATGGGGACCGGTGATGTGGGTTGCCCTCGGGGAGATCTTCCCGAATAAGATGCGTTCTTTGGCGTTGGGTCTGGCGGCCATGGTGAATTGGATATTCAATTTCATTGTCACAATCCTGTTCCCGCCATTGAGCGAATCAATCGGACTCGGATACATTTACGCCGGTTTTGCATTCTTTGCCTTACTTTCGTTCTGGTTCGTCAAGGTGGCCTTCCCGGAGCGGACCGGCAAAGAATTGGAGGATCGTCAGGAACAAGTTCGACCCTAAGTGTCCATAGCGGCCGGGCTGATTCAATTTCCGCCGCTAAATGGTAATTTTGGACGGTAAGCGCCCTTGTCAACGACCAGCAGACAGATCTGGTTCAGGCAGGGACGGCAGGTAGCAACGAGAATTGGATGGAGGCGGAGCTGATGGTCGAATCTTCTGGCTCTCATAGCAGCGGCATTACCCGGAATTCTTCGATAGTTGGTTTGGCCAAACTCGCCGGCCAGTTGACCCCGCAGCAGTTCAAGGATGAACTGGAGATCGCCAAGGATGAACTCAAGCGAAAGGGAATCCAAGCAGGAATTGCATCGGCGTTTTTTGTTGTCGCCCTCCTTTTCGTCGCATTTCTGGTCGTGGCTTTGATTGCAGCTGCAATTCTTGGTCTCGCCACCGTTATGCCGGGATGGTTGGCTGCGTTGATCGTGGCAGTTGTTTTCCTGCTGATCGCTGGCATCGCCGCACTGATAGGACGCAGCCGGTTCAAGAAGGTCATGCCTGCCGCACCCGAAGGTGCCATGCACGGGATTCAATACGACATCGGCGTGTTGAAAGAAGGTTCAGCCTTTGACCCGCGGTCCATCGAGGCCAAAAAGGCTCGGGCTAAAGAGGATAAGGCTGCTCAGAAGGAAGCCGATGCCAGGGCGAAGGCGAAGCAGCCACCGCCTCCAAGCATCGAAGAACTGAAGCACCGCTCCCAGCTTCGGCGCGACCGTCTGGCCGCAGTCCGGGACTCGCTGGGCCGGAGACTGGATGTGAAGTCCCAGATGCGCGAGTCGGCCGACAGAACCAAAGCCATAATGGCCAGCTATGCCAACCGTTCACCCGATGAGACGTTGAACACCCTGAAGAACCGGTGGGTGCCGGTTACCGTGTTCATCTTCTCCGGTATGACACTGATCGTGCTTGCGCGAAGGTTCATAAAATCATGAAAACAGACCGGCAACCCGGGCCCGTTGTGGAAAGATCGAGGTAACGAAAGGGGTGAGGCGTGAGGTTACGACGCGCTGGTTCGCGCCCCGGTCACCCCCCGGTAGTTCTCGACACGTTTTGGACAGTGCCAAACGTGCTCACGGTCCTGCGGGTCCTGGGCGTTCCGCTGTTCGTCTGGTTTCTCGTCCGGGAGGATTACGCTGCGGGCGTGCTGGTCCTTGCCATCATGGCGGCGAGTGATTGGATCGACGGATTTATTGCACGGAGGTTCAATCTCGTCTCAAAGCTGGGACGGATCCTTGACCCGATGGCGGACCGGTTCACCCTCATAGTCGTCGCCATCACCATGGTGGCTACTGGCGTCGCGCCATGGTGGTTGGTCTTTTCGATCCTCGTACCCGATGGAATCCTGCTGGTCACCACTCTCGTGCTCTTCCGGAGCCATCCGGGCCTGCCTGTGAGCAGGGTTGGGAAATTCAGGACTGGTCTCCTGCTGTTGGGAACGCCGCTCCTATTGTTGGGTCAGGTGCCCCTGCTGACCGGAACTGCGTTGGAAGCCGTTGCCTTGGTGATCCTCCTTGTTGGCTGTATCGGCCATTGGATCGCCTCCTATAACTACTGGTGGGCAGCGGTGCGTAAGTATCAAGGCCTGCATCGTCCACAAGTTTCCCCTTCGACATGACCGCAGCTCATACGCGATCAGGAAGCGGAAGCGCATGGAGTGGCTAGCGGTATTCCTGGCGGTACTGTCGGCCATTTGTCTCGCTTACGGAGCTCAACGGCAAGGCAGCGCCGTCAGGGCCGACACCGGTGGCCTGACACTCAATTCAACTGGTTTCCTGCGCCTGCTGCGTAATAAGCGGTGGATGTTCGGCTTGCTGCTGCTTGGTGCAGGGATGGCGCTCAACGTTGTTGCGTTGTCGATGGCACCGCTGATGGTGGTTCAACCTATTGGTGCCATCGCCCTCGTGATCACGACCATCGTCAACTCACGTGATCAAGGTATCCGGCTCAATCGGATGACGGTCGTGGCAATCGCCACATGCGTCACCGGCAGTGCATTGTTTGTGGTGATGGCCGTCCAAGTCATTAGGGAGTCTCACACCGTCACGGGCCGTGACGAGTTGACGACGGTCCTGTTACTCGCCGTCGTCGTGGCTGTCTTTGGTTCCCTGGCACTGACTCTCGGGCATAAGATGCGTGCCTTTGCCTACATTCTGGGTGCCGGGGTGCTGTTCGGATTCGTCGCCGTGCTGACACGGATCATCGCCAGCCAACTGTTGGACCCCAACGGCCTTTCGACCAGCAATGTCCAGTGGTACACAGTGGCCGGCATGGCCATTGCCGGCGCGCTGGGGGCTTGGTTCGTCCAGAACGCCTACTCCAGCGGGCCACCCGATCTTGTCATCGCAGGACTGACGGTGATTGATCCCATCGTGGGAATTGCCATTGGAATCACGATTCTTGGAGAGGCGCGACCCGACGTACCCGCTGTCATGAAGATTGCCATGGGAGCGGCTGCTTTGCTTGCTATTGTGGGTGTAATCGCTCTTTCGAGGCATCATCCGGACGTCGTAAAGGAAACGAAGGAATCACGACGCCGGAAGAAAGTCGCGGTTATCAAGAATCCCGAAGGCTGACCAGTCCAGTGACCCAGGAGTCCCACCAGATGACGGACCAGTCGGGCGCCAAGCCGCTCAAAATCATGATCGCCGCCGATACGTACCCACCGCATATCAACGGCGCGGCGCAGTTCGGATACCGGCTGGCGCAGGGAATGCTGAAGCGCGGACACGAGGTCCACGTGGTGACTTTTCGTGCCTCCACCGGACCGAGTTCATCGGCACGCGAAGATGACGCGATGGTCCACCGGCTGCGCTCGCATTCCGTGCCCACCCACGAGTACTGGCGGATCTGCCTGCCGTGGGAGATTAAGGACGACATTTCCAGGTACTTCGACGAAGTCCAGCCTGACGTCGTCCACGTCCAGTGCCATTACATGGTGGGCAAGGCAGTGCTGGAGGAGGCCGAACGCCGCGGGATCCGCATGGTCGCGACGAACCACTTCATGCCACAAAACCTGGACCCGTTCCTGCCGTTTCCCAAGTGGTTCAAGAGGATCGTGGCCAAGAACTCCTGGCGGGATATGGGCAGAGTGTTCAAGAGGGCCGCTGCGGTCACGACGCCGACTCCGTTGGCCGCCAAAGCGATGCACGAGCATGCCTTTCTGCGCAAGGTATTGCCCGTCTCCAACGGCATTGATGCGGCGGACTACGAATTAAAGCCCGGCGAGGAAATCGAGGATCTGGATCACCCGGTTGTCCTGTTCGTTGGACGCCTGGCGCAGGAAAAGCACGTGGATGTGCTGATTGAAGCGGTGGCGAAAACGCCGGCAGATCTGAACCTGCACGTCGAAGTGGTGGGCGGCGGCGAAGTGCGGGCTGCGTTGGAGGCACGGACCGCTGAACTCGGAATGAGCAACAGGGTGCGGTTCCTGGGATCAATCAGTAATGAAGAGCTCCGGCGGGCCTACCTTCGGTGCACCATTTTTTGCCAGCCGGGGACGGCCGAGTTGCAGTCGCTGGTCACGCTCGAAGCCATGTCGGCATCAAAGCCGGTGGTTCTTGCAAATGCGATGGCATTGCCGCACCTGGTGGACGAAGGCGGAAACGGGCATCTCTTCACTCCTGGCGACTCCGACGAACTTGCCAGGAAGCTCACGTCCATCATGGCCTTGCCTGACTCGGAGCGGGAAGCGATGGGCAAGGCCAGCCGCGAGATGGTCAACATCCACAGCATTGACGAAACGTTGTCGACTTTCGAATCGTTGTACCGGGGCGATCCGGTGAAAAAGGAAGCGGTCTAGGATCGGCCGCTTCCCGGTCAATGTGCTTCCAGGCGGCCCGGGATACTAGGATGACATGGTCATCACATGTGGCAGGATTGCCATGTCCGAAAGACACGGGGCAGTAGTTCAGCTGGTTAGAACACCGGACTCATAATCCGTATGTCGTGGGTTCAAGCCCCACCTGCCCTACTTACAGAAGCCCCGGTACGCAAGTGCCGGAGCTTTTGCCGTGGGCATGTTTTTTGATAAGTTACTCAGCAGTAACTTGAGCAATCCGCTAACGCCTTCTTTCAGGACGTGCTGCGGGTTCCACCCTCCCGAGTAAAGGACAAGTCCATGGCTCCGAGCCCAGCCGATGTCAATAATTTGCCCTACCCCGATGGAGACTTCTTCGCCTTCGAGCAACTCCTCGGCGGAGCCGAGCGCGACCGGCTCCAGGAGATTCGCGAGTGGCTGGCCAAAGAGGTGAAGCCCATCGCAGGGGAGTACTGGAACCGCGCCGAATTCCCGCAGGAAATAATTCCCAAGCTCGCGGATCTCGATATTGTCAGTCCGGTCCGCCGCCAAGGCCACTCATATCTCTTCGCCGGTCTGATGCACGCGGAACTGACCCGGGCCGACACTTCCTTCGCCACTTTCATGGGCGTTCACGACGGTCTCTTTACCGGAAGTATTGAGTTGCTGGCGTCCGAGGAGCAGAAGGCAGAGTGGTTGCCCGACATCTATTCGCTGAAGAAGACCGGTGCTTTCGGCCTCACGGAGCCGTTGGGCGGTTCGGATGTGGCAGGCGGTACGCGCACCACGGCCGAGCGTGACGGAGACGGCTGGATTCTCAATGGTGCAAAGCGCTGGATCGGCAACGCGACGTTCTCAACTTACGTTGTCATCTGGGCCAAGGACGTGGCTGACGACCAGGTGAAGGGGTTCCTGGTCGACACTGCGACCCCGGGGTACTCAGCCACGAAGATCGAGAATAAGATCTCGCTGCGCAGCGTCGAGAACGCGGACATTACTCTCAACAACGTGCGCGTCTCCGAGCACTTCCATCTCGCCGGCGCCAACAGCTTCCGGGATACCAACAAGGTTCTCAAGTCCACCCGTGTGGGAGTCGCATGGCAGGCAGTCGGCCAGCAACTGGCGGCTTTCGACGTAGCCCGCCGTTATGCGGTCGAGCGGCACCAGTTCGGCAAACCGCTGGCGGCGTTCCAGCTTATCCAGGATCAGCTCGTGACCATCCTCGGCAATGCGACGAGTTCCATGTCGATGATGGTCCGGTTGGCGCAGATGGAAGACGAAGGCATTGCCAAGGATGAGCACTCGGCCTTGGCCAAGGCGTTCACAGCCTCCCGGATGCGGGAGAGCGTTGCCTTGGGCAGGAGCATTCTTGGCGGTAACGGCATTGTCACTGACTACGAGATGGCGAAGATCTTCGCCGATGCCGAAGCCATCTACTCCTACGAGGGAACTCACGAGATCAACACGCTGGTCACTGGACGTGCCATTACCGGCGTCGCTGCCTTCCACTAGGGCGGTTTAAGCCGGGCTTGTTTCAGACTGTCTTACCCAGGGATGGGCAGGAGCACCGACGGGCGCAGGTCTGTAACGAACTGCAGCGGATTAACGTAGGTCTCATCCCGGCGGACGCCCCAATGCACGCACTCCGCCTTCGCGCCACAGTGCGGCGGCTTGGTCAGTTTGCCGATAATGTCACCCTGCGAAACGGTGTCGCCCTTCGAAAGGTCACTGCGTACTGACTCGAAGCTGCTGCGCAGTCCCCCAGAGTGGACGAGGGTCAGTACCGGGCGGTCAACAACCCATCCCACAAAGCTGACTGTTCCGTCTGCAGGCGCCCGGACTTTGGTGTTCCCGGCAGAAGCCGCGAGGTCAACGCCTCGGTGTCCGCTCAGCCATGGTTCCGGTGGAAGATCGAATTCCCGAAGCACGTCTGGACTCTTCCCCACGGGCCAGTCCCAGGAGGATGGCCGGGCCTGTGCTCCAGCGGGGAGGGCAAAAAGCAGAACGTGCACCGACAGGGCGATCACTACTGCAATAGCTGCCACGCCGGTCCGGTTGTTGCTGGGACGGACCGCTTCCTTGTGCAGATGTTTCATGATTCAAGCTTCTGAGCCGTGCGTGGAGAACCTCAAGAGCGGAGGTGGCATCTGTGGACGGTTGGGCGGACGGGGGCCATGTGGAGGAGAAGCAACACAGCGGTGACGGGGTACAAGGTGGACCAGATTCGGCCGGTCGGCCCGCGGATGCGCCTGTAGTACACTGGATGAAGCAGTTTGCTGTCTTCCGTGTGCTTTTGCGGGGGCGGCTGCTGACTACGCGTGCCTCAAATCCACACCTTGAAAGAGTGGTGGAGTGCGGCCCTTCGGTCCGGACGGAAGTCCGGTGGGGGAGCACGTCCGGTCGATTATCGGCAGGACTGACGGGCACCAGGAGCAACACCCAACCGGGTGGAAGCTAATTAACCGTCAATTGGCAGAGTCATTGCGGGCGTGAAGCCGCGCCATGATCTATCTGCCGGAAGGAGTGACGACATGCCAGTCGTTACCATGCGCCAGCTGCTCGACAGCGGCGTTCACTTTGGTCACCAGACCCGCCGTTGGAACCCGAAGATGAAGCGCTTCATCTTCACCGAGCGCAACGGTATCTACATCATCGACCTGCAGCAGTCGCTGTCCTACATCGACCGCGCCTTCGAGTTCGTGAAGGCCACTGTCGCCCACGGCGGCACCGTGTTGTTCGTGGGAACGAAGAAGCAGGCACAGGAAGCTATTGCCGAGCAGGCCACCCGTGTTGGCCAGCCCTACGTGAATCAGCGTTGGCTCGGCGGTATGCTCACCAACTTCCAGACCGTTTCCCGCCGCATCCAGCGCATGAAGGAACTCGAAGAGATTAACTTCGACGACGTTGCCGGCTCCGGTCACACCAAGAAGGAGCTGCTGCTCCTGAGACGTGAGCTGACCAAACTGGAAAGCAACCTCGGTGGTATCCGCAACCTGACCAAGGCGCCTTCGGTCGTTTGGATTGTCGACACCAAGAAGGAGCACCTGGCCGTCGACGAGGCGAAGAAGCTGAATATCCCGATCGTTGCCATCCTGGACACGAACTGCGATCCGGACGAGGTCGATTTCCCGATTCCGGGTAACGACGATGCGATCCGCTCCGTCAACCTGCTGACGCGCGTTGTCGCCGACGCTGTGGCCGAGGGACTGCTCGCACGGAACAACCGCTCCGGCGGCGGCGAAGAAACCGCTGAAGAGCCGATGGCCGAGTGGGAGCGTGAACTGCTCGAGAGTAAGTCCGAGACGCCCGCCCAGGATGCTGTCGCTGAAGCTCCCGCTGCACCGGACGCCCAGACCGCCGAGCTGGTGGAAAGCGCCGCTGCCGATGAGGCCGAAGGCGCTGCTCCCGAGGAATCCACTCCGGTCCAGGCATCGAACACCGTCGCTGCCGACAACGCGACTGTAGCCGACGCTGCTGAAGCTTCCGACGCAGACAAGTAAACCTTAACTTCCCCGACGCGCCAGTGCTGACGGGGGTTGCCGGCGCCGGCGGTTGGATTCTTATCCAAACCGCCGGCGCCTTTCAACAAACTACTTAAGGAGTTCAAATGGCGAACTACACCGCCGCTGATATTAAGGCTCTGCGCGAGCGCACGGGCGCCGGCATGATGGACGTCAAGAAGGCCCTCGACGAGGCCAATGGCGACGCCGAAAAGGCCATGGAAGTCATCCGCATCAAGGGCCTCAAAGGCGCTACCAAGCGTGAAGGCCGTTCCACCGCCGAGGGACTTATCGCTGCCCGCGTGAACGACGGAGTGGGCGTCATGATCGAGGTTAACTGCGAAACCGACTTCGTTGCCAAGTCGGCACCGTTCATTGAGTTCGGAGACAAAGTCGTAACCGCCGCGGTCGATTCCGGTGCCGCCGACGTCGACGCGCTGCTGGGCTACGACGTCGACGGCAAGCCGCTGTCGGAGCACGTCATCGAAGCCGGCGCGCTGCTTGGCGAGAAGGTAAAACTCCGCCGTATCGCCCGCGTGGAGGGCAAGACCGTCGACGCGTACCTGCACAAGACCTCCAAGGACCTGCCCGCACAGGTCGGCGTGCTGTTCGCCGTCGACGGCGAGGGCTCCGAGGCGAAGGAAGCGGCCCACGACGTCGCCGTCCACGCCGCCGCTTACAATCCGACCTACATCAGCCGCGACGAGGTTCCGGCTGAACTGGTGGAGAACGAGCGCCGGATCGCCGACGAAACCGCACGCGCCGAAGGCAAGCCGGAGCAGGCCCTGACGAAGATCGTCGAAGGCCGGTTGACCGGATTCTTCAAGGAAGGCGTCCTTCTCGACCAGGCATTCGCCAAGGATGCAAAGAAGAGCGTGGCACAGGTTCTGCAGGAAGCTGGCGTAACGGCTACCGGCCTCGCCCGTTTCCGCGTAGGCTCCTAGTCAGCCGCGATTGTAAGATCGCTCGTGAGAGGGGGTGGTCACCACGGTGGCCGCACCCTTTTTCCGTGTAAGGAATCGAAACTCATGCAACACCGGAAGGCCCCATGGACAACCTGAATCACATCCAGGAAAAGGCACAGCGCCGCCGTGTACTGCTGAAGCTCTCAGGTGAGGTGTTCGGTGGCGGAAAGCTCGGCGTCGATCCAGCAACCGTGCGCGGGATCGCCGAACAGATCGCCGCGGCCGTCGGCAAGGTGGAGATCGCCATCGTTGTCGGAGGTGGCAACTTCTTCCGGGGCGCCGAACTCTCCCACAGCGGCATGGACCGTTCCCGTGCCGACTACATGGGAATGCTCGGCACTATGATGAACTGCCTGGCACTGCAGGACTTTCTGGAGCAGGCCGGCGTCGATACCCGCGTGCAAAGCGCCATCACCATGGGCCAGGTCGCCGAGGCTTACATCCCGCGCCGCGCTATCCGGCACCTGGAGAAGAACCGCGTCGTGATTTTCGGCGCCGGTGCGGGACTGCCTTATTTCTCGACCGATACCGTTGCCGCCCAGCGTGCTCTGGAGGTCCACGCCGATCTGGTGTTGATGGCGAAGAACGGCGTAGACGGCGTTTACACCGCAGACCCTCATCAGGACCCCTCAGCGGAGAAGCTGGAAACCCTGACTTACGACGACGCGATGCACCGCAACATCCGGGTGCTGGACCAGACAGCATTCAGCCTCTGCCGTGACAATCACCTTCCGATGCTTGTGTTCGGGATGCAGGGTGAAGGCAATGTCACGCGGGCTATTATGGGTGAAAATATCGGCACCATGGTGACCGCCTGACCTGCCCAATTCCCACTGCCTGCGTGGCATAGGATGAAGAGAGAGACCAGTATCCGCTCGCAATCGGCGGATCAACTGACGACAAGGAGAAACCATGATCGAAGAGACCATGCTTGAGGCCGGCGAAAAGATGGACAAGGCCGTAGAGGTGGCCAAGGACGACTTCGGTTCCATCCGGACCGGCCGGGCGAATCCAGCTCTCTTCGGCAAGGTTCTCGTAGACTACTACGGCTCGCCGACGCCATTGCAGCAGCTGGCCTCCTTCCAGAACCCGGAGGCCCGCACCCTGCTGATCACTCCTTACGACAAGACGGCGCTCCAGGCCATTGAAAAGGGTTTGCGCGACTCCGACCTTGGGGCCAACCCTGCCAATGACGGCAATGTGATCCGGGTGGTTCTTCCCGAACTGACGGCGGAACGCCGCAAGGAGTACGTCAAGGTTGTCCGGGGCAAGGCCGAGGACGCCAAGGTATCGATCCGCAGCATCCGCCGCAAGGCCAAGGAGCAGTTGGACAAGATCGTCAAAGACGGCGATGCCGGTGAGGACGAGGGCGCCCGCGCCGAAAAGGAACTGGATGCCCTGACCAAGGCGCACACGGAGAATGTCGATGAGCTGCTCAAACGTAAAGAAACAGAGTTGCTCGAGGTCTAATGACACACCAGCCACGTGGACCGGCTGGTTCATCTCCGGTGGATAACGACCCCGCCACCGGAACACCGCCGGACTCAGGCGGGACCCCGGGAAGCACTGGACGCCGGTCCCGGCGGGCTAACGTAACGCCGCCGAAGGCCGGCCGGAACCTGCCCGCAGCCATCGCGGTCGGCATCGCACTGGTCGTGCTGGTGCTGGTCGGACTGGTGTTTCTGCCCGAAGCGTTCGTCATCCTGATCACGGCCCTCTCCGTAACCGGCGTCTGGGAAGTTTCCCGCGCACTTTCGTTCCGGAACATCCACCTGCCACTGGTGCCCGTCATCGTTGGAACGGTCGCCATGCCGTTTGCGGCCTTCTTCGGCGGCCCTGAAAGCCTGGGCTTTGCGCTGGTGGCAAGCGTGACAGCGGTCCTCGTCTGGAGGGCGCTCGACGGGTCCGAAGGGTCGACGGAGAGTATTATCGGCGGCGTTTTCACCTTGTGCTGGGTCCCGTTGCTGACGAGTTTCGCCGTCCTGCTTTTGCATGAAACCGACGGCGCTTTGAAAATAGCAACGGTCCTGCTCCTGGTAGTGGCGAACGATACCTTCGGCTACCTGGTTGGTGTCCTCTACGGCAAGCATCCGATGGCGCCGAAAATCAGTCCCAAGAAATCGTGGGAGGGCTTTGCCGGATCGGTTGGCGGAGCGGCTGTTGTCGGGGTGGCCGGCGCAATCTTCCTGCTCGATGAACCGTGGTGGATCGGCGCCGTACTCGCCGTCAGCATGGTTGCCGCGGCAACCGCAGGCGACTTCGCGGAGTCGATGATCAAACGGGAACTGGGTATCAAGGATATGAGCAACATCCTGCCCGGCCATGGCGGTGTAATGGACCGGCTGGATTCGGTGGTATTCGCCTCGCCGGTGGCCTTCATCGTTATGTCGCTGCTGTTGCCCGGCCAGGTCTAATGGTCCTCCGGCAGGTCCAATCCGATTCAGGGCACCTCGGGTCCGCCTCCCGCCGGGCGGCACGGCAGTCAGTATGATGGTGGACAGCATTCTTCAACCCGGATTTTACGCACCGACGATAGACCATGAAGGAACACAGTGACGGTGGACGAGACACGCAATGCGCACGCGCCCTTCGAGCGGGTGGACCGAAGCGAGTATGGCTATAACGTCAAGCAGGTGGATCAGTTCCTGGCCAAGGCCCGCCAGTACTACACGTCAAACGATCCTGATGCGCAAACCATCACCAGCAGGGACGTGCGCGCAATGGCTTTCGACCCCGCCCGCGGTGGCTATGAGGCCGAGGCCGTGGACGCGGCGCTGGACAGGCTGGAAGACGTATTTGCCCAACGGGAACGGGACCAGCTGATCGGAGATGAAGGTGAAGAGGCCTGGCTGATGCAGATCGGCCGGATCTCCGCGGTGCTGCGCGCCCGACTCCACCGCGACGACGGCGACCGCTTCCGGCGTCCGAAGAAGCGCAAGTCCCGTAGCTACAACGTTGAGGACGTCGACGACCTCTGCCATGACCTCCTTGGATACTTCG
The DNA here is from genome assembly GCF_000520495.1 of Arthrobacter sp. H14. Lineage (GTDB taxonomy): Bacteria > Actinomycetota > Actinomycetes > Actinomycetales > Micrococcaceae > Arthrobacter_C. The sequence goes on from NZ_KI914687.1 coordinate 25,095, forward strand.
AGGCAGACCAGCCCCTCAGCGTCGATGTCGTCCGCCGCGCCGTCTTCCGGTCGGCGGAGGGCCGGAACGGTTACGAGGAGGCGCAGGTCGATGCCTTCATGGACAAGGTCGTCGAACTGATGGCTGCGATCGACTGATCAGGTTTTGGCGCGCTCCGGTGTGTGCAGCCGGGCGAGGATAGCCGCCACACCCGCCGGTCTGCGCTGTGGCGTCAGCTTCGAAACGATAATCATCACGGCGAAAGCCACCGGGACTGTCCAGGCGGCCGGCTGGGCCAGCAACTCACCAGCGAAACCGGCAGGCCGCCCAAACACAGCCGGCCCGAGGATGGCGCCGCCGC
>NZ_KI914687.1:25534-74668 GCF_000520495.1 Arthrobacter sp. H14
CCATACCGGCCAGCGCGCCGGCATCCGACAGCCCATGCCACCAGATCCCCAGTAGCAGCAGCGGCGCGATTGTGGAAGCCGTAAAGGCGAAGACCAGCCCCACGCTGCCGGCCAGGGCGAGCGAGTCAGTCATCAACGCCAGGACCAAAGGGACGACGGCCGAAAGCAGGGCCGCGATCCGGAAGCCGAACACACCGCCGTCGAATACGTCCTGGCTGATCACCCCCGCCGACGAAACCAGCAGGCCCGACGTCGTCGACAGGAACGCCGCGAAGGCTCCTGCGATCACCAAAGCCGACAGGAACGCACCCGCGGTGCCGCCCACCAGTTCGCCCGGGAGCAGCAGCACGGTGGAATCAGACGCGCCGGCGTTGGACAGTTCCGGAGTGTACAGCCGGGCAAGGACGCCATACATGGTGGGGAAGAGGTAGAAAACGCCCAGCAGGGCGAGCACAATCAGCGTCGTCCTCCTCGCCGACGCGCCATCGGGGTTGGTATAGAAACGGACGAGCACATGCGGCAACCCGAGAGTGCCGAGCAGCAGTGAGAAGACCAGCGAGACGTTCCTGTAGATTGACGGGTCCGGAACGGTATTCAGTTCCTGCCGGAACGCGGCTCCGCCGTCGGTGATCGGCTGGCCGGTATTGCCGAGCACCAGCAGCGCAAAGACTATGGGTACGGCGATGGCGGTCAGTTTCAGCCAGAATTGGAAGGCCTGCGCGAAGGTAATGGAGCGCATTCCGCCGGTGATCACGGAAATGCAGACCACCACCATGACGACGACGGCGCCCAGCCACGACGGCAGCCCGGTCGCGATGCCCAGGGTCAACGCCGCACCGTGCAGCTGCGGAACGATGTAGAGCCAGCTGACCACGATGACCAGGATGCTGGTGAAGCCGCGGGCCTGCCGGGATTGCAGCCGCGCCTCAGCGAAATCCGGAACGGTGTACGCGCCCGAGCGGCGCAGGGGAGCGGCGACAAAGAGCAGCAGCATCAGGTACCCGGCGGTGTAGCCAATTGGAAACCAAAGCCCGTCGACGCCGGAAATCAGGATCAGTCCTGCCACGCCCAGGAAACTCGCGGCCGACAGGTATTCGCCGCCGATCGCGGAGGCATTCCACCACGGCGGCACCGTGCGCGAGGCGACATAGAAATCCCCGGTCGTGCGGGAAATGCGCAGGCCGTAAATACTGATCACCACCGTCATGATCGACACGGCTGCGATGGCGGCATAGCCGATCAGCGGATTCACGCCTACTGCTCACCCACCAGATCCCGGTACCGTGCTTCATTCCGGGTGGCGCTGCGGATATACAACCAGGCGCACAGGCACATCACCGGGTAGATCAGCGCGCCAAGGATCAGCCAGGAGACGGGAATCGTCAGGACGGAGACATCCTCCAGAACCGGAAACAGCCCCATCAGCACGGGCACCCCGAGCAGGATCAGCAAGAACCCGCCTGCCACGACGAGCGCGAGGCGCAACTGGCTGCGGATCAACGACCTGACGAAGACGTCGCCGACGGCGGAATGCTCGGCCACTTCGCGCGACAGCCGGAAACTGTCCGGGGCGACCGTTGCCTTCGACCGCGGCGCCGTAACGCGCACCCGTTCCGGCCGGTTCTGCCCGGGATTTTCGCTTCCCGGTTTTGGTTTGCCGCTCCCTGGTCCGGTATCGCTCCCCGTCACGATTGCGGCCTGATCCTCGTCGTCTCCAGCACCCGGCGCAACAGCGGAAGGTGGCGGCGGCTGACCGGCAGTTGCACATCGTCCAACGTGACACTGGCCCGGCCTGCCGTGAGCTTCACCGACGTCACGTAATTCATGGACACCAGATAGGAGCGGTGGATCCGGACGAAATCCTGTGCGGACCACTGCTGTTGAAGATCGGTTAGCGGAATCCGGACAAGGTAGCTGGAATCGGCGGTGTGCAATCGCGCGTAGTCGCCCTGCGCCTGGACGTATCGAACCTCATCGAGGCGGATCATCCTGGTGATCCCGCCCTGGTCGACCGTAATCACATCGGCCTTGTCGTCGCCGTCGTCCCTGATTTCACGGATCCGGCCGATTGTTTCCATCAGCCTTTCCGGCCGGACCGGCTTGAGCAGATAGTCCACGGCAGCCAGATTGAAAGCTTCCAGCGCAAGGTCATCATCAGCAGTGACAAAGACGACGGCGGGAGGTTTGGTGAAACGCGAAATCACCCGGGCGATGTCGAGCCCGGACAGAGCCGGCATATGAATGTCGAGGAACAGCGCATCGACGTCGTGATCCTCCAGGGCTCGCAAAGCCTCGGCGCCGCTGGTGGCCCGGTGGATGGCGCCAATCCGATCGTCCTGGCCCAGCAAATAGGCGAGTTCCTCCACGGCGGGGAGTTCGTCATCGGCAACGACCACGTTCAGCATGGGTTAAACATTACTGTGCCTCACGGTTGGTGGTCCGGCTGGAACTTTGGCACCCGCAAGGTGATCAACGTTCCCGCGCCGGGCGCCGTGTCCACGACAAGACCGTGATCATCGCCGTAGACCTGCCGCAGCCGGGAATCCACATTCCGCAGGCCCACATGGTCGCCGGCGGCATGTCCGGCCAGGACCGAGCGAAGATGTTCCGGATCCATCCCCACGCCATCGTCTTCAATCGTCACCTCTGCATGAGGGCCGGCGTCGTGCGCCTTGATTTCAATATGGCCGACGCCGTCCTTCCGCTCCAACCCATGGCGGACCGCGTTTTCGACCAGCGGCTGCAGCGACAGATATGGCACGACGGTACTCAGCACCTCCGGACCGATCTGCAGACTCACCTGCAGGCGCTCGCCGAACCGGGCACGTTCCAGCAGCAGGTATCTGTCGATCGCCTTGAGCTCTTCCGCCAGCGTGGTGAAGTCGCCGTGCCGGCGGAAGGAGTAGCGGGTGAAATCGGCGAACTCAACTACGAGTTCACGGGCGCGGGCCGGATCGGTGTGGATGAACGAGGCGATGGCGTTCAGGGAGTTGTAGATGAAGTGCGGACTGATCTGCGCCCTCAGCGCCCGGACCTCGGCCTCTATGAGTTGGTTTTTCGAGGAGTCGAGGTCGGCCAGTTCAACCTGCGTCGACACCCACGCAGCCACTTCGTTCGCAGCACGGATCAGCCCCGCACCCACATGCGGCGCATAGGCCCCAACAGTGCCCACCACGCGCGGACCGACCTGGATAGGGGAGAAGACCGCCTCGCGGAGGGGAGATTGCGGGTCCGGTCCAGCTGCGCCCCGTCCAGCAGGTCCCGCCGCCTGCAAATCACCCTTGCGGAAGACTTGCGTCCGGCCGGTGGACAGCACCTTTCCCGCGAGCCTCATCGCAGCATCAGGATTGGCATCGCCCGGACCATCCCACGCCAGCTGCGCCGACTCATCCGTGAGTGTCAGGGCTTCGCAGGCCAGCAGCGTCCGAAGGTGCCGGCTCGCCTTGGCCGCACCTTCCGGATCCAGGCCCTGCCGCAGATACTTCGACGCAAGCGCTGCGGTGTGCAGCGTCCTATAGGTCGCTTGGTCGGCGTCGCTGCCTAGATCCCTGGGCCGCGACAGCTTAAATCCAATTGCCAAGACAACAACCACTGCGGCAAGAACGACGGCGGCGATCACCAGCAGCTCGGCGGCGGAGATAGGCATGAAGACAACCTTATCGGCAGGAGTGCCAGAGGAAACGTGGGCGGCTCAGAAGGGCGGGACTTGCGGCCGATTGGCTGTCGCCAGGTCGTCCAACACCCAAATCGGCCGCTTTGGAAGTCTGCCGTTCATCGTCACAGCCGACCGTTCAACGCATGCAGCACGCCTTCCACCGATGCGGTCGCTGCCGGGGCTAGGAAATAGGCATCGCGGCGTACAAAAGTGACTACAGTCACATGAACGCGTCTGAGAGTCAGGAAAGAGCCCGTCTCCGAAGTGCGCGACTATGTCCACCCAAGGAGGAATTATGGCGGACGATACCCCGCCGACCGATGAGGAACTTGAAGCCGCGGTCGACTTCGAAGTAGTGCAGAAATCCGAACAATTCCAGACGCTGCGGAAACGCCACCGGAGTTTTGTCTTCCCAATGGCGATTGCCTTTTTGCTCTGGTACTTCCTCTACGTGTTGTTGGCTGACTATGCGCACGAATTCATGTCCACCCCCGTTTTCGGAAATATCAACATCGGATTGCTTTTGGGCCTGCTGCAGTTCGTCACCACGTTCGGAATCACCATGTGGTACGTCAGCTATGCGAATAAGCGGCTGGATCCCATCGCGGCAGACATGCGGCGGGACCTGGAGCAGATCACGGAGGAGAAGAAGTGAGCAATATCAACATCCTCGCCCAGACCGGAGCTGAGGAAACGGTGGGAAGTCCGTGGGTTAACATCACGATCTTTGCGCTGTTCGTCAGCGTTACCCTGATCGTCGTGCTCCGCGCGAGCCGGAACAATAAGACGGCGGCGGATTACTATGCGGCCGGCCGTTCATTCACCGGACCACAGAACGGTACCGCCATCGCCGGCGATTACCTTTCCGCTGCGTCGTTCCTCGGCATCGTCGGCGCGATCGCGATCAATGGTTATGACGGCTTCCTTTACTCCATCGGTTTCCTGGTTGCCTGGCTGGTCGCACTGCTGCTGGTCGCTGAACTTATGCGCAACACCGGCAAATTCACGATGGCGGATGTCCTCTCCTTCCGCTTGAAGCAGCGTCCGATCAGAATCGCTGCAGCCATCACCACCCTGGCCGTATGTTTCTTCTACCTGTTGGCACAGATGGCAGGCGCGGGAGCACTCGTATCGCTGTTGTTGGGCATCCGGGATGAGCTCGGCCAGTCACTGGTGATCACCGTCGTCGGCGGCTTGATGATTTTGTACGTGCTGGTTGGCGGGATGAAAGGCACCACCTGGGTGCAGATTATCAAGGCTTGCCTGCTCATCACCGGCGCGGCCGCAATGACCATCTGGGTCCTTGCGCTGCACGGATTCAATCTTTCGGAACTGCTCGGACATGCCGTCGAAACCGCCGGTACTTCGGATATCCTCAACCCCGGTGGTGCATATGGAGACAATGCCACGACCAAGTTGGACTTCATCTCCCTTGCCCTGGCATTGGTACTGGGAACGGCCGCACTGCCGCACGTTTTGATGCGCTTCTACACTGTGCCGACGGCCAAGGAAGCCCGGCGCTCAGTCGTTTGGGCAATCTGGCTGATCGGTTTGTTCTATCTGTTCACGCTGGTGCTGGGCTACGGGGCCGGAGCGCTGATTGGCGCCGACAGGATCGAAAATGCGCCGGGTGGCGTAAATTCGGCCGCACCGCTGCTGGCCTTCGAATTGGGCGGTCCACTGCTGCTTGGCTTTATCTCGGCGGTGGCGTTTGCAACGATCCTCGCGGTCGTGGCAGGACTAACTATTACCGCAGCAGCCTCCTTTGCACATGACATCTACGCCAACGTGGTCAAGAAGGGGAATGTGCCGCCCGATGGCGAGGTTAAGGTGGCGCGTCGGACCGTCGTCGTCATCGGTGTCATTTCCATTCTTGGAGGTATCGGCGCTCAAGGACAGAACGTGGCATTCCTTGTCGCCCTGGCCTTCGCCGTGGCAGCCAGTGCGAACCTGCCGACCATCATCTACTCACTGTTCTGGCGTCGGTTCACCACGAGGGGAGCGGTTTGGAGCATGTACGGCGGCCTCGGCACAGCTATGCTGCTCATCGCATTCTCGCCGGTTGTCTCCGGAACAGAAACGTCGATGATCGAGGGAGCCGATTTCGCCTGGTTCCCGCTGAGTAACCCGGGCATCGTTTCCATCCCGCTGGCGTTCCTGCTCGGCTGGTTGGGAACTGTCACGGATAAGAAGTTGGAAAACGTCCAAAAGCAGGCCGAAATGGAAGTACGGTCGCTGACCGGTGTTGGAGCCGAAAAGGCAGTCGAACACTAGTCAGGCATTACACGAGCGGCCCCCGGCAGATCTTTGTTGGGGGCCGTTTCGCGTGGGCGGCGAGGGTCGGCGCTTGGGAGGGGGATGGTCTGTGATAAGGGCGGAGTTGGATCGCGGAACGCTGAAGCCATGCGCCTACCTGAATCGCTGGGCCCCTTTCCGCGGCGGCCCCCTACCCGCGGGTTGCTCCCTACCGCGTGTTGCTGATTCCGTTATTGTTTCGTTATTCCTTCTCGTCTTCCTGTTCCAATATTGTCGGTGCCGGCTGGTGTACTGAAGGTATGGCAAACGAGGAAGCTCCAGAGGGCGGGAACAGCGCAGACGCTCCCGCTGGTGTCTTTGAGCTGCCGGAATTGGCCGGACCGCTCGGCGACGTGAACCCCGGGGACTTGTCGTACCACGAAGCCACCCGGGCCCTGGTCTCGGCCGGCCAGCTTATTGCCTGGGCAGAAGGGCTCAAAGCCCGCCTGGTCATCCGCCTCTGTGACACCGCGGCAGGGACGGTGCCGCAAGCCGACCCGGTCGGACCGAACCGCAATGAAGAGGGCCTGGCCCGGATGAACGTCGAGGCCGAAGTCAGCGGCGCGCTGACGCTGGCGGGGAAGACGGCGCAGAAACTGGTCTTCGAAAGCAACGAACTGGTCGGCTCTTTCCCCTCCACTCTCGACCGCCTCGAATCCGGGACCCTGAACCGGGAGCAAGCCATGGTCATCGTCAATCAGGCACAGACCCTCCCCGAGGACGCCCAAGCGGAATTCGAACAGGAACTTCTCTCCGAAGCACCGGGATTGCCGCGGCCGAAACTGTCCGGCAAGGCGAGTCGGCTGCGGGAGCGGATGCACCCGGACTCCATCGCCCGGCGGAAGGAGAAAGCAGCCTGCGACCGCAGGATCTACCTCCAGCCCGGCGAAGACGGCATGGCCTGGTTCGGCGCGTACCTGCCCGCCGAAGCCGCCACAGCCGCATTCAACCGCATCAACTCCGCCGCCCGGAACCTCCGCGGTCCGGACGAGGAACGAACCGGGACTCAACTGTGCGCCGACGTGTTCACCGATCTTCTCCTCGGCGCCGGCTTCACCCCCGCCGGGCCCATCGCAGGCCGGAACGACGACAACAACAACGCCGATAACCTCGATGAAGGCGCAAATCCCGGCGATCGCAGCAACCAGCCCGGCGGCAGGGGCGGGAACCCGGCACCCGGCTCAACCGGCACTACTTCCGGACAGACCGTGGCAGAGCCACACCTGCCGAACTACGACCAGATAAAGGCCGAAGTACTCGTCACCGTGCCCGTGCTGACCCTGCTGGGCCTGTCCGAAGAGCCTGCCGAGCTTGAAGGTTACGGCCCCATGGATGACGAAACCGCCCGAAAACTATGCGCGGGAGCGTCCTCGTTCAAACGGATCCTCACCCACCCCGAAACCGGGGCCATGATCTCCTTCGGCCGGGACACCTACAAAGTACCGGCAGATCTGAAACGGATGATCCAAATCCGCGACCGATGTTGCCGCGCCCCCGGATGCAACCGGGCCGCGATGTTCACCGAACTCGACCACACGAAACCGTGGGCGGCCGGCGGGACCACCGACTACGAGTCGGTGAAGTGCTACTGCGCCAAACATCACCTGCTTAAAACCGCCTGCGGATGGAAAGACACCCAAGACAAAGATGGCACCATCACGTCCACCTCACCTGCAGGACGAACCTACACCACCAAACCCGAAGGACCCGTGCTCACCAGCCGCAAAGACGCCCGCCGCTACCGCACGGACACCGGTCACCGTTTCGACCCCTGGGACCCCAAAAATGTTGACAACACTCCAACCGGCGACCAGGACCAAACCCCACCACCATTCTGAAACGGCGGTGGTATTCATAGCCAACAACAAAAAGAGCCGCCCTGCTGAATAGGTATCCAGGCAGGGCGGCAGTTTACAGCGGTCAGTGGCCGATATGCTCCAACTTGTCGAGATCAGCCTTATCGACAGCAGCACCGTCGGCTGGAGTTCCGTGGCTGCCATGCGGAACAGCAAAGTCACCGGCTGTTGTGGCGGCCAGTCCCGGGACAGTAATGGCAGAGACCAGCGTCGCGGCCGCTGCCAGGCCAAGCAAGAGCTTTGCCGCTGGAAGGGATCCGCTGGTGGGCCGGGGGCCAAGCCGCCGCAGATACCCAACCGCGGCCAGCATGATCAGCTGAAGGGCCAGGGCTCCGGCCACTGTGGCGTCGAATTCACTTGCTTCTGAAGTCGAGATCCAAACTGAGTGGACCAAAGAACCAAGCAACATCATCGATGTGAGGGAAAGCATCGACACCATTGGTTTCACCCGGACGATGACGCCTCTGCGCATCGTCATAATCGACCATGCGACGAGGCACAGGGCCCACAACCCGGCCACAACGGCGGCTGGGTAGGTCACTGCACCAAACTCGGATGAGGCGTAAGCCAGATTGGAACTTATGCCGAATGTCAACAAAGCGGCACCGAATCCGGCGAATGCGGCCAGCAATCGGGTGGCTTCGCGCAGCACGGTTCCTTCAGAGGCACGGTCAGGTTGCTGCACCGGCGAAAACGATGCCGGTGCAGCAACCCCTGCGTAATTGGCCATCACTTAGGCCATATGGTGCTGACGGCTGGTACGAACCGCCTTGTCCTGGGACAAGCCGACGCCCAGCAGCAGAACGGCACTTGCCAGGTGAAGTACGTTGTCGGCTCCGTTCAGAGCGATGATGTTGAGCGCGGAGTCGAGGATGAACAGTCCGACAACACCGACCAGGAGATAGACAGCGCCTACAGCGATGTTGACGCTCTTGGCTGCGGCGACGGATTTCATCCCCGCGATCAGCAAGGCGGCTCCGATAGCCAAGTGGATGACGTTGTGAAGCGGATTAACCTCAAAGATGATCAAGTTCCGGCCTTCTGTGGCGAAGAAACCGACGCCGGATGTGACGAAGAAGCCGAGAATGCCGACCAGCAGGTATACCGCTCCAAAAACAGTGGCCAGTAACCGATTGGGTGAGGTCTTCATTGTTATTACCCTTCCTGACGGGAATTCCTGAGGAATCCCTCTTTCTTGTGGAAACCCGATTGCGGGTTTTCACTTAGAGTTCGAGCCAGGCCCCTGTCCGGATGGGTGCGGGGCGTATCGTGTTAGTGGAAAACTTTGTCAGCGGTGCAATTTAATTGCCGTGATAGCCGCTGTTATAAGCTGTGCGCCCGGCGGACGGGTTCGAAAGTCACCTCTCCGGACCTCGTATTGAGACCAGGTTTCAGCTGCGGCAGGCGTTCGGCGGCGGCGTCGAACCCATCGGCGGCGATGGCTTTGACGTATGGCAATGTGGCGTTGGTCAATGCATATGTGGATGTGTGTGGGACAGCCCCCGGCATATTTGCCACGCAGTAGAAGACAGCGTCATGAACCATGAAGGTCGGATCCGCATGGGTGGTCGGCCGTGAATCTTCGAAGCATCCGCCCTGATCGACGGAGATATCCACCAAGACCGCGCCTGGCCGCATCCGGGAAACAAGTTCATTGGAGACGAGAGTGGGGGCTTTCGAGCCTGCCACCAGCACGGCTCCGATGACGAGGTCGGCGTTGGTGACGGCTTTTTCGAGTTCGAGCGCGTTGCTCGCCACTGTGTGGACCCGGCCTGCGTACAGCGCGTCAATTTCCCGCAAGCGGTTGAGGTTCGTGTCGAGTACTGTCACGCTGGCGTGCATTCCCACTGCCATAGCGACCGCGTTGGCTCCTGCAACGCCACCGCCTATGACGACGACGTCGGCAGGGTGGGTGCCGGGGACGCCGCCCATCAGCACTCCTCGTCCGCCATTTGCTTTGAGCAGCGTCGCAGCCCCCGCTTGTGGTGCCAAGCGGCCGGCAACTTCACTCATGGGGGCCAGCAGCGGCAGGGAACCGTCCGGCAATTGGACCGTTTCATACGCGATGGAAGTGACCTTGCTAGTGCAGAGCTCTTCTGTCAGTGCCCGGTCCGCTGCTAAGTGCAGGAAGGTAAAAAGTGTCAGGTCATCGCGGAAGTGATGGTATTCCGACTGGACGGGTTCCTTCACCTTCAGGAGCAGTTCAGCCTTGTCCCAGGTCTCATCGGCAGTTTCGACAATGACTGCCCCCGCGCCGGTATAGTCCTCATTCGTGATGGCGCTGCCCAGGCCGGCATCCGTCTCAACGTAAACCTCATGGCCGGCCTGGACCAGATCCTGCACACCCGAGGGCGTGATGGCCACGCGGAATTCGTTGTTTTTCACTTCGCGGGGAACACCAACGCGCATCGTCACACACTTTCTAACGACCCGCGGTGCCATTGAGCGTCACTCTCATCGGGCGCTTGGCATCGTTGCGGGCAAGCTCTTATTCCGATACTTCCGAGCATAACGTGAAGCTGTCATTGTTTTCCGGCGGCTACGGCGCCGGCCTGGGGCCCTTTTCGAGCAGCGGTTCCATCCGGAAGGGAATCAGCTCACCCATGGCCAGCGAAGTATCGGTCCGCTCGACCCCGGTACAGCCAAGAATTTTGCCATTTATGCGGAACAGATCCTCTGCGTCCACGGAGACCACCCGCACCAGCAGATCTGCCTGGCCCGCAAGGCCGAAGGCTTCAATTACTTCCGGTATTTCCGATAGTTCTTTGGCTAATTGCTGTAATTTTTGCTGCTGCACATGTACCGAAATGAATGCCATTAGGGGGTAGCCCAGAGCGGCCGGATTGATCCGGCGTTCGAACGACAGGAACACCGACTTTCTTTCCAGCTGCGCCATGCGTGCCTGTACAGTGTTTCGGGAGAGTCCGAGCTTTTGGGCCAGCGACACAACGGTGCGGCGCGGGTCTTTGGCGAGGGCGATCAACAGCCGGGTGTCGGTACCATCAATAGCTTGCATATTGCGCAACGGTAGCATGACGGTTCGGGGCAAAACTGGGCACAATGTTCAGTTTTTTGTTCCTCTGTTGTACTCAATGAGCTGCGTGAGTATCGTCACAATAGCTTTGGGTAATGGAGCCCTTCAGAGCTGCGGAGGTTTCCCGCAGCTGCAAGACGACGGATTAAGGTTGCGTGCACTGTGTCCAGAAATGACATGAGTTCCGTTGACGACGGCGGACTCGTCCAACTGCTTTCGCCCACTGGCGAACGTGTCAAGAATGCGGACTACGACTCCTGGGTCGAGGACGTGGACGACGCTCAGCTCAAGTCCCTGTACGAGGACATGGTTGTCGTGCGGCGGATCGACACTGAAGCGACGGCCCTGCAGCGTCAGGGTGAGCTGGGACTGTGGCCGCCGCTGCTGGGCCAGGAGGCTGCCCAGATCGGCTCCGGGCGCACGTTGCGGGAGGACGATTTCGTCTTCGGGAGCTACCGCGAGAACGGCGTGGCTTATTGCAGGGGCGTCGACTACACCGACATCATGCGCGTCTGGCGCGGAAATGCCCATGCCGGCTGGAACCCCTACGACATCAATATGGCTCCGTCCCAGGTGATCATTGGGGCTCAGACTCTGCACGCGACCGGTTATGCCCTCGGCTGCCAGCAGGATGGAGTCGACACGGTCGCTATCTCCTACTTCGGTGACGGTGCAACGAGTCAGGGCGACGTCAACGAGGCGATGATTTTCGCAGCGAGCTATCAGGCTCCGGTGGTTTTCTTCTGCCAGAACAATCAGTGGGCGATCTCCGAGCCGGTGGGCCTGCAGGCACGCACTCCGATTGCCGGCCGTGCTCCGGGTTTCGGCATTCCCAGCATGCGGGTCGATGGCAATGATGTTCTTGCAGTGATGGCGGCGACGCGTATCGCCCTCGACCGTGCCCGCAGCGGAAACGGCCCAACATTCATCGAGGCAGTTACTTACCGGATGGGGCCGCATACGACATCCGATGATCCCTCCCGCTATGTCGATGTCCTCGAGCGTGAGGATTGGCAGGTCAAGGATCCAATCGTGCGGGTGGAGGCGTACCTGAAGAGCAAGGATCTGCTGACCGAGGAGTTTCAGGCCGGGGTAAAGGCCAAGGCCGACGACGTCGCGAAGAAAATCCGGGCGGGCACCCTCAATATGGAGGAGCCGGATGCGTTGAGTGTGTTCGACAATGTGTACAGCACCTCAAGCTCCTGGTTGGACAGGCAAAAGAACCAATATTCGCATTACCTACAGTCGTTTGAAGGAGGGCACTGATGTCAACGATGACGTTGTCGCGGGCCATTAACAGCGGACTCCGCAAGGCCCTCGAAGATGACCCGAAGGTCGTCCTGATGGGCGAGGATATCGGCAAGCTTGGTGGCGTTTTCCGCGTCACCGATGGTCTGCAGAAGGACTTCGGCGCCCACCGGGTGATGGACACTCCGCTCGCAGAGGCCGGCATTATTGGCACGGCAGTGGGTCTGGCCTACCGCGGTTACCGGCCGGTGTGCGAGATCCAGTTCGATGGCTTCATCTACCCGGGTTTCGACCAGATTGTCACCCAGGTCGCCAAACTGCATTACCGCACGGGAGGTGCGGTGAAGATGCCGATCACCATCCGGGTCCCGTTCGGTGGCGGAATCGGTGCAGTCGAGCACCACTCGGAATCACCCGAGGCCTACTTCACGCACACCTCCGGTCTCCGTGTGGTGAGCTGCTCCAACCCCCAGGATGCGCACACGATGGTCCGCCAGGCGATTGCCTCGGATGATCCCGTGTTGTTCTTTGAACCCAAGCGCCGGTACTGGACCAAGGGCGAAGTCAACGAGGAAATTACGGCGGACACTCTCTCCCTGGAGAGCGCCGCCGTCGTCAATTCCGGCAACGACGTGACACTGGTCAGCTTCGGACCGCTGGTGGCAACCGCCCGCGACGCCGCCATCGCCGCTTCGGATGAAGGGGTATCGGTTGAAGTGATCGACCTGCGGTCGTTGTCACCGATCGATTTTGCAACCATTGAAGCGTCAGTCCGTAAGACCGGCCGGCTGGTGATCACGCATGAGGCACAGCAGTTCGGCGGACTAGGTGCCGAGATCGCGGCGAGCATTACCCAGCGCTGCTTCTACTATCTGGAGGCGGCACCGGAACGGGTCACAGGATTTGATACGCCGTATCCGGCCGCGAAGCTGGAGGACCACTTCCTGCCGAATCTGGACCGGATGCTCGACGCCGTCGACCGGGTCATGGGCAAGGACAACTCGTTGAGTAACTGGAAGGGCCAGTAGGCGATGATCAAGGATTTTAAGCTTCCGGACCTCGGCGAGGGTCTGACCGAATCGGAAATCGTTAAATGGCAGATCGCAGTGGGGGACACCGTTGAGCTCAACCAGGTGATTGCCGAAGTGGAGACGGCCAAGGCTGTTGTCGACCTGCCGTCGCCGTTTGCGGGCAAGGTGACCGCGCTGCATGAAGACGAAGGCGCCACCGTGCAGGTGGGCGCTCCCATCGTCAGCATTGACGTGACCGAGGAATTGTCCGGCGATGACGCCGCCAAACCAGTCCCCGCAGCCGATGGAGCCGATGCTGGACAGGAGTCCAAAGCAGGGAACGGAAAGCCGGAGCGTCAGTCGGTATTGGTCGGCTACGGCCCGGCTGCCGAGAATGATGGCCGTCCCAAGCGGCGGGCACGCGGCGCTGCCCGGTCCGCGGCGGCTGCTCCGGTGGAACAAACCGTACAAGGCGCGGCGGATCAGGGCACGACGGGTGCCGTTGAACAGGCATCAAGTCCGACGACGGCCAAGCCGGCCGAGCGTCCGCGCTCGACGCCGCCGGTACGGAAGCTCGCGAAGGACCTGGGCGTAGATCTGACCCAGCTGGAGGGGACGGGCAAGGACGGGCTGATCACCCGCCAGGATGTTCAGGCCTTCGCCGACGGAGGGGCTGCAGAACCGGCGCAGGCTGGAGCAGCTCCCGCGGACCGCCGCCACGGTGAACGCGAAGTGCGGATTCCGATCAAGGGGGTTCGCAAGCACACGGCGGCAGCGATGGTCAAGAGTGCTTTCACCGCACCCCATGTCAGCGAATTCCTCACCGTCGATGTCACTCCGACCATGGAGTTGCTGGCCAAGCTCAAGGCGAGCCGCGCTTTCGCAGGCTACAAACTCACTCCGTTGACCATCCTGTCCAAGGCTCTGATGGTCGCTCTGGCCCGGAATCCTTCGCTGAACTCCCGTTGGGACGAGGCGAACGGCGAGATCGTGCAGATGAGCTATGTAAATCTTGGCATTGCGGCCGCGACGCCACGCGGCCTTGTGGTGCCGAACATTAAGGACGCCGAGCAGCTCAGCCTGACCGGACTGGCGACCGCCTTGACCGACCTCACCGAGACGGCGCGGGCAGGCAAGACCAGCCCGGAAAACCTCTCCGGCGGCACGATTTCAATCACGAATATCGGCGTCTTCGGCATTGATGCGGGTACACCGATCCTGAACCCGGGCGAGGCGGCGATTCTGGCCATGGGTGCGGTGCGGAGGCAGCCGTGGGAGTATCAGGGCGAAGTTGGCCTGCGCGAGGTGATGACCCTGAGCCTGTCGTTCGACCACCGGATGGTGGACGGCGAGCAGGGATCGAGGTTCCTGGCCGACATCGGAGCGATTCTGGCTGAACCGGGAATGATCCTGACGATGATTTAGCGCTAAACCGTCAAAGCAGCCAGTGCCATTTCCTCGAGGATCCGCCGCAGGATAGCGATGTCCTTGGACGTTCTCCTGCGGTGCGTGGTGTGCGGAGTGGAATTGATCAGGCCGAAGGCGGCGTGTGCACGGAGCCGCAGTTGCGCCTTGTCCGTCCCCGGGTGCAGCTGCGAGAGCACATTGACCCAGACTTCAACGTATTTGCGCTGCAGCGCCCGCACGTTGTTTCCGTCTTCCTCCGACAGGCTGTCCAGATCCCGGTCGTGCACGCGTATGACGTCCGGGTTTGTGAGAGCGAAATCGACCTGGAATTCGATCAGGCCTTTCAGCGCCGCACGGGCATCGGCGGATTCAGCGACCACTGCCTGGCCGCCGTCGTACAGGTCCCTGCTTACACCCACCAGCAATGCGCTCAGTACGGCCTGTTTGCCGTTGAAGTGGCGGTAGACTGCGGGGCCGCTCACCCCGGCTGCCGCGCCGAGGTCTTCGATCGAGACTCCGTTGAATCCACGCGCCGCAAACAGGTTTGCCGCAGCGGTAAGCAGGGCAGCCCGCCGGGATGCTTTCGCCCGGCCGCGCAGCGTCTGTGATGCGCCGTCGCTGGCTGCTTGCGCAGCACTCATGCGGTACCCTTCTGTGAGGCTTATCACGGCCTGGTGTGGACAAGCCGGTTAATAGATACTAACCTAATTTCAGTTAGCGTTGACTAACCGTAGCTGTGGTCCGTTGACTGGATCCAGTGAGAAACGCGAGTTCGAGAGAAAGCGGTCGATGGAGACTCTGACCAGCCGGGTGGACACTTCCAGTTCCACTTTTGTTGAGAACCAGCAGGCGCAGACTGCCCTGACCGAGGATCTGCGGAAGCGGCTGGCCGACGCCGCGGTCGGTGGACCGGTACGCTCGCGGGAACGCCATGTGGCGCGGGGGAAACTGTTGCCACGCGAGCGGATCGACCAGCTGCTCGACGACGGCAGTCCCTTCCTCGAAATCGGCGCCTTGGCTGCCAATGGAATGTACGACGACGAGTGCCCGGGCGCCGGTCTCATCGCCGGTGTCGGCCTGGTGCACGGCCGCCACGTACTGGTGATTTCCAACGATGCCACGGTCAAGGGCGGCACGTATTACCCGATGACCGTGAAGAAGCACCTGCGGGCGCAGGAGATTGCGTTTGAGAACAAGCTGCCGTGCATCTACCTGGTGGATTCGGGCGGGGCGTTCCTGCCGAAGCAGGACGAGGTGTTCCCGGACAAGGAGCATTTCGGCCGGATTTTCTACAACCAGGCCAATCTCTCCGCCGCGAAGATTCCGCAGATCGCCTCCGTGATGGGATCGTGCACCGCCGGCGGCGCCTACGTTCCCGCGATGAGCGATGAAACCGTCATCGTCCGCGACCAGGGCACGATCTTCCTGGGCGGCCCGCCGTTGGTGAAGGCGGCGATCGGGGAGATCGTCAGCGCTGAAGACCTCGGCGGCGGCGAGGTGCACTCCAGGACTTCCGGCGTGACCGACCACCTGGCCGAAAACGACCAGCACGCCCTGCAGATCGTCCGCGATATCGTTTCGACGCTGCCAAAGCCGACGGCCGCTCCGTGGGATGTCGAGGAAAGCCGTGCGCCGCAGGCCGACGTCGGCGAAATCTACGGCGCCGTACCCACGGATGTGCAGGGGCAGTACGACGTTCACGAAGTGATTGCACGCGTTGTCGACGGCAGCGAATTCCACGAGTTCAAGAAGGAATACGGGACCTCGTTGATCACCGGCTTCGGCAGGATCCACGGGCATCCGGTAGGCATCGTCGCCAATAACGGCGTGCTGTTCAGTGAGTCGGCGCTGAAGGGAGCGCACTTCATTGAGCTGTGCGACCAGAGGGGCATTCCGCTGGTATTCCTGCAGAACATTTCCGGCTTCATGGTCGGCCGCGACTACGAGGCCGGTGGTATCGCCAAGAACGGCGCCAAGATGGTCACCGCCGTCGCCAGTACGCGGGTTCCGAAGATCACCATCATTATCGGCGGCTCCTTTGGCGCCGGGAACTACTCGATGTGCGGCCGCGCGTACTCTCCGCGCTTCCTGTTCACCTGGCCGGCCAGCCGGATCTCGGTGATGGGCGGACCTCAGGCTTCTTCCGTGCTGGCGACTGTCCGGCGCGAGCAACTTGAAGGCCGAGGCGAGGAATGGTCGGCCGAGGACGAAGAATCGTTCAAGAAGCCGATCCGCGACCAGTATGAAGCCCAGGGCAACCCCTACTACTCAACCGCACGGCTGTGGGATGACGGTGTGATCGATCCGGCAGACACCCGGACGGTCCTCGGACTCGCCCTGGACGTATGCGCAAACGCTCCGATCGGCGATACCGCCTTCGGCCTCTTCCGGATGTGATTGGACGATGACAGTAATTCAGACGACAAATGCACCAGGCGCTGCAACGGACATCTCAACCGAAGCTGCAGGCAGTACGACGGCGGAGCACGCCAGGACCTTCGGAACCGTCCTGGTGGCGAACCGCGGCGAAATAGCATGCCGCATTATCGGCACTTTGCGGACGATGGGCATCCAGTCCGTCGCGGTCTACAGCGATGCCGACCGGGGAGCCAAGCATGTGGCCCTCGCCGACACAGCTGTCCACATCGGGCCGGCCGCTCCGCAGCAAAGCTACTTGAACATTCCGGCGATCCTCGAAGCCATCAAGGCCACCGGCGCCGAGGCCGTCCATCCTGGTTATGGATTCCTGAGCGAGAATGAGGCGTTTGCACAGGCACTGCAGGACGCCGGTGTGGCGTTCATCGGTCCAAGTGTCCATTCGTTGAACGTGATGGGCGACAAGATCCGCTCCAAGAACCACGTCTCGGCCAACTCGGTTCCGGTTGTTCCAGGCATAGCCAAACCCGGGCTGAGCAACGAGCAGCTGATGGAGGCCGCCGAGGATGTCGGCTACCCACTGCTGATCAAGCCATCGGCCGGCGGCGGCGGCAAGGGGATGCACGTCGTCGAACGTCCCGAAGATCTGGAAGAAACGCTGGGAACGGCCCGGCGCGTGGCAGCTTCGGCTTTCGGCGACGACACGCTGTTCCTGGAACGGCTGGTGCGCCAGCCGCGGCATATCGAAGTCCAGGTCCTGGCCGACAACCATGGCAGGGTGATCCACCTTGGTGAGCGCGAGTGCTCGCTGCAGCGCCGCCACCAGAAGGTTATCGAGGAAGCGCCGTCGCCGCTGCTGGATACGGCGACCCGCGCGAGGATCGGCGAGGCGGCCTGTAACGCGGCGCGCAGCGTTGACTATGCCGGTGCAGGGACTGTGGAGTTCCTCGTCTCCGACGCCTCACCGGACGAGTTCTTCTTCATGGAGATGAACACCCGCCTGCAGGTGGAGCATCCGGTGACGGAAATGGTCACCGGACTGGATCTGGTGGAATGGCAGGTCCGGGTTGCTGCCGGCCAGCACCTTGCTCTGCGGCAGGAGGACGTCCAGCTGACAGGCCATTCGATCGAAGCAAGGGTGTACGCCGAAAACCCCGAGCGCGGCTTCCTCCCGACGACCGGCACTATCCTCCAGCTGCTGGAGCCGTCCGGCGACGGCGTCCGGGTCGACAGCTCATTGGTTGAGGGGCTCGACGTCGGTGCCGACTACGACCCGATGCTCGCCAAAGTGATCGCCTGGGGGCAGGACAGGTCCCAGGCGCTTGCCCGGCTCGACAATGCGCTCGCGGGGACTGTCGTCCTCGGCCTGCAGACCAACATCGAGTACCTCCGGCTGCTGATTAACGACGACGACGTCCAGGCAGGCCATCTCGACACCACAATGATCGAACGCAAGATGGAAGGGCTCCAGTTCCGGCATCCGGACGAGCGGATCCTGTCGGCGGCAGCCCTGTTCGTCCACGCGCAACGGTACGGCGGCGCCCACAAGGGCGAAGCGCACTCACCGTGGGCGCAACCAAGCGGCTGGCGGATCGGACAATGGCGTCCGACCCGTTTCAGTCTCGGCACCTCGGCGACCAGCTTCACCGACGTCCAGGTCAGCGGCCCGCCCGCCGCAGCCACCGTCGTCGTCGGGGATGCAGCTCCGGTGCAGGCAGGACTGCAGGTCAACCCGGCAATTCCCGCGGCGATCAGCATCAGCTACGACGGCGTGACCACAAGCCTGCGGATGGCCGAGGGGCACGACGGCGGCAACGTCCTCTTTATCGCCGACGCGGGTTTCTCGTGCGAAATCAGGGTCCGCAGCCGCGAGGAGCAGCTGGCGGAAGAGCTCGCGAGCATCGCCCGGACGGAAGGTACAGCCCACCCCGACGTCCGCTCTCCGATGCCTGGAACCGTGATCGCCGTCAACAAGGCCAGCGGGGACACCGTGGCGGCGGGTGAGACGATCCTGACCGTCGAGGCGATGAAGATGGAGCACCAATTGACCGCAATGGTGGCGGGAACTGTCAGCGTCACCGTCAAAGCCGGTGATCTCGTCAAGGCGGACCAGGTGGTCGCCAGCATCGAAGCCGCCGCAAATACTACAGAAACCGCAGACCAGGATGCAGATACTGCTGCAGCCATCAGTGAAGGAGCATGACCATGCCTGATTTTGAGCTTGGCGAGGACTATCAGGACCTCGTTGACACAGTTGCCGAATTTGCCGACGAGGTCATCGCGCCGGTCTCGGCCAAACACGACGAGGAGCACAGCTTCCCGTACGACGTCGTCAGCCAGATGGCGGAGATGGGTCTCTTTGGCCTGCCGTTCCCCGAGGAGTACGGCGGCATGGGCGGCGACTACTTCGCGCTGTGCCTGGCCATCGAGCAGATCGCGCGGGTGGACCAGTCCGTGGCCATCACCCTGGAGGCAGGTGTCTCGCTCGGAGCGATGCCAGTCTACCGCTTCGGCACCGAAGAGCAGAAGAAGGAATGGCTGCCGCAGCTGGCCAGCGGGAAGAACCTGGCTGCCTTCGGCCTGACCGAATCCGAGGCCGGATCGGACGCGTCGGGGACGAAAACGACCGCCAAGCTGGAAAATGGCGAATGGGTCATCAACGGCACCAAGGAGTTCATCACCAACTCCGGAACCGATATCACCAAACTGGTGACGGTGACCGCTGTGACCGGCACGGAAACGCGCGACGACGGTTCGGTCAAGAAGGAAATCTCCACCATCCTGGTCCCCACGGACACGCCGGGATTCAAGGCCGAAAAGGCCTACAACAAGGTCGGCTGGAACGCCTCCGACACGCATCCGTTGACGCTGAAGGATGTACGGGTTCCGGAAGCGAATCTGTTGGGCACCCTCGGCCGCGGCTATGCGAATTTCGTGCAGATCCTGGACGAGGGCCGGATTGCTGTCGCCGCCATGGCCGTTGGCGCGGCGCAGGGGTGTGTCGACGAGTCGCTGAAGTACGCCAAGGAGCGCAAGGCCTTCGGCAAGAGCATCGGTGAATTCCAGGCGATCTCGTTCAAGATCGCCAGGATGCAGGCCCGCGCCCACACCGCCCGCCTGGCTTACTACGACGCAGCCTCGCGGATGCTGGCCGGCAAGCCGTTCAAGACACAGGCCTCGATCGCCAAAATGGTGGCCAGCGATGCCGCCATGGACAATTCCCGCGATGCGACGCAGATCTTCGGCGGCTATGGGTTCATCAACGAATTCCGGGTGGCACGCCATTACCGCGACTCCAAGATTCTCGAAGTCGGCGAGGGCACCACGGAAGTACAGTTGATGCTGATCGCCCGCGATATGGGTCTGTAATAATAACGTCCAAGGGCCGTGGGTCATCTCGACGAGGAGGAACATTGATCGACAAGGTAGCTGCAAGCGCAGCGGAGGCTGTGGCGGACATTCCGGATGGCGCATCATTGGCTGTCGGAGGATTTGGTCTCTGCGGCATCCCGGTCGCGTTGATCGACGCACTGCATGAGCAGGGGACCGGTGAGCTGGAAACCATCAGCAACAACTGCGGTGTGGATGACTGGGGGCTGGGTGTGCTGCTCAAGGATCACCGCATCCGCCGGACGATCAGTTCCTACGTCGGTGAGAACAAGGAGTTCGCGCGTCAGTTCCTTTCGGGCGAGCTCGAGGTCGAGCTGACCCCGCAGGGCACGCTGGCAGAGAAACTGCGCGCAGGTGGTGCCGGTATTCCGGCGTTCTACACTCCGGCCGGTTACGGCACTCAGATCAGCGACGGCGGTCTTCCGCAGCGGTACGACGGCGACGGCGGCGTGGCCAAGGCGTCGGAAGCCAAGGAAAAGCGGGAGTTCGACGGCCGTCACTACGTGATGGAACATTCGGCCACCCCTGATTTCGCCCTCGTCCACGCAGCCAAGGGCGACCGGCACGGCAATTTGGTTTACCACGCCACGGCGATGAACTTTAACCCGTTGTGCGCGATGGCCGGCAAGATCACGATCGCCGAGGTCGAAGAGCTGGTCGAACCGGGTGAGCTCAATCCTGCTGAAATCCATACGCCTGGCATCTTCGTCCAGCGCGTGGTGGTCACTCCGGACGTTGAGAAGCGTATTGAGAAGCGGACCGTGTCGCTGAATAAGGAAGAACAAGCAGCCACGAGCGTACAGGCAGGAGCACAGTCATGAGTCTGACCCGTAACGAGCTGGCAGCACGCGTTGCCGAGGAACTGGAAAACGGCCAGTACGTCAATCTGGGCATCGGCATGCCGACCCTGATTCCGAACTACATTCCTGCCGGTGTGGAGGTGGTCCTGCATTCGGAGAATGGGATCCTCGGCGTTGGACCGTACCCCACCGAAGAAGAGCTGGACCCGGACCTGATTAATGCCGGCAAGGAAACGGTCACGCTCAACGCCGGCGCTGCGCTCTTTGATTCGGCTGCCTCGTTCGGAATGATCCGTGGCGGCCATGTCAACGTTGCAGTCCTGGGAGCGATGGAGGTCGCCGCCAATGGTGACCTGGCGAACTGGATGATCCCGGGCAAGATGGTCAAGGGCATGGGCGGGGCGATGGACCTTGTCCACGGCGCCGAACGGGTGATCATCATGATGGAGCATGTCGACCGCAACGGTGGACCGAAGATCCTCGAGGAATGCTCGCTGCCGCTGACCGGCAAGGGCTGCGTCAACCGGATCATCACGGACCTGGCTGTCATCGACGTCACCGAGGACGGCCTGGTGCTGCGCGAAACGGCCCCAGGGGTCAGCGTGGACGACGTGGTCTCCAAGACGGGCGCAAAGCTGAACACTAACGACGTAACGGTCAAGTGACTGCGGGGGAGACCGTAGCGGCCGGCGGGAACGAACCGGCGCGGCGGAAGATCACCCAGCGGGGGCTGTACTTCGACGAGTTCGAACTCGACGTCGTGTATGAGCACCGGCCGGGCCGCACCGTGACCGAAACCGACAATGTGCTGTTTACGACGGCGACCATGAATACCCAGTCGCTGCACCTGGATGCGGCCTGGGCGGAGCAGCAGCCGTTCGGCCAAAGGCTGATGAACTCCATGTTCACTCTCGCCACTTTGGTGGGCTCCGGCGTCGCACAGCTGACGCAGGGCACCATCGTGGCGAACCTGGGGTTCAAGGACGTGAAATTTCCGCATCCCCTGTACCACGGCGACACGATGTACTCCGAAACTGTCATCACCGACAAGCGGCTGTCCTCGTCCCGCCCTGGCCAGGGCATTGTCACGATGGAACACACCGCGAAGAACCAGGAGGGGACCGTCGTCGCCGTCGCGACCCGCTCGGTGCTGATGTGGACCAAGGACGCCCACGAGGAGGCGGAATGACCTTCACGATGGGCCCATCCCTGTTGTTCTGCCCGGCCGACCGTCCGGAACGCTACGCCAAGGCGGCAGAGCGCGCGGACGCGGTCATTATCGATCTGGAAGACGCCGTGGCGCCGGCGGACAAGGCCGGTGCCCGGCGGTCCATGGTCGAGACCCCGCTGGATCCGGAACGTACTGTCGTGAGGATTAATCCGGACAGCACGGACGATTTCCAGCTGGACTTGAACGCCCTGGCGGACACGGCATACGGCACGATCATGCTGGCGAAGGCCGAGGCGCCCGAGCAGCTCAGGAAGCTGGCACGCTTCAAAGTCATCGCGCTTTGCGAGACCGCCGCCGGCGTCGTCAACGCCTCCGCCATCGCCGCCGAACCCAATGTGGTGGCGTTAATGTGGGGTGCGGAGGACCTGGTCGCATCCCTGGGCGGAACATCAAGCCGGAACGACGACGGATCCTACCGTGGCGTGGCGGTGCAGGCCCGGTCTTCGGTTCTGTTGGCGGCCGGGGCCAAGGGCAAAGCCGCGCTGGACGCTGTCTACATCAACATTGGCGATCTTGACGGGCTTGCAGCCGAGGCGAACGATGCCGTGGCGTCCGGATTCACCGCCACGGCCTGTATCCATCCCGGCCAGGTGGCCGTCATCCGGGACGCTTACCTGCCGACCGATGAGCAGAGGGCCTATGCGGGGGATGTGCTGGAGGCAGCCAAGTCTGAAGGCGGCGTTTTCCAGTTCCGTGGCCGGATGATCGACGGTCCGATCCTCAAGCACGCGGAGCAGACGCTTCGCCGGGGCCGGACGGATAACAGGTCCGGCAACAGCTCCACATAGTCACCGGCAGGATCAGCCATACTGGAAGTATGCCTTTCCGCGATGAAACAGAGCCGGCCGGAAGCCGGAAAGTCGTCCTGCTTGGTTCGACCGGTTCGATCGGTACCCAGGCCATCGAGGTGATCGCGGCTGCGCCGGAGAAGTTCAGCGTTGTCGCTCTCGCCGCCGGTGGCAGCAACCTGCACCTGGTGGCGGAACAGGCAGTCCGTACCGAAGCCCAGGCTGTGGGGATTGCCTCCGGACATGTTGAGGCGCTCCGGGAAGCCATCGAGTCGGCCGCCGGAGCCGCGGGAATTACCGGCTATGCCCCGGAACTCAGCGTCGGCCCGGACGCAGCGGCGGAGCTGGCCGCCTGGCCGACTGCCGACGTCGTGCTTAATGGGATCACCGGATCGATAGGACTGGCGCCGACGCTGGCCGCATTGAAGGCGGGGCACACGCTGGCGCTGGCGAACAAGGAATCGCTGATCGTCGGCGGTGAGCTGGTCCTGTCGCAGGCCAAACCGGGCCAGATTGTTCCGGTGGATTCGGAACATTCGGCGCTGGCGCAGTGCCTCCGCTCGGGTTCGCCCGGTGAGGTGGACCGTCTGGTGGTCACGGCGTCGGGCGGGCCGTTCCGGGGCAAGACCCGCGCGGAATTGGAGGACGTCACTCCTGAGCAGGCGCTGGCCCATCCGACATGGAGCATGGGGCCGATGGTCACCACAAACTCGGCGACCCTCGTCAACAAGGGGCTTGAAGTTATTGAGGCGCACCTGCTGTTTGGCATTCCGCTGGAGAAGATTGACGCCGTCGTGCATCCGCAGTCAGTGATCCACTCGATGGTCCAGTTCATCGACGGCTCCATCATTGCCCAGTGCTCGCCGCCGGATATGCGGCTGCCCATTGCGCTCGGGCTGGCGTGGCCGGAACGGCTGCCGGGAGCGGCCCTGCCCTGCGATTGGAGCCAGGCGACAAGCTGGACTTTCGAACCGTTGGACAACGAAGCGTTCCCCGCCGTCGAGCTGGCCAAGGAGGCCGCCCGCCGGGGCACGACGTATCCTGCGGTGTACAACGCGGCGAACGAAGAGGCCGTCGCCGCGTTTCATGGCGGAGGAATAGGATTCCTCGATATTGTGGATACCATTGCAGCCGTGCTGGACGAACATTCGCCCGCCCCGGAGATGACGTTGGACCTGGTGCTTGAGGCCGAGCAGTGGGCACGAAACCGCACCCGCGAACGTTTAGCCAGAGGAAAATCCGCTGCAGCGGCAACGCATGCCATCGAAAGCCAGTAAGGAAAGAATCCGTTGACAGTACTTCTGTTCATCCTCGGGGTGCTTTTCGTCGCGGTGGGCATCGCCGCTTCGATCGCCCTGCACGAGGTGGGCCACCTGGTACCGGCCAAGCTGTTCAAAGTCCGGGTAATGCAGTACATGATCGGGTTCGGCCCGACGCTGTGGTCGAAGAAACGCGGAGAGACCGAATACGGTTTCAAGGCGCTCCCGCTGGGCGGCTATGTATCCATGGTGGGCATGTATCCACCGGCCGAGGACAGCGATGGCACTGTCCGCCGCTCCAGCACCGGCATGTTCCAGACGCTGGCCGACGACGCCCGCAAACTTGCCGCCGAAGAGGTCCGGCCGGGCGATGAGAACAGGATGTTCTACAAGCTGCCCATCTGGAAGCGGATCATCATCATGCTCGGCGGTCCGTTCATGAACCTGGTGATCGGCGTTGTGCTGTTCGCCGTGGTGATCATGGGTTTCGGCAGCGCGCAGGCGACGACGACGCTCGCCGAGGTCTACAAATGCGTCGTCCCGGTCAGCCAGCAGGCGGAAACAGGCCAGCAGGACTGCCTCCCGAGTGACCCGAAGGCACCGGCGACGGCGGCAGGGCTGCAGCCGGGCGACGCCGTCGTCCGGTTCGATGGCCAGCCGGTGGAGAACTGGCAGGCCATGACGGAGCGGATCCGTGCCGCCGCCGGCGAGGAAGTTCCGATTACGGTGCTGCGCGACGGCGAACGCATCCAGTCACAAATTACTCCGCTGTTGACCGAGCGGCCCGTGATCGGCGCGGACGGCCGGGCGGAACTCGATTCCAGTGGAAATCCGGTCACCACGGAGGTCGGATTTGTCGGCATGGGCGCGCAGATCGAACTGGTGCCGCAGCCTGCCGGTGACGTCCTGCCGGCGGTGGGTGAAAACATTGCCCGCGTGACCGGCGTCGTCTTCAATCTGCCCGAGCATGTGTATGAGATCGGACAAGCTGCCTTCAGCGATGCACCCCGCGATCCCAACGGCCCCATCAGCGTCGTCGGGGTCGGCAGGGTCGCCGGTGAAGTCGCGAGCATGGAGGAAATCGCCGTCGAATCCAAGGTGGCCTTGCTGTTCCGGCTCCTCGGCGGCGTGAACCTGGCACTGTGCGTATTCAACTTGATCCCGCTGTTGCCCCTGGATGGCGGCCATATTGCAGGTGCATTATGGGAAGGATTGCGCCGGCGGATCGCCCGGCTGTTCGGCCGGAGGGATCCAGGTCCGTTCGACATTGCAAAGCTCCTGCCGCTGACGTACGTTGTGGCGGTGCTTATGCTTGGCATGGGCGCGCTGCTGATTTATGCCGACATCGTAAAGCCTGTCAATTTGTTCGGTTAGCGCCGGGCGGATTGACCTTAAAAGTGAGGTTCAACTAACAGTGAGGATCAACGCATGAGTGTTTTTGTTGTCGAATATGTTTATGAGGCGGAAACGGCTGCTGCACGGAATGAGCTATTGCCTACACACCGGCAGTGGCTCAAAGAGCGCGTCGATTCCGGCCGGGTTCTGTCCTCGGGCCCGTACGTTGACGGTGCCGGCGCACTGCTGCTGTTTACCGCCGATTCCGAAGCCGCCTTGCTGGAGGAGCTTAAGCAGGATCCCTTCAACCAGGCAGGCCTGGTATCAGGTATGCGCGTGAAGGAGTGGAAGCCGCTGCTCGGCGCGTTCACGGAACACGCGTAGGGCGCACCCGCGCGGTGCCTGACAGGGCCCGTGGCGTTGCCTCATGCCCGCTGGATCGCCGATTCAGCGGATCAAGAGGATAATGGAATCCGGCGTCTTCATCGGCGTCATCACTGAAGCAATCACACATGGAGGCACGTTTTGACCTCGGTCAACCTGGGAATGCCGGAAGCCCCGCCACCCACCCTGTCCCCGCGCCGTAAGACGCGCCAGATCAAGGTCGGTACCGTCGGTGTAGGTTCGGAATCTCCCATCAGCATCCAGTCGATGACGACCACGCAGACCACCGACATCAACGCCACGCTGCAGCAGATTGCGGAGCTGACGGCGTCGGGCTGCGACATCGTACGTGTGGCCTGTCCGACGGAGGCCGATGCCGAGGCTCTACCGATCATCGCGAAGAAGTCGCAGATCCCGGTTATCGCCGACATCCATTTCCAGCCGAAATACGTTTTTGCTGCAATTGAGGCCGGTTGCGCCGCCGTACGAGTGAACCCCGGAAACATCCGCAAGTTTGACGATCAGGTCAAGGAGATTGCTCAAACCGCCAAGGATCACGGCACTTCGCTGCGCATCGGTGTCAACGCCGGATCACTACACCCCAGCCTGCTGAAGAAGTACGGCAAGGCCACTCCGGAGGCCCTCGTCGAATCGGCCGTCTGGGAAGCGTCGCTGTTCGAAGAGCACGACTTCCATGACTTCAAAATCTCGGTCAAGCACAACGACCCGGTGATCATGGTCCGGGCGTACGAGCTGCTGGCACAGGCGGGCGACTGGCCGTTGCATCTCGGTGTGACGGAGGCCGGGCCGGCGTTCCAAGGCACGATCAAGTCCGCCACCGCTTTCGGTGCGCTGCTCTCGCAGGGCATTGGCGACACCATCCGCGTCTCTCTGTCGGCACCGCCCGTCGAGGAGATCAAGGTTGGCGAGCAGATCCTGCAGTCGCTGAACCTCCGGCCGCGCAAGCTCGAAATCGTTTCCTGCCCGTCCTGTGGGCGGGCGCAGGTGGACGTATACAGCCTGGCCGACGCGGTCACCGCAGGACTGGAAGGCATGGAAATTCCGCTGCGTGTGGCCGTGATGGGATGCGTCGTCAACGGTCCGGGCGAAGCCCGCGAGGCCGACCTCGGCGTTGCTTCCGGCAACGGCAAGGGCCAGATCTTCGTCAAGGGCGAGGTGATCAAGACCGTGCCGGAGGACCAGATCGTGGAGACCTTGATCGAGGAGGCCAACCGGATCGCGGAGGAACAGGGTTTGAGCGAGGAAAGCGGCAGCCCCGTCGTCAGCGTCAGCTAGGAACCTGGTAAACACTGTTCAGGGACTATGGCGCAGGCCGTTTTCCTGACAGACTCGTGGGTAGATATTGGCGTAGGACATATTGGGGTGGCTGGTGGCGAGGATTCTGTCCAAAGTGGCACCGTGGCTGGCCTCCGGAACGAGGGCACACCGGCGTGATCCGGCGTTGCACCGCTACAAGCCCGCTCAGGGGTCCGTACGGGTGCTCGACGACTCCGATACGGCGGAGCTGTGGGCGTTGGTGAACCGGAATCCTGTAGCCAACATTTTCGTCGCCTCCCATTTGGAGAACACCAAAACCGCAGCCCCCACACCCGCCGGCGGCCAAATCCTCGGCTACGACGACGGCGCGTCCCTCGCGAGTGCGTGCTGGGCCGGAGCCAATATCGTCCCTGTCGAAACGTCTCCGGTGGCGGCCCAGGAATTCGGCCGGTACCTGGTGGCCACCGGCAAGTCGTTTTCGTCGATCTTCGGCCCCTCCGACGCGGTGATGGATCTGTGGTCGGAACTGCAGACAAATGCGTCGTCGCCGTTTGATGTGCGGCCCAACCAGCCGCTGATGGAGCTGCGGACAGGTCCGGCCATCGAACCGCATCCTGGCCTCCGGTTCAGCACCATGGAGGACTTCGACGCCCTGCTGCCTGCCTGCGTGGCCATGTTCGAAGAAGAAGTGGGCTATTCACCGCTCGTGGGCGGGGACCAGTTCTACAAGCAGCGCATCGCCTCGTTCATCAACCGCCGCCACTCGATGGTCGACTTCGACGGCGGCGGCGAAGTTGTTTTCAAGGCGGAGCTGGGATCGGTATCGTCTCAGGTGACGCAGATCCAGGGTGTCTGGATGAACCCCGCCTACCGTGGCCGGGGACTGAGCGCGGCCTACCTTGCCGCCGTCGTTCTACTGGCCCGTGAACACGCGCCGGTAACGAGTCTGTACGTCAACGACTACAACGCCCCCGCAATGGCCAGTTACCGCAATGTGGGGTTTGAACGGGTCGGGACCTTCGCCACCATTCTGCTCTAGCGCCCACGGCACGGTTCTGCTCCAGCGCAGACGGTTCATTGCAACCTGTAACCGCTGCCTCACTCTTTTCAGCGTGGTCATGCCTGCCAGTTTCCCAGGTCGCCGGTCAGGTAGTGCTGGACGGTGGGGGAGACCAGTCGCACCACCTCTTCGCTGCTGAGCGAGGCCAGAGGTTCGAGCTTGACCACGTACCGGCTGACAATCAGGCCAAAAACCTGGCTTACCAGCAATTCACCCCGTAGCTGAGCTTCATACTTGTCGCATGCCATGCCGGCCATGATGACGTTCAGGACCCGCCTGCGCAGGACTTCACGCATCAGTGCGGACTGTGACTTGGACCCAATAGTGGTGCGGACCAAAGTGAGCAACGCAGGCTGCAGGGGCGAGTCCCAAAGCGCCAGCAGCGTCCGCACCAGGGCGGCCCCGCGTTCAGCCGGAGGCAGGGTTGCGACGCCGGCGAGCACCTCGCGGGGATTCGCCGGCAGTTCCACGCTTGCCGCCAGCAATGCCTCTTTGCCGTCGAAGTAGTGATGTACCAGCGCAGGACCCACCTCCGCTTCGCGGGCAATGCTGCGCAGGCTCGTTCCCTCGTACCCATGTTCGGCGAAAAGCTTCTGCGCGGCGGTCAGGATCTGTCCGCGGGTGTCTCCACCTCCGCCGCGGCGTCCGCGCCGGGACGTACTCACCGGCTCTGCCGCCTCAGGGTCAGCGAAGCCAGGATTAGGACAACGACGACGCAGCCCGCGATGATGGTCAGATCGGTCCACAGAGCGCTGGTGGCATCGGTGTTTGCGGCTATTTCCTGCAGGGCGTCAACCGAATAGGTTAGCGGCAGCGCATTGGAGATTGCCTCCAGCCAGTCCGCCATCCCGTCCCGGGCGACGAACAATCCGCATAGCAGGATCTGCGGAACGACGACGACCGGCATGAACTGGACGGCCTGGAATTCCGTGCTCGCGAAGGCCGAACAAAGCAGCCCAAGCGCCACCGCCAGCACGGCGTTGATGACGGCAACCAAAATCACCAGGCCGGGACTTCCATCGATCTCTAGGTCGAACACGAAGTACGCGAACGCCGTCGCAACACCGGCCTGCAGCGCCGCCATGATCGAGAAAGCCAGCCCATAGCCGAAGAGCAGATCAACCTTGTGGATCGGCGTCGTCAGGATCCGTTCCAGGGTCCCTGAGGTGCGCTCGCGGAGCATGGTGATGGAAGTGACCAGGAACATCACCACAAAGGGGAAAATCGCCAGCATCATCAGGCCGACCCGGTCGAAGGTGCGCGGTACGCCCGACGGCAGTGTTTCGTTCTCGAACAGGTAGTACACCACGGCCAACAGCAGGGCAGGCACCACCAGGATGAGGCCGATGCTTCGTGGATCATGCCGCAGTTGCTTCAGCACGCGGGCGGCGGTGGCAAGCATCATTGACATGTTCATGCTGCTGTCTCCTTCGGCAGTGAGCGGATGAGCCGCAGGAAGGCAAGTTCCAGATCGTCCGTCCCGCCGAGTTCGCGGAGCTTGCCGGGAGTGAGCTGTGCCAGCAGGCGTCCCTCGCGCAGCAGCAGTAACGAATCGCAGTGCGAGGCTTCCTCCATGACGTGACTGGGAATGATCAGGGTGGTTCCCGCCGCAGCCATCGCCGCAAACTGCTCCCACAGTTCGACCCGGAGCACCGGATCGAGCCCTACGGTAGGTTCGTCGAGAATCAGTACGTCCGGGCGGGATACCAGGGCGCAGGCCAGTGAGACGCAGCTGAACTGGCCGCCGGAGAGGTCTGCGGTTTTGCGCTTGGCGAACGGACGCAGCCCAACGGCGTCGATCGCCTCATCCGTCCGTGAGCGGGGCATCGAGTGCAGGGCGCCAAAATATTGCACGTTGTCTTCGACCGTGATGTCCGGATAGACGCTTGGAGATTGGCTCACGTGCCCTGTTTTGCTGCGCAGGGCGGCGCTTCCGGCGGGATGGCCGAGCACTTGGATGCTTCCGGCGGAAATATGCTGAACGCCCACGATGGCGCGCATCAGCGTGGTTTTTCCACTCCCTGAGGGCCCGAGGAGGCCGGTGATTGCTCCGCCGCCAATAGTGAAATCCAGTCCGTCCAGAACCGTTGTTTTACCCCGCCGGATCTGCAGTTCATTGACGACGACGGCCGCGGCCGGATCCGCTTGAGGATATGACATGGGAACTTCCTTGCGAGTAATTCACCAGTTGATGAATTAAAGCTAAGCCGCAGAGTTTCTCCCGTCAAGGTTCAAGTGGTAACGGGCGTGCGCATGAGCGGTTAGATTAGTAGTCGAGTTGTTTTACGATCAGTTGCTTCACAGAACGGAGACCACCGGTGGTCCTTCGCCTTTCCTCGCTGTTCTTGCGCACTCTGCGCCAAGATCCCCACGCCGCCGAAGTGGCCAGCCATAAACTTCTGGTGCGCGCCGGCTACATCCGCCGGGCCGCTCCGGGAATCTATTCGTGGCTGCCCCTGGGCCTTCGGGTGCTGGCCAAAGTCGAGGCCGTCATCCGCGAGGAGATGGCCGCCATCGGATCCCAGGAAGTCCACTTCCCGGCACTGCTGCCGCGCGAACCGTACGAGACCACGAACCGGTGGACCGAATACGGCGACAACATCTTTACGCTCCAGGACCGCAGGGGCTCGGACTACCTCCTCGCCCCCACGCACGAGGAAATGTTCACCTTGCTGGTGAAGGACTTGTACAACTCCTACAAGGACCTTCCGTTGAGCCTGTTCCAGATCCAGACCAAGTACCGCGACGAGGCGCGGCCGCGGGCGGGTCTGATCCGGGGACGAGAGTTCATCATGAAGGACTCTTACTCCTTCGACATTGACGACGACGGCCTCGACGTCAGCTACGAGGCCCACCGGCGCGCATATGTCCGCATTTTCGAGCGCCTCGGCCTGGAGGTCGTCGCCGTTTCCGCCACCTCCGGGGCGATGGGCGGGTCACGGAGTGAGGAATTCCTGCACCCGACGCCGATAGGCGAGGACACCTACGTACGCTCACCGGGCGGTTATGCGGCCAATGTCGAGGCAGTCACCACCATCATCCCCGACGAGATCGACTTCTCGAATGCTACGGAAGCACGCGTTGAGCACACCCCGGACACGCCGACGATCGATACACTGGTGGCCACCGCCAACACCAAGTTTCCCCGGGAAGACGAGGACTGGACGGCTGCGGACACACTGAAAAACGTGGTCCTGGCTGCCGTCCTTCCCAGCGGAGAGCGACAGATCGTCGTCGTCGGGCTGCCCGGCGACCGCGACGTCGACCTCAAGCGGATCGAAGCCAACATCGGGCCGCACCTGCAAACCGGTGGCGAGGTCATCATGGAGACCGCCAACGACGCGGATATTGCGCGCAACCCCCAGCTTGTCAAGGGCTATGTGGGACCGGGATTGAGCACCGGCTCCCCAGTGCTTGGCACTGAAGGATCCACCGGACTGCTGTACTTGGTGGACCCGCGTGTTGTCAGCGGCACCACCTGGATCACCGGCGCGAATACGTCCGGCATGCATGTCTTCGGACTGGTGGCCGGCCGGGACTTCAGCTGGGACGGAACCATCGAAGCCGCCGAGGTATGCGCAGGCGATGAGGCTCCCGACGGCTCGGGAAAACTTGAATCGGCACGCGGGATCGAACTGGGCCATATCTTCCAGCTCGGCCGCAAGTTCTCCGATGCACTGGACCTGAAGGTGCTGGATAAGAACGGCAAACTCGTCGTCGTCACGATGGGCTCGTACGGCGTCGGAGTGACGCGCGCCGTAGCAGCGCTCGCCGAGGCAAATCACGACGAGAAGGGTCTGACGTGGCCCCGCCAGGTGGCGCCGGCCGATGTCCACATCGTGGCCGCAGGCAAGGATGCCGAGGTGTTTGAAACTGCCGGAAGAATTTCCGAGGAGCTGGACGCCGCCGGCATCGAGGTCATGTATGACGACCGCCAGAAGGTTTCACCCGGGGTCAAGTTCGGCGACGCTGAACTGATCGGCATTCCCACCCTTGTCGTGGTGGGCAGGGGACTGGCCGACGGCGTTGTCGAGGTGAAGGACCGCGTTACCGGAGAGGCGAACAAGGTTCCGGTAGGAGAAGCCGTGGCCCACCTCACCGAACTCGTCCGAGGATAGTTTGAGGTGGGTTCAGGACTCGAGGAGCTTCAGCTTGCAACGATAGTCCTGATCGTCCTCGCCGGTTTCGCGGCTGGCTGGATTGACGCCGTCGTCGGTGGTGGCGGGTTGATCCAGCTGCCTGCACTGCTGCTCGTGCCGGGGATCGGGCCGGTACAGGCGCTCGCGACGAACAAAATGGGCTCCATCTTCGGCACGACCACCAGCGCCATCACATACTTCCGCAGGGCCAGACCGGACTTACGCACAGCATTGCCGATGGCAGGGATTGCCCTGGCGGGAAGCTACGGAGGCGCCGTGTTCGCGGCACTGCTGCCGGCGTCGGTATTCAAGCCGATGATTGTGGCCGCCCTGATTGCCGTCGCGCTCTTTACGGCATTCCGGCCGACGGTTGGAACGTTGACGAAGCTGCGCCATACCGGACACCGGCACTACGGGGTCGCCGTCGCGATCGGGCTGGTTATCGGTTTCTACGACGGGCTGCTCGGTCCCGGGACGGGCTCGTTCCTCGTTATCGCCATGGTGACCCTGCTGGGGTACAACTTCCTGGCCGCCAGCGCCAAGGCCAAAATCGTCAACATGGCCACAAACATCGGCGCGCTGTTGTTCTTTGCTCCGAATGGATACCTGCTGTGGGGACTCGGTCTTGTGCTGGGCGTCGCGAATATGGCCGGTGGCTATCTGGGGGCCCGGATGGCTATCACCAAGGGCAGCAAGTTTATCCGCGTCGTCTTCCTCGCCGTGGTATCGGTGCTGATCGTCAAACTCGGCTACGACGTCTGGGCGGAGAACTTCACCGGCTAGCTGTATTAACCAGCTGGCGTGGGGCTGCGGGAAGGCTAAGGTTCCGGCAGCTCATGTACGTCGGGAAGACCGGGGTAGGTCCTGCCCGCCATGGCGGACGCAACCCACAGCGACCGTGCAGCTTCGGCAGCCATACCGTCCTCATACGACCAGATCGCGTTTTGGACTTCCCGCACCAGGCTCCACTGGCGCGCGAGTTCGTTATCCAGTCCTGCGGCGGCGCACAGCCGGGCCTGCCGGTCCAGCAAGGCTATTTCCGGGTTCTTGTCGGGCAGTTCACCCAACCGGTTCCACAGCATTGGCGCGACGGCGAATTCGGCATCGCCAATAACCGGTTTGGGGTCGATGGCCAGATACCAGTGCGGTTCCTCGAGCGAGGCAAGGATGTTGAAGTAGTGGAGGTCGCTGTGCACCAGGACGTCGGCGTTCCTGCGCCGGCCGACGGCACCGTGCACCTGGCACACTTCCAGGGCAGCTTCAAGAAGCCAGCGTTCGAACGGGCGGCCCAGCTGTTCCCACCGCTGCGGGAACTCGTCCGTCCACTGCTCCGCCTGGGCCGCCAGCAGCGGGAACGTATGACGGGAGGCTTCCGGAACCGTGACGGCGAGCCGGCGGACCAGTCCTCCCCAGACGGACAACGCCTCGGCCATCGGCGCGTCCGCCAACGAACGGTCGCCGTCGAGCCGCTCCAGCAGAAGCACCAGCTCCGGTTTGTCCGCTTCCAGCAGCCGGACGGCTCCGGTGCCGTCCCAGAGCTCCAATGCATCGGCCTCGGCCAGGGCCTCTTCATGCGGCAGCGTGAGTTTGAGCACCGCCCGGGTGCCGCCGTGCCGCCGCACCGGGATGACGACGCCGGTGTGGCCAGTCCACGGGGCCCTTCCATCGGGAAGGTCCAGAGTGAGATCCCAGCGGCGCATGTAGCGCTCGTACTGCTGCGGAAGCTGGGCCAGCCAGGTGCGGCCGGCGGGTTCGGAACGCACATTGCGCTCCAGGGCGGCAGGGAGTTCGAAGCCGGGGATCATCCGCGGTTCTCCCACTGCTGGGCTCTCAGCGAAGCGCGGGTGAGCATGCTGATCGACCATGCCCGCACGTCTGCGCTGCTGAGCCCGACGAGATCGGCGTACATCGCTGCGAGATCCTCCTCCACCCGGGCAAGACCATCCGCGGGGTCCTCCCTGAATCCATCCGGGAGGGCGTAGGCAGGTTCGGCCACCGGGACTTCGGCACACAACGATTCCAGCATCAGCTCTCCCTGCTCCAGGGCACGGGTGTGCTGCCGCAGCCGCTCACGGAAGCGGGAGAACAGGGGCCCGGCGAACTGCGGGGTGGCAACTTCATAGGCGTAGACGGTGCGCTGCAATCCGGAGTAGGTGGCCTGCAACGCCGTTGCCGGCTTCGCCTCAGCTGTCCGGGATCCCTGGCAGTCGACCAGATCGGCACGATCGGCGCCCGCCGGTACACCATCGGCGCCCGCCGGTAGGGGAGGGAGGCCGGGAGCGGGCAGCCCCGCCTTGCCGGCAAGCGAGGTGGCCTGCACGAATTGTTGTGCCGACACGGTGGCCAACAGACCCGCCAAGCCTGCCTTCACGTCACGGGCGTCGAGCCGCATGGTCTCCGCATTGGCCGCCAAAGCGGCCACGAGACCGGGAACTGTTGGAGCCGGCGCGCTTTCCTCCGTGCCTGAATCAACCGGCGAAGGCAACGGGGATGGTCCGGGACGGGGAGATGCTGGAGCCGGCGCTGCCAATTGTGAAGCATGGCGGGCCAGCATATCCGCGGTGCTGATGAGTGCACGTTTCATCCCGCCGGGTGCGGCATTTCCGGCCAGTTCACGCGCGCGTGACTGCAGCGATTTTGCCTCGGCGCGCGCCATACTTCGTGCCATGCCCGTTACGCTCGGCGGGTCCGGTTGAGGCCGGGTCCGGTCCGCTACAACAGTGCCCAGACTGAGCACGAGCAGGGCGACAACGGAAAGCAGAACTGCAGTCTTCGCCTTGGCGGCGGCGGACTTCTTTCCGGTCGGCTTCACAACAGACGATGATCTCACGTTCGCCCGCTTGGTGTATGCATTGCGAAGTCGCCGTCCAATGCATCGACTGTGGAGAATTGTCGTTACGCTAGTAGCTACAACATCATCGAGTGGGAGGCAGTAATGGTCCGGCCTAATCACAATCCGGGGGACGCGGAGCAGACCCGCGCAGAATCGCACCGGCTGCGTGAACTGCTGGAACCAACCGTTTCGGCTCACGATCTCTACTTGGAGGACGTACAGGTGAAGCCCGCAGGCACGGAACGCACGGTTTCCGTCGTCGTCGATCTTCATGAGAACCGGACCGGCGGTGTCAACCTCGACACTATTTCCCATGTTTCTGCTGAACTTTCCCGCGTCCTCGACGAGGACCCCCATGACACAGCACGGCCGTACCAGCTGGAAGTCTCTTCGCCGGGGGCGGCCCGTCCACTGACGGAACCCCGTCAGTGGCGGCGTGCCCGGGGCCGGCTGGTGAACATGACAATGGTGGACGGCGGTGATGTCACCGGGCGTCTTCTCGACGTCGACGACGACGGCGTCACAGTCCGTCCCCAGGTGCAGGTAAAAAAAGGCATGAAGCCCAAAAAGGGCGAACCCACCCACTTTGCCTTTGAGCAGGTGCGCATGGGTGCGGTGGAAATTGAATTCTCCCGGGTCGACGAAGACCTTGACGGCGGAACCGCCGGGAACCATACTTTTTCAGCTGAGGAGGCCTGAGATGGATATCGATATGAGCGCATTGCGGCTGCTTGAACGCGAGCGGGAAATCCCTTTGGATCTGTTGATCCCCACCATCGAGCAGGCATTGCTGGTCGCCTATCATAAGACGTCCGGCGCGCACGATAAGGCGAGGGCGGAGCTGAACCGCAAGAGCGGCCACGTCACTATCTGGGTGGCGGAGCTCGACGACGACGGCACAGTGGTCGGCGAGTACGACGACACCCCGGCCGGCTTCGGGCGGATCGCGGCCAGCACGGCCCGCCAGATCATTCTGCAGAGGCTGCGGGATGCTGAGGACGACAATATCCTTGGCGAATTCCGCGGCAAGGAAGGTGAGCTGGTTTCCGGGCTCATCCAGCAGGGGCACAACCCGCATATGGTCCAGGTTAATCTTGGTGCCGTCGAGGCTGTCCTGCCGCCGCCAGAGCAGGTCCCCGGCGAAAACTATCTGCACGGCGCACGGCTTCGCGCGTATGTCGTCGACGTCCACCGCGGCATGAAGGGTCCTTCGATTACGCTGTCCAGGTCGCATCCCGGCCTGGTCCGGAAACTTTTTGAGATGGAAGTTCCGGAAATCGCGGACAAATCGGTGGAGATCATCGCCCTCGCCCGCGAAGCTGGTCATCGTTCCAAAATTGCTGTCAAGGCTGCCGTTCCGGGGTTGAATGCCAAGGGTGCCTGCATCGGCGAGATGGGGTCCCGTGTCCGCGCGGTCATGAACGAGCTCAACGACGAGAAGATCGACATCATTGATTTCAGCGAGGATCCGGCGACGTTCATTGGAAATTCGCTGTCGCCGTCGCGCGTGGCATCGGTAACGATCGTCGACGAGCAGCTGCGCCAGGCCAGGGTTGTGGTTCCCGATTACCAGCTCTCGCTGGCCATCGGCAAGGAAGGGCAGAATGCCCGGCTTGCGGCCAAGCTCACCGGCTGGCGCATCGACATCGTTTCGGACGCTGCCCCGGCACAGGTGCAGGCGTCAGAGTAGACTCACACCTTCCGGTTCGTGGCAAACGGGCCGGAAGCGCTAGAATGTATGTGGCCGGGTCATTCGACTGTGCAATCGATGCGAGAGGTGCCACTGGTGGTAACGACGAAACGTCAACCACTTCGGACCTGCATCGGGTGCCGTAATCGAGCAGCCCAAAGTGAACTTCTGCGGGTGGTGGCCACCAATTGCGACGGCACGAACGCCGTCGTTGTCGATGCCCGCCGCCGCATGGCAGGCCGGGGTGCCTGGTTGCATCCCAGCCGGTCCTGCTTGGTAATGGCTGTGAAACGCCGTGCGTTCAACCGTGCTTTTAGAGGCCAGGTTGAAACCCGGAATGTGGAGAGTTATTTCAACGCAGCGGAATCCACCGGAACCTCCGGAGGACCCATGACAACCGTCCAACCTGAGAGCGGGTCAGTAATGAAGATGGAAACCCGATGAGTACCCAGCGATGAGTGCCCAACGATGATTCATTTGTTGTGCTTTAAAAACGACCGCGCACTTGCCATGAGTGCTCAAAGTCGCAGTAGGAAATAGACGGTTCGTGCCTGACTCGGTGCGAGCCGAGACAGGAGAAATGTGGCCAAGGTCCGCGTACACGAGCTCGCCAAAGAGCTCGGGATTACCTCTAAAGATGCAGTAGCAAAACTGCAGGAGATGGGCGAATTTGTTCGCTCAGCCTCATCAACTATTGAAGCGCCCGTGGTGAAGAAACTCCGCGGCGCATTCCCGGCCGCCGATTCCAAGACGGATGGCAAGGGTGGCGGCTCCAAGCCGGCTGCAAAGGCCACCGACAAGGACGGCACGACGGAGAAGCAAAGCGCTCCGGCCGGGACCGGCAGCAAACCGGCAGCGCCCAAGCCGGGAGCAACCACTGCCGCACCCAAGCCGGGAGCAAAACCAGCCCCAGCAGAGCCGGAGCAGCCTGCACCGGCTCCCGCGCCCGAGAAGCCCGTCGAGGCTGAAAAGCCGGCAGCGGAAGCTGAAAAGCCTGCCGCGGAGCCGGAAGCGCCCGCAACCGGGACGCCAAATCCCGCAGCGGAGGATGCAACACCGGCACCAAAGCCTGGTGCCCGTCCTGCCCCCAAGCCTGGAGCCAAAGCGACACCATCCGGCGCACGCCCAGGATCAGGTGGGCCACGTCCCGGGAACAACCCGTTTGCCACTTCGCAGGGTATGCCCCGCGGTGGCCGCGGTTCGGATCGTTCAGGCGGTCCCCGTCCGGGCAACAATCCGTTTGCCACCTCGCAGGGTATGCCCCGCGGCGGCCGTGGCGAAGGATCGGGCGAGCGCTCAGGCGGTCCCCGTCCGGCAGCAGGATCCGGCGGCCCACGTCCTGGCGCACCGCGTCCGGCCGGTGCCGGCGCGGCTCCCCGTCCGGGTGGCGGAGCCCGTCCCAATCCGAACATGATGCCTGGCCGCACCGATCGTGTGGCACCTCCCGGACGCGGCAATGACCGCCCGGGTGCAGGTCCGCGCCGCGGTGCCGCTCCCGGCGGCGGTCCCGGAGGCCCTCCGGGTGGCGGCTTCGGCAAGGGTGGCCGCGGACGCGGTGGAACCCAGGGTGCCTTCGGCAAGGGAGGCGCCGGCCGCGGCAAGCAGCGCAAGTCGAAGCGGGCAAAGCGGCAGGAACTGGAGCAGATGTCAGCGCCGAGTGTCGGCGGTGTCACGGTTCCCCGTGGCGATGGCAGTACGGTTGTCCGTCTGCGCCGTGGTTCATCGATCACCGACTTCGCCGAGAAGATCGATGCGAATCCCGCATCGCTGGTGACCATCCTGTTCCACTTGGGCGAGATGGCTACCGCTACCCAGTCCCTGGACGAGGACACGTTCGCGTTGCTCGGTGGCGAACTTGGCTACAAACTTCAGGTGGTTTCACCAGAGGACGAGGAGCGCGAACTGCTCGATGCCTTCGATATCGACCTCAATGCAGAACTTGAGGCAGAGGGCGACGAAGAGCTTCAGGCCCGTCCTCCGGTAGTGACCGTCATGGGACACGTTGACCATGGTAAGACGCGCTTGCTGGACGCCGTCCGCAACTCCGATGTAATGACCGGAGAGCACGGCGGCATCACCCAGCACATCGGTGCCTACCAGATTCACCGTGAACATGAGGGCAACAACCGCGCTATCACCTTCATTGACACCCCGGGTCACGAGGCGTTCACCGCCATGCGTGCCCGTGGTGCCAAGGTCACCGACATCGCGGTGCTGGTGGTTGCTGCCGACGACGGCGTCATGCCGCAAACGGTTGAGGCACTGAACCACGCACAAGCGGCCAACGTGCCGATTGTCGTGGCAGTGAACAAGATCGATAAGGAAGGCGCCAACCCGGAGAAGGTCAAAGGCCAGCTCGCCGAGTACGGTCTGGTGCCGGAGGACTATGGTGGCGACACCATGTTCGTCAACGTCTCCGCCCGGCAGAACGAAAACATCGACGAACTGCTTGAAGCGGTCCTGCTGACTGCGGATGCCGCTCTCGATATGCGCGCCAATCCGAACAAGGATGCACGTGGTATCGCCATCGAGGCGAACCTGGACAAGGGCCGCGGCGCGGTGGCAACTGTGTTGGTCCAGTCCGGAACGCTCAACGTCGGGGACACCATTGTGGCGGGCAAGGCCCACGGCCGTGTCCGTGCCATGTTCGACGAGAACGGCGATACAGTCGAAAAGGCCGATCCTTCGCGTCCGGTGCAGGTGCTGGGATTGTCGACCGTGCCCCGCGCTGGTGACACCTTCCTGGTGACTCCCGACGAGCGGACAGCACGGCAGATCGCTGAGAAGCGTGAGGCGGCGGACCGTAACGCGGCTCTGGCCAAGCGCCGCAAGCGCATCACGCTGGAGGACTTCGACCAGGCTGTGGCCGAGGGCAAGATCGACACCTTGAACCTCATCCTCAAGGGTGACGTTTCCGGTGCGGTTGAGGCTCTTGAAGACGCCCTGTTGAAGATCGACGTCGGAGATGACGTGCAGCTGCGCGTCATCCACCGCGGTGTCGGTGCCATCACGCAAAATGACGTCAACCTCGCCACCGTGGACAATGCCATCATCATCGGCTTCAACGTCCGTCCCGCGGAGCGGGTCTCCGATCTGGCAGACCGCGAAGGCGTGGACCTGCGGTTCTACTCGGTTATCTACGCGGCAATCGACGATATTGAGAATGCGCTCAAGGGCATGCTCAAGCCCGAGTACGAGGAAGCCAGTCTCGGCACGGCGGAGGTCCGCGAGGTCTTCCGTTCCTCGAAGTTCGGCAACATTGCCGGTTCGATCGTCCGTTCCGGAACCATCCGCAGGAACACCAAGGCACGTCTGGTGCGCGACGGCAAGGTCGTGGGGGACAACCTCACCATCGAGTCGCTCAAGCGCTTCAAGGACGACGCGACCGAGGTCCGCGAAGGTTTCGAATGCGGTATCGGCCTGGGGTCGTTCAACGACGTCAAGGAAGGCGACACCGTCGAGACGTTCGAAATGCGGGAGAAGCCGCGCGCCTAAGGCGTCGATCGATAATGCAAGAATCTGCGGAGGCGCTCCATCGAGCGCCTCCGCTCAGGCAGGAGAAAGATAATGGCTGATCCAGCACGTGCCGCGAAACTGGCGGACCGGATCAAAGTAGTGGTCGCACAGGCGTTGGAGCGACGGGTGAAAGACCCGCGGCTGGGCTTCGTCACGGTGACCGACGCCAGAGTAACCAACGATCTGCAACACGCGACGGTGTATTACACCGTCTACGGTGATGAGGACGAGTCGGCGGAAACGCGCCGTGCGCTGGAGTCCGCCAAGGGCATTCTGCGCGCCGAGGTAGGCAAGAACATTACCGTGCGGTTGACACCGACGCTGGAGTTCGTCCCGGATGAGATCCCGGTTAACGCCAGCAACCTCGAGGAGCTTTTGCGTACCGCCAAGGAGCGGGATGCGGAGGTGGCGTCACTGGCCGCTGAGCAGAAGTACGCGGGCGAACCGGATCCCTACCGTCGTAAAGACGATGAGGAAGCCGCTGAGGCGGACGGCTCCGACCGGCCGTAACCCCGTACCAGATAAAGAGAAGGCCCGCCGGGCTGCCCATAGCATAATGACTTCGGGCAGTCCGGCGGGCCTATTTCATGCCTGGGAACGCTAACCGGGCCGGGACGCTGGGGGTGGAAGCGCCCCGCCACGGTCTGAAATGGACGCAGCCAGGCCATCAAGGATGAGGTCGAGCCCGAACTCGAACTCGTTACCGAAGTCGTAACCCGGTTGGAGGACGTGCTCGGAAGCCATCTCTCTCAGATGGGGGTAGTCGCCGGCGGAGAATAATTGCACAATGGGTTCGGTGACTTCAGCGACGGTTCCCGGGCCTTTGAATGGCAGCGCCGCTTCCTGAAGGGCGAAACCGTAGATATAGCTGTCGAGCAGGGCGTAGGCGTGGGCTGTCATCTGTACGGAAAACCCCGCCGCCCGCAGAGTGCCCAGCGTCGCGTCATGGTGCTGCAGCGTGGCAGGTCCGGGAGTGGTCCGGGACTCGAGCAGGCCGATGGCCCAGGAATGACAGCGTAGAACCCGCCGCGCAGACTGTGCCCGGCGGTGCATCCCGGGCCGCCAATCGCCCCCGGCAGAAGGCAAATCGATTTCGCTGAAGACGAGATCCACAATGCCGTCAAGGATCTCGTCCTTATTGGCAACGTAGTGATAGAGCGACATTGGCTTGGTTTCAAGCGCGCGGGCCAGCGAGCGTATCGTCAGCGCCCCAATTCCCTCCCGGTCTGCAACTGCCAGGGCACAGCGGAGAACTCTCTCCCGGCTGAGGGGAGTCCGCTCACGGCGGCTGCTGCGGCTGGATTTTTCAGGCATATTGCTCCCGGAGGACTCTATCGCTTTCGTACAGTGTACGTTACCATATTTCGTACAGTGTACGAATGCGTACTGCTGGACAGCATTTGGTCAGGAAGAACAACCCATGACATCTCAACAAGAACGTGCCCCAAAGAGAAATGCCGCAAACGGCACGACGACGGCAGCCGACACGATGCGGGCGATCGTGCAGGACTCTTACGGGTCGGCCGACGTCCTCCGCCTGGCGCAGATACCCCCTCCCCGAATAGCCGACAATGAGGTGCTGGTGCGGGTTCACGCCGCAGGACTGGACCGGGGAACGTGGCATCTGATGACGGGCAAACCGTATCTGCTGCGCCTGGGTTTTGGATTCCGCAGGCCCAAGGACCGGGTTCCCGGAACAGACGTCGCAGGAACGGTTTCCGCGGTCGGGCCGGCAGTGACCGGATTCGCCCCAGGCGACGAAGTGTTTGGTTTCGGGAAAGGGGCCTTTGCCGAATACGCCGTGGTGCGCGAGGACAAGCTTGCCCGCAAGCCGGCCAACCTTTCTTTCGAACAGGCGGCAGTGGTGCCGGTATCAGCGTCCACCGCGCTGCAGGGCCTCTGCGACGTCGGCCGCGTTCAGCGGGGGCAGAAAGTACTCATCATCGGTGCATCCGGCGGTGTCGGCAGCTTTGCAGTACAGCTGGCTAAAGCCCTTGGGTCCGACGTCACCGGCGTATGCAGCACGGCAAAACTCGACTTCGTGCGATCCCTCGGCGCTGACCATGTCATCGACTACACCGGTACCGACTTCGCAGACGGCGCCCACCATTACGACTTGATCCTCGACATTGCAGGAAATCCGGGTCTCTCACGCCTCCGCAAAGCCCTCACAGCCAATGGAACGGCGGTCATCACCGGCGGCGAAGACGGCGGCAACTTCTCAGGGGGAATGAACCGCCAGTTCCGGGCCCTTGCTCTATCAGTCTTGATACGCCAGCGGTTAACCATGTTTGTCGGCAAAGTGCGTTCCAGCGACCTCCAAAGACTTACTGGATTCATCGAGGCGGGAACGGTGACGCCGGGAATCGACAAGACGTATCCGCTGGACCGGATGCCGGAGGCCATGCGCTACTTCGACG
The DNA here is from genome assembly GCF_000520495.1 of Arthrobacter sp. H14. Lineage (GTDB taxonomy): Bacteria > Actinomycetota > Actinomycetes > Actinomycetales > Micrococcaceae > Arthrobacter_C. Next base: position 68,539 of record NZ_KI914687.1, read on the forward strand.
CCGGGCAGGTACGTGGAAAGGTCGCCATCACTATCTAAATACGAGCAGCCCTCCGATCCGCCGTCCACCCGGCCAACAGTTTTATCGTGTGAAAGAAGAAAGTCATGTCAATGTCAACGCCGAACGAATCCCCGCGGCAGTCCCGGCCGCCAGCCGGCAAAATGAGCCCCGTACACATGCTCATACTCATCGTGGGAGTGCTGCTGTCTGTCGCCTCTCCGGCCGTGCTCGCCAATTCGGGACCGGTACTGCTGGGCCTGACCCTGCTTGCGGGCGGGCTGGCCCTCATTATCATTGGAGCCGCCGGCCTTGGCCGGGGCATCCAGGCACAGTCTCCCATGACGCCGGATGATGAGACCGACGCCTCTGCCTACCCAACCCGGTTGGTCGGGCAATTGGACCCCGCGCTGTCGAGATGGATGTGGTTGCTCAAGTGGCTCTTGGCCATCCCGCATTACATAGTGCTCTCCATCCTCTGGATTGCGTTCCTGGTTGTGACCGTGGCCGCCGGCCTGGTGATTCTGTTTACCGGCCGTTATCCAGCCTCGCTCTTCCAATTCACGGTCGGCGTCCTTCGTTGGAACTGGCGGGTCTCGTTCTACGCCTATGGAGTGCTTGGCACAGACCACTATCCGCCTTTCACCTTGGCGCGTACGGACTATCCAGCGGAATTCGACGTGGCCTATCCTGCCAAGCTTTCGCACTGGAAAGTGCTGGTGAAGTCCTGGCTCCTCGCCTTGCCGCAACTGCTTATCGTCGCTGCTCTTACCGGAGGAGTGTGGGCTTCGACAGACGGTTCGAACACCGGGTCGGCCAATGGCATCTCGCTGCTCAGCCTCCTGGTCCTGATCACCGCCCTCATCCTGCTGTTCACCGGGGTCTACCGGCTTGGACTGTTCAACCTGCTGATGGGTATTAACCGGTGGATATACCGCACCATTACCTACACGGCCTTAATGCGCGACGACTACCCGCCGTTCAGGCTTGACCAAGGGCCGCTCGAACCACCCGCAGAACGGAGAGATGTGGGAAATGTACCGCTGTAACGGGCGGCCTCCGCAGCACCCTATACTGGGTGGGTGACTTCTGGGCTGACCGGATCGGGATTGGTGATCGTAGACAAGCCGGAGGGGTGGACCAGCCATGATGTGGTCGCCCGGATGCGGCGCTTGGCCGGTACGCGCAAGGTGGGCCATGCCGGGACACTGGATCCGATGGCCACCGGCGTACTCGTCGTCGGAATCAACAAGGCCACCAGGCTGCTGACGTACATCGTCGGCGTCTCCAAGACCTACACGGCCACCATCCGATTGGGCCAGAGCACCATCACCGACGATGCCGAAGGCGATGTCACTTCCGAAACCAGCGCGGCCGGCGTGGGCGAAGCTGCGGTGCGTGCCGCCGTCGAACGCTTAACTGGAGACATTGAGCAGGTGCCCAGCAGCGTCAGCGCCATCAAGGTTAATGGCAAGCGTTCCTACGCCAAGGTCCGGTCGGGCGAAGAGGTGAAACTCGCCGCGCGGCCGGTCACCGTATCGGAATTCTCAGTTAATGGACTCCGCCGCGTTCCGGCTGGCGAAGAGTTGGCCGGCGGCGACGAGGGTGAGTACCTGGACGTGGACGTGACCGTCGAGTGCTCCTCCGGAACCTATATCAGGGCCTTGGCCAGGGATCTCGGCGGCATTCTGGGGGTCGGCGGGCATCTGACTGCCTTGCGCAGGACGCGGGTCGGTCCGTATCGGCTCGATCAGGCCCGTACGCTGGAGCAGCTGGCCGAAGAACTCACCGTCCTGGACATTTCCACCGCCGCGCGGGCACTGCTTCCCGTTCGGGAACTTACTACGGACGAGGCGGTGGAGTTGTCGTTTGGCCGAAGGATTGCCGCAGGAGCCGGGACGGAAACGGTGGCGGCCTTCGCTCCGGACGGATCCTTGGCCGCGCTGCTGGAAAACAAGGATGACGCCGCCAAGCCGGTGCTGGTTTTTGCGCCGGCCACGGGAGGACACCAGGAGTAATGGATGGATACTTTTACGCGGTATTGATCGTCGGCTTGTTGTCCACGGTGGTGTGCGTCGCCGGCGGCATCAGGGGAATAGGCCCCAACGACATCACGATCCTGTCCGTGGCCGCCGTCGAGCTGACCCTGTTGGTGTATCTGGCCGGCTCCATCATCAGTGCCATCGGCGCAGGAGGACCGTCAGGACCGGCCTGGGAGTTCTGGGGCTATCTCGTGACGGCGCTGGTCATTCCCCTCGCGGCCGTCTATTGGTCCTTGATGGAGCGCAGCCGGTGGAGCAACTTCGTGCTCGGATCGGTCGGGCTGATCGCCCTGGTCATGACCGCGAGGATGAACCAGATCTGGTACGGGCCGCAGCTGGAGGGCGCGGCGCTTGCCGCCTGGATTTTCTAGCCGATGGCCACCACGGAGGAAGAAACATTGAAATCATCCCGGTCCAGCGGACCCGGGCGGCTGATCATCGCCGTCTATGCGGTATTTGCGCTCGCCGCCACCGCACGTGCAGGTTTCCAGATCGCAACAAAGTTCTCTGAAGCGCCGGTGGCCTACAGCCTCTCCGCCTTCGCCGCCGTCGTCTACATCCTGGCTGCAGTATCGCTGGCCAAAGCGGGCCCCCGCTGGTTCTGGACATCGGTGCTGGCCGTCAGCGTCGAAATGGTCGGTGTACTCACGGTCGGCGCGGTCACTCTGGCGAGCTCTGCGGCCCTGCCCGACGATACGGTCTGGTCAGCCTTCGGCCGGGGATATGGATTCGTTCCGCTGGTATTGCCGATCGTCGGCTTGTGGTGGCTCTATTACAATCGTTCGGACAGGGAACGCCGATGAAGAGCGACGGTGTGGTCAGACTGCGGAGGCTGCGGGTTGCGGATGCGGAAGCGTTCGCCGCGCTGTCCAGCGACCCCGAAGCCGTCCAGTGGTCCAATGGCAGTCCGGATTATTCGGCCGCGGACGCGGCGCTGTTCATAGCCGGCGATGCAGAAAAAGGCTGGGAGAGCGGAAAGACGCTGCGCTGGGCGGTTGCCGATGACGACAGTGATGCACTCCTCGGGACGGTCGCGCTGCACCGGGTGCACGCCGGGGGAGCGGAACTGGGTATCAAGCTCGCATCCGGCTCCCGGGGCACCGGGGTTGCCCTGCGCGCCGTCGAACTGGTGCTGGATTATGCCTTCAATGAGCGGGATCTGTCCGTGGTGCACTGGTACGCCAAAGTGGGGAATTGGGCCAGCCGGAAGCTGGCACACCGGGCAGGGTTTTCGCTGCAGGGAACCGTGCGGTTGCTGGCGGACGACGGCGATGGCCGCGCCGACTGCTGGATCCTGACCATGACCACATTCGATCACCGGCGGATCAGCGGACCCAGCGGAGAGCCGCAGACGGGCAACCTGGAGGTGACCGCCGTCGTACCGGAGCTGTCCGACGGCACAGTGGTGCTGCGCCGGCTCGGGGAGCGGGACGTGGCGGCACTTACCGAAAACTGCCAGGATCCTGCGGCGGTGAAGTGGACGAGTGTTCCGGAGGGTTACACCGAACAGGACGCCCGGGATTACATTTTCACCCATGTGCCTGGGGCCTGGGAGAGCGGAGAACAGCAGAACTTCGCCATTGCCCGCGCGGAGGACGGCCAATTGCTGGGCACCATTGGCCTTCACCGCTTCCGGCCCGGAACCGCCGAGGTAGGGATCAATATGGGGCCGGAATCGCGGGGCAGCGGCGCCGCGGAATGGGCGGCCCGCCTGCTGATCGGGTACGCGCTCGATCAGCTGAATCTGCAGTACCTGCACTGGCAGGCAGGTGTTCCCAACTGGGCAAGCCGGAAACTGGCGTGGAAGCTCGGCTTCCGGCACGAGGCGACGATCCGTGGTTACTTCGTCCAGCGGGGTGTTCCCACCGACGCCTGGATCATGACGCTGGCGGCCGACGATCCCCGAAGTCCCTGCGAACCGTGGATGGGGCCGTAACCGCTTTCCACCCTGCACCGGCCGTGAGAGTATGGCTTCACCCAGTACTGTCCTTGAGGTGAGGTGTTGAACATGTCCCAGCCCGGTCCGGACTCCTCCAACGGTCCAGCCAAGGAACAGGCGGGAAAGCCGGCTGGAGACGAGGGCAGGAACGCTTCTGGTGCTCAGGGCCGCAACCCAGCAGGAGCCCAAGGCAAAGACCCCGCGCCTGGAACGGCGCCGACCACCAAAATCGGGTCCGGCCCATCCAATACAAGTTCCGTGTCGCCCCGGCCGGCCGACAGTGCTGCGACCAAACCGATACGCACGGATACCGCGACCGGTGGAAAGCGCGACGCTCCCGATAAGCGGGACGCCCGTGGCAAAACCGGAGCCGATGGGAAGGCAGCCGAAAGCGGCGATGAGAACCGCGGCGATTGGAAACTGTTCCGGGCCGCCGTCGCGCTGGTGGGACTGCTGCTGTTGGGATTCGGCGTTTTCCAGGTCCTGTTGGGGACAGCGGGGCTGCCCGGGCCGGCGTCGGAAACCACACCTACTTTGGAAAGCAACTACCGGTACTTCGCCGCGCTGCTCGTGGGTGTCGGAGCAGCATTCCTGACCATCGCGGTGAAATTCGAATGGGCGAATGTTCTCTGGTTTGTCTGCACCATGGTTTTTATAGGCGGTATCGCCCGGGTGATTTCCTGGGCCCTTTCCGGAACTCCCCACGTCATCATGATCGTGCTGATGGTCCTCGAACTTGTGGTCCCGCCCGTGCTGGTGGTCTGGCACCGCTGGTTGGTCAAAACGGCGGAGCTCAAGCGCACTTATTCCCACCAGCAGGGAACCGCGCAGGGCCCGCGTTAAATTATCAACGGCACTATCAGCCATAATGTTAAGGACCCGTTCCGGGGCACAACACTGCAGCGCTCGCGAGGAGATACGTGCACTACTGGAAAGACCTGGCCGAGGTTCCCGGCGGCTTCGGTCCATCGGTGGTCACCATTGGAAACTTCGACGGCGTGCACCGGGGACACCAGCAGGTTCTCTCGCAACTGATCACCGCGGCGCAGGAGGACGGATGTGCCGCTGTGGCAGTTACCTTCGAGCCGCATCCGGCCAAGGTGCACAGGCCCGAAAGCGCGCCGGAGCAGATCATGGGCCTCGAGGACAGGCTGGAAACGCTCGAAGCAACCGGGCTGGATGGCGTTCTGGTGATGCATTACACCCTGGAGTTGGCCGCAAACACGCCCGAGGAGTTCGTTCGGAAGGTCTTTGTCGATACGCTCGGCGCTTCCAAGGTGTTCGTCGGCCACGATGTCCGCTTCGGCAAAGGCAACAGTGGGGACCTGGAAACCATGAAGCAGCTGGGGGAGCAGTACGGTTTCAGCGTGGCCGTCATCAACGAATTCGGGTCGGACGTTCCCGGTCCGCACATCGATTCCGCCGTAGCGAACGGCAGCAACGCGGTCGACCGCCGGTGTTCATCCACCTGGGTCCGTGAGCTGTTGAACGACGGCGATGTGCAGACCGCGGAGCAGGTCCTGGGCCGGCCGCACCGGGTCCGCGGCGAAGTGGTCCATGGAGCGGCACGCGGCCGCGCGCTGGGTTTTCCCACCGCGAACCTTGCCCCTGCGGCAACCGGGTTCATCCCGGCGGATGGAATTTACGCCGGCTGGATGACGGACGCCGCAGGACGCCGGTGGCCGGCCGCCATTTCCGTGGGCTCGAACCCGACCTTCGAGGGCGTCTCCCGCCAGGTCGAGGCACACGTCATCGACCGCCCGGAAGAGGCACCGGACGACTTCGATTTATACGGCCAGATGGTAGTCGTCGAATTTGTTGATCGGCTTCGCGGGATGGTGGCCTACAAGGGGCCGGAGGCGCTGGTCCATCAGATGCGGCTGGACGTGCAGCAGACCCGCGATGTGCTGAAAGCCGCCGGCTAACGCCCCACTGCCAGATGGACGGCATCAATCAGGGCACCCTTGGGGCTGCCCTTGGGGAGGAAGGCCACAGCTCCTGCGGCTTCCGACTGGGACAACCGCTCCTGTCCGGCGTCGACGCTGATCAGCACCACCTTCGCACCCGGCAGCGCCGCCAGGATCTTCTCCGTCGCACTGATTCCGTCCAGCAACGGCATATTGACGTCCATGACGACGACGTCGGGCCGCAG
>NZ_KI914687.1:74768-78008 GCF_000520495.1 Arthrobacter sp. H14
GCTGCCGCTTCGCCATCGCCGGCTTCGGCCACCACCCGGAAGTCACCGGTTTCCTCCAGGACGGAAACGATTCCCCACCTCATAACGGCATGGTCGTCGACCACGAGGACGGTTATGAGGCCAGTGGAACGCTGGTCATAACGCATGTTCCCTCCCCGGTGCTGGAGGTAATCTCTACCGTTCCGCCTGCTTCAGCCACCGTGTCCCGCGCCAGACGCAGTCCCAGATGTCCGTTTTGGATTTCCTGCGTGGAGTCGAAGCCGACTCCGTTATCGGCCACCCGCATTTCAGCCGTATGGTCAGAGAGGCGCAGCTCGACCGAGACCGACGTCGCCTCCGCATGCTTGGCCGTGTTCACCAGCGTTTCCCTGGCCACCCGGTACAGCAGGACCTCGGTCGTCCTGTCGACTTGGAAGGATTCCGGCACGTCAAGGGAGACGTCCACACCTTGTTCGCGCAAAGGGTCGACCAGCCGGTTCAATGCTTTGGGAAGTCCCATACGGTTCAAATCCGCCGGGTAAAGCTCGGTCAGCATGCCGCGCAGCGTCCCGATATTTCCCTGCAGGATCGTTCGCGCCTGGACGATGGTGGGACGAACAGTGTCGGGACTGCGCGTTTCGACGGATTCGAGTGCGTAGCTCAACCCTGCAAGATCCTGAATGACCTCGTCGTGGAGATCCCTGGCGATCCGCTTCCGCTCGAGATCTGAGGCGGCGATAGACTGCCGCAGCAACCGCCGTCGTACCAATTGGTGGCCCTGGACCCGCCGCGACAACCAGATAGCTAATGGGAGCTGGGCGGCCTGGAGCAGTACGAGCGCCAGCAGAACACCCGGAACGAGCCGGAGGAACAGCGCCCCTTGCTCAGCCAATGCCGCGTCGGCTGGATAATAAGCCTCAAAGATCAGCGGAACTCCAGCGGCCGACGTCGCCAGTGTGTAGACCTCCACCAGTTGGCCGGAATCCGACTCGAAGCGGTTTTCCCCTTCGTCCGGTTCCTCAATGACGGCCGTCGTTGAGGCGCCGTCGAAAAGTGCGGTGGCCCTGTCGGCCAGTTGCATCCGCTCTCCGATTAGCCGGTTCTCATCGGAATAGATGATGCGTCCATCCTCGGTGACGATCTTCACCCGCATCAGGTCGCCTTCACGGATCCGGGCGTTCACCACTTCGTCCAGGCGGTCCTGTGCCTCCGGATCTCCAGACAGCAAATCTTCATTGACGAATGGGGCGAGTGTGAAGTTGGCCATACGTTGAGTACTGGCGGCAATGTTCCCTAAAGCGTGATCGAGGGCTTGAGCCCGGACCCACAGCAGTGAAGGGATGAAAACCAGAATCATGGCCGTCAGGCCGAGGATCAGGAAAATGGTGATTGTTTCATGGACGACGGAACGGTCGTTGGCCTGTTCGTCCTTCAGCGGATGAAGATCCGAACGGATCGCGTCATCGCGCTCGTTCAGCGGCGCCGGGTCGACCGGTGCCAAAATGGTGCTCATGCGGCTTAGTTTGGAGTACAGACCTTGTGCCGACCTCGGGAATTTTCGATGCCCCGGTCTGCCTTTATTTTCAGCCCTCATAGTCGCGGTGGATCAAGTGGAGACGGGAAGCGATGACGACCGCCTCAAGCTGCGAATGGGCTCCCAGCTTGGACAGAATGGTCTTCACGTAGCCGCGGCAGGTCAGGGGAGACAGCCCGAGTTGCTTGGCTATCATGCGCACGTCCTTGCCCTCACCCATCAGCTCCAGGACGACACTCTCGCGAGGAGTCAGCTGCGGAACGCGCTCGGCTTCCTGCTCCTGTTCCCGTCTGCGGGACGTCAAGCCAGCTACGAGCGAAGGATCCACGACCAGGCTTCCCGGCCGGGCATGCCGGAGGGTCTGGAGCATCGAGGCCAATGATCCGTCCTTGGGCAGAAATCCACAGGCGCCCGCCCGGGCGGCCCGTTCGAAAACCTCTGGGGTCGCGTGGGCGGTCAATACGATCACGCGGGCCTGCGGGTTGTGTTCGAGAATGGTCGACGTGGCGCTGAAGCCGTCGCCGTCCTGGAGCTGGACATCCATAACCACCAGGTCAGGCTTGAGCTCCCGGCACATCCGGATACCGTCCGTGGCACTCGTGGCATGGCCAATACTGACAAGATCCGGTTCGCGGTCAAGGGCGCCAGTCAGCAACTCAGCAAAGGTCAAGTGGTCGTCCACCACCAGTACCCTTGTACGCGCCACTGTATTGCCGCCGTCCATATCGCCCCCTAACGGAAATGGCCGCTATAAGGGAGTATGCCGCAGAATAGGGTCCACGTACATGCTTTTGAGGACAAATATGTAGTTATGTTGCTTGCCCTTGTCACTTAGCTGGGCATTTGGGTTTGCATGACGAGTTGGGCTTGTTTGAGGAGGTTGGTCAGGACGCGGCTGGCGTCGCGGAGTGGTTCGTGGCTGGCCGTTGGTGCGGTCGCGGGAACGGTGGCTGCCCGTCCGGGGGCCGGTCCTGTCGCCGGTGTGGTGTTGGTGTTGGTGTGGGCGTGCAGGCACAGCAGGGCCGAGAGCAGGTCGGCGAGGCTGCCGTCGGCTTCGGCGGCGCCTTGGAGCAGTTCGCGGTGGATGCCCTGCAGGGCCGGTCCGGGGGTGCAGCCGAGTTCGTCGATGAACAGTTGGCGGCATTGTTCGTAGGCGTGCAGGGCGTCGGCGTGCCGGCCGGTGTTCCGCAGCGCGGTGAGCAGGGAGCACCAGGCGTTTTCGTCGAGTTTGTCGGCGTCGATAGCGCGGCGGGCGAGTTGGATCGCGTCCTCGTTCTGGCCGGTCGCGGCAGCGGCGTTCGCGGCGGCGACCATGGCCCAGGACAGCCGTGCGGTGTGGGTCTGGCGTTCGGCTTCGGCCCAGCCGGCGGTCGGTTCATTCGCGAGCAGCGGTTCGGCGGCGATGGCCAGCGCTTCGAGCAGCAGCGGGTACGCCTGGGCCGCGGGTGCGTGCTGGGCCTGGGCCAGAAGGTGGTTGAACCGGTCCAGGTCCAGATCGAGCAGGTCCCGGTCCATCACGTAACCGGCGGTGACGGTCCGCAACGCGCCGGTGCGGCTGGCGCCGGGCTGGATCCGGCGGCGCAGGATACTGATGTAGCTTTCCAGTGTCGGCAAGGCCTCCGGCGGTGCCGCGTCGCCCCAGATCAGGTCGATCAACCGGTCCTTGGAGACCGGTGTGCCGCGGTGCAGGACAAGGATCTCCAGGACCTGGCGGGGTTTGCACCCGC
>NZ_KI914687.1:78108-107534 GCF_000520495.1 Arthrobacter sp. H14
TGCACCCGCCCAGGTCCCGGGCCCCCAGCACCGTGTCGCCGCGGCGTACCTGCAGCCCCCCGAGCACCTTTACATGTATCAAGCCTTCAGTGGTTTGAGCTTCGCTCGCATTCATGATGGCTCCCCCTCCCCGTTTCGAACTACACCCCCAATACTTCCCACATTGTGATGTGATTCACAGCCCTACTTGTGGGGGTACCCCACCGCCCTATATGGGGTATACCCACCACCGGATCCGCGCCAATGTCAAGAGTCCGCACAAGATTCCCTCAAGATCAGCTCAAACCATTGACGAAAACGACAGACAGACGTATAAGGCCCAGACGTCGCAAGAGTGGTCTCATTTGAAAAATTCGCCTGAGACCACTCTTGCCTATGCTTTTTAGTTTTTGACTGGGAGGGATCTAAGCCTCGCCTGCCAATCTCCACATGAATACCGTCATGGCATCCCGATTGATCGGTATGAACGGGCGGTACTCCGCCGTGGTGTCGTCCGTACCACCTGTCCAGCCGGTGCTGATCCCCTGCTCTGCCAACCAGGAAACCTCGTCATAGAACTGGTTATTCGGGCTGTAATCCACGAATGGCGACTCTGCTGGCCCCTTGTATCCTGGAGCCGGACCTTCGAAGGCGTCGCCCTTGAGGGTGGCGAAACGGTAGATGAAGGCGGCCATTGCATCCCGCTGGATCGGAGTAGACGGTCGGTACTCGACCGTCTTGTCCAATGGTCCGTCGGTCCAACCCTTTGTGATCCCCTGTGCATACAGCCAGGTGACCTCTTTATAGAAGAGGTTGTCGGAGTCATAGTCGACAAACGGCGACACCGCCGGTGCTTCGAAGTCGGGGCTACCGGCCAGTCGATATAGGAACGCAGCCATCGCATCCCTATTCGTGGCCGCGTATGGACGGAATGTGCCATCCTTCCAACCGGTGGTGATACCGAGCTCAACAGCCCACTCAATCTGTATTTTCCACATAGTGTCAGAAGAAACGTCCTTGAAGTCGAGTGTGTAGGTATGGGAGCGAACTGCTGATTCATTACCGGCTTCGTCGATGCCGATATACTTCAACTCGATCCGACCCTCGATGGCTATAGGGGCTGTGTAAGGCTTGCTATCGACTGTTGGAGTGGATCCATCAATCGAATAGTAGATATCCGCAGCCTCATCGGCGTTGAGTTCCACTGTCGAGCCATAGCGGTAAGCTCCCGCAGTCTTCGACGCTGTTACCACGGGTGCTGTGTCGTCACCGGGTTCTTCGCTTGGTTCGTCAGTCGGGACGGTGGTCGGTTCTTCAGCCGGTTCAGTGGGTTCCTCGGTTGGGTCTTCTGTTGGTTCGGTGGTGGGTTCCTCGGTTGGGTCTTCTGTTGGTTCGGTCGTAGGTTCTTCAGTCGGATCAGGTGCTTCAGACTCTCCCGTCTCCAGGTCCAGGATGCTGTCACTGAACTGAAGCATTTCGATGCCAGTCAAGGTGTCCGTGCCGTCGGCCCTTGATCCACTTGCATGGACCACCGTCGTCACGCCATCCGCGGTTGAGACGTCGTACTCTGCCTGGGGACCGGAGAACACTGCGGTGTCGTCTTCAGACGATTCACGGTCCACTCGCATTTCCAGTACCGCCACAATGCTGGCGGGATCGATGGTACCGGCGAGGATGCCTTCCTGGAGTTCATCCAGAGACGCAGCTGACGTGGTCTCGGTTGCCGGGTCTGATGGGTTTGTGCGGACGCTGAGCCGCACATGCAAGGCTGCATCGCCGTCGATAATGTCGTCGGCGCCGCGTCCTTCCAGAATGTCACTGCCTTCGCCGCCGAAGATGAAGTTTCCTGCACCCCAAGTGGCGGTACCCTGCGGCATGAGATCCGTCAGGCCGGCGATACGTGCAATGCCCGCGGCGTCCAAAGTATTGCCGGATCCCGCTGCGTCATTGGCAGGAACCCGGTCGTCGCCGCGAAGCACATCGTCGTCGCCACCGCCGGATAGGGCCTCCACGGAGAGGTACCTGTCCTCGGCGTCCGGAAGGGTCTCCTCATCAAACAGCATGCGAAGGTCCACATCCGCGGCTTCGGCTTCCCGGGTATGGGTTGACCAGTCGAAACCATCTGCGCCGTCGTTCCGCTGGGCACCATCGCCGGCGAACATGACGTCGTCTCCACTTCCGGAGTGGAAATCGTCCTGGCCACCATTGCTGATGAGGACGTCGTCTCCCAATCCATTGACCGGTTTGTCATAGGGGCTGCCGGCGTCACTCAAGATCAGATCGCCGGTGCTGCCGCCTTCGACCCAGTCATCTCCGTCGCCGCCGAATACGGTGTTCGCGCCTTCACCACTGACAGCCAGGTCGTTGCCGCTTCCGAGAATATGTTCGTTGCCATCGGCACCACCATTGGTGAAGTCATTCCCTTCGCCACCAAAAATGATGTCGAAGCCTGGGCCGGCATCGATGGCGTCGTCTCCGTTGTCGCCGGTCAGGACGTCATCACCTCCCAGGGCCGTGACCCGGTCGCTGCCGCCGGCGGCGAGAATGCTGTCGGAACCGCCGGTGCCAGTTAGAACGTCGTCGCCCTCGCTGCCGTGGAGGGTTGCTCCCTCAGGGGATTCAGCCACCTGCACAGCCGGACCGGCATTGCCGGAGACGACGGCGGACCGGTCTGCCTTCCCGTCGTTGGAAGCAGCCTCGGTCCCGGGAGGGGAGGCCGCAAATCCGGTCATGGTGGCAGAAAGGAGGCCGGCGCCGAGGGCAAACCCGGTGGCGCCGGCAACGAAGGGTCTCACGGTGGAAGCGGCCCAGTGCCGTTCGTTATTGGCACGGCTGGAATGGGTGCCGCCGGATTCTTTTGGAGTCAACATGATGCACGCCTAAGGTGGGCAATAGTGTTCATGACGAGAATGCCCGCCTGACCTTGGAGGAACCCTTAACCGAGGTTGGGTATGGTGAGGATCCTCTCAGCTGGTTTTTCGACATATCGGCGTCGCAGGCCGTAAACTGGGCAGTGATCCGGCGGCAGTCCGTGGCGGCTGGATTTTGTTATGCATTTGGCACGGCACAACTCAAGGAGTTATTTGTGGCATTAGACGCCGCTGTAAAACAGGAAATCATGAAGGATTTCGGCACCAGCGAGGGAGACACCGGTTCGCCGGAGGTCCAGATCGCGATGCTCACCAAGCGCATCTCAGGTCTGACCGAGCACCTCAAAGAGCACAAGCACGACCACCACACCCGCCGCGGGCTGATGGCTTTGGTCGGGCGACGCAAGCGCCTTCTGACCTACTTGAAGAAGTCTGACATCGACCGCTACCGTAAGCTCATTGAGCGCCTCGGCATCCGCCGGTAGTCAGCATGCAGGGCGGCACTTCGATCTGTTTCCACGCCTCCGGGGCGGAAACAGTCGAAGGGCCGCCTTTCGCACAAATACAACTACATAAACACCAACCAGGAGCCAGCAGGCATCGTGCATTCGCGGTCCTCGGTAGTGACCTCCGGGAAGTCCCTGTCGCATCAACGTTGGTGCGGCGACGGCCCGTGGGTCTCGATCGAAGACCGGGTGCAATCGGACAAGGAAACCAAAAACGGTGCCTTCTGCCTCCAGAACAAGGAAATGGAGGTGACTCTCTTGGAGGGTCCCGAAATCAAATTCTCAGAAGCCGTCATTGACAACGGCAAGTACGGCACACGCACCATCCGCTTCGAAACCGGCCGTGTTGCCAAGCAGGCAGCTGGAGCTGCCATGGTGTACGTCGACGACGACACATCACTTCTCTCCGCCACCTCGGCCGGCAAGCAGCCCCGCGAAGGCTTCGACTTCTTCCCGCTGACTGTCGACGTCGAAGAGCGTATGTACGCCGCCGGCCGTATCCCGGGTTCGTTCTTCCGCCGCGAAGGCCGCCCCTCAACGGACGCAATCCTGGCTTGCCGCCTTATCGACCGCCCGCTGCGCCCGTCCTTCGTGAGCGGTCTCCGCAACGAGGTCCAGGTCGTCATCACAGTGCTGTCCATCAACCCTGATGAACTGTACGACGTCGTCGCTATCAACGCTGCGTCAATGTCAACGCAGATCTCCGGTCTGCCGTTCTCCGGCCCGATCGGCGGCGTGCGCGTCGCATTGGTCGAGGACCAATGGATTGCGTTCCCGAAGCACTCCGAGCTGGAGAAGGCCGTCTTCAACATGGTCGTCGCCGGCCGCGTCGTCAAGAACGATGACGGCACTGAAGACGTCGCCATCATGATGGTCGAGGCCGAGGCAACGAACAATTCCTGGAACCTGATCAAGGACGAGGGTGCGACCGCTCCTACCGAGGAGATAGTAGCGGAGGGTCTGGAAGCTGCAAAGCCTTTCATCAAGACCCTGGTGGACGCGCAGTCCAACCTGGCCGCGCAGGCGGCCAAGCCTGTCGCCGAGTTCCCCCGGTTCCTGGACTACGAGGACGACACCTACTCCGCCGTCGAATCCGCAGCTGCGGACAAGCTGGCCAAGGTATTCTCCATCGCCGACAAGCAGGAGCGCGACAACGCATCCGATGAGCTCAAGGCGGAAGTCCTGGAGGGCCTCGCCGGACAGTTCGAGGGCCGTGAAAAGGAGCTTTCGGGCGCCTTCCGCGCGGTGACCAAGAAGGTGGTCCGGCAGCGGATCCTCACCGAGCAGATCCGTATCGACGGCCGCGGCCTGACGGACATCCGCCAGCTGACTGCCGAGGTCGAGGTTCTGCCCCGCGTTCATGGCTCTGCCATCTTCGAACGCGGCGAAACCCAGATCATGGGTGTCACGACGCTGAATATGCTCAAGATGGAACAGCAGATCGACTCTCTGTCGCCGGAGAAGCACAAGCGGTACATGCACAACTACAACTTCCCGCCGTACTCCACCGGTGAAACCGGTCGTGTTGGTTCACCCAAGCGCCGCGAAATCGGCCACGGAGCTCTCGCCGAGCGGGCACTGATGCCGGTGCTGCCCACCCGGGAGGAATTCCCGTATGCTATCCGGCAGGTTTCCGAGGCTTTGAGCTCCAACGGCTCGACGTCGATGGGTTCCGTGTGTGCCTCTACGCTGTCGCTGCTCAACGCCGGCGTCCCGCTGCGGGCACCAGTTGCCGGTATTGCCATGGGCCTGGTCTCGGACCAGGTCGATGGGCAGACGCGCTACGCCGCACTGACGGACATTCTTGGCGCCGAAGATGCCTTTGGCGACATGGACTTCAAGGTTGCCGGTACGTCCGAGTTTGTGACCGCGATCCAGCTTGACACCAAGCTGGATGGTCTCCCCGCCTCCGTGCTGGGCGCCGCGCTGAAGCAGGCCCGTGAGGCCCGCCTGCACATCCTCGGAGTCATCAACGCTGCAATCGACAACCCGGATGAACTGTCCGAGTTCGCCCCCCGGGTGATCAGCGTGAAGGTACCTGTCGACAAGATCGGTGAGGTCATTGGCCCCAAGGGCAAGATGATCAACCAGATCCAGGACGACACGGGCGCCGACATCTCGATCGAAGATGACGGCACCGTCTACATCGGCGCAACTGATGGTCCGTCCGCTGAAGCAGCACGCTCGGCGATCAACGCCATTGCGAACCCGACCGTTCCCGAGGTCGGAGAGCGATACCTGGGCACGGTCGTCAAGACGACCACGTTCGGCGCGTTCGTTTCCCTGACACCGGGCAAGGATGGGCTTCTGCACATCTCCGAACTGCGGAAGCTGGCCGGCGGCAAGCGCGTGGACAATGTCGACGACATCGTCTCCGTGGGACAGAAAATCCAGGTGGAAATCACCAAGGTTGACGACCGCGGAAAGCTGTCGCTGTCCCCGGTGGTCGCTGACGAGTCCTCTGACTCTTCGGCTTCATCCGAGGAGCAGGAGCGGGCACACTCTGAGGACCCTGCAGAGGGCGCTGCAGAGTAGTATGCCCGTAGTTCCGTTGCCGCTGGCATCTTCCCCAGGCCATGATCACCGTTCCGCAAAAGGCAATGCCCGCTTGCGGAAAGAACAAGGCCTGCGGGAGGACCCGCCGGTGAATCCGGAAAACTTCGAGCCCGGCGCTGCCTCCACGGCGGCGCCGGGTCCGCTCGACGTCGTCATCGGCACCGAAGGTGGAGACGTCGTCCGCCGCTCGGTCCTCCCAGGCGGAGTGCGGGTGCTGACCGAGTCCATGCCGGGACAGCGGTCGGCGACCATTGGATTTTGGCTTGGCGTGGGATCCCGCGACGAGCTGGGGGGCGAACACGGGTCCACACACTTTTTAGAACACCTGTTGTTCAAGGGAACCACCCACCGCAGCGCAATGGACATCGCCTCGGCATTTGACGAGGTCGGAGGCGAGTCCAACGCCGCGACTGCGAAGGAAAGCACCTGCTATTACGCCAGAGTGCTCGACACCGACCTGCCTATGGCCATCGAAACAATCGCTGACATGGTTACTTCGGCCGTGCTGGATCCAGCTGAACTGGAGCAGGAACGGGACGTCATTCTCGAAGAGATTGCCATGGACCGGGATGATCCCGCCGACGTGGCCCATGAATCCTTCGTCGAAGCAGTCTTTGGCGACCATCCGCTCGGCCGCCCCATCGGCGGCACCCCGGAGGCCATCAAGGAAATTTCCCGGGAGTCGGTGCTGCGCCATTACAAGCGCTACTACCGCCCGGATGAACTGGTCGTCACGGCCGCCGGTGGCCTCAACCATGATGAAGTTTGCGCCCAGGTAATGGAAGCCCTCCACCGGGCCGGATGGGAATTGCCCGACGACGCCGCCCCGGTTGCCCGCCGTACCGCCGAGCAGGCGGCACAGCCTGGCACCGGGGGAGTCCAGGTAATCGAGCGCGCCGTCGAACAGGCCAACATTATTGTCGGCTGCCCGTCGCTGGTGGCCACGGACGAACGCAAATTCGTCATGAGTGTGCTCAATACTGTGCTGGGCGGAGGAATGTCCTCGCGGCTTTTCCAGGAGATCAGGGAAAAGCGTGGACTGGCCTATTCCACATACTCGTTCTCCGTCGGCTATGCCGACGCCGGTTACTTTGCCATGTACGCCGGCTGCATGCCGGCCAAGGCGAAGCAGGTGATTGACCTGCTCGGAGACGAGCTGGACAAACTTGCCACCGACCTCATTACCGGGACCGAACTGAAAAAAGCGGTCGGGCAGCTGTCCGGAGGGATAGTGCTGGCGCTGGAGGATTCCGGATCAAGGATGTCGCGGCTGGGCCGGGCTGAACTTGTTACCGGCGAATTCGTCGACATCGATGAAACCCTCGAGCGCATCAATGACGTCACCCCCGAGGAGATCCGGGAACTGGCAGCCGAGCTGGCTGCGGCACCGCGGACGACCACCGTCGTCGGACCGTTTCCGGACGACAGCGAATTCCGCAGCTAACCCCCGACGGTTCCGCGTTGCGGAGCGGAAGGAGCACCGAAAATGAGCGACGTTTCCGGAATTTCCGGCCAACTCAGCAGGCACGGCGACACCGTCGATGTACGGCTTGAACATCCCTACCCCGTGGAGCGGGACGTGCTGTGGCGGGCCATCACGGAACCCGAACGGCTCGCCGGATGGTTTGCTGTTGTCAAGGGAGAGCTGACCGAGGGCGGCCGCTGCCATGTGGTGTTCGACGCCGACAATCCAGAGCAGCAGATCAACGGCACCATCGAGGAATGCGCAGCAGGTGAGCGGTTGGTGCTCAGCTGGGAAATGCAGGACCACTCAGATTCGATGGTGGCCGCAACTCTTTCCGCCGGTCAGCAGGGAACGGTCCTGACACTCGAGCATCACCGGATGCAGGAGGACACCGCCGCAGCCTACGGAGCAGGCTGGCAAGCGTACCTTGAAGCCCTTGCGGTATATCTCGAGGGCAATTCCGGCGTGGGGGAACGCTGGAATGCGCGCTGGCAGGGACTCCTGCCGGCCTACCTGCATGAGGCCGCCCGGCTTTAGCGAAAGTCTTCCGAAGTTCTCACGCAAAGGTCCGCACGCAATAGGTGCTAACCGCCTGCAAAAGGCGGCAGTACGTCGACGACGTCGTCCGTTGCCAGTGGCGCGGTATGGTCCTTCAGCGCCACTTCATTCCGCAGGAAACTGCTGCGGATAATCACAGAGCTGAGCGAAGGCCGACCCTCCTCCACCGAGGGATGCCGCTGCACGAGTTTCACCAGAACATCATTGAGCGACGTTCCCTGCCGGATATCAAGCTTTTCCTCATCGATGCCTGTCGCCGCCCGGGCAGCACCGAAATATCTCACAATCATGGTCCGCCGGCCTAACCGCCGATGGCGCTCATCGAGCGCTCGGGTTGAACGAAGTCCGGCGCGTCCAGACCGACATGGTCCATGCCGTGGGCGGCCGGTTTAGCCCACATCGCCGCCCGCCAGCGGTCCGCGATGTCCACGTCGGAGGCGTCGGAGCGCAGTAGCTCCATCAAGTCCGTTTCCTCGTGGGAAAACAGGCAGCTGCGGACCTTCCCTTCGGCCGTAATGCGGGTCCGCTTGCAGTCCGCACAGAATGGTTCCGTAACGGAGGCGATGATGCCGATGACGCCGAGCAGGGCACCATCGTCCGGGTTGCGGACTTCCCACCGTTCGGCAGGAGCGCCGTCACGGTCCCGGGGATCAGGGCGCAGGTCGAACCGGCCCGAGAGCCGTTCCTTGACTTCGGCGGCCGTGACCATATTCTTCCTGGTCCAGCCGTGGTCGGCATCGAGCGGCATCTGCTCGATGAAACGCAGTTCGTGGCCATTGTGGGTGGCCCAACTGACCAGCTCCGGCGCTTCGACATCGTTGATTCCACGCATCAGCACGGCATTAATCTTGATCGGCCCCAGCCCGGCGGCAGCGGCTCCATCGACACCGGCGAGCACGCGCTTCAAATTATCCCGGCGGGTCAGTTGGGCGAAGGTTTCGGGGCAGAGCGAGTCAAGGGACACATTAATCCGCGTCAGACCGGCTTCCTTCAATGCGGCGGCCTTCTTGTCCAGACCGAGCGCATTGGTGGTAAGAGATATCGGCAGGTCCGCATGGTTCGCCCGGATACCCCGGATGATGTCAACCAGATCGGCCCGGACCAGCGGTTCGCCACCGGTCAGCCGCAGTTCACGGACGCCCAGATGCCCGACGGCGATGCGCACCAGCCGGGTGATCTCACCGGCCGACATGAGCAGCTCCTTCGGCAACCAGGCGAGGCCATCGGCGGGCATGCAATACGTACAGCGCAGATTGCACTTATCGATTAATGACAGCCGCATATCGGTGGCCACCCTGCCGAACCGGTCGATCAGGGACGGTCCTGCATCGCCGGGGCGTGAGGGCAACGTCTGCTGCTGCCCGTCGTCGGGGGCGCCGGCCTTTTTTACCTGCGGCATTCCCAGTGAAACGCTCATGTTCAGAGACTACGCCAAGTAGCGGCGGGCTTGGAATGCGTCTGGCGTTTATGCTCGGAGGATGCGCAAAAACAGCTGTTTCCGCAGGGCCGGACTGTACCTCGCCGTGCTATGCCTTGCCTTGGCCGGTTGTGACACGCCGGCGCCGGGCACAGTGACGGTATTTGCGGCGTCATCATTGACCGACGTCATGGAAAAGCTGACCAAAACCTATGCCGGGTCCCATTCCGGAACGCAGTTCGCCGTCAACTACGGTTCGAGCACGCAGCTGGTCCAGCAGCTGAAGTCGGGGGCCCGGCCGGGAGTGCTGGTTACCGCCGACCGTGCCGCGATGGACGCCCTGGCCGGCACCGGTCTGCTGGCCGGCAAGACGGACGTGATTGCCACAAACGACATCACGATTGCCCTTGCTCCCGGAAACCCGGCCAATATCGACAGTCTGTCAGATCTGGGCCGGGACGGAACCACGGTGGCACGCTGTGCTCCGGGAGTTCCCTGCGGGCGCGCGGCGGAACGGGTGCTGGATGCCGCCGGGCTGCAGCTGGAACAACCGGCGTCGGAGGACAGCGTCCGGTCGGTGCTGACGAAGGTGGCCACCGGACAGGTCGATGCGGGATTGGTGTACACCACTGATGCGCTCGCCGCCCGCGAACAGGGAGTAACCAGCATCCCGCTGCAGAATGTGGAGCCCAACGAGTATCCCGCGGCTTTGACCACCTACGGGGCGGACGACCGGGACGCCGTTGATTTCCAACAGTGGCTGACAGGGGCCCAAGCGGGCCGGATTCTCCGGGAGGCCGGCTTCGGTGAATAAACGTTCGTCGGCGACGCTGCCGCGCTGGCTCTGGTTTCCAGCCGCCGTCGGAATCTTCCTCTGCGCAGGCCCGCTGTTCGCTTTGATCCTGGAAGCGCCATGGGGCAGTCTTGGCGGGATCCTGCTCAGTCCCGAATCCCTGACGTCGCTGGGGTTGTCGCTGGGTACCGCGGTCGCTTCGACCGTACTGTGCGCGGCGTTGGGGCTTCCACTGGCGATCATCCTAAGCAAGCTCGACGGCCCCTGGATCGAGGCGTTGCGGGGGCTGTTGCTGATCCCGCTGGTGCTCTCACCGGTCGTGTCCGGAATAGCCCTGCTCTACTTCTGGGGCCGGCAAGGTTTCTTTGGACGCCTTCTGGAGGATTTCGGTTTGGGCGTGGGCTTCTCGCCGGCGGCCGTCGTCGTCGTTCAGGTTTTTGTGTCGCTGCCATTTTTCGTCGTGGCGGCGTTGAGCAGTCTGCGGCAGGTCGATCCGGAACTTGAGATGGCGGCGGCGACCTTGGGGGCGGGGCCGACGACGATCCTGCGCCACGTGACGCTGCCGTTGGCCATGCCGGGAGTGACGGTGGGTGTGCTGCTGGCCTTTGCCCGGTCACTGGGTGAGTACGGAGCGACCATCACCTTTGCCGGGAGTATCGAGGGGCAGACCCGGACCCTGCCGCTGCAGATTGAACTGAGCCTGAACTCCGCCCAGCCGCAGATGGCACTCGGCATTTCGCTGATGCTGATTGGGCTGTACCTCATCATCCTGACGCTCGCCAAGTATGGTGTCGACCGCCTGCTGCCCCGGCACTGAAGACGCGCGGGCCGGAGCGGAAACCGCAGCTTACGATTCGCATACGTTTCACCCATCCGCCTGCCCCGGCCGGTACGAATAAACCTATGCTGGAAGAACAAGGCCGAAAGAGGCGCCGTCAATAACGGGCGGCGATACCGAGGAGCGGCGGATGAACAGAACGAGCTGGTTGGCAGCCCTTGCCGGCATTGTCGTGGTGGCTGTTGTCGCCGTGGCCGGCGAACTGCTGGCCGCCTTCACCAGTCCGGCCGTTTCACCCATCACGGCGGTGGGATCGGCCACCATTGACCTGATGCCGCAGCCGCTGAAGGAATGGGCCATCGACACCTTCGGTACGGCCGACAAAGCTGCCCTGCTGGTGACCATGGTGCTGGTGATTGCTGTGCTGGCCGCCATCGCAGGGATCGCCGAATACAAGCGCCGGTACTCGGGCGTAGCCATCATCGTGCTGTTCAGCCTGATTGGTCTAGCGGCTGTTTATTCACGGCCGCAGGCAGTTCCGTCGTCGGTCATCGCCCCGATCGCCGGGGCGGTGCTGGGCGTCATCATCCTTCCCGCCCTGATCAACCGCCTTCGGGCGCTGAAGGCCGCGGAAGACCCTGCGGAGTCCGCAATGGCGCGCCGGCGCTTCCTGGTGGCCACCGGGGCTGGAGCGGCCGTCGCCGTCATCGGAGGCTATATCAGCACCACGCTCCGCAGCGTCCAGGTCAATGTCGCGAAGCTGCGCGCATCCGTGACGCTGCCCGCGCCGTCGTCGCGGGCTCAACCGATTCCGGACGAGGCCTCCATTCCGTTGGAAGGTATGCCGGAACTGGTCACGCCGACGGACGAGTTCTACCGGATTGACACCGCGTTCACCGTTCCCCGGGTGGATCCGGAGACGTGGAAGCTGAAGGTTACCGGGCTGGTCGACAGAGAGGTTGAAATCGATTTCGCGGAGTTGATGTCCAAACCGCTGATCGAGCGCTATGTCACCCTGGCCTGCGTTTCCAACCCGGTCGGCGGCGACCTGATCGGCAACGCGAGCTGGCTGGGTTGGCCGATCCGCGAACTGCTGGCTGAGGCCGGCCCGGCCGGTGACGCCGACATGGTTCTGTCGACCAGTACGGATGGCTGGACCGCCGGTACCCCGCTGGAGGTCCTCACCGACGAGCGGGATGCCGTGCTGGCCGTGGGTATGAACGGGGCGCCGCTTCCGTTTGAGCACGGTTTCCCGGTCCGCATGGTGGTGCCCGGGCTGTATGGCTATGTTTCCGCCACCAAATGGGTGACCGAACTGAAGGTGACCCGGTTCGCCGACGAGGTGGCCTACTGGACGACCCGCGGCTGGACGGCGCGGGGACCGATCAAGTTGTCCTCACGGATCGATACACCCCGCGACGGAGCAAACCGGCCGCCCGGCAAGCTACGCCTCGGCGGAGTCGCGTGGGCGCAGCACGTGGGTGTCCGCGCCGTTGAAGTGCAGGTCGACGACGGCCCGTGGCAACCGGCGGAACTCGCCGAAGCGATCTCGGAAGACACCTGGCGCCAGTGGGTGGCCGACGTCGTGCTGGAACCCGGCGAATATAAGCTGACGGTCCGTGCTACTGACCGGAACGGTGACGTCCAGATTGCCGACTTCGCCCCACCCGTCCCCAGCGGCGCAACCGGACACCACAGCATCAGCGTTTCGATAGGCTGACTTTGCCCGCTCCCGGACAGGAACAAGTAGTCTGGAGCGGAACAATTCGACCAGTGGAGGAGCTGCGCTGATGCCGGCAACGGTTGCGGAACACCAACGCAGGGTGCTGGAGCTGTTGCGTCCGCTGGCCACGCTGGGCGCCGAAACGGTGCCGCTCGCGGAGGCCGTTCACCGCGTCCTGGCGGAGGACCTGCCGGCGCCGATATCGTTGCCATCCTTCGACAATTCGCAGATGGACGGATATGCCGTTCGGTCGTCCGATTTTGCGGATGCGGGGCACGGCGGCGGGTCCGTTGGAACCGTTAGACTCCAGGTCGGCGCCGCGATCCCGGCAGGTGTGGCACCGGCTCCCCTCGGACCCGGTTATGCCGCGCCGATCATGACCGGTGCCATGCTCCCGCAAGGTGCGGACGCCGTCGTACCGATTGAACAGGCGTCGCCGGACACATTTTTCCCGGACTACGAGGACGGCAGCCGCGTGGTTGCGCTTCCCGCCGGAACTCCGCCGGACCAGTTCGTCCGCCGGACCGGCAGTGACATCGCCGCCGGCGCGACCGCCTTGCGCGCCGGAACCGTCCTGCAGGCTCCGCAACTGGGGCTTCTGGCTGCCCTGGGCATGGCGAAGGTAAAGGTCCGGAAGCGTCCCACCATCCTGCTGCTCGCCACCGGCGATGAGGTGGTCCAGCCCGGCGAACCGCTGCCACCGGGCCGGATCTATGACGCGAACACCACGCTGCTGCGCACCTCGCTGGAGGATGCCGGCGTACTGGTACGGAACTGCCGCTTGCTGGCAGACGAGGTGGGGCCTTTCCTGGACCAGCTGCGCCGGGATCTGCACGAAGGCCACGTTGACTTGATAGTGACCGCCGGCGGCATCAGCAAGGGCGCCTATGAAGTCGTCCGGCAGGCGCTGGCGGACCAGCCGGTGGAATTCACCTCGGTGGCAATGCAACCGGGCGGCCCGCAGGCCATCGGCCTGGTCGATTCGGTACCGTTCCTGGGCTTTCCCGGCAATCCGGTCAGCGGGCTCGTTTCCTTCGAAATGTTCCTCCGCCCTGCCCTGGCCGCCTTGACCGGCTACCCACCGCCGCGGCCGGAACTAACTGCCCGTTTGACCGAAACGGCGGCCTCGCCGCGGGGCAAATACCAAGTGCGGCGCGGGGTGTATTCCGACGACGGTTCGGTCCGGCTCGTAGGCGGAGCAGGTTCGCATCTGGTGCATGCACTGGCAGAGGCGAACGCCCTGGTCCACATCCCCGACGGCACGGCCGGCATCGAGGCGGGGGAGAAGGTACGGATCTGGCTGCTGGATCGTCCGCAGCAACGAATGACTGAAGAGGGCAATTCATGACAGAACCGAGAGACCCGGCAGCACCAACAAAGTCTTCAGACGACGGCGCGGAAGTATCCGGGCTGACCCATGTCCGCCCGGACGGGACCGCTCACATGGTGGACGTGTCCGCCAAGCGGGAAACAGCCCGCCGGGCCACCGCGGAGGCATGGCTGCATACCAGTGCCGGTGTGGTGGAAATGATCAGCACAGGAGAGCTGCCCAAGGGCGATGCGCTCGCGGTTGCCCGGGTGGCGGGCATCATGGGAGCCAAACAGACGTCGTCGTTGATCCCGTTGTGTCATCCGTTGCCGCTGAGCAAGGTCACCGTCGATTTTGTCCCGCAGGAAAACGGAATCCGCATTGAGGCGCAGGTCAGTACGACGGCGGTCACCGGCGTCGAGATGGAGGCCTTGACCGCCGTCTCGGTCGCAGCCTTGACGCTGTACGACATGATCAAGGCAGTAGACAAGCATGCGGAAATTTCCGGCATCAAAGTCCTCGCCAAAAGCGGCGGCAAGAGCGGAGACTGGACCGTATGAGATCCGCCGGCATCATCATCGCCTCCACAAGAGCCGCTGCGGGGGTGTACGAGGACAAGTGCGGTCCACTGATCAGGAATTGGCTCGAGGACTGCGGCTACAGCGTGGACTGGACGGAGGTGATTCCGGACGGCGAACCAGTGCGGGCGGCGCTGGGGGAGATGCTGGAACAGCGGCCCTCTATCGTGATTACAAGCGGCGGCACCGGACTGAGCCCGGACGACCGGACTCCGGAGATAACCGAAGGATTCCTCGACCGGCAGCTCCCGGGCGTGATGGAAGCCATCCGGTCCGCCGGCCGGACCAACACGCCGCTGGCGAGCCTGAGCCGGGGCTGGGCCGGAACCGCGGGGCCGACCTTCGTGATCAACCTGCCGGGATCGCCGGGCGGCGTACAGGATGGGCTGAAGGTGCTGGCGCCTATGCTGAACCATATTTGTGAGCAGTTGGAGGGACAGAATGCACACGGTTAACCAAGGACCGGTTCTGGCCGCTCTGGTCAGCGCGGAGCCCCTCAGCCTGGAGACGGCGTTGGCGGCGGTCAGCTCGGACGAGTGTGGCGCCGTCGTCAGCTTCAGCGGAGTGATCCGGGACCACGACGGCGGCAGGGAAGTGGAACGGCTGAGCTACAGTTCCCATCCGACGGCCGGCGCTGTCATTCAGCGACTCGCGGACGAGGCCGCGGCGGCGCATCCCGGGGTCCGGTTGTGGGTCGGACACCGGATCGGAGACCTGCAGATTGGTGATACTGCTCTCGTCTGCGCGGCGGCGGCAGCCCACCGCCGGGCAGCATTTGAGGCGTGTTCCATGCTGGTCGAGCGGGTTAAGGCGGAGGTGCCCATCTGGAAGGAGCAGTTCTTCACCGATGGCGATGTTGAGTGGGTCGGTATCGGCTAACGGCCGTTGGGTGACTGTCAGTAACGGCCGAAAGCCACCGGTACGCTGGATGTATGAGTAGACGAGTGCGAGTGGCCGTTCTGGGTGCCCGGGGCCGGATGGGCTCGGCAGCCGTCCGTGCCGTCGAGGCGGCCGAAGACCTGGAGTTGACGGCCGCCCTTGGCCGTGGGGATTCCCTGGAGACGCTGACGGAGTCGGGGACCGACGTCGTCGTTGATTTGACCGTCCCCTCCAGCACCGAAGAAAACGTAGGATTCGCCGTTCAGCACGGTATGCACGCCGTCGTTGGCACCACCGGATGGGACGAGGAGCGGTTGTCGGCATTGTCCGAACTGCTGGAACAGCATCCTGGAACCGGCGTGCTCATCGCTCCGAACTTCGCGCTCGGTTCGGTGCTGGCGACATCGTTCGCGGCTAAAGCTGCGAAATACTTCGAATCTGTTGAGGTGCTTGAGCTGCACCATCCTGACAAGGTGGATGCTCCCTCCGGAACGGCTGTGCGTACAGCGCAGCAAATAGCGGCCGCACGGCGGGAAGCCGGGATGGGCCCAGGCCCGGATGCCACCCAGACCACCCTCGACGGGGCACGTGGGGCAACTGTTGAGGACATTCATGTGCACAGCGTGCGGCTGCGCGGGCTGGTCGCCCACCAGGAAGTCCTGCTGGGTTCGCCGGGGGAGCAATTGAGCATCCGGCACGACTCCTTCGACCGGGAATCGTTCATGCCCGGTGTCCTGCTGGGTATCCGGTCCGTGGCGGCCCATCCCGGTTTGACGGTGGGGCTCGACGGCTATCTGGACCTGGAAGCGTAACGGCCCCGATGAAGACAAAAATCTGGGTATTCCTGGTTGTCCTGCTGCTCGTTTTCTACCTCGTGGTCACCGCCCACCGCGGGTGGATCCTGCTGATGGCCCCCGAAGCCACGGCGAAAATCCTCGGAGCGGCCATTTTCCTCCTGCCGGTGGTGGGATTGTGGGCACTGGTGCGGGAAATCAGTTTCGGAGCCCGGATGGAAAAGCTCGCCAAAATCCTCGCTGCCGAAGGAAGGCTGCCGGAGGACACGCTGCCCCGAACGCCGGCGGGCCGCATTGTCCGCGACGCAGCGGACGCCGAGTTCGAAAAGTACAAGGCTGAGGCGGAGGCTGCTCCGGACGACTGGCGTTCCTGGTTCCGTCTCTCCTGCGCCTACGATGCTGCCGGCGACCGGCGCCGGGCGCGCAAATCCATGCGCGATGCCATTGCGATGTACCGCAGCAAGCGGGTCGAAGCCTAAACCCGGTCGGACAGGCTTCCCCGCGCCGCGGTGGTCATCATCGATGTCATAGACTCCAGCGGCCCGCGCCACCTGAGCAGCGAGAACACCGCCCCGAGCAGGAGGGCAACCGCAGCGTAAATCCAGAACAGGGCCACCTGCCCCAGCGGAGAGTCGTCCGCCGGGCCAATCGATAGCGCGATGATGTGGGCCGTGTACAGGGTCAGCGTCATGGCGCCCGCTCCTGACAGCGGCAGCAGCAGGTTCCGGTGCCAATGCGTTGCCAGCAGGCACAGACCGATGGCGACGGCTGCGGTGGCACTGGTGTGCAGCAAATCCAGAGTGGTCCCGGAATGCGGTGCCGCGCTGGCCAGCCACCACCATGATCCAGACTGCTCGACCGGAGACAGACTGACCTGCATTATGGCTTCCAGCGGAACCTGCCTGCCCTGCTCTGTGGACATCAGCGCCAGCAGGCCGCCAAGGTCGTACATGAAGAAGCCGCCCAGCCCTTTAGCGAAGGCGGCGACACCAATTCCAGCAACGATCAGGGAAACGTGGGTCTGGACCTTGTTCAGATCCAGCCTGCCGATCGCCACGCCGACCAGAAGGTAACCGAGCCACTGTGCCACCGGGTAGTAGCCGGTGAAAAAAATGTCGGCGGCGAAGGTCGCCGGGTTGAGCAGATCCGTCCAGACGGGGTTATGCCCCAGTTCGGGCTCGGCCAGCGCGTCCCGCAGCAATGGCCGGACGAGGTAGGCCACGACGGGTGAAACCAACAACCACCCCACCGCCCATGCGATCAGCGGCCGCAAGCGGAGCCCGGCGAAAGGCAACGCCACCAGGAACAGGAACGCGTAATGGACCAGGATGATCGCGATTGATGTTTCCGTCACGCCTACAGCAAAGCCGAATACGGCGATCATTAGCGCACGGACGGCCAGCCCCCGCCGGTCCGCGGTCAGCGACTCCCCGCGGTGCGGACGGTCACGACCGGTATAAAGAGCCAGCGAGACACCGGCCAGGACAGCGAAGAGCGCGGCGGATCTACCGGAGAAAGTCGTTGCCACGAAAGTGGGGACCCCGCCGTCGTACAACGGGATGATGTGGGTCGCCATCATCCCGAGCAGCGCCAGCCCGCGTGCGGCGTCAATACCAGTCAGGCGGTGGGGGAGCGCATTGGCGCTGGCGCTTGGCATAGCTCGATGCTCTCACGGAGACTGGTGCGATGAGCCTTACATTAAGCCAATACCCGGAAAACGCAGCATGACAGGTAACGTTTTACCTATGGCTGACTCTGACATTGCCCCCGGTGGGTCCCTGTTCGGTTCCCTGCTGACGGCCATGGTCACGCCCATGCGCGCGGACGGCACGATTGACCTTGATGAAACCGCCCGTCTTGCGGACAAACTTGTCTCCGACGGGTGCGACGGCTTGGTGGTCGCCGGCACCACGGGCGAGAGCTCGACCCTTGATGACGAGGAAAAGGTGTCGCTGTTCCGCGCCGTGGTCGAGTCTGTCGGCGACCGCGCGAGTGTTATCGCAGGAACCGGCAGCAACGACACGGCGCACTCGGTGCTCCTGTCGGAGATGGCCGCTGAAACCGGCGTCGACGGCCTTCTCCTTGTGACGCCGTATTACCTCAAGCCGACCCAGTCCGGCGTCCAGGCGCACTTCGAAGCGGTCGCCAACAAGACCGACCTGCCGATCATGCTGTATGACATTCCCGGCCGGTCTGCCGTCCCGATCCTGCCCGACACCATGCTGCGGCTGGCGGAACATCCGCAGATCATCGCCGTCAAGGACGCCAAGGCCGACTTCGCCGCCGCCTCCTACGTGATGGCGAACTCCGATCTGGTGTTTTATTCCGGCGACGACGGCCTCACCTTGCCATGGATGTCGCTCGGTGCTGCCGGCCTCGTGGGCGTGACGACGCACTTGGCGACGGTGCAGTTCCGCCAGCTGGTGGATGCAGTCCTGGCAGGAGACCTCGCGACGGCACGGCGCATTCACTTTGAGCTTGAGCCCGCCATCCGCGCCGCGATGACCCGGGTTCCGGGCGCCGTCGCGGCAAAAGAAATTCTTTCCTGGCAGGGCGTATTGCCCGACCCCACAGTGCGCCTTCCCCTGACTGCACCGACCTCTGCCGAACACGAGCTGATGCGGGCAGACCTCGCTGACGCCGGAATGGAACTAACCCGATGAGTCAAACGGCTATGCCGCGCCTGGTGACCCCTCCGCGATTGAAGGAAGGAACCATGCGGATTGTTCCGCTGGGCGGGTTGGGGGAGATCGGCCGCAACATGGCAGTCTTCGAACTGAACGGCAAGCTGCTCATCGTCGATTGCGGCGTCCTGTTTCCCGAGGAGCACCAGCCGGGCGTGGACCTGATCCTGCCTGACTTCTCCTACATTGAGGACCGGCTCGACGACATCGTGGCCGTCATCTTGACTCACGGGCACGAGGACCACATCGGCGCGGTGCCGTATCTGCTCAACCAACGCCCCGACATCCCACTGATCGGTTCCCAGCTGACCCTGGCACTGATCGAGGCGAAGCTGACCGAGCACCGGATCAAGCCGTACACGCTCACCGTTTCGGAAGGCCAGATCGAGCGGCTTGGACCGTTTGAATGCGAATTCGTCGCCGTCAACCATTCCATCCCTGATGCGCTCGCTGTCTTCCTCCGGACCGAGGCCGGCAACGTCCTGCACACCGGTGACTTCAAGATGGACCAGCTGCCCCTTGACGGCCGCATCACGGACCTGCGCGCCTTTGCCCGGCTGGGCGAAGAAGGCGTGGACCTGCTCATGGTCGACTCCACCAACGCGGATGTGCCCGGATTTACGACGGCGGAGCGTGAGATTGGTCCGACGCTGGAGGGAATCTTCGGCTCGGTCCGGAAACGCATCATTGTGGCGTCATTTTCATCCCATGTGCACCGGGTCCAGCAGGTGCTCAATGCGGCTGCGAAGGAGGGCCGCAGGGTGGCGCTGGTCGGACGCTCGATGGTCCGCAACATGAATATTGCCGCCCAGCTGGGCTACCTCACGGTTCCTGATGGCATCTTGGTGGACATCAAGAACGTGGACAACATCCCGGATAACCAGATCGTACTGATGTGTACCGGTTCCCAAGGCGAACCGATGGCGGCACTGTCGAGAATGGCCAACGGCGATCACAGGGTCGAGGTCGGCGACGGTGACACAGTCATCCTCGCGTCGTCGCTGATTCCGGGCAACGAAAACGCGGTTTTCCGGGTCATCAACGGTCTACTCAAGCTCGGCGCCGACGTCGTGCACAAGGGCAGCGCCAAAGTGCACGTCTCCGGCCATGCCGCCGCCGGGGAGCTGCTTTACTGCTACAACATTCTCCGTCCGCGCAATGTCATGCCGGTTCATGGCGAGACCCGGCACCTGATCGCAAATGGCCGGCTTGCTGAACAGACCGGAATCCCGAAGAAGAACATCCTGCTGACCGATGACGGCTCGGTCGTCGACCTGGTGGATGGAAAAGCGCAAATCGTGGGCTCGGTCGAATGCGGTTATGTATATGTCGACGGCTCGAGTGTCGGAGAAATCACCGATGCGGACCTGAAAGACCGCCGGATCCTCGGCGATGAGGGATTCATCTCCATCATCGCTGTGGTCAACCGCTCGACCGGCAAGATTGTCACCGGACCGGAGATCCACGCCCGCGGCTTCGCCGAGGACGACGCTGTCTTTGACGAGATCATTCCGAAGATCAATGCGGCTCTTGAGGAAGGTGTGACCAACAGCAAGGACCACACCACCTATCAGCTGCAGCAGTCAGTGCGGCGCGTAGTGGGCACCTGGGTGAACAAGCGGTACCGCCGTCGTCCGATGATCATTCCCGTGGTGCTGGAAGCTTAAACCCCTGCAACCGTCCGCGGATGTGGCGGGCGACACCGGGCATGGCGGCCCGAAATCCACGGGGCCGGACCGGATCCGGAGTACCGTAGATACTATGGCGACTCGTACTTCCCCCGCCCGTCAGACAGGCACGCAGTCGCGCAGTAAAAGCTCAAGCGGTGCTGCGCGCTCTTCTTCAGCACGTTCCAAAGGCACCTCCGGACCGTCAAAATCACAGCCCGAGCCTGTCGAGCCCCGGCCCGCCTGGCCGGTGCGGATGATCACCGGTAGCTGGATGGGAATGGCGCGTCTGACCGCCGGGGGTATCCGGCGGATGGGCCATGACGTCAGCAGTGTCGACTCTGCCGTCCGGCGCGACGGTGCCGGATTTTTCCTGCTGGTGCTCGGCGTGCTGGTCGCTGCAGTCGAATGGTGGGCGCTGACCGGTTGGTTTGCCCGCGGTGTTCACGCCGTCGTCGCCGGAACTTTGGGCTGGATGGCCCTGACGCTGCCGTTCGTCCTGCTGATTTGTGCCATCCGGCTGATCCGCCGCCCGGAGGACCCAAGGGGTAACAACCGGGTTGGCATTGGATTGCTGGTAATGCTTTTCAGCGGCTGCGGAATTTCCCACATCGTCGGTGGTGAACCGCGTCTGGTCAATGGGCTCGAACCGCTTTGGGAGGCCGGTGGCATGGTGGGCTTCCTGCTCGCCGCTCCGCTGGCGGCAGCAATCACCAAGTGGGGCGTTTTGGTCCTGCTCAGCGTTCTCGGTTTCACCGGCATGCTGATTGTCACCGCCACACCCTACCGGGCCATTCCGTCGCGGCTGCGGGCGCTTTATGAGCACCTTATGGGCCAGGACCTGCCGGCCCTCCCCGCCGAGGGAGAAGCCGGCGGGCACGACCAAAGCTACCTCTACGGCGACAACAAGACCAAGAAGCAGCCGAAAGCGGGCAAGAAGCGCGGACTGCGCCGAAAGAAGGACCATAATCACGACGCCGGGGAGCTGGACGGCTACTACGGCGATGAGGCGTTCGAACGCGCCGTGCTGGACGATGCGCAGAAAGCGGAAGCTGCAGGTCCAGCTCTGCCGCCCGGCGTGAAACGGCCGACGGCGTCCGAACTGGCCACCCGGAAAATCAAGCGCGCGCAGGGCCTCGGAGAATCGACCGAACAGGCCACTGAAGCGATCAGCATGGTCAATGGAAAGCCGGCTGCAGGCAGCGCCGCCAGGGAAGAACCCACCACGCCTGTGCCGTCGTCGCCGGTCCAGCCGCAAATGCCCGCCGGCCCCATCCCGCAACGCACTGAACAGCTCCAGCTTGCCGGCGATGTCACCTACACCCTTCCCGCCACGGATGCTTTGGCACCAGGTACTCCGCCCAAGGAACGTTCCGCAGCCAATGAATCCGTCGTCGAGTCCCTGACCAAGGTGTTCAAGGAGTTCGGCGTCGATGCCATTGTCAGCGGATTCTCCCGCGGCCCCACCGTAACCCGGTACGAGATTGAGCTCGGACCCGGCATCAAGGTTGAACGGGTCACGGCCTTGTCCAAGAACATCTCCTACGCTGTGGCCAGCGCCGATGTCCGTATTCTTTCGCCGATTCCGGGAAAGTCCGCCATCGGCATCGAAATTCCCAACTCGGACCGCGAAACGGTCTCGCTCGGCGACGTGCTGCGTTCCCAGGTCGCCCGCCGCACCGAACATCCGATGGTGATGGGTGTGGGCAAGGACGTGGAAGGTGGCTTCGTCGTCGCCAACCTGGCGAAGATGCCGCACCTTCTGGTCGCCGGCGCCACCGGAGCGGGTAAATCCTCGTTCGTGAACTCAATGATCACCTCAATCCTGATGCGTGCTACACCGGACGAGGTCCGCATGGTCATGGTCGACCCGAAGCGCGTTGAGCTGACCGCGTACGAGGGCGTCCCGCACCTGATCACGCCGATTATCACCAACCCCAAGAAGGCAGCCGAGGCGCTGCAGTGGGTGGTCCGTGAGATGGACACCCGGTACGACGACCTGTCGACCTACGGTTTCAAGCACATCGATGACTTCAATAAGGCCGTGCGTAACGGGAAGGTGACTCCGCCGCCGGACAGCAAGCGCGTGATGAAGCCGTACCCTTACCTGCTCGTGATGGTGGACGAGCTTGCCGACCTCATGATGGTCGCGCCCCGGGACGTGGAAGATTCCATCGTCCGCATTACGCAGCTGGCACGGGCCGCCGGTATCCACCTGGTGCTCGCAACCCAGCGGCCTTCCGTGGACGTGGTGACCGGTCTGATCAAGGCGAACGTGCCCTCACGGATGGCCTTTGCGACGTCGTCGGTCACCGACTCGCGGGTTGTCCTGGACCAGGCCGGCGCCGAGAAGCTGATTGGCCAGGGTGACGCGTTGTTCCTGCCAATGGGAGCCTCGAAACCCATTCGCGTGCAGGGCGCCTGGGTTACGGAAACTGAAATCCACGACGTCGTCGCCCATGTGAAGGGGCAGTTGCAGGCCGTCTACCGTGACGATGTCACGCAAGTGGCGCCGAAGAAGCAGATCGACGACGATATCGGGGACGATATGGATGTCCTGCTGCAGGCAACCGAGTTGGTGGTCACAACTCAGTTCGGTTCGACTTCGATGCTGCAGCGCAAGCTCCGGGTTGGCTTCGCCAAGGCCGGACGGCTGATGGACCTGCTTGAATCCAGGGGAGTGGTTGGTCCTTCCGAAGGATCCAAGGCACGGGATGTGCTGGTCAGCCCCGACGATCTGGCAGCCACCATGGCAACCATCCGGGGCGACGACCCGCCGGCGCAGGCAGCACCAACGGTAGACGACGCCACCCAACCACACCCCGTTCAGGCACCGGATCCCGCCACCGGTCAGCTCGATCAGGTCGATGCGTCACTGCAGAATACCGCGGAGCAGTATTATGACGGCGCAGATGGCGACGACGGCGATACATCCGAGGATGCCTGGGGCCTGACCGGCCGCTGACGGCCGGAAAGGTCCGGTTGCGCGCGCATTCCAGAGACAATACGTTTACCGGCCACACGGTTGTAGCCTTAGTAAGTGACTTCTCCGCAGCCTGAAAAAGTTCCAACCCTGAACATCGCCAATGTCCTGACGGTGATCCGGGTGCTGCTTGTGCCGCTGTTTATTTGGTTGCTGCTGCTCGACGAGGGCGAAAACGGGGTTGCGCGCTGGCTGGCTGTGTTGGCATTCGCCGTCGCCATATACACCGACAAGCTCGACGGAGATATTGCCCGCAGCAGGGGTCTGATCACTAATTTCGGCAAGATCGCCGATCCGATCGCCGACAAGCTGCTGATCGGTTCGGCCCTGGTCCTTTTGAGCGTTATCGACGGAATGCCTTGGTGGATCACGATTGTCATCCTTGGCAGGGAGCTGTTCATCACCGTGCTGCGGTTCGTAGTGATCAGGTATGGCGTTATTCCGGCTTCCCGTGGAGGAAAACTGAAGACGGTGCTGCAGACCGCCGCAGTGCTGTTGTATCTGATGCCGCTGGCGGACCTGCTGGGCGGTTGGATGGAATGGGTCGCGCTGGCGGCCATGCTGATTGCGGTGGCAGTGACCGTCATAACCGGCGTTGACTACGTCATTCAGGCGGTGCGGTTGCACTCGGGTGCCCGCGGAACGGGTCAGGTGCAGCGGTGACTACTTCCCGCCGGACCGAGGCTGCTCCGGATGTGAACCAACTCGTCGCCGATGCCCTGGCCTCGGGGATTACGGTGGCGACCGCGGAGTCGTTAACTGCCGGCATGGTCTGTGCCGAGCTGGCTTCTGTTCCCGGGGCGTCCGGAATGCTCAACGGTGCAGTTGTGGCCTACCGGAACACCGTCAAGGAAAATGTGCTTGGCGTCAGCGGCGCCCTGCTGGCCACCAACGGATCTGTTGATGCCGACGTCGCACGTCAAATGGCTCAGGGTGTGCGGCGACTCGCTGAAGCTTCCTTGGCAGTTGCCACCACCGGTGTCGCCGGCCCTGAACCGCACGATGGCCAGGCAGTAGGCACCGTATATATCGCGTTGGCAGACGAATACGGCGCGTGGTCGAGCAAGTACGAATTCTCGGGCAGCCGCGCCGAAATCCAGTCCCAGGCCTGCCGGCATGCCTTGCTGCAGCTTCATCAAGCAATCGACGCGGCGGGCTCATCAAGGTAGATTAGCGATGCGTGGGAACAATTTCCTTTTGGCAACAGTTACTAATAGTGTCGGCAGTCCATACACTGGCGGCATAAGATGTAGTATAACGGCCCCAGCCGTAAGCAGATCCGGCAGGCAGCGTCCGTAGAGTAAGGGAGCAAGGCGATCCAGATGGTAAAGCAACCCGTGTCCGTAAACGGCGTGGTCCGTTGGCGTGATGTGGGTCTGGCAGAAAATGCCCAACCAGAACAGAAGGAGCGCAAAATGGTCGTTCTACGCCATGAGATCGGTGAGGTACTGCGTCAGGTCCGTCAGCGCCAGGGCCGCACCCTCCGTGAAGTCTCGCATAATGCACGCGTGTCTCTTGGGTATCTGAGCGAAGTCGAGCGGGGACAGAAGGAAGCATCATCAGAGCTCCTTTCCTCCATCTGCTCGGCACTTGATGTTCCGCTGTCGCTGATGTTGCGCGAAGTGAGTGAGCGACTTGCCGAGGCGGAAGGTGTAGCCGTTCCAGATACCGTTCCACAGGAATTCTCACGGGAATTTGCCCGTGACCTGTCCGGGGACCTCACCGGTGAACTGGACCGGGGTCTCGCCCCCAGCTCGTACTGAACCCAAAACTGAAACAACTAAGACGCTGAAGCCCGCTGGTTCGTCCGGCGGGCTTCACTTGTCCTTGGTGTACTCATCATTGAGCCTGGCCAGCAGCACAGCCAAATGCTCGACGTCGTGTTCAGACCAATCCGACAATCTGTTGCGGAAGGCCTGCTTCCTGGCCAGCTGTGTCGTCAAGAGCTGGTTCAGTCCCTTTTCGGTCAAGGTAATCGTCTGCGCCCGCCCGTCGAATGGATCGGCTTGTTTCCTCACGAGGCCGAGGCTTTCCAATAACGTAACCTGGCGGCTGACCGAGGGCTTTCCGACGCCGATATTTGCCGCCAGTTCTGTCAGCCGCATCGCCCCTTCACTCTGCAGAATGAGGAGCAGGCCATAGGCAGCTGGCTCCATGTCCGGATGAACGTCACGTGCCACCCGATGTGAGATAGACCTGGAACGGCGCCACAGCATGCTTAGTTGCTGCTCCAGCTGCTCGATGGCGCTGCGCGGGTCCGGCCCGGTGGGGGACTCCTCGGTCTCACTCATGAACACCATTCTAGAGTGCTGCAGGCTTGGCCGCGCGGGGCAGGATCATGAGAGACTCAACATGTGCGAATGAGTGAGTTCCGGCGATTGATGGATGACGAGTTTGGGCAGGGGTATTCCAAAGTCCTTGCTGAGGACCTCGTGCTGACAGGTCTATCCGGACGCACTGCTGCCGCCGCGCTGAAGGATGGCGAGGACCCCCGGAAAGTGTGGTTCGCCATCTGCGATGTCCAGGACGTTCCGGCCGAACGCCGGTGGGGTCGGGACATTAAGCCCCGCACCAGCTAAGCGACACGCCAGTGTTCCTCTTCGAATACTTGTTCGGGCGGCACTAAACTATTGAGCAGAGGACACATCGCCTGCGGACCATGCTTATCCACAACCACCGAATAAGCTCTTGTTCTGTCGGTGGGAAGGTCTAACGTCGTAGCCAGACATATAAACGGCCAACAGGCCACTAGACATCGAGGTGAATTATGCCGGCACCAGCCGATCGCGAGAAGGCCCTGGAAGCCGCTCTGGCGCAAATTGACAAGCAGTATGGCAAGGGATCCATCATGCGTTTGGGTGATGACACCCGTGCGCCCGTCGAGGTGATACCCACTGGAGCGATTTCGCTCGACATTGCCCTTGGTATCGGGGGATTGCCGCGTGGCAGGGTTGTTGAGATTTACGGCCCCGAGTCATCGGGTAAGACGACGGTGGCGCTGCATGCTGTTGCCAATGCGCAGCGAAACGGCGGCATCGCGGCATTCATCGACGCCGAACACGCCCTGGATCCCGAGTATGCCCAAAAACTGGGCGTGGATACTGATGCGCTCCTGGTCTCGCAGCCGGACACCGGAGAACAGGCGCTGGAGATCATGGACATGCTGGTCGGTTCCGGATCGTTGGACGTTATTGTCATCGACTCCGTCGCCGCACTGGTGCCGCGGGCCGAAATCGAAGGCGAGATGGGCGACAGCCATGTTGGCCTTCAGGCCCGCTTGATGAGCCAGGCGCTGCGTAAGATCGCCGGCCGCCTGAACCAGACCAAGACAACCGCTATCTTCATCAACCAGCTGCGTGAAAAGATCGGTGTCTTTTTCGGCAGCCCCGAAACGACCACCGGTGGCAAGGCATTGAAGTTCTATGCCTCCGTGCGCATCGACGTCCGCCGGATCCAGACCCTCAAAGAAGGGGCTGACTCGGTTGGCAACAGGACCAAGGCAAAGATCGTTAAGAACAAGATGGCGCCGCCGTTCAAGGTGGCAGAGTTCGACATCATCTACGGTCAGGGGATTTCCCGCGAAGGCGGAATCATCGACATGGGCGTCGAGCATGGTCTCATCAAGAAGTCCGGTTCCTGGTTCACCTACGACGGGGACCAGCTGGGACAGGGAATGGAGAACTCCCGGAGGTTCCTGCGGGACAATCCTGAGCTTGCCGACGAACTCGAACGCCTGATCAAGGAAAAGCTCGGTGTTGGTGCCAAAATCGAAGAGACACCGGAGACTGAACCAAAGCTGAAGGCAGTCGGCGGAGACAAGTTCTAGGAACGAATGGCTCCGTTCAGTAACAGCGGAACGGGACCGACGTCTGGTACCTCTGCTGATGACACAGCCGAAGCCGATCCCCATGATGTGGCGCGGTCCATAGTCTTGCGCCAATTGACTGCTTCACCGAAAAGCCGGTTTCAGCTCGCCCGCAAACTGGCGGACCGGGACGTCCCGGATGAGGTGGCCGAGGCTGTCCTCGACCGCTTTGAAGAAGTCCAGCTCATTGATGACGCCGAGTTTGCCAGAATGTGGGTGCGCAGCAGGGCCCAAACCAAGGGGCTGGCAGCCCGCGCGATCCAGCGCGAACTTGCGGACAAGGGCATCACCGGTGATCTGGCGGAAGTGGCATTGAGCCAGCTCACCGAGGGCGACGAACTGCAGGCAGCCCGTGATCTGGTCGGAAGAAAGCTGAAGACCGGCATCGACTACGCCGATCGGGCCGTACGGGACAAGCACACAAGGCGGCTGGTCTCAATGCTGGCACGCAAAGGGTACTCGCCGTCGCTTGCCTTCCAAGTCGTGGGGGAAGCAATCGACGGGCTGGCGGAGGATTAGCGGCGGCACCGTCTGGCTTCGGCGGCGGCCGCCGGCGATTGTGGTCTGCGGGCGGGGACGTCTTACCCTTGTAGGGTGACACTGACCATCCCCGCCCCAGATCAAGAGACCTCCGAGACCAAGCCGAGGACGTACCAGGTACGGACGTTTGGTTGCCAGATGAACGTTCACGATTCAGAACGTATGTCAGGTCTCTTGGAGGAAGCCGGCTACGTCGACGCCGGCGGCAACCAGGCCGACGTCGTCGTCTTCAATACCTGTGCCGTAAGGGAAAACGCCGACAACAAGCTGTATGGGAATCTCGGCATGCTGGCTTCAGTGAAGGAAGCCCATGAGGGCATGCAGATTGCCGTCGGTGGATGCTTGGCC
Organism: Arthrobacter sp. H14; assembly: GCF_000520495.1. Lineage (GTDB taxonomy): Bacteria > Actinomycetota > Actinomycetes > Actinomycetales > Micrococcaceae > Arthrobacter_C. Next base: position 106,401 of record NZ_KI914687.1, read on the forward strand.
CAAAAGGACCAGGATGAAATCATTACCAAAGCACCGTGGGTTGACGTGGTTTTCGGCACCCATAATATTGGCGCCTTGCCGACTCTGCTCGAACGCGCCCGGCACAACAACGAAGCTCAACTGGAAATCCTCGAGTCGCTGGACGTGTTCCCGTCAACGCTTCCCACCAAGCGCGATGCGGTCTACTCGGGCTGGGTCTCCATCTCTGTTGGCTGCAACAACACCTGCACCTTCTGCATCGTTCCCTCGTTGCGGGGCAAGGAGCGGGACCGTCGGCCGGGTGACATCCTTGCGGAAATCCAGGCCCTCGTGGACGACGGCGCCATTGAGGTGACGCTGCTGGGACAGAATGTCAACTCCTATGGAGTCGAATTCGGCGACCGTGGCGCGTTTGCGAAGCTGCTTCGCGCCTGTGGCCAAATCGAAGGCTTGGAACGTGTACGGTTCACCAGCCCGCACCCCGCGGCATTCACCGACGACGTCATTGATGCGATGGCGGAAACACACAACGTCATGCCGCAGTTGCATATGCCGCTGCAATCCGGCTCCGACAAGGTGCTTAAGGATATGCGCCGGTCCTACCGGTCGAAGAAGTTCCTGGGCATCCTGGACCGGGTACGCGAGCGGATACCGCACGCCGCCATCACCACCGACATCATTGTTGGTTTCCCCGGAGAAACCGAAGAGGACTTCCAAGCCACGCTCGACGTTGTGGAAGCCTCCCGCTTTTCCAGCGCCTTTACCTTCCAGTACTCCAAGCGGCCCGGCACGCCGGCGGCCGATATGGACCACCAGCTGCCGAAGGCAATAGTCCAGGAGCGTTACGAACGGCTCACGGACCTGCAGGACCGGATTTCGGCCGAGGAAAACCGGAAACAAGTTGGCAACCAGGTGGAAGTGATGGTCACTGCCAACCAGGGTCGGAAGGCCGCTGAGACCCACCGGCTGTCCGGCCGGGCAAAGGATCAGCGACTTGTACACTTTTCTATTCCGGACGGTGGCAAGGCGCCGCGTCCGGGCGACCTGGTGACGGTGACGATTACCGATGCGGCCCCTTTCCACTTGATCGCTGATCCGGCATCCGCTGATACCCGCGATTATCTTGTCCGGAGCTCGCGGGCCGGTGAGGCTTGG
>NZ_KI914687.1:107634-121398 GCF_000520495.1 Arthrobacter sp. H14
TTGGGATCGTTCGCAGGCCGAGTCATGCGGCGCGCCGGTACCCGGTCCTTCCGCGGAGGGAAAAGGCGTCCTGCTGGGCATGCCCACGCTGCCTCCCCGTGCCTGATGCCGGCATCGGCTCCCGGTTGCGGGAGCTGGACGGCACGTCACGCTTGCTCGTGGTCGCCGTCGTCGGGCCCACAGGATCGGGAAAATCCGAACTGGCGGTGACGTTGGCACAGGAACTCGGCGGTGAAATCATCAATGCCGACGCGATGCAGTTCTACCGCGGTATGGACATCGGTACGGCGAAAATGCCGGTCGAGGAGCGGAAGGGGGTGCCGCACCATCTGTTCGACATCCTGGATGTCACAGAGGAGGCGAGTGTCTCTGCCTTCCAGCATCAGGCCAGGGCCGACATGGAGAACGTCCGGAGCCGCGGCAACGTGCCAATTCTGGTGGGTGGGTCCGGTCTTTATATCCGGGCTGCTCTGGACGTGTTGGAGTTTCCTGGAACGGACGCAGCCATCCGTGCCGGACTCGAGCAGGAGCTCGAACGTGCCGGTCTGGGTCCGCTCCTTGCGCAGCTGCAGGAAGTGGACCCGGCTTCGGCCGAACGGTTAACGGATGCACGAAGGGTCGTGCGCGCGCTGGAAGTGTACCGGTTGACCGGCCGGCGATTCAGCTCATATATGCCCCAACGTGAGTACCACCAGCCTGCCGTACAGATCGGGCTTGCCGTGGACCGGGAGGAATTGAAGGAGCGGCTTGCCGCACGCGTCCACCGGATGGTGGAGTCCGGTCTGGAAGCGGAAGTGCGGACTCTGGAGGGCCACGGGCTCCGTACCGGGAGGACCGCTGCACGCGCATTGGGCTATGCCCAGTTCCTGCAAGTTATCGACGGGACGATGAGTGTGGAGGAAGCAGTTGCTGCCACTATTGCAGCCACCCGGAAGTTTGCCCGCCGCCAGCTGACCTGGTTCCGGGCCGACCCGAGAATCCATTGGTTGCCGTGGAAAGACAAGGACCTGGCGCGGAAAGCTCTCGAAACCATAGCCAGTACTGTGGAGGGATGAGCGGAAATATGAGTGATGGTTCCCTCGGGCCATTCGCCGGACTGCCCTTCAGCAAGGGGCACGGAACCGGCAACGATTTTGTCCTGATTGCCGACCCCGACGGCGAGTATGCCATTGACGAAGCTGCGGTGGTCAGAATCTGCGACCGGCACCAAGGCATCGGCGGCGACGGCCTGATCCGGGCTGTACACTCCCGCAATCTACCGGAAGGCAGGGCATTGCTCGAGGCCGCCGGCCAAGCCGAATGGTTCATGGACTATCGCAATTCGGATGGTTCCGCGGTTGAGATGTGTGGCAATGGCGTTCGCGTATTCGTGCACTTTCTCATCGATCAGGGACTTGTCGACCTGCCGGAGGGAGAAGTCCTCCTGATCGGTACCCGCGGCGGGCCGAAGGCCGTCAAGCGTGAGGCGGAGGGATACGCCGTGGATATGGGTCCCTGGGACTTCATCTTCCCGGTTGAAGCCGCTAACCAGGGAACTGACTCCCTTGTCGAAGCCGGTGGCCTGCAGGTCGCCCGGCCAGCATTGTCAGTAAGTATGGGAAACCCGCATACCGTCGTTGCGCTGGCGCACGGGGACGAGTTGCGGGCGGCGGACCTTCATCATCCTCCCGTCGTGGACCCGACGCCTCCGGACGGGACGAATGTCGAGTTCGTGCTGCCCGCGGACCCGCTCGTGACCGACGGCGTTGGAGTGATTTCCATGCGCGTTCATGAGCGCGGCGTGGGGGAGACACAGTCCTGCGGGACGGGTGCGTGTGCCGCGGCTGTGGCGATCCGTTTCTGGGCCGGCGATGGTGCTCCGGACAACTGGGCTGTCCAGGTGCCCGGCGGCGTCGTTTCGGCGAATTTCTTCACGGCCGACGACGGACGGGAACACATACTCCTGGGCGGTCCTGCAGTCCTGGTGGCCAATGGAACGCTTGTTTAACCAATAGAGCACATCCGGTAATCTAGGGCGTCGTGGTGTCGCGCCAAATCCGCAGTAGGCGGAATCCCTGCGAGCTGTGTGCCCGGGTGACTTGGAAACCCGGTCCGAACTCTCCGGCCATCCATTTTTGCAACGAATCCGATCCAAGATTGCGCTGCACCACCAGCCAGGCGGTGCCGCCGGGCGTAAGGCGGTTGATCCACAGCTTCAGCAGCGAGTGAAGTTCTGCCTTGCCTACCCGAATAGGAGGATTGGCCCAGATTGTGTCGAAGCGCAGTTCCGGGTCGATATCCTCCGGCTTTGCGACCCTTATATTGCCAAGTTCCAGTGCTGCAGCGTTATCCCGGGTCAAGGCCAGGGACCGTTCATTCACGTCCACGGCGTAGACGTGTGCATCCGGGGATTTCAAACCCATGGTGAGCGCGATCGGACCCCAGCCACATCCGATGTCCAGCAGATTGCCAGATGCAGGAGGGGCCGGTACGGAGTTGAGCAGGACAGCCGTGCCCTGATCGATCCGGCCGGGACTAAAAATTCCACCCGCCGTGTTTAAGTCTCTGCTCGTACCGGCGAGAACCACCCGCAGCGGCCGGCGTGATTCCTCACCAGCAGGTTGTGCGCTGAAGTAATGATCAGACCCCATAGTCGCAAACACTAGCCGCAGAACTGCCGTCGCGGTATTTATGCCGGCCTTACTTATCCACCGAGTCAACGAGTTGCTACTGACGTAAGGGTCTTGGGGATTAGAATAAGGGTAGAAAGTTTCGAAGGAGAACATGACCACTAATCGCCCTCATCCGCAAACACCCGACCCGGACCTGAGCCGGGAAGAGATCCAAGCGGTAATCGACCGCATCCTGTCCAAGGATGCCGGCCCGGCTTCGACGGAAAACGACACCGCGGCCACCGGCACGCAGCAAACCGCATCGCGGAATGGTTATAAGGCGCGGGCAATTCCTGACCAGAGTCAGGAGCATGGGGATTTCGACGGCGATCAGCAGGAACTGGCCGAGCGCCGTGCTTTGCGCCGGGTGGCCGGCCTGTCTACTGAACTCGAAGACGTTACCGAAGTCGAATACCGGCAGCTGCGGCTTGAAAAGGTCGTCCTGGCGGGACTATGGACCGAGGGCACGCTCCAAGGAGCGGAAAACTCACTGCGTGAACTTTCGTCGTTGGCAGCGACGGCTGGTTCCGAGGTGATGGATGGACTCATCCAGCGCAGGCTGAAGCCGGATCCGGGCACCTTCCTTGGTTCAGGCAAAGCGCAGGAGCTCAAGGACATCGTTGTGGCTACGGGCGCGGACACTGTCATCGTCGACAGCGAACTCGCCCCCTCACAGCGGCGCGGACTGGAGGACATCGTCAAGGTCAAGGTCATTGACCGGACTGCCCTCATTCTGGACATTTTTGCCCAGCATGCGAAGTCCCGCGAGGGCAAGGCGCAGGTGGAGCTCGCTCAGCTTGAATATCTGTTGCCACGGTTGCGCGGCTGGGGCGAATCGATGTCGCGGCAGGCCGGTGGACGTGTCGGAGTCGCAGGCGGCGGTATTGGTTCGAGGGGGCCAGGCGAGACAAAGATTGAGCTGGACCGCCGCAGAATCAGGACCCGGATGGCCCGCCTTCGCAGGGAAATTGCTGCCATGAAACCTGCCCGTGCCACGAAGCGGGCCAATCGCCGTCGTCATTCAGTGCCGTCAGTGGCCATCACCGGGTACACCAATGCTGGAAAATCGTCATTGCTGAACAGGCTGACGGATGCCGGTGTCTTGGTGGAAAACGCGCTCTTTGCGACTCTGGATCCCACTGTTCGCAAGGCCGAAACCTCGGATGGAATCGGCTATACGCTTTCCGACACTGTAGGATTTGTCCGCTCCCTGCCCACCCAGCTGATCGAAGCATTCCGTTCAACGCTGGAGGAGGTCGCCGATGCGGACTTGATCCTGCATGTCGTGGATGTTTCGCATCCGGATCCGGAAGGGCAGATAGCCGCTGTCCGAGAGGTCCTGGCCGAGGTTGAGGCCCGCAGGATTCCGGAAATCATTGTGTTGAACAAGGCCGATGCGGCTGATACTTTCGTGATCGACCGGCTGCGCAGGCGGGAACCAAACCATGTTGTCGTTTCCGCACGGACCGGAGAAGGCATCCAGGACCTGTTGCAGGCCATCAGCGATGGAATTCCCCGCCCGTCCGTGAAGCTGGAACTGATGATTCCCTACCAGCGTGGCGACTTGGTGTACCGGTTGCATGAGCAGGATTCCGAAATCCTGGCGACAGAGCATATGGAGGAAGGAACCCGCCTCGAGGTTCTGGTGCGGGAGGCCCTGGCGGCAGAGCTGGAGCCGTTCGTCAAGCATGGCTGAAACAGAGGAAGCCGCGCATAAATCCATTCAGCTTCTTGACACAGCGGTCTCCGCCATGGGTGGGCAGAACCGGACAGGTCAACATGAAATGGCCAGCCAGGTGGCAGAAGCGATCGATAGTGGAAGGCATCTGCTGGTCCAAGCCGGAACCGGCACCGGAAAATCCCTTGCCTATCTGGTGCCGCTGATTGCCCACGCCATACACAGCGACAAACCTGCCGTCGTTTCGACGGCGACGCTTGCGCTGCAGGCTCAAATTGTGGGGAGGGATTTGCCCCGGTTGCTTGAAGCGATCACTCCTCAGCTCGACAGGGAAGTCGACGTTGCCTTGGTCAAAGGGCGTGGTAACTACGTCTGCAAGCACAAGCTCGAGGGCGGTTTTCCTTCTGAAGACGCACCGGAAGTGGCACTGTTCCAACTGGGTGAAGACGCCAGCGCACCGCATCCACCCGTCGGCGGCGCCAATGTTGGTACCCAGACAGGGCCGACGTCGGCGCTCGGCCGCGAAGTCGTCAGACTTCGCGAGTGGGCGGAGGAAACCGAAACCGGTGACCGCGACGATCTGACACCCGGTGTCAGCGACAGGGCATGGAAACAAGTATCAGTCAGTGCGCTGGAATGCCTGGGAGCGAATAAGTGTCCGCTGGCGGATGTTTGTTTCAGCGAGCTGGCCCGCGCCCGCGGTGCCGAGGCCGACATCGTCATCACAAACCACGCCATGCTTGCCATCAGTGCGTTCGAGGGGTTGGCAGTCCTGCCGGAATACGACGTCGTGGTCATCGACGAGGCCCATGAACTGCAGGACCGTGTGACCGGAGCCGTTTCCGGAGAGATCTCGGTGGCAATGATCCATGCCGCGGCTTCCAGCACCCGTAAGCACACGGCTGTCAGTGTCGAAGCATTGAATTCGGCCGCAGCGAATCTCGAGGATGCCATCTTGGGGACGCCAACAGGCCTGATGCCTGGCGGGCTCTACGAGGAGCAAGCCGCAGCGTTGAATCAGGTCCGGGAGGCGGCCCGTACCGCTCTCTCGGATTCGAAATCAGACAGTTCGAATGCAGCCGATGGTGGACGTCAAATGGCCCGGTCGAGGCTGCTGGTGATTCTCGAACTGTGTGAGCGGGTGGTTGCCTCCCGTGAATCCGGAGAGGTTATCTGGGCTTCCAGACCGAGCTCGTTCCCGGCACAGGCTCCAAGCATCGCCGACGAATCACAGCCCGTAACCTTACACGTCGCTCCACTGTCAGTCGCCGGCAGGTTAAGGGAAGGACTGTTCGAAGACCATACAGTGATCCTGACGTCCGCCACGCTTGCCATCGGTTCGGCCTTTGAACCTGTGGCTGGCTCACTGGGGTTGCTCGGTGACGGCGCCCCTTCGTGGACAGGGATCGACGTCGGCAGTCCCTTCGACTATCCCAAACAGGGAATGCTCTACGTAGCAGCCCATCTGCCGAAGCCGGAGCGTGGGTCTTCCAGCGAGCAACTCGATGAACTCGAGGCGCTTCTGAAAGCCTCCAATGGCGGCACTTTAGGACTGTTCTCATCCCGGCGTGCGGCCGAAGACGCGGCCGAAGCGCTGCGGGGACGGCTCGACTTGGAAATACTCTGCCAAGGCGAATCGTCTATGTCCGCGCTGGTGCGCCAGTTCGGTGAGGAGCCGGATAGTTGCCTGTTTGGCACAATGTCGCTGTGGCAAGGGGTCGACGTGCCAGGAAATTCGTGCCGCCTCGTGGTGATTGACCGGATACCATTTCCCCGTCCCGACGATCCAATGATGACCGCCCGGTCCAGGGCTGCTGCCCGTGCCGGGGGTAATGGATTCATGAGCGTCTCGGCAACCCACGCAGCCATTCGACTGGCCCAAGGGGCGGGACGGCTAATCCGGTCGAGCACCGACCGGGGTGTGGTGGCGGTGCTGGATTCGCGCCTGGCTACTGCCCGGTACGGTGGTTTTCTACGGGCAGCACTGCCACCGTTCTGGGCGACCACTGACCGCGACACCGTATTGTCAGCGCTCGACCGCCTGGCAAAGATCGACGCATGACCACGCAATAAAGTCCGGCGGGCACAGGCCCGCCGGACTCCGCGATACAGGAGCGCTGACTAGACGCTGCGCAGTACCGATACGACCTTGCCCATGACCGTGGCATGGTCGCCGAGGATTGGCTCATATCGCGTGTTCTGGGGCAAGAGCCAAGTATGTCCGTCGCGTTGACGGAATGTCTTAACAGTCGCCTCGTCGTCCAGCAGCGCCGCGACGAAATCACCGTTCTCTGCAGTGTTTTGACGACGAACCACCACCCAGTCTCCGTCGCAGATAGCGGCATCGATCATCGAATCACCTGCAACGCGAAGCATGAACAGTTCGCCTTGTCCGACCAATTGGCGGGGGAGGGGCATGACGTCTTCCACGGCTTGATCGGCCAGGATCGGCCCGCCGGCGGCAATGCGGCCGACCAACGGAACCATCGCCGTATCGGTGGAGGTTGTCAACTCTGAAATGGATCCGCCCTGGGCGCTGCGGGGGCGTGACGGTTGGCCGGCGCCTTCTACGGTCAGCGCCTCTTCCCCCAATGTCAAGGGAATGAGAACCTCCATGGCGCGGGGCCGCTTCGGATCGCGGCGGATGTACCCCATCCGTTCCAGCTGGGACAACTGATGGGTCACGCTGGAAAGGCTTGCGAGCCCTACAGTGTCGCCAATTTCGCGCATCGAGGGCGGGTAACCCTTGGAACTAACGGAACGCTGAACCGTTTCCAGGATCTTCTTCTGCCTAACGGTGAGTCCCTTGGTCGGCCGGTGTTTGACCACTTTGGTGCGCACGGGCTTATCCAATGCCCCAGAACCTTCCGTTCCTTGTTTCACCATCGTTCCGGATCCTTTCATCGAGCAGTCCGACCACTGCCGACCGCCGATGCGGTCCTGGTTTCCTGCCACCGACGAAAACTGTCGGTGGTGGCTGATGCACTGTTCTCAGCGATCAACTCTGGTGTCAACGCTAAGCCAGCTGATCGCGAATTTCAAACATTTGTTCTAGCGAGTCTCGACATTGTTCGTCGGTACGTGCTAAAACAAGAAGCAGATAAATCGAACGCACGTTCGACTGTCAGTAATTCTTAGGAAGGTTGGAAATCATGTCAGCTCAAGTTGCAGCCGATTGTTCCCCGCTACGATTGACCCGGCGTGGCCGCCTGTTGTTCCTCGGGCTTCCACTAATGCTGTTGGCGGCATTGCTGGTGACCATGCTGGGAATATTCAATTCACCGGCCACGGCAAGTACAGAAAACCCGTCGAGTGCGACATCGAACGTCAGCTACACCGTCAGGCCGGGTGACACGGTATGGACCGTCGCTGAAGTGATCGCCGACGGCCGGGATACCCGGGATGTGGTTCAGGCCATGATGGACCTGAATGATCTCGAGACTTCCGTCATCCAGGTCGGCCAACAGCTCTTCTTGCCCACCGGAGATTAGCCGAATCGACTTTTTCTGCAGTCTGGCGGGTGCAGTCCATCGTGTGCGTTATCACTATTACGCCGCTGAATTGTCACCGGCCGCGGTCACGAGCATAAGCTGACAGGGTGAATGAACAGCTCCACCGCCTCAGTAAGCTGCCGTTGCGGGAAGATTTGCAGGGCTTGAAGCCATACGGCGCCCCTCAGATTGACGTTCCCATCATGTTGAACGTCAACGAAAACACGCATGAGCTGCCTCCAGCGGTTCATGAGGCCATAGTTAGCGCAGTGTCGGAGGCTGTCAGCGGGATCAACCGTTATCCAGACCGGGAATTCACAGCTTTACGTCGATCATTGGCAGCATATTTGGGCCATGGCTTGTCGGCAGAAAATCTGTGGGCAGCAAACGGTTCCAACGAAGTGCTTCAGCAGATTCTGCAGGCTTTCGGAGGACCGGGCCGTACATTGATGAGCTTTCCTCCTACTTACTCCATGTATCCACTCCTTGCCAGTGCTACCGGCACCCAGTATGTTGCAGGCGAGCGGACCAGCGACTTTTCCCTGACGGCGGAGAGTGCAGCGGAACAGGTGCTGGAGGAACGCCCCAACATCGTGATTCTCTGTTCACCGAATAATCCGACCGGCACCGCTTTGGCCCCGGATGTCGTCGAGGCAGTCTACGAAGCTGGCAACGCGACCAATTCCATCGTCATTGTCGATGAAGCCTATGAGGAATTCGCCCATACCGGCACGCCGAGTGCGCTGGCACTGCTTCCAAGACGTGAACGGCTAATCGTTTCGCGCACCATGAGCAAAGCTTTCGCCCTCGCCGGAGCCAGGCTTGGTTACTTGGCTGCAGCGCCTGAAATTTCGGACGCCCTGCGGCTTGTGCGTCTCCCGTACCACCTCTCTGCCATAACGCAGGCTACAGCGCTGGCCGCGCTGGCCCACGCGCCGTCGTTGTTGGCAAACGTTGAGGACATCAAGCTCCAGCGGGACCGAATCGTCGAAGAACTGGAACATATGGGACTGACGCCGGCGCCATCGGATTCGAATTTCGTGTTCTTCGGCGGGATTGGAAATCCGTCCCAGGTCTGGCAGGGCCTGTTGGACGATGGTGTCCTTATCCGCGATGTGGGCATTCCGGGTTACCTCAGGGTTAGTGCCGGAACGGAAGAGGAAACCACACGGTTCCTTGAATCACTCCGGAAGCTTCTGTAGCCGACCACTCCTAGACTGTTAGGGGCGGGATCCAGGAATTGTCCGAATTGGAACCATGCCAATCAGTATTGACCCTGATGTCGAAATGAAGATCAAGTGAAGGAACGACCAGATGAGTTCAGAGCCAACATCCGGCGCCAAGCGAACCGCACGCCTCGAACGGAAAACCAGCGAGTCGTCGGTCATGGTGGAGCTGGACCTTGATGGAACAGGCTCCTCGCGGATTGAGACTACGGTGCCGTTCTACGACCACATGCTTACCGCGCTGGCGAAACACTCCTTGATGGATCTCGTGGTTGAAGCGCACGGAGATACGCACATCGATGTTCACCACACTGTGGAGGACGTGGCTATCACTATTGGCGAAGCGCTACATCAGGCGCTCGGGAACAAACGCGGCATCCGGAGGTTCGGGGAAGCCACCGTTCCCCTCGACGAAGCGTTGGCACACGCCGTCGTCGACGTCTCCGGAAGGCCGTATCTGGTTCATTCCGGAGAGCCGGCTGGCCAGGAGTACCACCTCATCGGTGGGCATTTCACTGGCTCGCTGACACGTCACATCTTTGAGGCGATGACCTTGCATGCCAGGATCTGCCTCCATATGACTGTCATGGCTGGCCGCGATCCACACCACATTGTTGAATCCCAGTTCAAAGCGTTCGCACGTGCACTGCGGGCAGCCGTGGAGCCCGATCCGCGTGTCGAGGGAGTTCCATCGACAAAGGGCAGTCTGTGAACGCGCAGACGAATGAGAGCCTGCCCAACGTAGTGGTTCTGGATTATGGGTCGGGCAATGTGCACTCAGCAGTGCGCGCCCTTGAACGAGCCGGCGCGAATGTCAGTCTTACAGCGCACCCGGACGAAGTCCTCGAGGCCGACGGTCTCGTTGTGCCCGGTGTCGGTGCCTTCGCAACGGTAATGAAGGAATTGAAAGCCGTTGACGGGCCCCGTTTGATTGGGCGGAGGGTCGCTGGTGGCCGTCCGGTTCTCGGCATTTGTGTCGGATTGCAGATCCTGTTCGATGAAAGTGCAGAGCATGAGAGCCGGGAGCCGGGTATGGGGGAGTGGCCGGGAATCGTTGAGAGACTTCCTGCCGACGTCGTTCCGCACATGGGGTGGAACACCGTTCAGGTGCCGGACGGAACGAGGTTGTTCGCGGGCATCGAAAATGAGCGCTTCTACTTCGTCCATTCCTATGCTGTCCAGAAATGGGAATTCGACGTTAACCAGCCGCGGATGAAGGCACCGATGGTTACCTGGGCTGAACACGGTGCGCCGTTTATCGCCGCCGTCGAGAACGGGCCGCTGTCAGCCACGCAGTTCCACCCGGAAAAATCGGGTGACGCGGGATCAGCACTATTGCGTAACTGGATCAAGTCACTCTAGAAGGAGAACGATCATATGTGGACAGTGGCGCTGTTGGGTCTGGCGGGGCTGCTTGCGGGAGGTGCCATATCGTTCCGGCGCCAGGAGCGGTCCACGGCCCTGGTCGTCAGCTTTTGGGTTCTTGCCGGTATGGCTGTCGCTGCGGGCTGGCTGCTGACGCTTCCCGGTTGACCAAGACCAAGCCGGTATATCTTCCTCTAGAAACGAAAGTTGAGCATGAATAATACGAACAACGTCAATCAATCACCAGTGCTGGAACTGTTGCCGGCGGTCGACGTCGCCGACGGCAAAGCCGTGCGGCTGGTTCAAGGCGAAGCGGGCAGCGAAACCAGTTACGGATCGCCACTGGATGCCGCCCTGGCTTGGCAGAATGATGGAGCGGAATGGGTCCATCTCGTGGATCTTGACGCTGCCTTCGGCCGCGGATCCAACCTGGAGCTTCTCAGCAGCGTCGTTGGCAAGTTGGACATCAAAGTCGAACTGTCCGGCGGGATTCGCGATGACGATTCACTCGAGGCGGCGCTCAAGCTAGGGGCAAGCCGGGTCAACCTCGGCACAGCGGCGCTTGAAAATCCAGAGTGGACTGCCCGGGCGATAGACAAGCACGGTGAGGCGATCGCTGTGGGACTGGACGTGCGGGGAACGACCCTTGCGGCAAGGGGCTGGACCAGGGAAGGTGGCGATCTTTGGGAAGTGCTCCAGCGCCTGGACGCCGCCGGATGCTCGCGCTATGTCGTCACCGACGTAACGAAAGACGGCACACTGCGCGGACCAAACGTTGAATTACTGCGCGAAGTGTTGACGAGGACCGACAAACCCGTCGTCGCGTCCGGTGGCATTGCCACTCTCGAGGACATAGCTTCCCTGCGGGAACTGGTCGCCGAAGGGCTTGAAGGTGCCATCGTGGGCAAAGCGTTGTACTCGGGTGCCTTCACCCTCCCGCAGGCGCTCGACGTTGCCGGCAGGCCAGGACGCCGGCAGGTCCGCTGAGTGTCGGAAGGAAAACTGCCTCCACATATCGCCCAGGCATTGGCTGGCGCCGGGGGCTTGGCCGATTCCGCGAACCGCCCTTGGTCTGGCAGGGATCTGGGTCCGGAAGGCGAAACAGTACATCAGTATGGGAGCGACGACGGCAAGACGGATGAGAGCTACCGCAGAGCCCTTGAAGAACTCAACTCGGGGACGGGAACCGAAGCCGACGTCGTTGCCGCCTTGGCTGGCGTAAGGGTTTTTGTCCCGATAGTCGCCGAGGTGGCTGACACTGGTAATGGCGCGGATGGCCTCGTCACTGATAAAGAATCAGACATGGCGATGGTCAGCCTGAAAGCTCCTGACGGCCGTAAGGCTCTTCCGGTATTCAGCAGCGTGCAATTCCTGCAGGCCTGGCATCCCGGAGCGCGGCCGGTTGCCGTCGCCGCTGCCCGGGCGGCGTTGTCCGCCGCGGCCGAGGATGCGCAGTTAATGGTGATCGATCCTGGGGCTCCGCAGACGTTCGTCGTCCGCCGGCCGGCCGCCTGGTCCTTGGCGCAGCAGAAGGAATGGACGCCGTCGTATCTCGATGACGAGGTGCGTCAGGCTGTGGCGTTGGCAGCCGAGGGACTGCCGGCAGTTCATTCGGTGCAGATCCGGCCTGGATCGGGTGTGGCGTCGCTGCTCTCCGACGGGCGGCGCGTCGACGGTGGTGGGCCAGGACCCGAATTGCGCCTCATCGTTGGCCTTATCCCGGGCTTGGACGAGGCTGATGTGAAGGCGGTGGTCGGGGAACTGCAGAACCGCCTGGCAGCCAACAGGGAATTCGTCGACCGGGTGGATTCGCTGGAGGTTAAGCTGGCCACTGCGGGATAACCAGTAAGCCGTCTGCCGATGGGGATCCGGTCAGTTAACGGGACCGGTCCACTTTTCGCCTGGCCCCTGGCCCGGAGCGTCCGGGTGACTGGACTCCTCGCGGAATGCCAGCTGGAGGGAGCGTAATCCATCCCTTAAGGGTCCGGCATGCTGGCTCCCAATCTCAGGGGCAGCTGCGGTGACGAAGCCGGCCAGAGCCGTGATCAGCTTGCGGGCCTCGTCCAGATCCTTCAGTTCCGCGGCATCCTCGCTGGCAGCAAGACCGCATTTAATGGCGGCGGCGCTCATCAGGTGTACAGCTGCGGTGTTAATAACTTCGACCGCGGGTACCTCTGCGATATCCCTTATTTCCTGCTGAACGGCCGGGTCTTCATAGACGTTATGCGTGGCTTCACCGACCGGCTGATTACTGTCTGGAGTGCTCATAATGGTAAGCTTGTCACAGACCTACTGAATGTCGGTACTTCCGTGTGCTATATCTCTGCGATGGGATCTGGACCAGGAAGATCGGTTATTCAGTGTGCAAGCGGAGTCCTCTCCCACCTGAGTCACCAGCGCCGCCGGTATCGCCGGCGATACCGGTTTCCGGGTTTTGGTCGGCGTACTTCAGTGCCGCAGGCAGCGGCATCACTGCGGTACGTGCCTACGCTTCCGGCGTACGGCTGTCCGATCCTATTGAGGCCTTCGATTGCACCAGCGATTGGAGGCCTTCTTCATGTGCTGGTGGTGACCGTTACCAGAACAACAGGAGCTACACATTAGCGAGCCACGAATCAATGATCGGATCCGCGTCCCGGAGGTGCGGCTGGTAGGACCGGCAGGCGAACAAGTCGGCATCGTACGAATCGAAGATGCACTGCGCCTGGCAAGTGAGTCAGACCTTGATCTCGTTGAAGTTGCGCCGATGGCCAAGCCACCGGTGGCTAAACTCATGGATTTTGGCAAGTACAAATATGAAGCTGCGGTCAAAGCCCGTGAGGCGCGCAAGAACCAGACGAACACCGTTCTGAAGGAAGTGCGCTTCCGGCTTAAGATCGATACCCACGATTATGAGACGAAGACCGGCCACGCACGCCGGTTCCTGTCGGCGGGGGATAAGGTCAAGGCCATGATCCAGTTCCGCGGCCGTGAACAGCAACGTCCGGAGATGGGAATCCGCCTGCTCCAGAAGTTTGCTGAAGACGTTTCCGATGTTGGCAGTGTCGAATCGAATCCGAGGATCGATGGCCGCAATATGGTAATGGTTATTGGTCCTGTGAAGAACAAGGCGGAAGCCAAAGCCGAGGCGCGCCGGGCCACCCAGAAGTCTGAAGCCAAGGTGCAGAAGGAATCCAAGGGGCGTGTCGACGTCTCCAAGGGTGAGGCCCCGCTGACGCAGACCCTGGGCGACACCATGCCGGAAGGTCTCAAGGCGATGGGATCCGAAGCTGAACGTCCCGCTCCCGAAGCTGAGGCGCAGGCGAAAGCACCGGAGGCTAAATCGACAGCTAAAACCGAGCCAAAACCGGCTG
>NZ_AZRX01000385.1 GCF_000520495.1 Arthrobacter sp. H14
TACCGGATTGGCATCTGGCCGGTTCGCAGGGGGTGTGGCGTTTTCTGGGCGCGAAGGCGAGGAAGACGAGGCCCCTGGCCCGGGTCGAACCGGCGAAGAAGATGATGGTGGAGGCGACGCGGTCTTCTTTGACGATGCGTGAGGTTGCTTGACCGGTGAATCTCCGCGTTCCCGGGCGGAGTCCCAGCCCGGATTAGTGTTCTCGGTGTTGTTCTGGGTGGCGTCCTGACGTGCCCCATTGGGCGCGCGGCGCTCTGGTGACGGGGAAGAAGGCGAAACCCCCGGCTGGGACAGATCCGGTCGGCGGGTCAGCGCTTCGGATGCGACGGGGGTCCGTTCGGTGCCCGGGATTGTGAAGTACCATGACTGATCCGCCGTGGCTTCCACTTCGTGAAGTATGGTTCCCTGGTCGGGGTTGAGGGCGCTGATCATCATTCCGTCGCCCACGTAGATCCCGACATGTCCCCAGTGGTTTGGTCCGTCCGGTCTTTGGGCCACGAGATCACCCGGCGAAGGTGTGCTGGTCGGACGGAGAGCCTCCCACTGGCTGACCCGGGGCAAGCTGAAGCCGGCCTTGGCAAAGGCCCATTGGGTGAAACCTGAGCAGTCCCAGCCGGACGTGAAGCTTGTTCCGCCCCAGACATAGGGTCGGCCAAGCCCCTCGTAGGCGTAGGGAACGACGGCGGCCAGGCTTCCTTTGATGGCGGCGGGTCCGGGCTGGGAGAACAACTCGCTGCCTGGTGCGGCGGAAGCACTGGAAATGCCAGGGAAGGCAGGCTCGTCAAAAAGGCCGGAGGCAGAAGGAAGACCTGGCACACCCGGAAGACCGGGTATTCCCGTCCGCTTCAACGGATCGCCAGGTTCACTGAGGGACGTCGCGAAAGACCCGGCCGGTCCGGGAATCATCGATCCCCCCGGCTGACTGAACAGGTCCGACACATCTGCCGGAACCGCCGCTCCGAAACTTCCGGCCGGGTCCGAATTCTGAGGTGAGGCCGCCTCCGGAGTGGGCCCGACGGAAGATGAACTGCCAAGGCCGAAAACCAGCCCGCAAGTGGCCGCCACGGCGACGGCCCGCATCGGCGCCCTGCCGGCACGGATTACGGGAATCCTTTTCGCGGACATGGGCGTACCTTTCCCTCAATTTTCGACGTCCGAAGACTGGATCAGTTTGCCCGGCTGTCCTTGCAAAAACCTTTGACGGCCGGCGAACCGATTGAGCAGCCGATCCCCCGCACGCAACTACGGGTATTTGGGTGTTCGCGCGCAGGCTCGACGAAGGTCACGGGATTGTAACTTCATGGGAATTTCGGCTAACCTGACTCCCGGCATTGTATCTTTATGCCTCTGGTTTACACGCCGAGCCCTGTCAGTAAACCAGCACCGTTCGACATCAATGACAGGGGTGGAGGACCCACAATCCGGCGGCACACAGAGGCCGTCTTGGGGTGAAGCCTTCCAATCAAGAGCAGCGTCCGGAGAAGTCCGGGGGCTGCCATGCTTGTAAGGCCGAGTTCTCTCTGACTCGAATCCGACAGCTAACTTCGCAGGCGGTAGAGAGGACGCTCCTTGCATCGACGCGCTTTAGCGGGCCGGTACCTGTCCGCAGTTGCCCCCGCAAAGAAGACCCAGGCAGCCCCCGCGGGCCGTGGTCGGCGCAGCGCCCACACAATTCCAGCAGGCCGTGGCCGTCGCAGGTCCCGACCCACCACGGCGGCCATTCCGGTTCAGAGATGGGGCCAACATGCAGGCATTGGATTCGCGGCGGCAGGACTGATCCTCACGGTCGCGCTTCCTGCCGGCCAGGATGGATACGCTCAAGCAGATAGCGAATCATCTAATACGGCACTGCCCGCTTCGGCTCCAAGTAGCGTTACGGCAGCCGCCGAAGCCCGGACTGACTTTTCCCGATCAGATATAACCAGTGCGGCCCCTCCAGGCCTTGGCGGACCGGAGGCCCAAAGTCCAAAGCCGGCGGCGCACGGGTTGGCAAGCTCCGGTGTTTCTGCGCCCTTGCCGGAGACGGAATCAAGCATGGAAGCCACCGGTGATTCCCCGGGCATCGTGTCCACGAATAGTCTGACTGCTCCCCTGGCGAGTCTTTCTGTAGCGTCGCCGTTTGGCTACAGGACTAATCCCCTCACCGGCGCCGCCGCTGAAATGCATAGGGGAATCGACTATGCAGGTGCATGCAGTACACCCGTACTCAGCGCCGGACCCGGCGTCGTCGTGGAGGCAGGCTTCAGTCCATACGGCGGTGGAAACCGTATCGTCGTCGACCATGGCAACGGGCTGAAAAGCACCTATAACCACCTGGCCACCATCGGGGTTTCGGTCGGCCAAGCGGTGGCACGTGGCCAGCAGCTTGCGGGAGTAGGAACAACCGGGGCGTCGACGGGTTGCCATCTGCACTTCGAGGTTATGGTCAACGGACAGGTCGTTAACCCAAGCAGCTTCATCTAGCACCTGCTGGAGTACAACAACCCGTCTTAGACTTTCATAGATGCTCGTCGGCTCCGGTTCCCGTGGATGAGCAGACAGGTCAAGGTCTCAGAGCTACACGTTTCCCGGGTGGCGCCGTCAGCCGGCGAGTACCACTCGGGGTGGGCTTATTCGTCAATGAATTCGTAGCGGAACGTTCGGCACCGGGTCCCGTCCTTGTTGGTGTGTTCGTCTGCCAACCTCCATCCCAGTTTTTCATAGAAGCCGTCATTGCTCGCGTTGACCATGGTGACCAGTTCAGCCTTGGGCACACCTGCGGGACGGGACTGCTCTATAAACCGTGTTATCAGACTTCGTCCGGCCCCGGTCCCCCTGTCCCCCGGTGTCACTGCGACGGCGGTGACGACCGCAGTTCTATCTCGCTGAGGTTCGGAGACAGGATCGGATTCCGCCGGGCTCTCCCGGATTTGGTCAGGGGAGCGTTTAAGTATCCTGCGGATGTAGGGCCTGGCCCGGGTCCTCAGGAAGCGGCCACACAAGCCGGGTCGAACTGCCAAAGCCGACAGGCCGGCGAGGCTGAGCCCGATCCGGTGTTCACGGAGGACCTGATCGATGTGCCGAAACTGGTCGGTGGATCCAACCAGGAACCCAATCGGGACGGGGCCACCGGGCGCTGGCAGTTCGGCGATAAGGGCAATTCCATACGGCGCGTCGATGAACGTGGCGTGCCAGCGTCGGACGAACCGCTCTCCCAACTGTGGGAAAAGACCATGGGGCAGGAACCGGCATTGCCAGGATGCCATAGTGGCCAGGTCCTTCGACGTAGCCTGGCGTATCGCAACGCCTGTGGAGTCCGGGGCTGGCATATGGAATCTCCTGAAATTTATTGCAGCATTGCCCGCAATAAGGGGCAGCTTCGTGGGAGCAAACGGGTGGCGGCCGGGGGTAATAACTGCATGGACGCCGGCTGATTCGAGGCACGGCTCTGAACGAAGATGAGGTGAAGATGTTTGCGATGCAGTCGCAAATACTGACCGCGGCCAAGAACCCTGATGGGACGGGTCGAATTCGGTTACAACAGCAAATGCGTCGTAATTCTTAGGTATCGAATGGACTCGCAGCCAGGCGAAGACCCAGCGGCCGCTGCCAACTAAGAGAACGCTCAATGCTTGAGGACGATGTGCTGGTGGGCGGGCCCAGGAGGACCCGCCCACCACCCGGCGCTAAACGCTAGAGGGTGCCGAGAATCTCCTTCATCTCTTTCATCTCAGCTTCCTGAGCGGCGATGATGTCCTTGGCAAGGGCTATGGCCTCCTCGTTCTGGCCATTCTTGACTTGTTTCTCGGCCATGGCCACGGCACCCATGTGGTGATCCATCATCTGCGTGAGAAACAGCCGCGCTGCCTCTTCGCCTTCAGCCTTGGCCAGCTTTTCCATCTGGCCGGCGGACATCATTCCATCCATCTCGCCCATGGATTCCATGGATTCCATGGAGTCACCTTCGTCCATGGACTCCATGGAATGACCCTCCGCCATGGTGGATGTCGGCTCTCCCCACGTTTGAAGCATGCCTTCAAGCTGCTCGATCTCGGGGCCCTGCGCGGCCTTGATTTGCTCTGCGAGCTCCACCACGCGTGGATCGATGCCTTCCTTGGACAGGAGCATCCCGCTCATCTCGATCGCCTGCGAATGATGTGGAATCATCATCTGGGCAAACTTGGTGTCCGCAGCATTATGCTCGACACTTTGAGCCTGGGCCGGGCTGCTTTCCTGCTGGGTGCTGGAAGGACTGGCCGAGGGGCCGGCGTTTTCCGTGCCACTGTCGGTGCCGCATCCTGCCAGGGCGATCGTTCCAGCCAAAGCGAGGGCAGAAATAGTCATGGGTCGTTTCATTGCAAAGGTCCTTCTAAAATTGATCTTGTACTTTCCATAACCGTGCCGGTGTCGGAACAGGCAAGGCCAAACACCGGCGGCCGCCACATGGGCGGCTGAATTTTAGGTGCGGTTGATGGAAAGCTTGATCAGTGAAGGACGCTGCGCCTTATTGAATATTTCGAGGGGCAGGTATGGGAACGCCGGGGTTGTCCAGGCTTGAAGAAATCCTTTTGGACGAGGCGACCGCAGCCACAACAGGCCGGCAAGTACCAGCGCGAGCAGGCACGTCCCGGCCATCGCCATACCTGAGTCACAGGACTGGTCGCACTGCCCGGCATTCGCTTCATACTGCCCACCATCCCCGGAATCCACCACCCCGCCGATTGAATTGGCTGTGGGGCCATTCTGGGCGTCGCTGTGGACAGTTGAATGAGCTGCGATTGAGGATGTGGCCGGAGCGTTATGCTCTGAAGGCGAAGTGTGCATGGCCAGAAGACCAATGACGAGGGCCATCATTCCCAAGGCAAGGAGAATTGAACCGCGGCGCAGGGTGGTCGCGTGAGCGCGCAATAGCGGCGGCACAAATTCTCCTTTCTGCTTCGGTGTGTCAGCTCTAAGTGATAGGAACGCCATGACTTCAGGACTCCGTGCGGGAGGGGCTCAGTCCTTTGGCGAAAGCAGTTTCACGTCAACGGTCAGTTAGTTCGTATCCAGCTTGGGAGACGACCTCTGCTACCTGCTGGAACTCGATCTTGTTTTCGGCGGTTATCGTCAGAGTCGAAATACCCCCGGCCACTACGTCCACGTTAACATCCTTGACGCCGCCAATTGTTGATACCGTCTTTTTCACGGTGCTGGCGCAGCCGCCGCACGTCAAACCTGTGACACCAAAATCGGTTCTAACGTTCGCACCAGTGGAGGCAGAATCTCGCTCAACCGCCCCTGGCTCAGTGGCACAACAGGAGCACGAACTCTCGTTCCTGTCCGTCAGAGTCAGTTCGCTTGTCGATGTGGTTCCGCACATGTCAACCGGGCCTTTCTTACACAACGTCGATGATCGGATGGAAGGTACAACGTCCAAAATGAACCGCCCGTAACGCCCAGGATACCCCATAGGGGTATCCGCGAATAAATCAGGAGTGTGCCTGCGTTGGACCCAAAAGGGCTATAACCGTCTTCCTTCGGGTATATGTCCCTCCGGGCACTTTAGAGGCCAATTCTCATCCCACACCAGACAAATCGGCCCACTGACCTGCCAAGGGTCGAACCCAATCTGCGCCGACATTCGCTTGGCGCGCAACTGCTGGAAAGCAAGCCGGAGGTGGGCTCGGTCGGTTACTGTGCCATGGGCCCGCTAAAAAGCGTCAGGACGGGCCCGGCGAATATGCCCACCGCCAGTACTACTGCTGAGGCGACAACCGCCGTCACCGTAGACGCCCGGTGTGTAACCGGAAGGGTGTCTGCTCCAGCTCCAGGACGTTTTTCGTTGTGCTTGAAGACCGGCACTATCCAGCGCAAGTAGTAGAAAAGGCTGGCCACCGTGTTGAGTGCAGCCACAATGACGAGCCATTCGAAACCGTCATCCCAAGCTGCGGTGAAGGTTGTGAGTTTTCCCACGAAGACTGCGGTAGGCGGTGTTCCCACCAGGCTGAGCAGGCTCACGACCAAGGCGCCGGCAAGCCAGGGATTTGTGGTGACAAGGCCCCGGTAGTCTTTCAGACTGCCGCGACCGGGTGCGGAGGCCACGACGGCGAATGCTGCCAGGTTGGTGACGGAATACGCTGCCAGGTAGAACAGCAGTGACGGGAGCGCCAGGTCTGCTTGTCCGGCCACAGCCACTGGCAGCAGCATGTATCCGACCTGGCTGACGGTGGACCACCCCAGTAACCGGCGCGCATCCGTTTGGGCGAAGGCTGCCAGGTTTCCGAGGCTCATGCTGGCTGCTGCCAACACGGCCACGAGCAGGGGCCAGGGTATGGTCTCCGGTATGGCAGTAAGGAACCGGTAGGCAGCGACCAGCGCGCCGATTTTCGGTACGGTGGTCAGAAACGCTGCTGCGGCGATACCGGCGCCTTGTGCCGCGTCTGGAACCCAGAAATGGCCGGGCACACCGCCTGCCTTGAACATCAGGCCAGCGACCACACCGACAATTCCGACGATGATGACGGTGGGCGGAGCCTCAGCCAGGCCTTGCGTGAGCGCCTGGTATCCGGTTGCCCCTGATACCCCGTAGAGCATGGTGACGCCCAACATGAGAGCGATTCCAAGCAGCGCCCCTAGGAGGTAGGTCTTCAACGCAGCTTCGGCGGCCTTCGGGGTACGGCGAAGTCCGATGAGCGCATAGAGCGGGATAGTCGCCAGCAGATAGCCGACGACAAGGACGAGCAGATCGTTGGCCCCGGCCATAATGGCAGCGCCGAGGGAGGCCAGCAGCAGCAACACGTAGATTTCGCTTTCGCGTGGATGACCCGCGAGTTCCCCGGCACCAAGGGCGATGACGAGCAGAGTCGAGACGGCAATGATCAACCGTGCTGCACCGGTTGGCGCGTCAATGGCGAATGTTCCCTCGAATGCTGTTTCCGCTGCTGCACCGCTCATTGCTGTCAGGGCCGTTATGGCGCTGGCCAGCAATGCCGCCACGGCGATCAGCCGGGTAACCCACTGCCGGTTCCGGGGCAGGAACGATCCTGCCAGCAGCCCGATGACGGCCCCGGCCATCAAGCAGATTTCGGGCAGCAGCCCCAGGGGGTTCATTGCCATGCCCATTTCCACCGCCGGCTACCGCCCGACAAGGTCGACGACGACGGCGGCAGCCGGTTCGATGACGTCCAGCAGCCAGCGCGGAAAGACGCCGATGACGACCGCTAACAACAGCAGTGGCGCGATGGAGGACATCTCTGTCGGCCGCAGGTCGGCGAATCCAACCGATTTGCCTCTCGTTTCGCCGGTCAGGAGCCGTTGCAGTGCGCGCAGGAACAGGGCTGCGGTGATGAGGATGCCGGGCAACGCCAGCAGCACAACCGGTGCCGGTCCGATACTGCCGGCGAAAATCTGAAACTCGGCGATGAATCCGCTGAAACCCGGCAAACCCAAAGAGGCGAAGGCGCCGACGGCGAACAGCGCCGCGTACTTCGGCGCCGGCTTCGCCAGCCCGCCGTAGGCGTCCATCGCGTAAGTTCCGGCCCGGTCGCGTAGTATCCCGGCCAGCAGGAACAACGCTGCGGTAATGAGCCCATGGCTGACCATCTGGGTCACGGCACCGGTCACCGCAACCTGGCGTGCAACAGCATCACTGCCGCTGACGACGCCGGCGGCCCCTACTGCCAGGACTACATAGCCCATGTGGTTCACGGAGGTGTAGGCGATCATCCGTTTAAGGTCCGTCTGGGCCAGGGCGACCAGCGCCCCGTAGAGGACCGAGACGATCCCGACTGCGATGATGACCCATGCCCAGTCCCGCCAGGCGTCCGGCATCATTGGCATGGTGATGCGGACAAATCCGTAGGTGCCCATCTTCAACAGGACTCCGGCGAGCACGGCCGAGCCGGCTGCCGGGGCGTCTGTGTGCGCCGGCGGCAGCCAGGTATGGAAGGGGAAGGTCGGGGTTTTGATGGCCAGACCGATCACCAGGGCCGCCATGATCAGGTTTCCCGCTATGGGGTTGTCCTGAAGCGGGGCGGCGGCAGCAAGTTCGACCATGTCGAAGGTGTGTGGTTCTGCGGCAAGGAAGAGCCCAATGAACCCGAGCAGCAGTGCCAGTGATCCCAGAAAGGTGTAGAGGAAGAATTTCAGCGCCGAGCGGGCGGCGTTACCGTGGCCCCAGCCGGCGATGACGAAGTACATCCCCACGATGGACAGGTCGAAGAAGACGAAAAAGAGGATGAGGTCCTGGGCGGCGAACAGGCCCAGACAGGTGGATTGCAGGAAGAGGAACAACGCTGCCTGGGCGCGCGGGCGGTCCTCCTGGCGCAGTTCATAGATAGCGCAGGCAGTGAAAATGACCGCCGTCAAGGCCACCAGCGGCAAGGACAGTCCGTCCAGGCCGATGTGGTAGCTGCTGCCCACGTTCGGAATCCACTCCAGCTGCTCCTCAAACGCCAGCTGCCCTGGACCGGACGGCTGAAAGGCTACCCACATCCCCACCACCAGTGCCAGATCCGTCAGCGTGATTCCTACCCACACCCAGCGCGCGGCACGCTCGGCGATCCCGGGGGCAGCGGCCAGCACAACTGCTGCCGCCAGGGGTAGGAAGATCACGAGACTGAGCATATTTACCTCACAACAATCAGTAGGACGGCCCCGGCTGTCAGGATCACAACAGCCTGGATGTAGTAATGGTGCACCTGTCCGCTTTGCGCCAGCCGCGCCAGGGAACCGAGCTTGCGGACACGCGCGGCACCGGATTCGACGGCTGCGTCAACGAGGGAACGGTCGGCGGCGGCCGAAATACGCGCGGTCCTCAAACCCGCCCTCGCGCTGCTATCAACCGCGCCGTCAAGCAGCGAGTCATCCGCCCGGGCGAGAAGCTTTGCCAGTGCAAGGCTTTTCCTCGCCCCGGCGGTCACGGCGGCATCGACAACCCGGTCGTCGAACCGTGCCAGTTTCCGTGCCAGGAACATGGTCGGGGCCACGATCAGGCGTGCGGCCAGCTGTTCAAGACCCAACCACCGGAGCGCCCAAGCCGGTTCCGGCAGCCGGAACCGGCTGACCAGGATCACCACCGCAATGGCGATGACCGCCGAAACGGTTAGCTCGATGGCACCGGGTGTGTGGACGTTCTGCCCGCCCAGGCTATTGCCCAGCACAGTGATCAGCGGCGGTATCACCAGGACGCCCAACCCTGCGGACCCAATGGCGAGGACAACGAGCGGAACGTTTTGCCACGGCCCAACATGCCTGGTCCCTTGCTGCTCTGTGTCAAAGGCGGCATTATTTTCCGGCGCGTTCTTTTGCCACAGGACGATCAGTGCTTTGCCCGCATACGCCGCTGAAAGAGCCGCTGCAACCAACCCCACGGCATACAAGCCCGGGGAAGCATCCAGCGCAGAAGCCAGGATGGAATCTTTGGTCAGCCAGAGGGACAGCGGCGGAATGCCGGCCAAAGCCAGAGCACCGGCCGCGAAGGCAACCCCGAGCACCCGCCAACGGCGGGCGGCTCCATGCAACGCACCGAGTTGCTTGGTGCCCAGCGCGGTCAACCAGGCACCGGCAGCCAGGAACAGCAGCGCCTTGGTCGCCGCATGCGCCACCAGATGGGCCGTCCCTCCGGCTATCGCCCCGACACCGGCGGCAAGGACCACGAACCCGAGCTGTGCAGCTGTTGAGGCCGCCAACAATTGTTTGAGATCCCGCTGGGCCACCGCCACCGCGCCCAGCACCAGTGCGGTCAACACGCCAATCCACGCCGTCAACGGCCCGGCCCAACCGGTCGATTCCAGCAGCGGCGCGGCACGCAGCAGCAGATACCCGCCCATGGCCACCATCGCCGCCGAATGCAACAGTGCACTGACCGGGCTCGGCCCCTCCATTGCACGGGAGAGCCAAAAGCTGAAGGGCAGCTGCGCGGCCTTGCCCAGAGCGGCGATAAGAATGCCGGCAGCAATCACGTGACGCCAGCCGCCGGACACATCAGCCAGTCCGGCCAGATCCATGCCGGCCCCAGCCGCCAACGCCGCACCGGCGGCCGCATAGAGCCCCAGGTCGGCAACCCGGGTGGTGAGGAAAGCAGTCAACCCTCCGGAAACTTTCGCTGCCTTCCTCCACTCAAAACCGATCAGGGCATACGAGGCCGCCCCCATGATCTCCCAGGCGAACAGCAACGCAGGAAGGCTCGTGGCGGTGGCTGTCACCGCTACAGCCCCGGCGAAGATCAGCATAAGTCCATGGAAGCGCGCGGGCGGGCCGGTGCCTTCGGCTGCGGCGAAGATCAGAACCAGCAGCGTCACGACTGCCACCGTGGGAACCACCACCGCCGACAGGCCATCCACGGAAAGGCTGAAGGGTGCACCGGCCATGAACGGAACCATGACGGACGGCCTGCCCACCGCAACGAGCACGGCCAGCAGAACGCCCAAACCAGCGGTGCCGATCGACACTGCGGCCGCGCTGCGGTCCGCCCGCCGACCGGCCATACACAGCAGGGCTCCAACCACCCCCGGCACGCCCACAAGAAGCCACAGCAGCACCCCGCTCATCCGGACAGGTCCCCGGCCATGTCGGTCATATCAGATCCACGGGACCGGTGCACCAGCGTCGCCACCGCGAAACCCATCGCCATCTCCACGGTCATCGCAGCGATGACCACCAGCAGCAGGACCTGCCCCTCCGGTGCCGGAGCCAGAAACCACCAAAATGCGGCAACCGCCAGGATGACACCGTTGAGCATCAACTCCAGCCCCATCATCACCATGACGATGGCCTGCTGTGAGAGGGCGCCATACAACCCGACACAGAACAACGCAGCAACAACAATGAGAACGCCTTCCAATGTCATTTCCCACCACCATCGGGGTGTCGGGCTCGCTGTTTTCCTCCGATAGCCCCGTCACTGGCTTGCCCGTAGCGGCCGCCAGGATTGGCCAACACGAGGGAAGCGACGATGGTGGCGAACAGAATGGAACTGATCACCAGCATGACAAGCATTTTCGACTCCATCAGCGCCTCACCGAGCGCCGCGGTCACATCACCGTCTGGACTCCCCCTCCGGGACGGCCACGGAATGAGAAGGGCCAGTGCCGAGAGCATCACAAAAACGGACAGGGATACAGCGGCCGAAGCCTTCTTGCTGTGCACCATGTCCATCGGCATCAGCGCCGGATTCATGCCCATAAACATGATCATGAAGACACCCATAATGGCCATTTCCATCATCATCATCAAGATGGTGATGACCCCGACATAATCGAGGTCGAACAACAGCAGGATGGCCCCGACCGCAACGAACGACACGGCGAGAGCATACGTGGCCCGGGCCATCGAATCGACACGGAAGACGGCAGCACCGGAGACAACAGCGATGACGGCCAACAGCCAAAACGCAATGCTGGTAAACATCTTCCTCAGCTCCTTACCGACAGTAGGGAAACCACAAGAATCTGCAGCAGGACCACCGGCAGAACGATCATCCATGCCGGCACAGCCAGCCGGTCGGGGCGGATCAGCGGCAACCGTCTGCGTACAGCGATGAGAACTCCCAGTACCAACAACGTTTTCACCAGGGTCCATGCCCAGTCCGGCAGGACAGGCCCGGCTCCCCCACCGAGAAACATCGGTACGGCGAACGCTGCCCCGGCAGCCAACAACGCATACCTTCCCGCCAGCAGCAGCAGCCGGTCGACTCCGGAAACTTCAGCCAGGATGCCGCCTGCTATATCCGAACCGGCCGCCGACGAGAAAGGGCCCCAGACCGAGAAAGCAACAACGCTGGCGCAGAATATGAGAAATGCCACCGGCATGGTGACGATGAACCAGAGACTGCTCTGGGCAGCGACCACGTCTCCGACCCGCAGACTCCCTGCGGCAACGGCAGGTGTAATCAGAGCGAACATCAAGGGCAACTCGTACGAGAGCGCCTGGGCGAGGAACCGGTAACCACCGATCAGTGAATGGGCACTGTTGGCTCCCCAACCGGCCATCCACACCAAAGCCCATACCATGACGTCCATCGCATTGAACCAGACAACCCCAACATTCAGGTCGGCGACCGTCCAACGGCCCAGCGGTATTACGGTGACCATCAGCAACGCCGCCACGATGAGCCCTCCGATGCCGATCCGCCACAACAGGGCATCCGCGGCTATGCTGCTGCGGCGCCGCTGACGTAACAGACGGGCAGTCTCCACCAGAGGTGTAAGGGCGCCTGCACTCCGTCCCGTGCGGACAGTTGCCGGCAATGGCCCGCCGGTCTGTTCGCGCCGCGCCAGCACACCGTTAAAGGCTGCGCCGGACATGGCCAAGATTCCCAGCAGTACCGCAGCTGCGACCACCCATAACGGGGAAACCTGCACGACCGGCTCAATCATTGGCACGCACCGGCTCCCCCACAAGCAGCGACGTGTCCAGATCGAGACTGGCAACGAGGATTCGGGCGGCGCCCAACTCCAGGCCCTTCACCAACGCCGGTAATGCATGCAGTTGTCGTTGGGCTTCTTCCCGCGCCTCTGCCTCTGAATATGAATCAAGCGGAAATCCAGGCTCGAGCAAAGCCTGTGCTTCTGCCAGCCAGCCACGAAGTTCGGTCCGAGGTTCTGGCCTGCGCACCAACTGATCCGGCTCCTCCTTCGAAGCGCCGTTAGAGGGATATAGCCCGCCCAGCGACCAACGCAACAGCCTTGATCTTTCGATTTTCCGACCGATCCTGCGGAGGATTGCACTGCATTCGTCCAACCCGTCGCCGGCCAGAATCGCGTCCCGGACCCGTTCAAACTGCGCCGCAGCAGCGCCCCACCCCGCCAGCGACAGTAACCGCTTGGCGCTGTCGCAACGGTCGGCGGCAAGACGCCGGCGGACGCCCTCATCGTCCTCACCGCCCGGTCGTTGTGGGGAAGTCGGTGGCAGCGGCGGTTCAGGTCCCAGGACATCAGCAGAGGATTCGACAATTACGTCGCCCTGTAGGGCACACCGCAGGACAAGGCCTGCGGGCCAGTGCGGAAGCACCGGGCCAAGTGGAACATTCAAAACATCCAGGTTCAGACCGTCGCGGTCTTCGCCTTCCCCGGCAAGAGGTATTCCACCAGGCATGGGCATGTCCATACCGCCGTGGTCCATCCCCTCATGGCCGTCCCCGTGATCCATCCCATCGTGATCCGTCTCCTCATGGCCGCTGTCATGACCCATCTCAGCGTCGCCGTCATGCGGGGCGTCTTCAGCGTCCTGGTGAGAGCCTTCGTCTGCGTCCTCATGGCCGGATCGATCAGGTTCTGCGCGGCAGTCCTGATGGTCTTCGGTGGCTTCCGGATCGTGCCCCCTGGAGGAAGCGTCCTGTTGCTGATGCCCCGTGTCGAGTAGGAGAGCGGCCGCCTCGTCAAGGGCTGGAGCGACTTGGTCCGCAGCCGACGCACCTGTTCTCGCCCTTGGGCCAGGTATCTGGTCCCACAGCCGCTCGATGACCTGGCTGAACTCCTGGCCGGGGTTTCCGCAGACGAAGAGCACATCCGCGTCTGCAGAGGATTCCGCAGACAGCCAACCACGGTTCCTGACATCGGCCTCAACCCTCATCCGGGTACCTGCCCATCCGGGTACTTCGACTAAGAGCACATGAGCCCGCCGGGACGCCAGTTTTGAAAGCAGTCTCGTCAGGTCCAACGGAGTGCCCCCTCACGCCACGCCCAGACGACGGCGACCATCAGGATACCCAGGAAGATAAACATCTCAGCGACAGCCTTGAATCCGATAGTCGAGACAACGACCGCCCACGGGTACATGAACAACATTTCGACGTCGAAGGCAAGGAAAAGCATGGTGAGCGGGTACCAGCGCGCATGAAATCGTGAGAGCGCATGCTCGGACGGATCCCAACCGGACAGATACGGGGTGTTTTGCAGCGGCTTCTTTGCAACCGCGGTCTGCCGTGCCAACAGGTAAAGAGACGCGATACCGGCCACGGCCAGTGCAAGCATCAGCAGAATGCTCATATACGGCCCCACGGCGGCTCCTTCCGGCATTCCCAATCTGCTATGTCAGCCGTGCCTGAGTCAAACAATTCTGGACTCCCGATCCGTTGAGCTGATGCCACAGTGATAGCCGAGGAGGCCAGTTTTGGATTGTCGCATATTTAGGTTTTCGACAACGGGTGGAGAGGGGGAGGTGATGAAGGTGACCCGGCAGTACCGGTCTGCTTCACACGCCTGTGGATATATTCGCTACACCAGCCTGGTGATGAGAGAGGCAGATCGTGGCCGCCGGGATGGGTACTGGTCGTAACGCCGTCGTAGGAACGGGCAAGGAAATCTGCCCGCCCTGGTACCGGTACTTTGTCACAGGTACCATCCACGAGATCAACGGGAACCTGCCGTGTCGATAGCGCTGCGAAAGCGCCGCTCCACGTGTTTCCTCCTACGAGTGTGTCGAAACTCTGAATGTAGGAAAACCACGTGTGCTTCACGCCATCCCGCGCAATTGCCGTCGGGATGGAAGGATTCATCAAGACCGCGATAACCGACGCCGCGGTGCGGTGACGGCACATCCACCAACACACGCTCCGGGCGAGGGGCCCGCTCGAAAGGAACGCCTCGAACCAGCCCAGGTGGCGCACCCGGTCCCTCGCCTCCCGACGAGAGGCATAGAGGGGCGTATCGAAGGCAATGACTGCGCGCAAATCACTGTCCAAGGTGGCTGCCCACTGGAGCGCGAGGCTGGCACCCATTGAATGGCCGGCCACGATAAGCGGACGCCGATCGAAACCCAGCTTTTGGAGGGTCCGCGACAGTGCCTCCGTGTGCTGCTCCACCGCAAACGAGCCGGGCTCAGCCGCGGCGTCCATCGACGAACCGAATCCCAGAGGATCCATGACCACGACAGTCGCTATGTCGCCCAGTCTGTCGTATGCCGCCCCATAAAAGGCCTGACTTGCCGCGATTCCAGGTAACAGCACGAGAACCGGCTCGCCCCTGCCAAAAACCCTTGTACCAAGTGAGCCGACGCGTTGTACCGTTCCGGCTCCCGGCCGCCACCTCTGCACCCGCTTCGATGTACGGTGCCGGAGGAACCATACCGATGCAAGAGACAGCGATATGCCTGAAGTGGCCAGCGCGGCATGACATGGCCGACGCGGCCTGCCGACCCGGTTTTCGATGCCCATGGACCTCAGCCTATTGCCTGCTTCCGGCTAATTCGTTCAGCACAGTAAGTGAATTTTCTTGTCTTATCCTGGGATTTCCTTCCCCGCTGTGTTTCGCGGATCAACCGGATCTCCTGGCGTGCGTCTACTGTCCACTGTTTTTCCACCACGGTCCCATACTGGCCAACTTCATTCGAGTCTTCATCCCCTTTTGCTCCTGCGCCTCCCTCGCACTACTATGAAACTTAGTAGATAAAGAAGGAGGCGCATAATGCGCATACGTAGATGGGTAACGGCCGTAACCGCCACCGGGCTCCTTGCAGCCGGTGCCGCCTTGCCCGCCCTGGCCGCGGCTGGAAATACGCCGGCAGGAAACAGCCCCTCGTCACCGGCGGAGCAGGGCGGGATGAATCGCGGAAACACGATGCCGGACATGGGACAGATGCACGAGCAAATGATGCGGCAAATGCCGGAAATGTCACAGATGCACGAGGACATGATGCAGCAGGCCCCGGGTATGGCGCGGATGCACGAGCAGATGATGAGCAATCACTCCCGGGATGGAATGCACCGTGAAGATCAGCGAGACGAACAATGAGTGAGGCGCTCCTGACCCTTGCCGTGCTGGCATGCCCGGTCGGTATGGGATTAATGATGTGGTTCATGATGCGCGGCAATAAGAACAACTCACCGTCTGCTCCCCCGTCGGCAAATGAGGCCGAGTTGACGAAGCTGCGTGCCGAAGTCGACCAGCTCCGTGCAGAACACAGGGACCCCGACCAGCACGATTCAGGACAGTATTCACCGACACTGCCTTCGAACAATACGGGCTCCCGGTGAGCGGGTTCATATTCGCCGCATTAGGACTTCTGCTGTCGCTGACAGTCACCTACTTTTTCTGCCTGCGTCCGATGCGCCAGGGGCGGTGCGCGATGGTGGGAAATACCCTCGCGAATGAACAGTCAGTAAGACGTGACGAAGCGGAAATCGCCCGCCTCCGCGAAGAGGTCGCAGTCCTGCGCGGCGAACGACTTACCCTCAATTCCGGCTGACCACCGGAACCTTCCCGCCGATGTTGTCGCTGGGGGAAGGCGCCAAAACCCGTGTACTTATGAAGAAGGATTCATTCCGTGATTGACCCGTTCCGCGCGCTACCGCTCGCACCGGCACCGAGGCGGGCGTTTTCGCGACCACTGGCGAGGGCCGGTCTTGGCCCAGAATGACTTAGGGCCGGTATACCGACGGACGATGTTGACAGCGCAGGAACGGGCAGAACCGGGACACAATTGCCGTCAGTACCCGCTGTTCTTTCCGGCTCCATTGCCGGGGCCGTCGTGACACTGCCGCTGCATGGTGGCTCCGCTCCGCTTGTTGACTTTGGTCAGTTCCTTTTATGGGCGCTGCCGGTTGGCAAGTTCCTGTTCAACATCTCCGCAGCTGCGGTCATCGGCGCCCTGGTCCTTGCCAGCACGGCTCTGACCCGCGATCGCCCGGAGTATGCCCGGACACTGAACTTTGCAGGGGCCGCTGCTGTAGTGTGGACCGTCGTCTCGGCCGCCACCATGGTGTTGGCTTACCTCGATGCGGCAGATGGAGTCGCCTCCGGAGACCTCTTCGGAGCCGAGTTCGGTTTGTTTGTGACGAGTGTGGGACTGGGCCAGACGTGGTTGGTGACGACAGTGCTCGTTGCCGTTGTCACAATGTTGTGTTTCGCGGCAAGAAACCCTGTACCGGTCGGGGCCACCACCCTCCTGGCTGTTAGTGCACTGGTGCCTCTGACGTTGAATGGACACCCGAATTACGGTGAGGGCCATGAGGCTGGTATGGCTGCGTTCGGTCTGCACATTATCGCTGCTGCCGTTTGGCTGGGCGGGCTCATCACGCTTGTCGTCCTGCGGCCCGCGCTAAGTTCCGAAAGATTGCCGGTCATTGTCAGACGATATTCAGCGCTGGCGTTGTTCTCCTTTATCGTTCTTGCCGCGTCCGGCTATTTGAGAGCGCAGGCGACAATCGGCAGTCTGGCAAACCTGGCGTCGACCTTCGGCATCCTGGTGCTGATTAAAGTCTTCGCTCTGGTTGTCCTCGGGTTCATCGGTTTCATGCAGCGCCGGTGGATCATCTCCCGGATGGAAGGCGATTCAGCCCGCGGCACAAAACCTTTCTGGATGTTCGTCGGCGCGGAACTGCTGTTCATGGGGCTGGCCTCAGGGATTGCACCCGTATTGGGGCAGGTGGATTCGCCGGTTCCGGATGTCCCCGTCACCTACAGCACCCTTGCGGAGCGGATGACGGACCAGCCGTTACCCGCGGTGCCCGGACTTCAGGGATTCGTCGCCGAGTTCCGGTTCGATCCGATCTGGTTCCTGTTATGCGTATCAGCGGTTGTCTTCTACGTTGTTGGTGTCCGTCGCATGCACAAAAAGGGTTTTGGCTGGCCTGTCAGAAAGGGTTTTGGCTGGCCTGTCAGAAAGGGTTTTGGCTGGCCTGTCAGCCGGACGGTTTATTGGCTGATGGGCGTGGTGGTGCTGCTGTATGTCACGAATGGCAGCCTCAATGTGTACCGCAACTTCCTCCTGAGTGCGGAAGTGCTCACCCAGATGATACTCACGGCAGTCGTCCCGGTCCTGTTCGTCGCCGGTCGCCCCGTCGTCCTTGCCTCACGGGCGGTGGAAACCCGCGATGACGGGAGCCGGGGGCCATGGGAATGGAGCCGAACGGTAAGCCGGTTGCCTCTTGCCGCTGCCTCTTTGAATCCCTACGCGGCAGCCGGTCTACTGACGGCCTCGCTTTTGGTTTTCTACTACTCGCCACTTCTTAGGTGGACCACCTCCGACCCGGTTGGTCATCAACTTATGACGGCGTACTTCCTTGCCGTCGGCTCCCTGTTTGTAACGTCTTTGAGGCGACCGGCGCGCGGGCCGACGAGCCGGGCGCCTGACCCTCTCTACGCAGCTCTAGGGATGACTGTGTTCTACGCTGGCTTGGGCCTGGCACTGCTGAGCAGTCCGAATCTCCTTTTGCCTGAGTGGTACGGGGCCATGGAGGGTCCTTGGGGAATCGGCCCGCTCGCTGACCAACAACTGGCCGGCGTCTACGTGATGACTATCGGCGTCGTAGAGGGCACGTTGTTCAGCCTCGCGCTCCTCAGGCGCCATCCACTGAAACCGGTAGGAGCACTGGAGCACGAGAAGATTACCCAGAACCGCTGAAAGCGGGCAATGGGAAGACCAGAGGGCCCGTAACGGTTCAGAGTTGCTGCTGGTACGTCCCTATAGGACACGCAAGATGCTGGCTGGCGGTGGCTGCCGGTGCCGCCAGAATGAGCAGGGGCAGAATTATCACAGCCGTGGTTGCCAGGACGGCGGCCATCGTTCGGGCCGGCCCAAGCGGGTTTGCCGGAGCGACAAGGCGCCGGACCCGGAATAATGCCGTGTCACCGCCGGCGGACAGTGCCGTGGAAGGGGCAGCTCCCCGTTCGGCCAGCCGTACAAGTGCGGTGGCCACGGTGAACCGATCGTTGCTGCGGACAGCGTTGTCGTCGGCGAGCATCTCGACGAGGCCGCTTACTTCGGTGTGGGCGGTCCGAAAAGCGCCCAGCCGTGGAAAGGACCGCTGCAGCGCTTCGGCGGCGGCGAGAATCAGGTGGTGATGTCCCCGCAGGTGGGCCCGCTCGTGCGCCAGTACGGCCGCGAACTGATCCTTGTCCAGGGCCTCCAGCGCTGCGGTGGTGAATACGACAGTCCGGTGCCGGCCCGGCAGGCAGTATGCTGCGGCGGAGGGGTGGTCAACGACAAGGGCCTCGGAGCCTTGGTGTCTTTGAGCCACCATGACGAGTGCGTTCAGCTGATGTTTCTTCGTCCTGTGGCTGGTGAGGAGACCGCGGAAGAGACAATAACCGACACGGATGATGACGGCCAGGGCGAGCACAGCCCCGGTGGCGCTCACCGCCGCTCCGCCGGGAGTCGAATAGTGCGCCCGCAATGCCATGGCGCAGGCCTCGATCAGGGCTGCCACGTCCGTAGTCCACGGGATAGCGGGAACGGCCAAAGACAACCCGGCCAACACGACCGCGAGCACCACCGATGCGCTGAGTGCCTGCCAGGCCAGGATGCCCATCCGCGGCGCCCGGCTAAGCCAGTCAAGACGGCGCAAAAGCCGTGGACCGAAAATAACAGCAGCGAGAACGAAAACAATGAGGGCGATCGGCGCAGTCATGAGCGCCCGCCATCATCAGATCCGCCGCGTTCGCCCAGGGCTTCGCGCAACAAAGCGACATTATCCGGCGGAATAGTATCAAGAAAGTGCAGCAGGGCCGCCGATGGGTTGGTGCTTGATGCCAGGGCCTGCCCCATGATGGCCGCAGTATACTGGTCCCGAGGCTGCACAGTCCGGTAACGGTAGGCCCTGCCGTCCTTCTCCCGTACAAGCATGCCCTTCCGGTGCAGATTGTCCATCACGGTCATCACTGTGGTGTAGGCAAGAGGGCGGCCGCCCTGCAGGTCTTCGAGCACTTCACGGACGGAAGCCGGACGATCCATGGACCACATCCGTTCCATCACAACCGCCTCGAGTTCTCCGAGTTGCCGCACTCCGCTGCCTTTCTGCCGTCGCTGTATGCCCGTTCCGTCCAAGCGTCTTCTATGCTCCATAGTAGTTGATGCATCCCAGGGGCAGTCTCAGACCGCGTTGACTCATTAATGATGTCCGCGTAGCGGCATTCGAAGAATCATTTGAGAATGTCCGCGTAGCGGTGTGTCTGCCGGGGCGGTGATTG
>NZ_KI914688.1:0-1538 GCF_000520495.1 Arthrobacter sp. H14
CGTTCTGGCTACGCGCAGCTTCCAGTTCACCCCGGACCTGCTGCGCATCCTGGGCCGCATGCTCGGCCCGGGCCGAAGCCTCGGCACGGGCCACCCCTGCTGCCTCCAGGCCGGTACGGTGCTCCGCTTCGACACCGTCAGCGGCGGTGACCATCTCCTCGATCTCCTGCCCCAACGCCTCCTTCTCCGCCTCCCACACAGCCTGGGCGGCGCGGTAATCCTCCCCCGCCAACCTCACCGCTTCGGCCCAGATGGTCCCGGCCAGTTTCTGCGCCTGATCAGTCAACGCCCCCGGCGCCGCGACCACCGCCGCCGTGGCCGCAGCCGCCTCGTCCTTCCACTGCCGCAGGAACCGGGACGCGTCCGCCATCGACACCCCTGCCGCCTCACGTACGGCCGTGACCGTGGGCGCACGTTCGGCGCCGATACGCTCCGCCGCGGCGTATACCCGCTCTTTACCGCTCTGTGCCATGACACCCCTCCACCGGATCAGTACATTTAGTAGTAAGTATCATACTACTATTACTACTTTACCAGCCTATCCGCCGGTGTTGACGGAGCTGAGAAGCCCGGGCCACCCGGCGCCTACGTGGTTCCGCAGGATGCTGTCCGAGCGGCGGCGAGGCCCGTTCGCCTGGCGGGGCCCAAAACGTCTTGGCGCCGGGGGTATGTGTTAGCTCGTCCATCCCGCGTAGGGGCGGCGGTATTGGCCGGGCAGTTCTGCGGCGGTTTCGGGGGAGGTTTTCCGGCCCGTCTGCCTGACCCATGTTCCAATGGAAGAACACCTCGGCAGTGATCGCTTCCCAATGCGCGCTCTGGGTGCGGTAATAGGTAGTCCCCGTGTCGCCTTCGACGTACACGCCCAGGCCAAACAGCTCACCGGCCGCATCAGCCGTGCGGGTCACGGCGAGGATGATCAGCGGCCAGGCCCCGGCATCGAAGCCTTCGGCCCCCAGTTGGGCAACACCGACCAGACGGTCCCCTCCATCGAGCCGGGCCTCTATTTCAAGGACGAGGACCTCGCCGTTCCAGCGGAATACCGGTGCGGTGATGGCCTCGCCGGTGTCGGCGGTGGTGAACGGCGTTTTCGTCGCGGTCTCCATGGTGTGCTCCCTTGTTCGCAGATATGGGCCCAGGTGGGGTAACCCGTGGTGACCAGCAGATCCGGCTCCCCTCCCCCGGTTGTTTTTGCCTGCTGGCGGAGCACCGCGTAGCTGTGCACGACGGAACAACGCTCAACCCGTCAACACCATAAGGACAGCAGCAAAAAATGAGGTTCTTCCTGGTTTGCCGTGGTTCCGGCAAACCAGGACAACAGCCGGCCCGCGCCAGCGGACGCCCGATAGCCGTTTCCCGAGCGAGCGAGGGGACACGGCCAACACCCCACACCCACCCAGAAACCATGTCGGCCCGGCAGACTGTTTTACTCAAATGAGTATATGAGTTGGTGGGAATCCAGCTCCCCTCCCCCGGCCATCGCGCAGCGTCAGGCGGCCGGAGGAGCTGGCGGCGGAGGCCCGCCCGCGTGACCCACAAAG
>NZ_KI914688.1:1638-2405 GCF_000520495.1 Arthrobacter sp. H14
GGCGGCGGAGGCCCGCCCGCGTGACCCACAAAGGCAGGGGCGAGCCGTTATCGGGCCACCTCTGCCCCTGCGTTGTTACTTGGTTTCGGTCGTTTCGGTCGGGGCGCGGTAGTAGCTGATCTTCGCGTAGGGGTAGGTCAGCGTGTGGGCTTTCCCGGAAGAGAAACGGTCAACGATGAGGGAAACGGTCTTCTTATTGACCCGGGCCACTTCATACCAACTGTGGCCGACCCTGACGTGTCCGCCCTTGGTGACGGTCTCGGGGCTGTAATCCGTGGCCTGGCCGGTGGCCAGCTGCTCGGCCCGAATGTTCTGCCAGTAGGTGAGCTGGTCCGCGGCCTCGGCGTACAGGGTTTCCAGGCGTGCGAGGTGGCCCCCGGTGGCCGGTGGTCTCGTTTCGATGTATCCGCCGCCGAAGTTGTGCGAACTCCCGTTGATCTTGCGCTCCAGAGCGCGTAGATCATCCTTGATGCGCTCGATCTTCGACGCGACAGCAAGCGGGCCGTGCCGGGTGGCGAGCGTCTGGGCAGCGGTCGTGGCGCGTGCCGCGACGTCCCGGGCTTGCTGGTCGGCGGCAACGCTTGCACCCATGGCGGTCTCTGCCCGGGCGATGGCCCGGCGGTGGCGTCCCTCGCAGTGGTGGCCGATCTTCACCGGCTCACCACCAGGGGGCAGGGCATCCAGGGTGGAACGTATACGCTGGTTAGCGGTCTCGGCGTCGGCCTCCTTACGGGCCGCTTTCACTGCCAGCGCGTCGGCTCGGGCCT
>NZ_KI914688.1:2505-6431 GCF_000520495.1 Arthrobacter sp. H14
CCCTGCCGGTCGGCTTCGACGTCGACGGCGGGCCGGAGGGTTTCCTCCACCTCGACGGCCACCGTGTGCCCGAGCTTGCGCAGGTCCTCGGCGGTCGCGTTGATCGCCGTGGTGTTCGGCAGGCGGTCCCGGGACTGCGGGCGGAACCAGGAGCCAAGGTTCCGGCTCCAACGCCAGCCGTAGTACTTGAGCACGTAGATACCGTGCATGTCCTTACCTGTGCCCTCGATCAGGGTTCCCTCGGCCGGGGTATGGGTGATGGTCAACTCGCACATGGTGTTCTCCTTCAGGTGGTCAGGGGATCCGCTAAGCCAGTTATCGCGGTTCCTATCCCCCGACGCTTCTATATCTGTCAAATAGTCATCGGAGCTGCGTGGAGTGTGTTCAGGGTGCGGTAGAGATGACGGGCGATGTAGCGTTTCAGTGCTCGACGGATTTCGCGTGTGGTGCGGCCCTCTTGGATCCGTTTCTCGACGTAGGCGCGGGTATCAGGGTCGTGAGTCATGCGGACCATCGCGATGGTGTGTAATGCCCGGTTAAGGCGCCTGTCGCCACCCCGGTTGAGTCTGTGTCGAGTCGTATTGCCGCTGGAAGCAGGAATTGGGCTCACGCCGGCCAGGGAGGCAAACGCAGCCTCGTTCCTAACCCTGTCGGGGTGGGACCAGGCAGTGAGAATGACAGCCGCCGTGACAGCCCCGACACCCGTAATATCCAGAATCGGCGCAGCAGGGCTTTGCTGGATCAACCCGGTCATGCGCTTCTGGTTCGCGTCTAGTTGTGCAGTGATGTCATTGATCCTTCGTGCAAGACGAATGGCTTCCTCGCGCGCGATCATCACTTCCAGCGGCTCCTCACGTTCCCGCCACCGGGTGATCGTGAGGATCTGGGTAGTGGTCAAGGGCTTTCGAGCATCGATACCGAGATCGTTGACCCGCACGAGAGCGGTGAGGGCGTTGACGTTCACCGTCCGCTCCCGGGTCAGCTGATCCCGAGCCGAGGCCAAGGTCCGCAGTGCGGCGCGCACGCCCTCGTCCTGTCGGGGTTGCCGCAACCTGGTCTCATCCAAGCCCAGGACAGCAACCGCGATCGCCGCGGCATCCAGTGGATCAGATTTACCTATCCCGCGACGTGCACGGGCACTCATCCGGGGCGCTTCAACGGCGTCGTAACCGGCCTGGGTGACAGCCCTGGCCAGGCGGGCCCCGTAGGCGCCGATGCCTTCAATGACCCACAAAGTTCCCAAGTCGCCGCCGGCGTGCCGGGCAACCCAAGAAATGGCCCGGTTCATCCCGGAACTGGTGCTCGGAAACTGCTGGCACCCGATCTGCTGGCCAGTACGAGGATCCAGGATGGCGTAGGTGTGGGTGCGGGCGTGGCAGTCCACACCTATGACAAATGGGCGGGAGTGCGAAACGATGGTCACCGCGGCCACCTTTCTTCCGAAGGAACTAACGAGTTGGTCGTGATGCGACCGGCGTTCGGCATGGGAGAGAAATTCACTGCGGGGCAATACTGTGACGGGACACAACCCCCTTACAGGGCCCAGTACTCCTGAACGTGTCATAAGGTGCCAGTCGGTAGTGTGAGTGCATGGACGGTGGGTTTTCTGATGAGCTGTTGGCGGATTGGACTCTTGTAGAGGTAGATCGACGGTTGTTGGGGCAGAAGACCGGTGCGCAGGGTCTCGGGTTCGTCATGTTGTTGAAGTTCTTCGAGCTGGAGGCGCGTTTCGCCCGTGATGCAGCTGATTTTCCTGCTGGCTCGGTGTCCTACGTTGCTGACCAGCTTTGTACGACCGCTTCTGCACTCGATGCTTATGACTTTTCAGGCAGAACGTCGAAACGCCATCGTGTACAGATTCGCGAGGCTTTTGGGTTCAGGGAGTTTTCACTCGCTGATGAGGCCGTCTTGGCAAACTGGCTGGCGCAGGACGTATGCCCAAGGGAGGTACGTGATGGCGCGCTGGCGGAGGCTTTAGCGGTCCGTTGCCGACAACTGAAGATTGAACCACCTGCCCGAATTTCACGGATCGTTGGTTCAGCAAGAGCGGCCTTTGAGCAAGAGCTCTGCACCGGCGTCGTTGCTCGTCTTGGCCCGGCGGGTGCGGCCCGGTTGGAAGCAGTGGTCGCGGATGGCACTGCTGGGTCGTTTCTGGCGGCGTTGAAAGCCGATCCTGGCCCTGCCGGACTGGAATCCTTGCTGGCGGAGGTAGAGAAGCTCTCTGCCGCTCAAGCATTGGATTTGCCGCCGGATTTGTTTGCCGGGGTATCGGAGAAGGTCGTGAACGCGTGGCGCGCCAGGGCGGCCAGGATGTATCCGTCTGATTTCTGGGACACGCCCCAAGCTGCGCGGTTAACCCTGCTGGCGGCGTTGTGTCATCAACGAACAGTGGGGATCACGGACAGCCTGGTCGATCTGCTCCTGGTTTTGGTGTTGAAGATCAATACCAGTGCGGTGAAGAAGGTCGAGAAGGAACTCACTGACGATCTCCAACGGGTGAGGGGCAAGACAGAGCTGCTCTTCCGGCTGGCCGAAACAGCGGTCGAACACCCTGATGAGACAGTCCGGGACGCGCTCTTCCCGGTGGTGAGCGAGAAAACCCTGCAGCAGCTCGTGAAGGAAGCGAAAGCCAACGAGAGCGTGTTCCAGGGCAAGGTCCGGACCGTATTGCGGGGGTCGTATTCGAACCACTACCGACGGATGTTGCCGGCGTTGTTGTCCGTGCTGCAGTTCCGCTGCCACAACACGGCGTTCCGGCCCATCATGGCCGCCATCGCACTGCTGAAACAGTATGCCGAAGTGAGGAGCAAAGCCCAGTACTTCAGCATTGATGAACAGATCCCCTTGGTTGGTGTGGTGCCGAAGGCTTGGGCTGGCGCCGTCACTGACGAGAACGGGCGGGTGGAGCGGATCCCGTACGAGCTGTGCCTGCTGGTGTCTTTGCGGGATGCTCTACGCCGGCGGGAAGTCTTCGTCACAGGGGCCAGGAAGTGGCGGGATCCGGAGGACGACCTGCCGAAAGACTTCGACGGGACCCGGGAACTGCATTACGAGAGGCTCCGTCAGCCCCTGGATCCGACCGTATTCATCAACGATCTGCGATCCAGGATGACCCGGGCGCTGGAGAGCCTGGACAATGCGCTTCTTGGTGACACGGCATGCGGGGTCAAGATCACCCAACGCCGCGGTGCCCCGTGGATCATGGTGCCGAAGCTGGAAAAACAAGTTGAACCGGCGAATCTGGGCAAACTCAAAGACGAACTGATCCGGCGGCGGGGTACCTTGGATTTGCTGGAAGTTTTCAAGGAGGCTGACTTCCTGACCGGGTGCACGGAAGAGTTCACTTCCATCTCTTCGCGGCAAAACCTTGGCCAGGACACGCTCCGGCGCCGGCTGCTCATGTGTTTGTTCGGGTTGGGCACGAATATGGGCATCAAAGCGATCGCGAACGCCGGCGGACATACTGAGACCGAACGCGAGCTGCGGCATGTCCGCCGGACGTTCATCACCAAAGACAGCCTCCGCCAGGCAATCGTGAAAGTCGTCAACGCCACCTTTGAGGCCAGGAACCCGGCATGGTGGGGTACAGGCAACGCGTGTGCGTCGGATTCGAAGAAGTTCGGCTCCTGGGAATCGAACCTGATGACCGAATGGCACAACCGGTACGGCGGCCCCGGGGTCATGATCTACTGGCACGTCGAAGAGAAATCCACCTGTATCTACTCCCAGCTGAAGAACTGTTCCTCGTCCGAGGTCGCGGCAATGATCGAAGGAGTCCTTCGCCACGACACCACTGCCGAGATCGAGGCGAACTACGTCGATACCCACGGTGCCTCGATTGTCGGGTTCGCCTTCACCGAGCTCCTGGGCTTCAAGCTGTTGCCGAGGTTGAAGAACATCGGCTCGATCCGCCTCTACCGCGCCAG
>NZ_KI914688.1:6531-16910 GCF_000520495.1 Arthrobacter sp. H14
CCGCCTCTACCGCGCCAGCAACGAAGAAGCCTACGGGGAAATCACCCCGGTTCTGTCCCGCCCGATTAATTGGGAGATCATCGGCCAGCAATACGATCAGATGATCAAATACGCCACCGCGCTCAAGCTCGGCACCGCGGAGTCCGAGACGATCCTGCGGCGTTTCACCCGCGGCGGCCCGAAGCATCCTACGTACCAGGCTTTGGAGGAACTTGGCAGGGCTGTGCGCACGATCTTCGCCGCGGACTACCTCGCTGATGAGGGCCTGCGTCGGGAAATCAATTCCGGTTTGCAGGTGGTGGAGAACTGGAACAGCGGCAACGACGTCGTCTTCTACGGCAAGAACCGGGACCTGACCGGCCCGGATAAGGAAACCACCGAAGTCTCCATGCTCGCACTCCACCTCCTCCAGTCATCGCTCGTGTTGATCAACACGCTGATGCTGCAGGAAGTCCTCGAAACCGCCGAATTCCATGACCTGCTCACCGCTGAGGACTGGCGAGGGTTGACCCCGCTGTTCTGGACCCACATCAACCCCTACGGACGCTTCACCCTCGACCTGAACACCCACCTGGGCCTGGGTCGACAGCAGTACCCGGTCAGCACGCCAGAGCCCGCACCATCAAGGAAAGAGAAGGTCCTGGCATGAACGAATCCCTCCCCGCCCCGGCACGGGCAACTCCCCGGAGCAAAGGGAAACTGATCAGGGGAAAAATCACCCTGCTCGGGTCGAACCCGAAGATCTGGCGGGCCTTCGAGGTCGATTCCAGTCTCTACCTGGACGAATTCCACGACGTCCTGCAGGTGATTATGGCCCGGTACTCCTAGACGTGTCATGAGCCGCCAAGTTTGTGGCCCTAGGAGGTCTCTGCGTGCGATTGTGGTGGGATGAATCTTGGGCTTGTTGATGAATGGACTCTGATCGGGCGGGATTTTGACCTGCTGGGTCAGAAACCGGGGCCGACGAGGATAGGGTTCGCTTTGTTGCTCAAGTTCTTTGAAATCGAGGCAAGATTCCCGGACGGGCCAGATGATTTCGGTCCAGAGTCAGTGGTCTATGTTTCTGAGCAGGTGGGAGTTCCGCCAGAAGATTTCGGTGCCTATGCGTGGATTGGACGGACTATCGAGCGCCATCGCGCCGAGATTCGGACGGTGTTTGGGTTCAGAGAGTTTTCACTCGCTGACGAGGCCGTCTTGGCAAACTGGCTGGCTCAGGAGGTGTGCCCGAGGGAGGTACGTGATGGCGCGCTGGCTGAGGCTTTGGCCGGCCGTTGCCGACAACTGAAGATTGAACCACCTGCCCGAACTTCACGGATCGTTGGTGCAGCAAGGGCTTCTTTTGAGCAAGAGTTCTGCGTCGGCGTTGTTGATCGTCTTGGTCCGGCGGGGGCGGCCCGGTTGGAAGCCGTGATCGTGGATGGCACTGCTGGGTCGTTGCTGGCGGTGTTGAAAGCCGATCCTGGCCCGGCGGGCCTGGAATCATTGTTGGCGGAGGTAGAGAAGCTCTCCGCCGCCCAGACTTTGGACTTGCCGGCTGATTTGTTTACCGGGGTGTCGGAGAAGGTCGTGAACGCGTGGCGCGCCAGAGCGGCCAGGATGTATCCGTCGGATTTCTGGGACACGCCCCCAGCTGCGCGGTTAACCCTGCTGGCGGCGTTGTGTTATCAACGCACAGCGGAGATCACGGACAGCCTGGTCGATCTGCTGCTCGTTTTGGTGTTGAAGATCAATACCAGTGCGGTGAAGAAAGTCGAGAAGGAACTCACCGAGGATCTGAAGCGGGTGCGCGGCAAGACAGAGTTGCTGTTCAAGCTAG
Source organism: Arthrobacter sp. H14 (assembly GCF_000520495.1). Lineage (GTDB taxonomy): Bacteria > Actinomycetota > Actinomycetes > Actinomycetales > Micrococcaceae > Arthrobacter_C. The sequence continues at coordinate 8,348 of NZ_KI914688.1, forward strand.
CCGAGACCGCCGTGGCCCACCCGGATGAGACAGTCCGGGAGGCGGTGTTTCCTGTGGTGAGCGAGAAAACCCTGCAGCAGCTCGTGAAGGAAGCGAAGGCCAACGAGAGCGTGTTCCAGGGCAAGGTCCGGACCGTGTTGCGGGGGTCGTATTCGAATCATTACCGCCGGATGCTGCCGGCGTTGTTGTCGGTGCTGCAGTTCCGCTGCCATAACACGGCGTTCCGGCCCATTATGGACGCCATCGCACTGCTGAAACAGTATTCCGAGGCGAGGAGCAAAGCCCAGTACTTCAACACCGGCGACGATGTGCCGGTCGTTGGTGTGGTGCCGAAGTCCTGGGCCGGCGCCGTCACTGACGAGAACGGGCGGGTGGAGCGGATCCCGTATGAGCTGTGCCTGCTGGTTTCGTTGCGCGATGCTCTACGCCGTCGGGAAGTCTTCGTCACGGGGGCCAGGAAATGGCGTGATCCGGAGGACGACCTGCCCAAAGACTTTGACGCAACCCGTGAGCTGCACTACGAGGCGCTCCGTCAGCCTCTGGACCCGTCAGCTTTCATTCACGATCTGCAATCCCGGATGACCCGGGCGCTGGAGAGTCTGGACAATGCGCTTCTTGGTGATACGGCAGGCGGGGTCAAGATCACCAAACGCCGAGGTGCCCCGTGGATCATGGTGCCGAAGCTGGAAAAACAGGTTGAACCGCCGAACCTGGGCAAACTCAAAGACGAACTCATCCGTCGTCGGGGAACACTGGATCTGCTGGAAGTTTTCAAGGAAGCGGACTTCCTGACCGGGTGCACGGAAGAGTTTACTTCCATCTCTTCACGGCAAAACCTCGACCAGGACACGCTCCGGCGCCGGCTGCTCATGTGTTTGTTCGGACTGGGGACGAATATGGGGATCAAAGCGATCGCCAACGCCGGCGGACATACTGAGACCGAGCGTGAGCTGCGGCATGTACGCCGGACGTTCATCACCAAAGACGGCCTCCGCCAGGCAATCGTGAAAGTCGTCAACGCCACATTCGAGGCCCGGAACCCGGCCTGGTGGGGTACGGGCAGCGCGTGCGCGTCGGATTCGAAGAAGTTCGGCTCCTGGGAATCGAACCTGATGACCGAATGGCATAACCGCTACGGCGGCCCCGGAGTGATGATCTATTGGCACGTCGAAGAGAAATCGACCTGCATCTACTCCCAGCTGAAGAACTGCTCCTCTTCCGAGGTTGCTGCGATGATCGAAGGCGTCCTGCGCCACGACACCACTGCCGAGATCGAGGCGAACTACGTCGATACCCATGGTGCCTCGATTGTCGGGTTCGCGTTCACCGAGCTCCTGGGCTTCAAGCTGTTGCCGAGGCTGAAGAACATCGGCTCGATCCGCCTCTACCGGGCAGGCAACGCGGAAGCCTACGGCGAAATCAACGAGGTGTTGTCCCGCCCGATTAAGTGGGAGATCATTGCCCAGCAGTACGATCAGATGATCAAATACGCCACCGCGCTCAAGCTCGGCACTGCCGAATCGGAGACGATTCTGCGCCGTTTCACCCGTGGTGGGCCCAAACACCCTACGTACCAGGCCTTGGAGGAACTCGGCCGGGCCGTGCGCACGATCTTCGCGGCCGATTACCTCGCCAACGAAGACCTCCGGCGCGAGATTAATTCCGGGTTGCAGGTGGTGGAGAACTGGAACAGCGGCAACGATGTCGTTTTCTACGGCAAGAACCGGGACCTGACCGGCCCGGATAGGGAAACGACCGAGGTTTCCATGCTCGCACTCCACCTCCTCCAGTCATCGCTCGTGTTGATCAACACGTTGATGCTGCAGGAAGTCCTCGAAGACCCGGTACTCCATGACCTGCTCACGCCTGAGGACTGGCGCGGGTTGACCCCGCTGTTCTGGACCCACATCAACCCCTACGGACGCTTCACCCTCGACCTGAACACCCACTTGGGCCTGGGCCGACAGCAGTACCCGGTCAGCACGCCAGAGTCCGCACCATCAAGGAAAGAGAAGGTCATGACATGAACGAATCCCTCCCCGCCCCGGCACGGGCAACTCCCCGAAGCAAAGGGAAACTGATCAGGGGAAAAATCACCCTGCTCGGGTCGGACCCGAAGATTTGGCGGTCCTTCGAGGTTGATTCGAGCCTCTACCTGGACGAATTCCACGACGTCCTGCAGGTGATCATGGGCTGGGAAAACTCCCACCTTCATTCCTTCACCGACACCAACCCACGCACGCCCGGACGCCGACCCTCCACGACCAGGTCCTGGGCCCCCATCTACGTGCGGGCTGAGGACGATGACGGCTGGTACTCCCCGGAAGAAACCGTCCGGGTGGGGAAAGTCCTCAATGAAGGCTCCACCCCCTTGTTCTACGAATACGACTTCGGAGACGGCTGGACCCACCGCATCGACTGGGACGAAACCGTCAAGAAAACCAGTAGTGATGCCCATGCCAGGGTGATCCGGGGTAAACGGCGGTGCCCGCTCGAAGACTCCGGCGGCATCGGCGGCTACGAACACCTCCTCACGACCCTGGCCAATCTCGACACAGTCGAGGAAACCGAGCGGGAACACGCCCAATGGCTCCACGAATGGGCACAAGGGACCGCCCAACGATCCGGTGGCGAAGAAAACTTCGACCCCGGACACTTCGATCTTGCCGCCGTTAACGCCAACCTCGAGAAACTATTCACTTCAGACCCCGGGGAGGAACGTCTTGGAAATCTTTAGATTTTCAAGACACCGGATCCGACCCAGGAGAACAGGGAAATTTCGCGCCGTGGCACGGAACGGCTATGTCTTGACAAGTCGTCTCATAGCGCGACGTGTCTCAGGCACGTCTTTAGGGGTTTATGGGGCAGACTACGGTCATGGCACTTCTCGGATACACCCGGATCAGCACCGCCGGCCAGGACGACCGGCTCCAACGCGACGCGCTCACCGCTGCGGGTGTCCTGGCCCGGGACATCTACTCCGATGTGACCTCCGGAAGCAAGGAGGCCAAAAGCCGGCCCGGGATGCAAAAGCTCATGGGCTACGCCCAAAGCGGTGACACGATCGTGGTGTGGCGCATCGACCGGCTCGGCCGGTCTCTGCTCGATGTCCTGGGCACCGTCAACGGGCTCCGGGACAAGGGGATCATGGTCCGCTCGATCGCCGACGGCATTGACCCGGAAACCAATACCGGACGCCTGATGTTAAACATGCTTGCCACCTTGGCCGAGTACGAACGCGAACTGATCACAGAACGCGTCAACGCCGGCATCGCTGCCGCCCGCGCCGCCGGGACCATCTTCGGCCGCCCAGTGACCGACCCCGCCCTGACCGCCGAAAAGCTTCAGATCGTCGCCACGGCCCGTTCCGAAGGTAAAACAGCGCACCAGGCCGCCCAGCTGGTCGGCTGGTCCCGGGCCACCCTGTACCGGCACCAGCAAGCCCTGGCCAACAACGCCACCTCAACGAAGCGCTAACTCACTGGCACCTTATGACCCTTCAAGAGTTCTGGGCCTACAAAACTTGGCGGCTCATGACACGTCTAGGAGTACCGGGCCTCATTCAGGCGTTCCCGTCCGGCCCGGACCGCAGCCCTGGCCCGTGCGGTGCGCAGGGCAGGCGCGGCCGCCGTCGTTACTCCCATTGAGCTGCCTGGGCCGTTAGTAGGGGGTGTGAAAATCCTGCGTATAACGGATGACCAAGCACGACGCACAGCACACTGGTCGGAAGCGAATCTAGCTTCATCCAAAGAAAGGACCGCTCCAATGTCGCGCACGAATTCAACGAATCCGGCCCCCGAAATACCGGCCAACGAAATAGCGACCCCGGACACCGCCCCAACCCGACGTCCACCCTGGACGTTCCTGACCAATCACAGCCACGTCCTGCTGGCCGTACACGCGAATCCCCGCGCACTCGTTGATGACGTGGCTGCCACCGTTGGGATCACTCCCAGGGCAACCCTGCACATCTTAAAAGACCTCGAAGAGGCGGGGTACCTCGAACGCATCCGGGAAGGACGCCGCACCCGATATGTGATCCAACCCCGCCAGCACTTCCGCCACCCCGCTACAGCGCATCAAGAGATAGGTTCGCTCCTGGCGATTTTCGCACCCGCCAACGGACATTTACATAAGGAAGCACCATGAAAACCCGAACCAAAGCCATCCTGGGCTCCGTCCTTCTCCTGACCGGGGCCCTGCTGGCTCGCACTTTGAACGACGAATATCGACGAGCACTACGCGGGTGAAAAGCCGAACTCGCCAAGCTGCGGTCGGCCGTATGGCCGGAGCGATTCACCGGCGAATTGCGCGAACCAGCGCGCCCAGAACCGCCCTGAGAATTGCGCCGGCGCCCAGCAAGGGGTTATTCACGCTGCCGACCGTGGCCGGGTGCATGAGCCAGGCAACGCCCAGCGTTGCCCCGACAGGTTAAACGAGACCTGAAAGAGCCGCTGCATATCCGGGTACAACACCGGCACCATGCGGGCTGCCGGTAGAGTCAGTCCCGGCGCACCTTGCACCGGCCATTACTGGCCGCCGCCGGCGGGCAGGTGTTCGTCTTGGGGCCGCGGCTACAGCAATATTCTGGATCCCAGCCAGGCCATGGAAGCCGCCAACCAGATTCAGAAGGCAGGCCACCATGCAGCAGCCGCGGGCATGAGGGCAGACGCACCCGGACGGCGCCGAAACCTGGTCAAGGAGGACATGACAGCCGAACCCAGCGCAATCAGCGCTTAACAAAAGCAAGGATTACGCGGCACTCGCGCGACATCACACATTTCGACTTGACCTATGGCGTTCACGGTTCCAAGCATGGCCGAATACATCACCCACCTCAACGAATAAGAGCCACATGCAGGAAGCTCGTCCAGGACGAGCATGTCAACAAATAAGTGCGACCACCGCGCCCTGTGGGTGAGGCTCGCCACATCTTCGGCTTCTAGTTGCAGTTAAGGTAAAGCTACCCTAACTTTGGATTAGGTGTTCACGCTGGGACACCACACAACGAGAGGCCCTGCATGCTTACCTGCTCCAAACTCACGCCGATGATAGCGCTGGCCTCGGCCGCAGTGCTGACGATGACAGGGTGTGGCGCGAGCACCGAGCCCTCTGGTGCGGGGCAGAGTGAAAGTCCTGCCGCGGGCGGGAGCTCAGAGGCCCTTACCGTCTACAATGCCCAGCACGACAGTCTGACCCAGGCGTGGGCGGATGCGTTCACGGCGGAGACCGGCATTGAGGTCACACTGCGCCAGGGCAGCGACTATGAATTAAGCAACCAGATCATCGCCGAGGGCGAGGCATCCCCGGCGGACGTCTTCCTCACCGAAAATTCTCCAGCCATGACACAGGTGGCAAACGCCGGCCTCTTCGCCGAGGTGAATACCGACATCATCGAGCAGGTGCCCGCCGAATACCGGCCCTCCACCAATATGTGGACCGGCATCGCAGCCCGTTCAACGGTCTTTGTCTATAACGAGGACGCGATTGACGAGTCCGAATTGCCCGAATCCATTATGGACCTGCAGAACGAGCAGTGGAACGGCCGCTGGGGCGCTTCCCCCACCGGCGCCGACTTCCAGGCGATTGTCAGCGCCATGCTCGAACTTGAGGGCGAAGAGGCCACCGCGCAGTGGCTGGCGGCGATGAAGGACAATGCCGAAGCCTATAAGGGCAACACCGCCGTGATGAAGGCGGTCAATGCCGGCCAGATCGACGGCGGCGTCATCTACCACTATTACTACTATGGCGACCAGGCCGAAACGGGAGAAAACAGCGACAACGTAAGTCTGCACTATTTCAAGGACCAGGATCCGGGCGCCTTTGTCAGCGTTTCCGGCGGCGGCGTGCTGGCCTCCAGCGACCAGCCGGATCAGGCGCAGCAGTTCCTCACCTTCATCACCGGCAAGGCCGGCCAGCAGGTACTGCAGGACGGAGATTCCTTCGAGTACCCGGTCGCCAGCGGTGTAGCCCCGAACGAAGCCCTGGTGCCACTGGAGGAATTGGAGGCACCAGAGATCGACGCAGCGAAGCTGAACAGCGAAAAGGTCACCGAACTAATGATCGACGCCGGGCTGCTCTAAGTTCAGGTGATTGATCGAGCTGTGGCGCGCACAGTTAGACAACGGCCGGGGGAAAAGGGCAAACGCTCCGCTCCCCCGGCTGCAGTGCTGTTGCCCGCCGCCCTCGTCACGCTCGCAGCCCTTATCCCGCTGGGCTTCGTGATCACGATGACGGTTGCCACCGGCTGGGAGGAGGCCGCCTATCTGATCTTCCGGCCGAGGGTCGGCGAGCTGGTGATCAACACCGTCTCGCTGATCGCGCTGACCGTGCCACTGACGGTGATGATCGGCGTCGGGACCGCCTGGCTGGTGGAACGTACCAACGTTCCCGGCGCCCGTGGCTGGGCGCTTCTGCTGGCGGCACCGCTGGCTGTACCGGCCTACGTGAACAGCTACGCCTGGATCAGCACCATCCCGACCCTCGCCGGAGTGTGGTCAGGAGTGCTGATTTCCGTGCTGTCCTACTTTCCGCTCGTCTACATTCCCGCCGCGGCCACGCTGCGCCGGCTGGACCCGGCGATGGAACAGTCCGCCGCGTCCCTGGGACTTGGCCCATGGAGCGTGTTCTTCCGGGTCGTGGTGCCGCAGCTGCGCCTGGCCGTCGTCGGCGGGGCGCTGCTGGTCGCCCTGCATCTGCTGGCCGAGTACGGCGCCTTCTCGATGATCCGCTTTAGTACCTTTACGACGGCGCTCATGGGCCAGTATCAGTCCACGTTCAACGGCGCGGCGGCGAATATGCTCGCCGGTGTGCTGGTCCTTTTCTGCCTGTTCTTGTTGCTCGCCGAATCCAGCGGGCGTGGCACCGCACACTACGCCCGGCTCGGCAGCGGGGTTGCGGCCGCTCCCGTTCCGGCACCGCTGGGCCGCTGGCGTCTGCCCGCCGTGTGCGCCCTGGCGGCGGTCATCGCCCTGGCGCTGGGCGTGCCGCTGGCCAATATTGCCCGCTGGCTCATCGCCGGCGGCGCCGAAATTTGGACCGCCGGTCCGCTGGCCGGTGCCCTGGTGCAAACGCTCGGTTACGGGCTCGCTGGGGCGACGGCCACCACGGCGCTCGCGTTCCCTGTCGCCTGGACCGCCGTCCGTTACCCGGGACGTTTGACCCGCATCTTGGAGGGAACCAACTACGTGGCCAGTTCCATGCCCGGCATTGTGGTCGCGCTCGCCCTGGTCACCGTCACCATCAGCTTCGCCCAGCCCATCTACCAGAGTGCCGCCGTCGTCGTCGCCGCCTATGTACTGCTTTTTCTGCCGCGGGCCCTGATTCCCCTGCGGGCCGGAATCGCCCAGGCGCCGCCGGCATTGGAGGAAGCCGCCCGGGTTCTTGGCAAGGCACCGCTGTCAGCGTTTCTGAAGGTGACGCTGCGGCTCTGCGCTCCCGCGGCTGCCGGCGGAGCAGCACTGGTGTTCCTCGGCGTCGTCAATGAATTGACCGCCACCTTGCTGCTCTCGCCCAGCGGCACCTGGACGCTGGCCACCCGGTTTTGGGCGCTGAGCGGAGAAATCGATTACGCCGGCGCCGCGCCGTATGCGCTGCTGATGATTCTGCTCTCGCTGCCGATGACCTACCTGTTATACACGCAATCGCAGAAAGCCGCCGGACGATGAATCACCTGCAGATCAGCAATGTCGCCAAATCGTTTGACCGGACCATGGTGCTGGCCGATGTCAGCCTGACGGTGCACGCGCAAACGACGACGGCGATCGTTGGCCCTTCCGGGAGCGGCAAAACGACTTTGCTGCGGCTGATCGCCGGATTCACCGCTCCCGACGCCGGCAGCATCAGTATCGGCGGAAATCCCATGGCCGACGGCGGCCGCCTCATTCCGGCCCATCGGCGCAATGTGGGCTACGTGGCCCAGGACGGCGCCCTCTTTCCACACCTCTCGGTCGGGCGGAACATCGCCTTCGGACTCAGCGGCCGAGGAAGGATGGTGCAGAAGCGAGTGAACGAACTACTGGAAATGGTCTCGCTCGAACCGTCTTTCGCCCGCCGTCAGCCCCATGAACTCTCCGGCGGTCAGCAACAGCGGGTCGCGCTGGCACGAGCCCTAGCCAAAGAACCCCAGCTGATGCTGCTGGATGAACCGTTCAGCTCGCTCGACGCGGGGCTGCGCGTGGCCACCCGCAAGGCCGTCGCCGCAACCCTTCGAAACGCCGAAGTGACCACTGTACTGGTCACCCACGATCAAGCCGAGGCGCTCTCCTTCGCCGACCAGGTAGCGGTCATGCGGGCCGGGCAGCTCGCCCAGACCGGCAGCCCATTTGTGGTGTACACGCGCCCCGCGGACCGGCAGACGGCGGAATTTCTCGGCGATGCGGTCATCCTCGATGCCGAGCTGCGCGGCACGGTGGCGACCTGCTGCCTCGGTGCAATACCGGTCAAGGACAGGGCCGACGACGGGCCGGTGCAGCTGATGCTGCGGCCGGAACAAATTCGCGTCGTCGATGAAAGTCCGGTCCGCGGAACCGTGGTGGACAGCGACTATTTCGGACCGGAAACC
>NZ_KI914689.1:0-14284 GCF_000520495.1 Arthrobacter sp. H14
CGCATTCAGCGTTCGGCCGCACACAAACAGGCATGACCAACAGCGATGGTGCGGTCGACCTCCAGCAGGCCGCAGTATGGCTTCCCGCCACGGGAACGAGCCCACTCAAGGAGAAGAAATGACCGTCTACGCCGTACGTCAGCCCAAAGGAACCCGCACCGGAGGCCAGTTCGCCGCGCAGGCCCACGCTGAGACAGGGCTTCGGCTTGCCCGGCCTCTCACACGCGAGCAGGCCCTAAATCTGACCACACTCAAGCCAGGCAAGGAACGCAATATCGGCGCCGACGTCCATGGCATTGCAGGGGTCGAAACGATCAACCTCAAAAACCTTGGCAGAGGCACCGGGCTCTCCTCGGACCGGAACGTCATCGAAATGCGGTTCGCCCTGACGGCGGAATCGAACATCGCCGAGCTTTATGAATCCGAGAATAGGGGCCGGGCGGAATCACAGGGAGCGGCAGTCCACGCCGCACTCGAGCGGGTGGGTATGGAAGCCCCGAAGGGGTGGAGCTCGATCCCCGGGATGCCCGAAGACCGCCTCGATCTCGACGACGACGGAAACCTGACCTTCGTCCAGTACGACAGCTTCGGCGACGGCGAGAAGATCGATCCCGAAGACCTGGCATCCTGGACGGAAGGCTATGACGCCTTCGCCTCGCCTTCAGAGCGGCACCGGCTCGAAGAGGCCATCACCGAAAGGTATAACGAGGACTGAAGCGGCTTACGCCTGTTGTTAGTGACCGCGTCAAAGCAGGCCCGGACGCACACAAACAGTCATGACCGTACAGACATCCCAAAGGCCTAGCTGCCGGCGGCCAGCTCGCACCTGTCGGAGACAGCCGCTCCCGCAGATCACTGGTCTGGAACGGTCCGTTCCGCGCTGGTCCCAACAATGGCATTAGACATGTCTAATTGCTGGTAGAGTGTTTTCCGGCCTTCCGGCTCAGGGAAGGCTCACTCTCACCTTTAGGAACGCATGGACTACGACTCAGTCAAGTCGCGGGCCACCGAAGCTGTATCCCACCTCAGCCTCACCGAGCCTGTGACCTTGATTTCGATCCAGAAACATCTAGAAACCCAACGTGGCAGAAGCATAGTCATCCGCCCCATGGACGGCATCCAGGACCCCAGCCTCTGCGGCTTGTGGTTCGGGCTCGACGACTTGGACCTGGTCTTTCACACCAACGCAGCCTCAGAGCTGCACCGCCAGCAAATTATTCTGCACGAGTTCTCCCATATGGTGCTGCGGCACGAACAGGAAGTGGTCCCGGAGGAATACGCCGCAACCCTGTTTCCTGACCTGAATCCCGGCCGCGTGGTCAAGGCTCTGAAACGCACCGACGTGCACGACGACATCGAGGCTACAGCGGAACTGCTCGCCGATATGCTCGCCAACCGGATCTTTGCCTCGGCCCGGCGTCAGCCCAAGAGATTCGGGGAGGTCTTCGGATGACCGCTATTGTCGTCATCGGCCTGTTCATCCTGGCAGCCATCCGCCTGCGGCCGCTGATCCGCAAAGGCTCGGACACCGTGTTCATGGCCGCCGTTGTCGAGGGCGTGGGCATGGGCATCAACATCGATGCGGTCTACACGTGGCTCGATCCGCTGCTGGGCGGACAAAACCTGACCAACCTCATCAGCCACATACTGGTCATTGGTGGACTATGGTTCCTGCGTTCGGCCATCCTCGACTCGGTCGCCCCCGAGGCAGGCTCCATCTACCGGATCACATCCATTCTGCCGCTTACCGCCACCCTGGTTGCCCACGCGGTGCTGTTCTTCCTGAGCGACCTGCCAGTGACAGCCGCCAGTTTCAACGAGACCTACGGGGACCAGACCACGGTCGCCATGTACACGTGCCTTTCCATGCTGTACATCGCCTGGGTCACCGCCGAAACAGGTTTGGCGTGCCTGCGCTATGTTCCGCAAATGCGGGCCTCATTCCGGGTGGGTTTCACCGTCCTGGGCGCCGGGTGCGCAGCCGCAATGACCGCGGCCCTGAGCCAGATCATCTTCGTGATGGGTAAACATTTCGACTTCTTGGCTCCACTCGGCGACGTCACGGCGACGCTGTATGAGACCTGCCAGTCGCTTTCCATCCTGCTGATCGGGATCGGGTTGATCATTCCGCCGGCCGCTGCAAGCGTGACCAAGCGCCGCACCGATGCGTGGCACCGGCAGGCTAATGAGAAGATGGCCGCAATCTGGGACCGTCTGCGCGAGGTCACCAAGGAGCGGCAGAGCCTGCCCGTCGATACGATCAGTGGCAGCGAGCTCACCTACCGCCTACTCGTGGAGATCCGGGATTCCCAGCTGATGGCAGGAGAGGCCTCGCCACTGACCGATGAGGAACTGGCTTATGTCGATGAAGTGGAAGGGAAGCTTGATGTCGTCCCTGCTCGCTGAACCGGCCATCCAGGCTGTCATCCCCGCCCGGATTACCAGCATCATCCTCGGCCCTGCCGTCTGCGCCGCGCTGATGCTGACCGGCGCGGCAGTTGCCGGAGGAGCCGGCACGCGCTCCACCCTGACGGCGGCCACAACCGTCCTCATCCTGCCCTACCTGACCGGATGGGCGTTCAAAGAGCGCCGGCTGCCTGCCACCTGGCCGCATCGGACCCGTAGCGCACTCCGGCATGGAGCCGCAGCAGCCGTGGGCACCGCCGGCCTCTTCGCCACCCATGCGGCAGGGGCTCCGGCAGAGCTGATGCAGACATCCATCACCCTGATCGCCGGCAGCGTGATACTCGGGCTTGGACGTGCCTGGACGAACGCATCCGCCCACGTGGGCATGGTGACGCTGCTGGCGCTCTGGCTGGCCTCCAGCCTCGCCCCCGTCTCCGTTTTCGCGCTCCTTTTGGTGCCGGTCATGGTGTGGTCACGGGTACTGCTCAGGGAGCACACCGGAACACAGGCCGTCTCCGGCATCGTCACCGGAATCGCCGTGTTCGTCCTATACCTAATCCTTCACTCCGCCTAGAAAAGAGGAACCCGCACATGCTTCAGGATGACAATGCAGGGCCGCCCCTGGACAGCCAGTCGCTGGCCAGGAGGCTGAACCTGCGGCTGGACACCGCAGTGACGGAGGATGGAAGCCAGCACCGGTATCCGGACGTCCGGGATGCTATGCAGGCGGCGGGAACACCCCTGTCCCGGGCACGGTGGCACTACATGCGCTCCGGTAATGGCCCCGTAGTGAAAGACGCCTCGCTGCTGTCGAACCTGGCCCGGTACTTTGACGTCGACGAGCAGTACCTGCTGCGCGAGGACGCCGAACTTCCCGATCGCATCGACGCCCAGCTTGACCTGCTCAAAAGCATGCGCGAAGCCAAGGTCAGAAACTTCGCCGCCCGGCAACTGTCCGACATTTCGCCCCAGGCGCTGCGCGAGATCCGGAATATGATTGACGAACACCTGGAGCACGACGCCAGCAGGTGACTGGCTGTCTTCCCTGATCGCGGCCCGCCGCACACAGTCAGGCATGACCACTTCGAGTACCTCACGACAGCCCAAAGGTTCAGCCGCCGGCGGGCAGTTTGCCCGGGCACTGCGTGCCGAACCAATGGTCCACCTCAACGGGACGACTGCCGGGCCCGTGCCGGTCAACGGCATGAACGTCCTGGGGTCCCCGGAGGCAGGATACGTCGACAAGATCGATGACGACGGCAACCTGACCGCCCAGGTCCGGCTCGAGGACCGCAAACCAAACGACTCACCGGACGGCACAGCCGCCATCATCAGCTACACGCCGCGCGGTACCGAGGAGAGCTTCTATACCAAGGGGGTCCTGCATGACGGCTCCGGAGGCACGCCCTCCAAGAGGTACACCGGGATCGACGGCAAAACGGTCATTACCCGCGGCTACCGCACCGCCCACCGTGGATCCATCGTTCCCCAGGATTCCCCGGACGGCCAACCGGCCTCCGTCGTCACGCACGCCGTCGCCGAGGACGACTGGCGGGAACCGACCGACGGGCGAGTGGCCACCACCTGGATGACGGCCGGACACCGCCAGGACCCGGCTCCGGGGTTTCCGGCGATGAGCACCGAAATGGCCGACGGTGGTCGCAAGTACCTGCATTTCCCGGACGGACGCGAAGACGATCTGGAGGACGGCACGCCGGCCGAACAGCATTTCGACAAGTACGGGAACCGGATCTTCCAGGGCCGCTACTACGGAGGATTCCCCTTTGACGGAGACGACGGGGAGCCGGCCTTCCGCAAATGGCGTCCGGACGGAACCCTGGAAAAGGAATGGCGTTATTGCAAGGGGCAACTGCTGGACAGTGCCGATGGCAAGCCGGCCATCACCGAATACGCCGAAGACGGCCGGACTGTCGTCAAAGAGGAGCATCGCGGAATAGATAACCGCTGGTTCGGGACGCGCTTCGAATTCGAGAGGCTGCAAGACCGCGGACCCCGGGCCAAAGAGTGGCCATACAAGGGCGTGCAGAAACGTCACGAACGGGGCGGAAGCTAGCGGGTGGGCTGCTCTTGGTTACCAGCCTCGTCGACGACATCAACGCTGATGCCAAGTAGGCTGGATATTTCAGCTGACTTCATGAGCCGCAGGTTATCCGTAAGGGGCATCAACTCTTCTTCAGACCAAGCCCCGCTTGGGGATGTATGTCGATGATTGTCGCGCATGGAGGCTTGTATGTCTTTCATAAGCAGGAGATGTAGGCTGGCAGTCACAAGTCTCTCCTGCCGCAGATTCTCTTCAAGAATGGCCGTAGTGTATGCGTTTTGCTGATTTAGAAGTTCAGCTTCACGGATCGATAGCTCGGGGGCGTAGCGGCTTGATATTTCCAGTCGGGTAGCTGACAAGGAAGGCCGTCTTTCGGTGATACGCCGCTGGATTCGCGCAGCAAGTCGACGAATGCTGCGGCCGCGGTAGCCGTCGCTGCGCTTATCTCCAGCAGGGAGATCAGAATTTCAAGTGGGCTGGCATAACTGACATGCACCACCTGTATTTGTCTGAATCTCAGTTGCGGGACCAAGTGATACAAGGGGATCACGGTTTCGTCATCCAGTGATTCGTGGCGGAGGGTGGCCCCGAGGACATCCTCTGTGACCGTGGAATCTGTGTCGGCCAGCAGCGTTGACGCAGCGTGCACTTCTACCCCTGGATGGTAGAGGGCTATGCCCAATGCCACCTGGTCGAAAATTGCGTCAATCATCGACTCCATGTCATCAGCGGTGGGTTTTGCCGCCGGGCTCATCCGGACACGGAGATATGACGGCTCGGTGATGGTCCTGCTCATAGTCATAGTGGTCATGGACCAAGCTTCCTCCATCACGTGTGCCTCGTCTTGGACATTCCCGTCGCCGAGGGTGGTGCGCCGCACACAAATGGGCATGAGCATCCAAACCATTGCACGTCAGCCCCGCGGAACCCGTGTCGGCGGCCAGTTCGCCGCCACCCAGCACTCCGAATCCCTCATCACCCTGAAGGCGGCACCTGCCCCCGAATGCACAGGCTACTGCGCCGAATGCGGCCAGGACGCACTCGACGGGATGCTCTGCGGCGTCTGCGCCGACTCCGCCTGCCCTGACTGCAACTGCCCCAAGAACCTGTACGACCGCTGGTGCGGGGACTGCACCGTTTCGGCCACCGCCGACGGCTGCAGCTACGGATACGGATACCCGGCCGAATGAGGCCCCACCACCGCGAGCTCAAAGGCATCCCCGCCGGCGGACGCTTCGCCGTGCAGGAACACCCCGAGCCGGCGCTGAACCTGGAGGCGGAAGCCGCTCCGGTTCCCGGCCCGCTGGACCGGCATAAGGACGTCCGTTCACTCGGTGAGGTCTACGAGGGCGACGACGATTACTGCGAAAACTACACCGAGCAGTTCAAGGGCTCAGCCGACTTCAACCGCCGGGTCCGCAAATTCATGGGAATCGAAACCAACGCCCGGCCAGCGGAAGCCATCGACAGGGTACTGGAGGCTCCGGAAGAATCACTGGACCGCTGGGTGCTGCTGCATGAGGAGGGCGACGACCAGGCCGGGGCCGTCAAGGTTATCCGGCGCGCCACCGAGGGCCGGGGATACCGCAACCAGGCACGCCTTGAATACACCCGCTGGAACGGCGACGGACGCGTGCATTCGATCCGCGAATCCGAGATCACCCACATCGGCGACGCCACCGACGCGATACCGTCCCTGGCCTGGACCGACAGGCTGAACGACCGGCACATCAAAGCGTGAACCTACAGGATTGCCTTCGAGGCATGGAAGGAGTCCCGCCGGCAATCCGACGGCAGCTGCGAACCCTACCTGCGCCAACGCTACGGCAAGGCTGTGGAGGACGAGGACGGACTGATGGAGTTCCCGTCATACACGGTCGATATGACACAGCAGTCTTTCGAGGAAGCCGCCGGATACATCCACGAAGTACCCTTGCGCAGCAACCTCCTGGACTACTGCTCCCGGCTCGAGGAACCAGTGGGCCCCGGGGACAGGGATGAAATCGCACGGCATTCTGGCCTGGCGCGTGCCGAATTCCTGGAGGAGCCGCGGAACGGACAATACTTCCACGATGAGGAAGCGTCCCGCCGGCAACTCGAATACATCATGAGAAACGCCCCCGCCCAAACTCTCAGAACAGCGGGCAACTGAGAACGGAGCGGCTCCATATTCTCATTTCGTGTTCATTATGAGAAAATAGAGCTGTCAGATTCTCATTTGGAAGGAACCGCCATGACCTCCACGAACCGGGTGCCCGGCGGCGTGCCGGAAGGCGGGCGGTTCAGCCATCGAACCCACACAGAGAGCGGACTGAGCCTGCCCTCAACCAAGTCCTGGCCGTCCATCACCTACGAGGAGCGGCCGTGGAACTCCGGGGAGGCGGACCGCTCATTGTCCCGGCGCAAGCGGCTGCTGTCACGCGGACCCTATAAGGCGGCCGTGACTCCGGCCATCGCGGACTGTGACCCTGTCACCGACAGCAGAACGCAGGCCTTGACCGAATCCGCCACACTCGACATGGTCCGGTTCGACCGCGATCTGGGCGACGATGCGGCGCCCTTTGCGGCGCTGCTGCTGCGCAGCGAATCCGCCTCCAGCTCCGAGATCGAGAACCTCACCTCCGGCGCACGCCGGATTGCACTGGCACAGCTGGGGGACACCTCGAGTAAAAACGCACGCATGATCGCCTCCAACGTGCTGGCCATGCGGGCGGCCATCGAGCTGTCCGAGGACATGAGCGTGGACAATATCGCCGCCATGCACGTGGCGCTGATGCGCGAATCGGAACCGCACATGGCGGGCCGGTTCCGGACTGAACAGGTGTGGATCCGGGGGATCGCCAACTCTCCGCACGGCGCCGAATTCGTGCCGCCCCACCACGAACACGTGCCTGCTGCCCTGGATGACCTGGCCAGGTTCATGCGCCGGGACGACATACCCGCCCTAACGCAGGCGGCCATCGCCCACGCCCAGTTCGAAACAATCCACCCCTTCACGGACGGCAACGGACGCACTGGCCGGGCCATCGTCGGGGCACTGCTGCGCAACAAGGGCGTGACGGAGAAAGTCACCATCCCCATCTCATCCGGGCTGCTGACCGACACCCGCAGCTACTTTGACGCGCTGGGCCGCTACCGGGAGGGCGTCATCGAGCCGATCGTCCGGCGGTTCGCCGAATCCTCATTCGACGCCATCGACAACGGACGGCAGCTGGCCGAAGACATCCGCGCCGCCGAATCGTCCTATTACGCCCGCTTTGCCACCAACCCGCCACAATCGGTCCGGCACGCCGTATCGCTGCTGGTGCGGGAACCGGCAGTCACGGCCGACATGGTTGCCGCGGAGACAGGGGTGTCGACGGCCACTGCCTACCGCACCGTCGAACGCCTGGTGGAACTGGAGATCCTGAAACCGGCCGGCAGCGTCAAAGGCAGCAAGGTCTGGGTGGCCCCGGACATCGTGGAGGCACTGGACGCTTTCGCCATCAGAGCCGGAAGGCGCGACCCGAACCGCTGAAGAAGCTTTTCCCGGATGCCGCACACATAGCAATTGCGGGGTAAAAGCCGGACGAGAGAAGCAACTGTTCAAAACAATGTTCTCTCACTTACGCTCGTACCAAGAGCTCGACCGAAACGGACAGGAAGGACGGATCATGCGCACAGCATCCACGCACAGCGCCCAGGCCACAAGCCTGCAATCCGTCCTGCCCGCCACCGCCACCGCGACGCCCACCACCAAAGCGGCCTTTCATCAGCCCGCCAATAAGTGGTTTGGCTATAGCAGGCACCGAAGCAGCGTCTAAACGTTGACTCCAAGGGAGTCGTTCAGAGGCCGTCTCGGGTAAGTCCAGCCCCGAGGCGGTCTCTCTTTTTGTCCTCAAACGAGGAGACGCCCACCGCCCGGACATCCGGGCTAAAGGGAGGTAGCTCAGTTGGCCAGAGCGGCGGTGGCGACGATGACTTCCCCATCCGCACACATAAGGAAGGAGACGTCCATGTAACGAGCGGGGGAAAGGTGACGCGCAGAAGGCCGCTAGGTGCCCGGTTTTGGGAAAAAGTAGATGCTACCGGTGATTGTTGGGATTGGACAGGGGCCAAGAATAAAGATGGTTACGGAGTCATCGGTGAAGGCGGGAGGGAAGGGCGCTCACTGATGGCCCACCGGGTCGTCTTTCAGTTGTTGGGTATCCGAATTCCGGACGGTATGGAGGCAGACCACCTCTGCTACAGGAGGCACTGCGTGAATCCTGATCACATCGAGATCGTCACTCCACTCGAAAATAAGCAACGTCAGCGCCGCTTCTTGAAGTCGCGGTGTCTGCGCGGCCATCCAATGTCGGGAGGCAATCTCATCATTGAAAAGTCGGGGCGAAGGAACTGTCGAAATTGCAAGAACAGATCTAGCAACGAGTCAGCCAAACGAGCTAGAGAGAGGGTCGCAGCATAAAGAAGTGTACTCAGGGGAGGTAGCACAACTGGAGAGTGCACCGGACTCCAAATCCGGAGGCCGCAGGTTCGAATCCTGTCCTCCCTGCGCAAAACAACCCGCACCCGATGCGGATGATCATTGAGAACTCAATAGTGACGCACTAAACGCACCCACCGGGCTGCCGGACGCCAAACTGGCAGCAGCTTTGACGGCGGCGTGCATCTGGGTCGGAGGGGAGAGGTCATCCCAAGGCGACTGTAAATCGTCCGCTTCGGCAATGTCAGTTCGAGTCTGGCCCGGCCCACGCATTACTGGATTTACCAGGCCGAGGGAGCAAATCCTGAAGGCCGTACACATCGAGGAATGAAACTCATAGACACCACAACACCGAGGCATCTGGAAGGAGCCGTCATGATCAACGTGTACTGCGACGTCGACGGCATCTTCAATGCCTACAACTCCAAATCGCCTGCAGCCGCGACGGGATGGACGGGGGAGTGGCTGCCCATGACGATCCCGGGCGCTTATCCCGGACAGTGGTCGCGCGAACTGGTCGCCGCAATCAACGAGCTGGCCGCCATGTCCGGAGTTATCTGGAAATGGTTGACCAGCTGGGAGCATGAAGCACCGCTGCAACTTGCACCAGCGATCGGCCTCGATGCAGGGCAGTGGCAAGTAATCACCGGGGTTGAGTATGACGCCTTCTGGGACTGGTGGAAGCTCGACCGGATCAAAAAAGACGTCGAAGCCACCTCACCGGACCGGTTCATCTGGATCGACGACGACATCGACTTCGACCCGTCGGCGTTGAAATGGCTGCGAGGCATGGGGAACCGCGCGCTGCGGATCTGCCCGAAAACCATCCACGGACTCACCACAGCACACTTGGACGAGATTTCCACGTTTGTCGGAGGTCGGTCCCACGCCTCCATAGCTGAGACGGCATTAGCACCTGGCTTTTAACCAGGGGACGCAGGTTCGAGCCCTGCTGGGGGCACATGACGGCCGGAAAGACGGCACACGCCCTTGTAGCTCAGAGGCTCGACTCTTCCGACGGGTTCAAGCAGTTAGGGGGATTCCCTCGATTATTTCTGCTTCTACTCTCGTGAGCTGAGACTTAGGGCGGCAGTACGTCGCCGTTTGAGAATGACAATTAGGACACAGGAATCGCAGGTTGGACAACCGGTTGTCGGAAGTATCTCCACTTATGTGATCCAGGTGGAAGGACAAAGGTTTGCCATTCCATTCCGCGGGTATCCGACATCCGAAGCAGTTTTCATGCGGAATCAGATTGTCACGGATTATTTTCTTCTTCATGTCCGAGGTGTTCCTTTTTACACCTGCCACGAAGAACTCTTCGTTCGGCATCCCAAGGTAGCCCTTGCCAGCATATGAAGGAGGGACCTTGAATCCGTGCTTAGCGCATACTGAACGGAGGTTTTGGTAATTCTTCAGTGATGGAGTTAGCAGGAGCATAAAAAGTGCTCCCGCCTGGGATCTTGCAGTCACCGCTGCTACACGAACCTCATCCAGAGGGATTTCGCTAAATGGCCGATTATTCTCGACGGAGGATGGCACAAACACGCGGTTTGACCGGTGCGGGGGTTGCTGTATTCCAAAGCGAATACAGGCTTCGGCCAGGTACTGGTAGTTCTTACCAGTGGCCGCTACACCGAGACGGATGCAAGCTTGGTTGAATGATCTAACGCCTTTCACGGCTTCCCGAACATTACTCTCAACCGCAAACTTGCTTATCCGTTGGGGCTTGGCCTCGTTTTTGCGCTGCTTTTTTGCTCGGCCAGGGACGGGAAGACTGTATCTAACACACGCTTCCTGAAGCCGCCTATAGTTATCAATAACGGGGCTTTGCCCTAATCTCTCCAGAGATACTTTTTGGCTTGGCGAATTTCGAATAGCATTTCGCACTGCCTCGGCATCAAAGAATAAACTGGTTCTCATCAGTTATTAGTTTATCTGACAATAGATAAAATGCACTGGCAGTCCGGACCTTTGTGAAGCATTCGCAGGAAGCCCCCATAGCAGGGAGGAGAAAAGTAGCCTCCCCGGGTGCGACCTTCGCTCTCCGCACGCCCGATGAAATCACGAAACTAAAACGCACGGAGTGACGTTGACGTCAACCTCTGAGGACTATGTGTACGGCCGCTAAAGTATCGCTCACCGCTGAGGCATCAGGCAGTTTTCTTGGCGAGGTCCTTGACCCACTGAGGCGTTTCCCGGCCCAGCCTGCGGTCGAGGATGACACGCAGCTTGGCCGCCTCTATTTCGACCCGAAGCTCTGAACGGCGGGTCTGTTCGGTGGATAGCTGAGCGTGGCGGGCGTGCTTCCGGTTACGTGGTTTCGCCGGTGGCATCGTTGTGCTCATCGTTATCCTCCTTTTCGCCGTTCGTGCTCTCATTATCCTCTTCGCCCGGGGAGACCTCAACCTTGCGCTGATAACGATCCAACGGGTCAATCCAGGCGGCGTTGAAGATGTCGAGTTCTTCCTTGCTGGCCATCTTACTGTCGGCAAGCACCTGCAGGACCTTGATTCCCATCTCCTGCCGGTCGTCTTCATCCGACAGCGAGGCGTCCAGCGACCATTGCGCCCGCGACCACCACTCGGACCTGCGGTCGGCGACAGACCTTTGCCGGAGGGCACGCCAGGCGATGAGGCCCGCAATGATGGCCGCCAGCAGTGTTGCCAGCGGTTGGAACTGGCCGACTATTTCCCACCACTCGGGGTCAGATGGGGGAGGCGTATGCAGTGGAAACATGGTCACCAGTCTAAGGATCTGCGGAATGAAATCAGGCCGCGGCTCGGGCGGCTTTGATGCGCTCAACGACGTCGTCGAGGTTGTACGCGAGCTGCATCGCTTCCACCCGGGTGATGGACATCTTCTCGGAGATGGCCTTCCAGGTCTGCTTCGCCGCCCGGTCCTGACGGACGGATTTTGCCAGTGCCCGGGCGACCGTGACAGAGACCGGGTAGCCGGGCGAATGCTCTGTGGTGAAGCTCGTGTTTCCCATATCGGTCATGTGTACGGAGGGACCGGATTCGGTCATCGTTCCTGCTGGCCCACATCACCCGTGGTGGTGTCCGGCGCATAGAAGTCACCGTGGCGCAGCACCGCGCCAAGGATCGAATCAAAAGGACGCCCCCATGATCGAGGCCACCGGCCTGACAAAACGCTACGGATCCAAGACGGCCGTCGACGGAATCAGTTTTACCGTCCGTCCCGGTCAAGTCACGGGGTTTCTTGGCCCCAATGGGGCGGGAAAGTCGACCACGATGCGCATGATCGTCGGCCTGGACCGGCCCACCGCGGGAACGGTGCACGTCAACGGGAAACCATACCGGCAACATGCCGCCCCGCTGACCGAGGTCGGCGCGCTGCTGGATGCCAAGGCAGTGCACAAGGGCCGGAGCGCACACAGTCATCTGCGGGCCCTGGCGGCGACCCACGGCATCCCGGCCAGTCGGGTGAAAGAGGTCCTGGCGTTGACCGGCCTCGACTCCGTTGCCCGCAAACGGGTGGGCGGATTCTCCCTCGGCATGGGCCAGCGACTCGGCATTGCCGCCGCACTGCTGGGTGATCCTGCCACCGTCATCTTCGACGAACCCGTCAACGGACTCGACCCCGAAGGCGTCCAATGGGTCCGGCACCTGGCGCGCAGCCTCGCCGCCGAAGGACGTGCCGTGTTCCTGTCCTCGCACCTGATGAGCGAAATGGCCCAGACCGCCGACCATCTCATCGTCATCGGGCGCGGCCGGATCATCGCCGACGCGCCCATCAGCGAGCTGCTCGACGACGCCGGTTCCGCCCGGACACGGGTCCGCGCCGACCAGCCGGAGCAGCTCATTCGCGACCTGGAGTTGGGAGGTGCCGCCATTCGCACCATTGAACCGCAGTTGCTGGAGGTGACCGGGCCGGATGCACGGCAGATCGCCGTGACGGCCCGGGAGGGCGGCGTCCTGCTTTACGAATTGGCACCGGTCCGCCTCTCGCTCGAAGAGGCGTACATGGATCTGACCAGCAACGACACCGAATACCACTCCGGCGGCCTCGTAGCCGCGGAAGGACATTGATCATGGGCGCACACGCAGCCACCCAGACCCATCCGGCACAGGCGCCGACACAGCGGAAAGCCCGGTCACCGCGGCTCAACTTTGTCCGCATCGTCCACTCCGAGTGGATCAAACTCATCTCCCTGCGCTCCACGCTCGTGCTGCTTCCCGTCACCTTCGCGGGCATGGTCGGCATCGGCCTGCTCAACGCCTGGGCGATCGGCTACATGGCCGCCGAATCGAACATGGGCCTGGGTCAGACGCAGCCTATGGCCCTTGACGTACCAGCGTCCGGCATCATGATCGGTCAGCTGCTCTTCGCATCCCTGGCGGTCGTGCACATCGGCAGCGAATACGGCACCGGCATGATCTCCACAACCATGACCGCGGCACCCCGGCGAAGCCATGTCCTGCTCGCCAAAGTCCTCGTCATGTCCGTGGTGGCATTCGTCGTCGGTTCGACCGCGGCGCTGGCCTCCGCTGTTCTGTCGCAACCACTCCTGGCCGGGTTCGACGCAGACTTCCCGCTGAGCACCGACGGCATCGTGGCGAGCATTTTGAACACCGGCACGTTCCTCGCCCTGATCTCCATCCTGGCCCTCGGTGTCGGAGCGCTGGTCCGCAACAGTGCCGGCGGCATCGTCACCACCCTCGGCATGCTCATGGTCCTTCCGATCACGGCGGCCATCTTCAGCGGCACCGAAATCGTCCAGACCATGAGCGAATTCCTGCCATCGAATGCCGGCACCCAGCTGGTCTCCGTCGAGACCGCCAAGGAGTCACTCACGCAGCTGCAGGGTGGGCTCGTTCTGGCCGCCTGGGCGGGAGCAGCACTGATTCCCGCACTTGCGCTTCTGGAACGGCGCGACGTCTAAACATGTCTCCCACCGTCCTTGGAGAATCGCTTCCCAGGACCCTTGGTTCTCCCGTGTAAAGTGCGACTCGTGAAGCCAAAGGGATACCGGTCCATGACCCCGCGCCAGGCCACCGCCGCCTTGGAGGAGTACCTCGCCGAACGCCCATTGGCACTGCAGCGGCTGCGGGATGAGATGACTGCGGACGGACTGGATCCGGACACCTTGCTTGATGGCACACCGGAATCATTGACGCCGCTGTGGCGGTGGGTCGAAACCCGGATCACGCCCCTGAAGGACCACGAGTTTCCCACCGACCCGGATGCACCGGCGCCGCGGCACTGGCCGTCATGGGCCAGGCACGCCTGGGATCTGCGCCGCAGGACCCCGGACGAAGTCGTCTTCCTGCTGGACGGGGTGGTCTCCTACCTGGGTGAGGTCGTCACGACGCAAGCCCCGAACGCGG
>NZ_KI914689.1:14384-17081 GCF_000520495.1 Arthrobacter sp. H14
AAGCCCCGAACGCGGCATGGCGGCCCGGCCAGCACCGGATCAAGGCTTACATGTACTACCACCACCCGGTACTCGCCGGCCCGGCCACCGACGACGACGGTCAGATCTACCTTCCGAACATGGTCGCCGTCACCGCCAATCGGCAGCGGCGCGGCCTGGACCCGTTGGGCGAGGATAGGATCACTGCCTTCGCATCCCGCGTCATCACCGCGCTGAGCAGGGAGGAGGCCGAGCCGGTACCCGAGGTGGACGAGCCGCTCATTGAGGTCGATTCGGACGACGGCGAGGAGTACGACGTAGGCCTCCGCGATGACCTGGCCCACGAGCACTCACGCCTGATGGACCGGATGGTCAAAGAGCTAAAGAAGCAGCCCGGCGTCAACTCGGCCCACCGTGAGGACCGTGACATGCTGCTGGTGCGCGCCCCGGACTGGGCCGCCGAGGACCTGGAGCAGTGGCTGATCGTCTGGATCAATCGTCACGTCCCGGACGCGCGCTGATCTTCCCGCCGCGGCCGCCGGTAGCTCGCCCCGGCCAAGCATGATCCTGCCTTGTGGATGCTATGGCCGCACACAGATGGATATGGACAATTCAGCACGCCCGAACCGGGTCTCCCGCGGCGTTCCCTCCGGCGGACAGTTCGCTGCGCAGCAGCACTCAGAAGCCGGTGGCATCACCTTGACCGAAACATCACCTCTGGACACGGCAGCCGTCAGCGCGGCAGGCGATCTGTGCCGTGAAGCGGTAAGCAGGGAGATCGGAACCTGGCAGCGCAGAGTCGACCGCTACAACGGTGAGTGGCCGGAGATGCCTGAGGTCCTGACGGATGTGAGACGCCGTGCAGACGCATTCGAGGAGCTTTCCCTCGACGACCAGGCGGCCCTGATGGGCCAGCTCAAATTGAACGGTGCAGCGCGCCTGCTCGAGCCGGGGGAACGGCTGTCCGTATGACTTCTATTTGGGCTCCAAACTTGGATCCACGAGGGCCATCAATCCCTTCGCATCTCAAGTGCGGGGGCAAGGTAGGCCGCCATCCATGCTGCCCACACGCGGCTCGTGACTGTCGCGCGTGCGAGCAGCCAGTCTGCAATGGCGCGTCCAGCATCAGTGGGTTCGTGAACTCCGTCACCCTGCTCTTCAACGAGGCTATCGATCCGGTGAGAGGCGTGGATTTCAAGCAATTCGACGAGCCGCCTCTTCGGAGCGGACTTGGGGTACTTGATGCCGGCCCCGTCCAGCATCTCTTGCAAGTCCGGCTTCAACCGCCCCATTGCAACGACGTTCCTAACAATCCCGGAATCGGTTACGACTTTCACTAGGCCCTCCTGGCGGAGGATCTTTAGTCCCGTGGCGGGATCGTATCCGCGACATCGCGTTTCATAGAAGGCGGCGAAATTTGATGCCGCAG
Organism: Arthrobacter sp. H14; assembly: GCF_000520495.1. Lineage (GTDB taxonomy): Bacteria > Actinomycetota > Actinomycetes > Actinomycetales > Micrococcaceae > Arthrobacter_C. The sequence goes on from NZ_KI914689.1 coordinate 15,793, forward strand.
CAGGGCCACGCAAAAAAGCCCTGCGTGCAAGGTCAGCAAGGTGTGCGCGCGACCCCATGGGCAGGTTGGCGAGGCGACGAGCCATGGCGGGGTCGAGGACGGGAGGGGTAACATCGTTCACTGTCAATGGACTGATGTCTTCCCACGCTGGCGCTCCGGTAGGTCCTTGCATTCGACGTAGGTACTCGTTCGCGCGGTCGACCACGAAACGTGGATCGGTCAATTTCACGTCGTGGGGAGACATGGCGGCAGCTAGGTATGGATCTGACCGGGGAAGAAGCGCAAACTCATCGACGGGCCCGAGGGGTGTCAAGATCACCAATGCGGTGCGCAGTTCGAGGCTGGCCACCGTCCCTAGGCCCGCCAAACCCGCGAGCGGTGCCCCTAACACCGCGCGAATCTTCTCAATCCAACTCTCTGCCCACCAGGGACTGGACGCGGGGAGTTTGCCGGATCGGATCGAACGGATCTCTTTCGACTCGCCGCGAGGGGACTCAGCCTCGATGGCTAAACCTACTCCTGGGTTCGCTTCTACGATCTGGAGTATGTAGCTCATTATGGCTTCCTCATCGCCACTTCTCAGTTGGTGTTGCAGCCACGTGCTGAAGTCCATGCAAGGGATTCGCGCGTTTGGTGAGTTCGTATTGGAGAGTAGCGGGTAGTCTGGGTGTCCCCTTCCGGCCGCGAACTCGACTGCAGTGCTGGGGAGTTGCGCCATGCGCACAATCCAAGCATGCTTCGTGCAACGGGACAAGAACATCTCCTTCTGCACCCCACGGCTATAGGGGTCTGTATGTGTGAGGGACGTGCGTCCTAATTGCCCAGCCAGCACCATGCAGCGGAGCCTGCATGGTGCAACGACCGAGGACGTGCGATGCCCTCGTCGACTTCTACGTTGCCTAATCATTCAAGTAGCACGCGGGCGCCTTTGGCGAGTTCAACCGGCCGGACCGGACAGGCGACCTCGTCGGCGGCGATACGCCTTACACCCTGGATTTGTCCTCGGACGGGCCCACACTCAAGCTCGAAGACAAGACCCTTCATCCGTCAATGAGACAGGAGTTCATTTCCCATATGGCCAAGCAGACCGGACGAAGAAGTGTCTCCGAGTTCCTCACCAACCTGAACGAGGTATTCCGCGAAACCGACCGGCGGCTTCTCCGCTAAACCGTCGGCCGTAATGGTGGACGGTGCACGCGTCTCCTGGCGCCGCCGTGATCACCGTGTGGCCTTCCATGCTTACGATGGAGGCTGAATCACTAACCCGGGGTTTTCATCGTTGATTGGCT
>NZ_KI914690.1:0-10175 GCF_000520495.1 Arthrobacter sp. H14
GGCGGGTTTGCCCCCATCGCTTGCTTTATCGCTTGCCTTGGAGGAACACGAACGTGTTGACTATAGGTCTGCTGCGCTGACCGGCAGCTTTAGATGGCGGCCCTGGTTCTTTGCCTATCCGCTTCACGAGTACGGCAACTGCCGAAAGCAGGGTTTGAATGAGCACCCCGATTACACTGGCGGCCCTTACCGGGGGCCGGGACAAAGAACCGAAGGTCGCTATGCGGCCCATCAATGCCGCCGACGTTCCCACCCTGGCGGAACTGTACTTCAACGCCTACGTCCCGGCTGCCATCGAGGGGTGGAGTCCCGCCGAAGCATCCAGCCGGTTGCATGGCCTGATCAACGGCGGACACGAGCGCCCCATATCCATGGCCTCGCTGCTGGCCGAGGATACCGATAGCCAAATAACCGCCGCCATCGTCGTCCTCGAGGGGGCCTCCGGTGATGAGAAGGAACAGCCAGCGTTTATTGCCGAGCTTTTCATTCACCCGGAGCATCAAAGGAAGGGCCTGGCACAGGAACTGCTGCACTCGGCCATGAACGCCCTGCATGCCATGGGTCGAAGCACTATCGCCGTCACCGTGGACAGTGCCAACGCCGCAGCAATGGCCTTGTACCTCTCGATGGACTTCCGCCGCTGGCCCCCGCAGAGCGGAGAGAACGAAGACTGGGATTAAGCCGGTCAAACAACCTGGGCTGCCCCCGGCCGGTTGAGCCGGGGCGGAGGGCGTCAGGGTTTGAGTATGACCTTGATGCAGCCGTCTTCCTTCTTTTGGAACTTCTCGTAGTACTGCGGCGCTTGCTCCAGTGGGACCTGGTGTGTCGCCAGGTCCATCACCCCAAGCGGATCTGAACTGTCTTCGACCAGCGGCATCAACTCATCAGTCCAATGCCGCACATTGCACTGACCCATCCGCATCTGGATCTGCTTATCGAACATGGTCAGCATCGGCATCGGATCCGCCTGGCCCCCATAGACACCGCTGATGGAAATCGTTCCACCGCGGCGGACAACGTCGATAGCGGAATGGAGGGCGGATAGACGATCAACACCGGCTTTCGCCAGGGCCTTGCGGGCCACGGCGCCCGGCAGCATCCCTACGGCGGCCTGGGCGAACCCGGCCGCGGGCGAGCCATGGGCTTCCATACCCACTGCCTCAACAACCGCATCGGGTCCGCGCCCGTTCGTCTTCTCCCGCAACTCATCGGCCAAACCATCATCAAGGCCCAAAGTCTGGACCCCATAACGCTCAGCCATCGCACGGCGCTCGGGTACAGGGTCGACGCCTGTCACCTGATAACCCAGATATGTTCCGATCCGGGCCGCAAACTGACCCACCGGGCCGAGGCCGAAAACAGCGAGGCTACCGCCCTCAGGTACATTGGCGTACTTCACCCCCTGCCACGCCGTGGGAAGAATATCGGACAGATATAGATACTTTTCGTCGGGGCCCTCCACCGGCACCTTGATTGCCCCGAAATCAGCGTGCTGGACCCGCAGGTACTCCGCCTGAGCACCGGGGATAGACCCATACAGCCGCGAGTACCCCAAAAACCCTGCACCGCTGCCGTACTCCCTGACCTGGGTCGTTTCACATTGGGACTGCAATCCCAGCCCGCACATGAAGCAGTGCCCACAAGAGACATTGAACGGCACGACGACGCGGTCACCTGCACTGAGGTTCCTCACCTGGGAGCCGACCTGTTCAACGATGCCCATCGGTTCATGGCCGATGATGTCACCCTTGTCCATGAAAGGACCCAACACTTCATACAGGTGCAGATCCGAACCACAGATCGCGGTGGACGTGACCCGGATGATTGCGTCCGTCGCCTCCTCGATTTCCGGGTCCGGAACAGTCTCCACACTGACCGAACGCTTACCCTGCCATGTGAGTGCTCTCATATCTCCTCCTCCATATCACCATCATCTAATTACGGCCGGAGCCAGTCAGAACCCTGCCAAATCCCTGCCAACCGGCCTCGTCACTCATCGTGTCCCTGATCGAAACTCATTTGATCTTCGCCATAGCCGACTCTGGCAGCTCCCGGTAAGAGCTTAGGGATCTGTGCTCGACCCGGGCTGCCCGTGGTTGTCAGTTGATTTCGGTGAGTGTGCCGTCGGCCACGGAGTAGACGAAGCCGCGGATGTTTTCTTTGTGTCCGATGAAGGGGTTGGCTGTGATTCGGGCGAGGGATTGTTTGACGTCTTCGGCAGGGTCCTTGAAGGATTCCGGCGCCCATCCGGGCCGAAGGCCTGTATCGGCTTCGATTTGTGCTTTGAAGTCATCGTCGGTGAAGGTGAGCATGCCGCAGTCGGTGTGGTGTATCAAGATGATTTCGTTCGTACCAAGGAGGCGCTGGCTGATAGCCAACGAACGAATCCCGTCCTCGGTGATGACGCCGCCTGCATTGCGGATCACGTGGGCGTCGCCCTCGTTGAGGCCCAGCAAACCGTAGGGATTCAGCCGCGCATCCATGCACGTCACGATGGCTACGTTACGTGCCGGCGGCATCGGCAGGTCAGCGTTATTGAATGATTCGGCGTAGCTTTGAGCGTTTTCGATCAGCTGGTCTGTGACAGTCATTCTTTTGGTGTCCTTTCAGTAAATCCATTCCGGTTGCCGTCATGCTGAAAAATCAGTGTGATACTGGCGTGGTGATCCACGCTTGTTGAGCACGGCAGCCTGGACGATCTCCGCCCAGCCTACCCGTCGACGTACAGCCTTATGCGGGCAGCTCCAACTCCCATTCCTTCACGTCCGCTACCGGGGGTTACTCCGAGGCTGCCGGGGTTTTTCCCGCGGCGTCCTTCTTACCCATTTTGTGTTGGGCGGCCAGGGCCGCCTCCGGCGGGCGAGGGCCGCTCCACCGCCAAGACCGATCAATCCCAGGTCTGCCTGACTGGACTGGCCCGCGTTTGAGCCTTCGATTCCCGTATCGGGTGCACCGGAGGGGAAGGCTGGTGCAGGGGCAAGGGTTCCGCTGCCGTTGAGGGCACCGTTAACACCGTTGGGGAAGAACCCACCGGAGCGCACGGGCTCCGGGCTCAGATAAACAATGTTCAGGACCTGACCCGGGGTGCGGCTGAAAACGAGTGCGTTGGCGTCAGTGGGTACCAGGTTCGCGGTGTCATTGAGGACGATGGGCTGATCAATGTCTTCTGGCCCGTCGACGCTGTCGCGCAGATCCGAGATGGCCCCGGTGGGAGCTGCCAAATCGAGCCCGGACAGAGATAGCCGCAGCCGTCGCCTTCCTCGCCTCGGATGATTCATCCTTCATTACGGCAAGCCAGTTTATGGTGGACGGCGGCATCGCCGGCGCATACGTCACGCCGCTCTGAACCCTCAGATGGCCGTTTTGGAGGCTGCGTCCTCGGTGCCGGAATCCCGCAGCGCCTTGCGTTTCCGCGCCCGATCCAAGGCGTTGATCGTCGGTGCGGCGGTAATCCCGTGCAGGAGGATCGACATCACGATGACGAGGCCGACAATGCGCCACAGGGTTGCCTCCTCGGCGGCGAACTCTCCCTCGGACAGTGCGTAGCTGAGGTAGTAGATGGAACCGATGCCGCGGACGCCGAAGAAGGAGATGACGCCGCGCTCCCACGGCCCGGTGCTGCCCCTGCTGAGGCTGATCCAGGCCGCGATGGGCCGCACCAGGAGAAGAAAGGCAAGAGCCACGAGCATCTCGCCGAGGGTGACACCCGCCAGCAGCCCCCTTGCCACTGCCCCGCCCAGGAGCACGAGCACCACCACGGTGAGCAGCCGCTCAAGCTGCTCGATATAGCTGTGCAGCACCCCGTGGAACCCGTGGGTCTGCTCGTCTGAGCGGATCGTGACGGCGCAGACAAAGACGGCGATGAACCCGTACCCCTCAACCATCTCGGTGACCCCGTAGGTGAGGAAGGTGGCTGCCAGGGCAACGAATCCCTCGGAGTGGCTGGCCATCCGCGCGCTCTCGATCCGGGACCGGAAGAAGATCCGGCTCAGCAGCTTGCCGACGCCGAATCCGAGCAGGCACCCGATTCCGATCCGCCACACCACGTCCAGGACAATGAACTCGGGGAACCATGCCGAAGGCGCAGTACCCACCATGCTCATGGCGATCGCAAGATAGACAAAGGGGAAAGCAAGCCCGTCGTTGAGGCCGGCCTCGGAAGTCAGGCCGAACCGCACCTCATCCTCGAACTCAAGCTCCTCCTCCGTTTCGGAAGGCTCGCCGACCTGCACTTCCGATGCCAGCACCGGGTCCGTAGGCGCCAGTGCCGCCGCCACAAGGATTGCTGCGGCCAGCCCAAGGCCCAGTACCCACATCCCGAGCAGCGTGAAAACGATCAGGCACAGCGGCATCGCGATCCCGAGCAACCGCCAAGTGGTGGCCCAGCGCTTCCACCCCACCCTCCGGTCCAACGCCAGACCCGCACCCATGAGGGAGATGATCACGCAGACCTCGCTGAGGTGGACGGTGACGTCGCTGTACTCGATCGGATCCGGATCCGGCAGGTCGTCCGCGAAGGAGAACACCACGAAACCCGCGGCAAGAAACATCATGGGCATCGACACCGGAGCCCGCATCAGCAGGCGTGGCAACAGTGCCGCGGCGAAAACCGCGAGTCCTGCAGCAGCGAATACCAGACTCGGCGCTTCAAACACCGGCACCTCTTTCCTCGGGCAAATAAGCGCACGCCGGGCCACCACGCACTTGTGTAGGCTACGCCGCTTCCAGCAGCTGCGGTAACGAGTCCTCATCGGCGCCGATTCTTGACACACCTTTCGGTATGCGGTCCCCGATTGCTGACAGCGGAAAGGCGTGCATCCGGACCCGCTGCGTTCCCGGCGCGTGAAAGCAGGAAAGTATGCCCAATTCCAGCCTATGCGAAGGACGGCGCGGTGAGCGTCCTTGCGTGGGACGCCGAATCCAGGATCCTCACCGGCAGGGTCCGCTGAAGCGCACCCACCGACTGCCGCACGAAGCTGCGGCTCAGTGTGAAAGGCGATGGCCGCTTCCGGCCCCTTGAGAACCACTGCATCGTGTAGTGGTTCCTCCGAAAGCTGATACGACAGCGCACAGACGGCATGCCCGATCAAGGCAATGAACGGCCAGTGAGCTGTAGATGGGCAGGGCAAGTGTCAATGACAGCGTTCCGCAACAGGTATTCCGTCGCCGAGAGCACCACGAACGTTCTTGAACAACACAAGATCGAACGGGGGCCGGCGCATCAGGGTCCCTCAGCTGTTTAAGATTCCAACCGCTGGGCGACCATCCTCTTGCCCTGTTCGCCGGCGGCCCTTCTAAAAATCACCCTGGTGATGGTAACCATAGATGACCCGCCTCAACATTTCCTACTCGTTTGTTATTTAGGCAAAGCTAACCTAAGTTATATTTGGTATCAGGTCGGCTCTTGTCCTGCCTGTGAAGTTTGGTTCAAGGACGATAAGGGGAATTGATGTACATCCGATCCAAGGTTGCACCGGTAGTGGCACTGGCATCTGTGACAGTACTGGCGCTGACTGCCTGTGGCGGCAGTGCTGAAACATCCGGCGCCGAGGCAGGAAGCCCCGCCGAAAACAGCACCTCTGAGGCGATCACCGTTTATAACGCCCAGCATGACTCCCTGACCCAGGCGTGGGCCGATGCGTTCACGGCGGAGACCGGCATTGAAGTTACGCTGCGCCAGGGCAGTGATTATGAATTCAGCAACCAGATTATTGCCGAGGGCGAAGCCTCCCCTGCGGACGTCTTCCTCACGGAAAATTCGCCGGCCATGACGCAGGTGGAAAACGCCGGCCTCCTGGCCGAGGTGAATGCGGACATCATCGATCAGGTTCCCGCCGAATACCGGCCCTCCACCGATATGTGGACCGGCATCGCGGCCCGGTCAACCGTCTTCGTCTACAACAAGGACGCGGTTCAAGAGTCCGAATTGCCCGAATCCATCATGGATCTGCAGAACGAGCAGTGGAACGGCCGCTGGGGCGCTTCCCCCACCGGCGCCGACTTCCAGGCGATTGTCAGTGCCATGCTCGAACTTGACTGGAGTTCAGACGTGTGCTCTTCCGATCTGGCGATGAAGGACAATGCCGAAGCCTATAAAGACAACACCGCCGTGATGAAGGCGGTCAATGCCGGCCAGATCGACGGCGGCGTTATCTACCACTATTACTACTACGGTGACCAGGCCGAAACGGGAGAAAACAGCAACAACGTCGGCATGCACTATTTCAAGGATCAGGATCCGGGCGCCTTTGTCAGCGTTTCCGGCGGCGGGGTGCTGGCCTCCAGCGATCAGCCCGAGCAGGCGCAGCAGTTCCTGACCTTCATCACCGGCAAAGCGGGCCAACACGTACTGCAGAACGGCGACTCCTTCGAGTACCCGGTCGCCAGCGGTGTAGCCCCGCACGAGGACCTAGTCCCGCTGACGGAACTGGAAGCGCCGGAGGTCGACGCCGCGAAGCTGAACAGCGAAAAAGTCACCGAGCTGATGATTGACGCGGGACTGCTCTAAACCATGCCGCACCACCTCAGCCCGCCAGCGGAACGGCCCGGCACATGCCGATAACCGATCACCGCGCGGCCCGGCTCCTGCGGGTCCCGGAACGGCCGGGGGAAAAGGGCAAACGCTCCGCTCCCCCGGCTGCAGTGCTGGTGCCCGCAGTCCTCGTCACGCTCACAGCCCTCATCCCGCTGGGCTTCGTGATCACGATGACGGTTGCCACCGGCTGGGAGGACGCCACCTATCTGATCTTCCGCCCGCGGGTCGGCGAGCTGGCGATCAACACCGTCTCGCTGATCGCGCTGACCGTACCACTGACGGTGCTGATCGGCATCGGGACCGCGTGGCTGGTGGAACGTACCAACGTTCCCGGCGCCCGGGCCTGGGCGCTTCTGCTGGCGGCCCCGCTGGCTGTGCCGGCGTACGTGAACAGCTACGCCTGGATCAGCACCATCCCGACCCTCGCCGGAGTGTGGTCCGGCGTGCTGATTTCCGTGCTTTCCTACTTCCCACTCGTCTACATTCCCGCCGCGGCCACGCTGCGCCGGCTGGACCCGGCGTTGGAACATTCCGCCGCGTCCCTGGGACTTGGCCCATGGAGCGTGTTCTTCCGGGTCGTGGTGCCACAACTGCGCCTGGCCGTCGTCGGCGGGGCGCTACTGGTCTCCCTGCATCTGCTGGCCGAGTACGGTGCCTTCTCGATGATCCGCTTTAGTACCTTTACGACGGCGATCATGGGCCAGTACCAGTCCACCTTCAACGGCGCGGCGGCGAATATGCTCGCCGGTGTGCTGGTCCTCTTCTGCCTGTTCTTGTTGCTCACCGAATCGAGGGGGCGCGGCACTGCTCACTATGCCCGGCTCGGCAGCGGTGTTGCCGCCGCGCCCGTTCCCGCACGGCTGGGCCGCTGGCGCCTGCCGGCCGTTGGTGCCCTGGCTGCGGTCATCGCGCTGGCACTGGGCGTTCCGCTGGTCAATATCGCCCGCTGGCTAATCGCCGGCGGCGCCGAGGTCTGGACAGCCGGACCGCTGGCCGGCGCCCTGGTGCAAACGCTCGGTTATGGGTTCGCTGGAGCGGCGGTCACCACGGTGCTCGCGTTCCCGGTCGCCTGGCTTGCCGTCCGGCACCCCAGCCGCTTCACCCGCATCTTGGAAGGAACCAACTACGTGGCCAGTTCCATGCCCGGCATTGTGGTTGCACTCGCCCTGGTCACCGTCACCATCAGCTTTGTCCAACCGATCTACCAGAGCACCGCCGTCGTCGTCGCGGCCTACGTGCTGCTCTTTCTGCCGCGGGCCCTGATTCCGCTGCGAGCTGGAATCGCCCAAGCACCGCCCGCGCTTGAGGAAGCCGCCAGGGCCCTCGGAAAGGCACCGCCGACGGCGTTTCTGAAGGTCACGCTGCGGCTGTGTGCGCCCGCGGCGGCCGGCGGAGCAGCACTGGTGTTCCTCGGCGTCGTCAATGAATTGACGGCCACCCTGCTGCTCTCACCCAGCGGCACCTGGACGCTGGCCACCAGATTCTGGTCGCTAAGCGGCGAGATCGATTACGCCGGCGCCGCCCCGTATGCGCTCCTCATGGTCCTGCTCTCGCTGCCGGTGACCTACCTGCTGTACACACAATCGCAGAAAGCCGCCGGACGATGAACCACCTGCAGATCGCCAATGTCGCCAAAACGTTCCACCGCACCGAGGTGCTGACCGATGTCAGCCTCACGGTGCACGCGGAGACGACGACGGCGATCGTTGGCCCCTCCGGCAGCGGCAAGACGACGCTGCTGCGGCTGATCGCCGGCTTCACCGCGCCCGACGCCGGCAGCATCAGCATCGGCGGCACTCCCATGGCCGATGGCGGACGCCTCGTTCCGGCCCATCGACGCAATGTGGGGTACGTGGCCCAGGACGGCGCTCTTTTCCCGCACCTGTCGGTCGGGCGGAACATCGCCTTCGGGCTCACCGGCCACGGAAAGACGGTGCAGAAGCGGGTGGACGAGCTGCTGGAAATGGTCTCGCTCGAACCGTCCTATTCGAAGCGCCAGCCCCATGAACTCTCCGGCGGCCAACAACAACGGGTCGCGCTGGCACGAGCCCTGGCGAAAGAACCCCAGCTGATGCTTCTGGATGAACCGTTCAGCTCACTCGATGCTGGGCTGCGCGTTGCCACCCGTAAAGCCGTGGCCGCAACCCTTCGACGCGCCGGAGTGACCACCGTGCTGGTCACCCATGATCAGGGCGAGGCACTCTCCTTCGCCGATCAGGTGGCGGTCATGCGGGCCGGCCGGCTCACCCAAACCGGCAGCCCGTTTGTTGTGTACACGCGACCGGCAGACCGGCAGACGGCGGAGTTCCTCGGCGATGCCGTCATCCTCGATGCCGAGCTGCACGGCACGGTGGCCACCTGCTGCCTCGGTGCAATACCGGTCAAGGGCAGGGCCGAGGACGGGCCGGTTCAGCTGATGCTGCGGCCGGAACAAATTCGCGTCGTCGATGAAAGTCCGGTCCGCGGAACCGTGGTGGACAGCGACTATTTCGGACCGGAAACCACCGTGCGCATCCAGCTGCACGCGGAGCCGGAGACGATCACCATTCGGCACTGGAACGCCTTGTTGGCCCGCCCGGGCGAGGAACTGTGCCTTCGGGTGGTCGGCGAAGCCGTGGTCTTTCCCGAGAGCTGATCGATTCCCCGCCGCCGCCGAAAAATTGGAATCGGCGATTGTGCACCCACAACAAAGGGCTCAGCCCGAACGCCATGTACGAGCAGTACCAGGGATCACAGACTCAGACCCAAGCGGCCTGAAAATCACAAAAAAATCAAGAAAACTCTCTCAAAAACTTGACCAGCCCAGGGTGCGTGCTTCGGGCCGGGAACGGGTATTACGGAGCCAGACGACCAACGCCCAGATTCCCAGGATGATGAGAGCCAGGACCGCTAACATCATCAGCATCCCGAAAACCATCATTCCACCGCCGAATCCCATCATTGCGTCGCCCATCGTTCCGCCAAAGCCAGTGGTTCCGTCATTCAAATTGTTGTTGAGCATTCGGTTTCTCCATTCCGCGGGAGTATCCATCGTGGACTGGGGCTGTGGTGTTTCCGCGGGTACCCAGTGGGTAATACACGGTCCCCTCTGTGCTGGTCATCGCTGTTTGGTTCTTAGTTCCTCCTTGAAAGGGTTGCAGCTGACCGGTCAGGTGTGAAGAACCAGCACTGTCGGGTTTGGTTTGTTCTTTCTCCACATTCGTGCCGCGAAGAAGGTACAGGCGAAGAACGTGAGGGCCACGCCGAGGAAGTTGAGGTTGATGGCGGTCGTGGTGTGGAGCAGGCCGGTGGGGCTTCTCACGAGTTCGGTCAGTACGGAGAGTAGCGCTGTTCCTCCGATGAGGAATGCAACGCATACGGACACTGCGGTGACGACGAGGTTGTAGTTCACTTTCCTTCGTGGGTCGGCGGACTCCCAGTGGTAGAGGCGGCTCATCAGGATCCCGTCGGCACTGTCGAAGAGTGTCATTCCTGCGGTGAAGAGGATGGGCAGGACCATTACCGTGTACCAGGGCAGGCCCTAGCCTCAGCGGGCTTCGACGGTGCCCATCATGCCTTGGTCTTCGTGGTCGAGGATGTGGCAGTGGTAGACGGTGCGTCCCGGGAAGTCTTCGAAGGCGATGAGGACTTTCACCTGCCT
>NZ_KI914690.1:10275-17695 GCF_000520495.1 Arthrobacter sp. H14
AACCACCGTCCGCATCCAGCTGCACGCGGAACCGGCCGGTGTCGCGGACCCGGCGCGGGAGACGATCACCATTCGACACTGGAACGCCTTGTTAGCCCGCCCGGGCGGGCAGCTGTGCCTTCGGGTGGCCGGCGAAGCTGTCGTCTTTCCTGGAGGTTTATTAATCCCAAAGACTGGGCAGCTGAATCTTAGTGGTTGATGAGCCACTGCTTCGCCTCCAACTCTGCCATGCGGCGTTAAAGGGTGGCCCGTGACATCCCCAGGTCACACGCAACGTGGGTGACGGGTTGTCCGGCATCGATGAGGCGGCGAGCATTATTGATCTGACAGTCGGTAAATTGCTCCCTGCGTCCGCCCAGATCTTTGCCCACGGCCCGTCGTTTCGAGACGGAATCGGCGCCTCGGTCTCCGACGGTCGGGATACTGATCTGCGGGAGCAAGAACAAGCACAGTGTTCGCTGGCTCTGAGCCGGTCGGAGTCCCCCATGGCCGTTTCCACCTACACCTATGAATCATTACCGCCGGACCTAGAGGGGCGAGTGATCTCCGGTTACTAGCCAGGACGGATCTGTCTGCTGCACATATGAGGATCCTTGGGTTCTTGCGGTGGTTGCAATACTTAGCAGATGGGTGTTGTTGTGGCGGGTTATTCGATTTATCTGAGGCCGGATCTTTTGCAGCTGTTTTGGGCTGGTATGCAGGCTGGTGATTTCATCACCGATGCCGTGGTTCCGATCAATACGAGCCGGCGGACCGGGCGCAGGGTTTTGATAGAGGCCGGTGGTGTACGTCCGCGCCGGGGCCCGAGACCTGAAGGGCCGGTGCCTGACCTTCGGTCAGCGTGAGGAGATCGCAGTGTTGCGCGCGCAAGGGCAATCCCTGCGGCAGATCGGCACTGCGATCGGGCGGTCAGCTTCGACCGTTTCCCGTGAGCTGCGGCGCAACACCAAGGCCGGCTCCGCTTATCGGGCCACCTCTGAAACTCAAATCGTTTAGAAGCAGTGAATTTCGGGTCTTTCGCAGGCTGTTTTCAGTGCCGCGGCGTCTAGGCTGATCTCGGCCGGGGGGCCGAGGATGGTATCAACGCAGCGAGTGTATCTGCACGACAGAGTCGCGTGGGCCGTTTGACGGTGCTGGGCCTGCTCGGCGGTTTCCCCGGAGCAGGCCCAACTGCGGGACGTTGGTACGTTGGTGTCGGTTCAGTGGGTTTCGTGAGCGTGGCTCATCCTGCGTCGGTCACCTCGGCCGCTGTTGTCGGGGTTGGAGGCGAGCAGGTGCAGTTTTGAGTTGCGGCGGCCGAAGAGTGCGTGGTCCAGGGACAGGCGGCCGGCTCCCATTAGGGCGATGCCGAGCGCGGCGGCGCCGAGGATGAGTACTAGTTCGAAGCCGCCGTTTGCGACGAAGATTCCCGCGGGCAGGTGGACGATGAAGAAAGCGCCGGCCATGTCCAGTGCCAGCAGGGCTCCGAGCGGGCGGGCTAGGAGGCCCAGGATCAGGGCGATGCCGCCGATGAGTTCGAGGGTCGCGATGACCGGGGCTGCGATTTCCGGGGCTGGGACGCCCATCTCCGTGAAAGAGGCCTGTGTGCCGGCAATGGTGGATTCGTTGAATTTCTGCCAGCCGTGGGCTGCGAAGATGAATCCTGCGGCGACGCGCAGGACTGTCTGGGCGGTGGTGGTCAGCGGATGTGTATTCATGGGTTGGCCATTTCTATTCTAGAGGGGACTTTCGAAAGAGGTGGTCTTTGCACCCGGTTTTGAGTCCGGTTCGAACTGCTCACGGTTTGGTTGACTCGTGGGGTTGATAGTTTTTAGGCGGCTAGCGCCATGTTGTTGATTGTCTCAAGATCGATCGGTGTTAGTTCACCGAGCGCTTTCTGCCGTCGCCGGCGGTGGTAGGTCCGTTCGATCCAGGTGATGATCGCCAAGCGCAGTTCTTGCCTGCCGCGTGTCATCATCCAGTACGAGCGGGTTCCACGTAATTTACAGCCAGGTTACTTCCTCACCGAAATGGTGAGACGTGTCCTCGATGCAACCCCAGTGAACTATCACCGAGAAGCTAGAAAACGGCGTGTAAACCCCATTGCCTCAAGTCGGACGTCTCTATCTTGACGGTGTCAATGCCGCTCAGACAGGCGGTATGCCCGTTGGAATTGAAAGCGCTTTGATCAATCGTTGGTGTACAGCTAATAGTGACCCAAAATCTAATCCCTGACCGCGGCCAGGATTTAATGGTCCGACGTTGGGCACGGCGGCGTCCGCGTGCTTGGAGGGAGAACGACGGTGATGTTGTTGTTCGGTGAGGCAGGAAGCGGCTCTTCAGATGCGGGCCCAGCCAAACTGCCGATAGCAGCGCATACGACATGAGCGACCTCGTGCTTCATGGGTACGTTTTCTTCTGCGCTGGTATACCCAGTTGAGGGTGTGTGTGGGTGTAAACACACTCAGGATGCCTGATCGGGGTGACTGCCAACATAGTGCCGAGGGTGGTCATTGGCCAGTAACACCAAGTGGGTCGCGCTGCTGGGTTTTCCTGTCCAGTGGGAGGGGTCTGCACTTTTGTAAGGTACTGAGAAAGTTCCATTCGGTGGCTCACCGTGTTGCTGGCAGGATAAACGGTGTTGTCTTAACAGTAAAAGGACGGGTCCCTATGGTTGCGAATGCGGTTGAGGTGGTGGTGACCGGTATGGGTGCCATGACTCCTGTCGGGGGTACGGTCGCCCAGACATGGAACGGGCTTTTGGAGGGTCGGTCGGGAATCGCACTGCTGGACCAACCGTGGGCGCAAGAGCTACCGGTGCGTGTAGCCGGGCTCGTCTCTGCGGAGCCCGGTGCTCTGCTTTCGACCAGGGAATACCGGCGGATGGATCGTTGTGGGCATTTGGCACTCGTTGCATCGCGTGAGGCATGGGCACAGGCCGGGCGGCCAGCAGTTGATCCTGACCGCCTCGCGGTGGTGATTGGCTCTGGTTACGGAGGTCTGGGCACAGTTCTGTCTCAGGTCCGAATTCTGGATAGTGGCGGTCCACGCCGGGTTTCTCCGCATACGCTGACACAAGTCATGGCAAATGGTCCTTCGGCGTGGGTTTCTATTGATGTCGGCGCCCAAGGAGGTGCCCGTACTCCAGTGAGTGCCTGCGCCTCCGGTGCCGAAGCGATCGCCCAGGGCCTCGAGATGATCAGGTCGGGTGCGGTTGATGTTGTCGTTGCCGGGGGAGTCGATGCCTGTGTGAACGAGTTGGCGATCAGCGGTTTCGCTCAGCTCCGGGCGCTCTCGACGAGCGAGGATAATCCGGCGGGGGCTTCTCGGCCTTTCGACCGGGACAGGAACGGTTTCGTGATAGCCGAGGGTGCCGGCATTGTCATCCTCGAGCGGGAGGATTTCGCCCGGGCGCGTGGGGCTGAAATTCTCGGTCGGATCGCCGGGGCTGCCGTCACGTCCGATGCCGGAGACATCGTGGCAGCTGACCAGGCAATGCAGCACCGCGTAATGCAGAAAGCTCTTACAGCTGCGGGGCTTTCAGCAGCGGACATCGGATTCGTCCATGCGCACGCTACTTCGACCCCGATTGGTGACCTTCTTGAGGCGGGCGCCATCACAGCTGTGGTCGGAAACCAAGTGCCTGTCACCTCCACCAAGTCCATGACAGGGCACCTGCTGGGAGGAGCTGGAGTACTTGGTGCCATCGTGACCATTCAGGCCCTCCGGACGGGATCACTTCCGGGCACACTCAATCTTGAAAACCCTGACCCGAAGATCAACCTCAACGTCATCAAGACCACGACCGGATGTGCCGGCTCGTCGAGAGCTGCCATCACCAACGCATTTGGATTTGGCGGTCACAGCACTGCCCTCGTCATTACCGCTGCATAAAAAACAACCCCTGCTGTTTCGTGAGAACGTCCATAACCCAAGCAAATTGCTGGGTCGGTGATTGCTCTGTTGTTTTACGAACGGTGGACCGGCGGCGACCCGCTGCACTGTTCTCCAGACCAAGCGACTTGAGTTGCCCCGTTGTCCAACCGTCCTTAGTAGCACGGACATAAGCGCGTTTATCGTTTTTCTCCGCTTCCAACAAGCAGACGGAGGGCGCGGAAGCCCGCCTGAGCTGACACGCGACTAATGGGAATTGGAAACGCTTCGACAAGAAATCGTTACGTTCACTCGCGGCCTCCCCGCTGATGGACAGACATCACCAAAGCTCAACCGCGCAAGGGAACAGGGCATGGCACGAGGCAAGCGACACCATACAGTCACACGGGCACTTGTCGGAGGATTCGCGCTTGCCAACAAAGTAACGGCGCGCTCCCGAAGTGGGCGAGAATTTCTGACCTCGCCCGTCAACGCGACTATCGTCTCAGACTTCTATTCGTTCAAGGGTGGGGCGTGCCCAGATGATGCAGTGGAGCGATGGCTTGCCGCGGACGTGGAATCCCCGTTTGCGCAGCTACTACCTGCTCTTCGGTCGGAAGAAAATCCGTCGCCCCTAGATCGTGCTGTCATTGTGCGATTCATTGCGACTGCAGTCGTTCGCACGAGAACCGCTCGAGCCTACCTAAGCCAGATCGACACCCACATCTCACCAATGGTCGTCCTACAGACAATCGCAGCGTGGGCGCCGGACAGGGTTGACGTCACTGTATTTGACTATGGGACGAGGTGACCGGCCGCCCGGAACAGCTCGTACCATTCGGGCCGGGTCAACGGAAGATTAGAGCCGAGAGCGGCGCCCGCGACTCGATCGGGGCTCGTAGTCCCGAGGACAACCTGAATCTGTGCCGGGTGCCGGGTGATCCAGGCGGTGGCGATCGCGATCGGCGGGACGTCGTACTGGGCGGCGAGACGGTCGATCACGGCATTCAGTTCCGGATACTCCGGGGAACCGAGGAACACCCCGGTGAAGAACCCGGCCTGGAACGGCGACCACGCCTGCAAGGTGATGTCGTGGAGACGGCAGTAGTCGACGATACCCCCGCCGTCCAGTGTTATCGACTGCTGCTCGCCGAGCATGTTAGCGGCGACACCTTGGGCCACGAGCGGGGCGTGGGTCATCGAGAGCTGAACTTGGTTGGCCACGATCGGCTGCTGGACGTAACGCTTGAGCAGGTCGATCTGCCTGGGCGTGTGGTTGGAGACACCGAAAGCGCGCACTTTTCCGGCCGCCTCGAGTTCGTCGAACGCCCGGGCAACTTCCTCCGGCTCGACTAGCGCATCAGGGCGGTGCAGTAGCAGGATGTCGATGCGGTCGGTCTGCAGGGCGTCGAGTGATCCGTTCACCGCCTCGATGAGGTGTTCGTAGGAGAAGTCGAAGTAGGGTCCGCTGCCGACGATGCCTGCCTTCGTCTGGATGGTGATGGCGTCCCGCTCTGAGGGGCTGAGCTGCATCGCCTCCGCGAAGCGACGCTCGCAGCCGTGCAGGTCGTTCCCGTAGACGTCGGCGTGGTCGACGAAGTCGATGCCGGCGTCGCGTGCAGTGCGCACCAGGTCGCGGACTTCGTCATCCGTCTTGTCGGCGATGCGCATGAGTCCGAGGAGGATGTTGGGTGCGACGATTTCAGTGTTCGGCATGGTAACTGTCTTCACGAGAGTTCCTTTTCGGGAAGCGAAGCCTCCGGGTTGGTGGTTTATACGTTCGCGTCCGCGTGGACTATGTACATGCTGGCGAGTTCGTCATCGGACATTACGAGGCTTCATTCCACCGGAATGCAATTTGCACGATTGCGTTTACGGCCATCAAGGTCACCGCGACCAACTGCCAGCGAAATCCGCCCCGCGTCATACGCGGCTCAGGCCTTTTCCGATTCTCTGACATATCCGAAGCCTACAACTTGGGAGCTGTCTGTCGTGTGCTCAACCCCGACCCCGCCACGCATCACCATGTCTCCCGTTCCGCTTTGCCGAACAACGAAGATAGTAACTCCCGCCCCATGAATACCCGTTCATGCCAGTAAAAATGGCTTGTGCCTCGGCGGCCCCAAGGCTCTTGCCGGTGGATTTCTGCTCTGCGATCATCATCCCTGGCCAGAACACGTCAATGAAGCCGGCCCCGCCGGTGATTCGGCGGGCTTGCTGTTCAAACTTGGCGACATTTCGCCGACGTACCCCATAGACCGCGAACAGATCCGACCAGAATGACTGGGATTCACCCTTCTCGTAGGTCTCCCCGGCCCACTCGTTGACAAAACTAGCGGCATTCTTACGAATCTCATTCCAGGCGAGCGGCTTGATGTGCATGCATCAATCTTCACAGACACGAACTCTCGCCCCGGAATGGACTCACCGCGGGCGGCTTCATCGCCGGACTGGTTGGGCCCCCGCTAGCAGCCCAGTTGCTATGCGATAGCTAATTGGTTCTCTGCGGTCCAGCGTTCCCAGTGTCTGGACGGTGTCATTCCGTCGAGGGATCCGTGGGGCCGTTCATGATTGTAGATCTCTTTCCACTCGTCGGCCAAGTATTTCGCTTCGGCCATCGTGTCCTCCAGAGCGGGCTGGTTGTTTCTCTTGCCCTCCGCCTCTCCCCCGGGCTTTTCTTCAGCTGTCTGGTAGGGCGATCCCGGGTCGATAAAAGCAGTATCCACTCCGGCGGTTGCACACCAGTCGATCAGCGCGGCAGCGGTGAACTCGGGACCATTGTCCGATCGGACGTAGGTTGGCACGATGCCGGTTTCGGCAATGATGTTCTCCAGGGCTGCGATCACGTCGGTAGCCGTGAAAGACCGGCGCGGGATGATGGCCAGGGCGGTACGGGTGAATTCGTCGATAACGTTGAAGAATCGGATATGCCGCCCGCAGGAAGTCACGTCGGACTGGAAATCGAAGCTGACCACGTGCATTGGGTACTCGGCCCGCAGCCGCTTCTCTTCGCCGGCGCCAGGGCCGGTTCGCCGCTTCTTCCGGGCCTTGGGCTTGCACGTGAGCCCCTCGGCCCGCCAGAGCCGGCGTACGCGCTTCTTGTTCAGCGCCACCCCGTCCCAGGCTGGTTGCTCCAGCAGGTGCCAGCGGGCCTTGCGCCAGCCCCACGCCGGATGCTTCCCGGCCACGGCCCGTAGATCGGAGCGCAGCTGGGCCTCTTCAAAGCTGACTCACGTCGGTAGCCGTGAAAGACCGGCGCGGGATGATGGCCAGGGCGGTACGGGTGAATTCGTCGATAACGTTGAAGAATCGGATATGCCGCCCGCAGGAAGTCACGTCGGACTGGAAGTCGAAGCTGACCACGTGCATGGGGTACTCGGCCCGCAGCCGCTTCTCTTCGCCGGCGCCAGGTCCGGTGCGCCGCTTCTTCCGGGCCTTGGGCTTGCATGTGAGCCCTTCGGCCCGCCAGAGCCGGCGTACGCGCTTCTTGTTCAGCGCCACCCCGTCCCAGGCTGGTTGCTCCAGCAGGTGCCAGCGGGCCTTGCGCCAGCCCCACGCCGGATGCTTC
>NZ_KI914690.1:17795-20779 GCF_000520495.1 Arthrobacter sp. H14
ACTCAACATCCGTGAGCGCCGATAACGGGCGCATACGTAAAGTTTGGGTTCCTGGCTCGGAGAGCCCACCATCAACGTCGAACTAGCGCGATTCGCCGGACGTCGTCATCATTCATTGTCCGTTTTCGCTGGATTTCCGTCATCAGTCTGTTCCTCCAGAGCGGGCTGGTTGTTTCTCTTGCCCTCCGCCTCTCCCCCGGGCTTTTCTTCAGCTGTCTGGTCGCTGTCTTCCTCGTTGAGATGTTCGGTGACGGCTTCATCGAAGCTTTCCCTACCTTCGGACTCCGGTACTTTCGGGCCGGTAGACCTCGGGCCTGAAGCCTGGCCAGCACTCTCATTGCTGTTACTTTCAGACGGTGTCCCGTGCTTGTTGGTGTTCACAGTGGTTCCTTCCCTGTTTGATGTACGGATCTGAACGGGAGCCTGAAGAACTGGCCGGATCTTACCGATCCATATGCGGCATAGCTGAGCTCTCGCGGCAGACCATGTGCATGCGTCTATATGTGCATCTGCAGGCAATTTATATACCAGGCATGCTTACAAGGTAGTGCTTCGCCCGCGGATAATGCGAGCGGCCCGACCAATGGCCGATGACGGCAATGGTGCCTGCGGGGTTTCGAAAATCACGAATACCGGCAACGGGCGCATATGCCAGGGCGGCGCCTCGAATAAAGACCAACGGATCCGCTCCCGAAGACGCACGTGCGACCTCGCCTGGAACGCGGTTGGCATCCACAATTAATAGTCAGTATGCTTGCTTCATGGTCCGCCCGATGGCACACCGTCCCTGCGGAAGGAACGCTGTCGACTTGAACATCAACGGGCGCCAGAGACTGGTACAGATTGCAACCCCTACACCGCCACCACCGCCAGGGAAAGAAACCAAAGGCGGGCGCGCCTTAGTGACGTTGCAGCGTGAACGGCACGACCGCGAAGGTCTCCCCCCGCTCTGTTGTCGAACAGCTCAGCGGCCCTACGCGGGGCCCAGTGTCCCTAACGCGCTAAACCCCAACGAAGGTCAGGAGTAAACATGACAGAGGGAAAAATTACTGCCACGAGAAACATCGACGCCTCAGCGGACGTGATTTTTGAGGTGCTCTCCAATCCGGAACGCCACGCCCAGCTCGATGGCTCGGGCATGGTTCAGTCCGACGAAAAGTCCGACCGCATCTCCGGCGTCGGGCAGGTTTTCACCATGAACATGCAATGGGAGAAAATGGGCGGGGAATACAAGACCGAAAACCACGTCACAGGTTTTGACGAGAATAAGTTGCTGGCCTGGCAAACGGCTGTCCAGGGCGAAGAGCCTCCCGGCTGGCAGTGGGTCTGGGAGCTTACACCCAAGGGGCCCGATTCCACGGAAGTTTCCATCACCTACGACTGGAGCGGAGTCACGGACAAGGACGTACTCAAAAAGGTTTCCTTTCCCGCGGTCCCCCAGGAGGACCTCGAATCCTCACTGGAGAACCTGGCTGCAACGGTCTCCCAGGCATAACCGGCCGCCGCGGCACCGGCGCAGGACCGGACCACGGTTCATGGGCCCTAACGGGAACGCCATTACGCCGGAGAAGGATGGCGTGGTCTTTGCCCGGCGGCGGCCGGTTATGGTGCCGGCACACTGTCACAAAGACACTTCCTTGTTGGCTTTAGTCCAAGTAGTCCTGTAACACCTGAGTTCGTGAGAGGTGGCGGAGCTTGTCCATGGATTGGGCTAGTATCTGCCGGATACGCTCCCGGGAGACACCATAGGCTTGACCTGTTTCGGCAAGGGTCGCGGGCTTGCCGTTGACCAGACCGTAGCGCAGGGCCATGATCCCCGCTTCCCGCTCAGTCAGGGTATCGAGTACTGCATGGAGCTGCTCACGCAGGAACACAGCATCCGCGGCCTCGGCCGGTACGACGGCGTCCGAATCCTCAATCAGATCGCCGAAGCTGGTGTCTCCGTCCTCACCCAGCGAAGTGTCCAGGGAGATGGGCTCGCGCCCGTACCTTTGGATCTCGTCGACCTTTTCGACTGTCATATCCAGTGCCAGAGCCAGCTCCGCAGGCTCCGGATCCCGGCCCAGGTCCTGGAGCAGCTCGCGTTGTGTGCGGGCAAGCTTATTAATCACCTCGTTCACATGCACTGGAAGACGGATGGTACGCGACTGATCCGCCATGGCGCGGGTGATGGCCTGCCGGATCCACCACATCGCATACGTGGAAAATTTGAATCCCCTAGCGTAATCGAACTTTTCCACCGCCCGGATCAAACCCAGATTCCCCTCCTGGATGAGATCCAAAAAAGACATGCCCCGGCCCGTATAACGTTTGGCCACCGAGACCACCAGACGCAGATTGGCCTCAATCAGATGCCTCTTGGCAGCCTCGCCCTCATGGACCAGCCACCGCAGTTCACGTGACAGCTTCTCCCCGAGGTCGCCGTCGCCGGCGAGTTTATGACCGGCATAAAGACCGGCCTCGACCCGCCGCGCCAGATCCACCTCCTCCGCAGCGTTAAGCAGCGCCACCTTCCCGATCAGCTTGAGATAATCCTTCACCGGATCCACGGACGCACCCGCAACAAGTACCTGCTGAACCGGCGCATCCTCATCGTCGGCATCCCAATAGAGATGAATCCCGAACTCTGATAGCCATCACCGTTGTCCTCCGCGGGAACCGTGCCCGCAGAGCCTGCAGCACCGACTCCGGTCTCCGATCCCGTGCCGGCACCACTTTGTACCTGCGTGGTGCCTGCGGGGGTGCTGGTATTGCCCGTATCCGCCCGCGCGGAACCATTCTGATGCGGCGTCTTCACTGATGGCACAGGGAATCCTTTTCTTCGAGTCCATGGCGACCGCCAACAAAGAAGTTACCACTACTACCGGCGGAGCCCATGAATAAGTCGGAAAGCATACTGAGAAATAACTTTCATTAGACTGAACTGTCAACAGCAAACAAATGTTTCACATCCGGACCGACATATCAGAGCCCATGCATTCCAA
>NZ_KI914691.1:0-11603 GCF_000520495.1 Arthrobacter sp. H14
GACTACTGCCGTCTCCACGACATCACCTTGCAGGCGTGGTCGCCGTTCCAAGCCGGGTTCTTCACAGGGGTGTTCCTCGGTTCCCCGGAGTATCCGGAACTGAACGCCGTGATCGACCGTCTCGCCGCCCAGTACGACGTCCCGCCGATCGCGATCGCCACCGCCTGGATCACCCGGCACCCGGCACAGATTCAGGTTGTCCTCGGGACTACGAGCCCCGATCGAGTCGCGGGCGCCGCTCTCGGCTCTAATCTTCCGTTGACCCGGCCCGAATGGTACGAGCTGTTCCGGGCGGCCGGTCACCTCGTCCCATAGTCAATAAGCCCGGCCGACGGAGAACACCGCTTTTTCGTCGGCCGATGTGGACAGCAACCGTCAGAACGTCTGCGTGTTGCGGCTTCACATGTGAGCGCGGAGACGCCTCAGACAGGGTGTTGACTGGTAGCTGGCAATCTCCAATGGAGGATTCGGACAGTCCCTGCTAAACGCCGAACATTAGTGGGAACAATTCAGGGCTCCCTGGGCTCAGCGGTTACCTGCACTTCGATCAGTACCTGCAGGGTTCCACGCGATGCGGGTCTGCGGTTGGCATAGGACCAGCAAGCGGGCCCGGAGCATGGACATTGAGGAATGCGCAGTGAGGAGCTAAACCTGAATCCACCGGTCAGCTGTCGCTGAGGGCTGGGGTTTGATGTGGTTTCGTTTTCGGGCCGGCGGCAGGTGTGATGGCCGGGCCTCGCTGTCCGGTGGTGTTCCACGGTGTGTTTCGGTTGCGCCGTATCGGCTGGATTGACTGGGTTTTAGGTTGTTTTGGGCGGCGGGAATGTTGCGTCGAAGAGCTTTTCCCAATTGTCCTGCCATGGCCAGTCTTGGTGCAGGTGGAGGCGGATGCGTCGGGCCGAAGCCTTCAGATCCGCGTGGAGCTGCTCGATGACTGCGTGGGCACGGTGTGTTTTATCTGCTGCGACGGTATCGAAGACGCTGGCTGGAACGGTGGTGAAGAATGCGTGGAACCGGTGCATCGTGAACAGGGTTTGTTCGCCGGTGCCGGCTTTGCGGTTCAGTTCCGGAATCCGTCGCACGATGAGCCGGCCGGGGATCTGATCGGCTTTTTTCTTCGAGGTGAATGCGGTGAACTCGATTTCGGCGACTTCGGCATTGGAGATCCAGGTGCCGGTCTCTTCATCGAAGATGGCGTTGGTGTAGTTGATCTTCGTCCAGGCGTGCTCATCGATGGTTGAGATGGCTTTCTTCACTGCCGGGTCCATTTTGACGGTGATGGAGACTTTCGCTCCAGCCCGCGCGGCGGTAGCGGCAACCGCCTGGTTATAGAAGGCTGAATCGGCTCGCAGCAGAACCATCCCGGCCGCCTCCGCCGAGCGGAGCCGGGCCACGGTGGCCAGCAGGTCGGCGACGAACTTATCGGCCCCGCACCCGGAGTAGGCCGGACCCCTGCGCCGCCGCGCCCCGGCGATCACCGGGGCCGTCTCGTTCGTGGCCACGGTCCCCGATCAACGCGTTCAGACCCTTTGACGCCGGAGTAGCCGTAGCCGGCGCCTTGCTTGGCGTGCCCATAGGTCGCTTTGATCGTATCGTCGATATCGACCAGCGCCAGCTGATCAATCCCGGTGGTGATCTTCGTTTTCGCAGCCAACGCCGGCAGCCAGCGGGACGCTGCCGCCTCGAGCTGGCGGACGTGGCCGAAGGTGAACGCCCGCAGGAACGATCCCAGCGTTGAAGGGGCATAGACGCCGGCGAAGAGCTACCCATGGCGCCGTGGCGCAACAGTGCCATGTCATCGATGCAACCGGCGCCGGCGGCCATGCCCGCCACCAGGGCCGTGATCTTCAGGCCCGCGTTCGCCCCGAAATAGTCCGGCAGGCTCAAGTGCTCATCGACGAGTTCACCCAGCCCGGTCGCACCGGCCAGTCCCATCACCGGAACCAGCCCGGCCGAGGACACGAGGTTGGGATCATCGAAGGCGCTGGAAACCGTGGCCGGGCTATGGAAAACTTGCATCTGCGGGATGCCCCTCTTTTCAGTAAAAACGGAACTCTAGACAAGTCCTATTTTCCCTGATCAGGCGGATTCTAGGGGTCGTTGCAACACCCGGAGGTCAGCTAGTTATCAGTAGACCACGAAGACGCTCGGCCGGGGTATCCCAGTCCAATGTCTTGCGTGGACGAGCGTTCAGTTCCTGAGCGACGTGCTCTAGGTCCTCGGGCCCGTAGGCGTTCAGGTTGGTGCCTTTGGGGAAGTATTGGCGCAGCAGCCCGTTGGTGTTCTCGTTGGATCCGCGCTGCCATGGGCTGCCAGGGTCACAGAAGTAGACATCCATGTCGGTGGCGACCCCGAAAGCCTTGTGCTTGGCCATCTCCACGCCTTGGTCCCAGGTCAGTGATCCACGCAGATGCGACGGCAGGGTCGCCATGGTTTTGATCAGTCCGTCACGGACCGATTCGGCGGTGTGGTCCACGGGCAAGTGCACCAGCATCACGTAGCGGGTGGTGCGCTCGACCAGCGTTGCAATCGCCGATTGGTTGTGCGCCCCTGTGATGAGGTCGCCCTCCCAGTGGCCTGGGATCGCGCGGTCCTCGACCTCGGGCGGGCGTTCGGAAATGTTAATCATCGGATCCCGGAAACGGCTGGTGCGTTCCTCTGGATTCTTGCGCTTCTTGCGGCGGGTTCGTCCGGTGCGCAGGGCTTCCTTGACCTCGCGCTTGAGTCCGCCGCGGGCCTGCAGATAGAGGGCTTGGTAGATCGTTTCGTGACTCACACGCATCTGCTCGTCTTCGGGAAATTCTTTGATCAACAGGTTTGAGATCTGTTCCGGGGACCAGCGTGTGAGCAGCTTCGTTTTCACGTAGTCGCGCAGTTCCCCGTCGGCTGCCAGCTTACTGTCCTTCGGCCGTGCCCGGGCCCCGGTGGCGGTGCGGTGGGCGCCGTAGGGCTGGTAGCCCAGCATCGGGTGACTGTTGCGATTGATCTCTCGGCTGATCGAGCCCGCGCTGCGGCCCAGGGCTCGGGCGATGGCCCGCATAGAGTCTCCCCGGGCGAGCAGGTCCGCGATCCGAACGCGGTCGGGCTGGGAGAGGTAGCGGGCGCTGATGGACCGTTCCAGGGCCTCCATGGCCACCGGAGCGGATTCGGGCGCTGCCACCGCCTCTGGGGCCGCCGACGGCGCCGGGATCACAGGAGTTGCCGGTGCCGTATCGGGGGCCGACGGTTCGGCAAAAGTGGTAGTCACCTCCTGTTTATACGCGAGATCCGAGGTATCGGAGCCAACGGCGCGGCCATCGGCCTGAACCCGCTCGTTCTCCCACAGGTATCCGCTTTTTCGGCTCGCACCGGCGGCTGCTACGGCTTCCTTCCGGCTGACCCCCGCTTCGCGCAGCCGCAGGAATTCGGCGCGTTTGCGCACCCCTGGGTGAATGGACTCAATTCCGGCATGACGGGTCCAGCTGACGCACCGAGACCTCTCCAGACCAAGCTCCCGCGCGGCCACGCTGACGCTGCCCACGCGGGCCAGGACGGCGAAGAACTCATCCTTCTGCTCCTGGGTAGCAGACTGCTTGGCCACCGGCTTTTTGCGGGACTTGCGGGTGACGGCGCCGGCTTTGTAGGCCCAATGGAAGCAGGTTTGGACGTTGATGCCCAGCGCCTTGGCCGCAAGGCTCACGCTCCCCACCCGGTCCAGTAAGACATAGAACTTGTCCTTCTCGGCCTGGGTGTATTTTTGGCCAGGTTGCCTGCCGGAAGGGCCAGCCCAGGCACGGCAGGTACTGAGGTTGAATCCCAAATCTCGTGCAGCCAGCGAAATGCTTCCCAGACGCTCCAAGGCCAAGAAGAACTCGGCACGATCGGACCCGGAGTAACTCCGGTAAGCACGCTTCGGGGTCGGCTCGGCGGACGGACCAGACTTTTTCCTTAAGGACGATCTCTCCGTTAAGGAAGAGCTATTTATCGATGAAGTTTCCAAGGGTGTTGCAACTCCCGTTTTTCGGGGGTGTTGCAACGACCGCTAGAACTTGCCTCAGACGGGCTTTTCCCGCTTAAAACGCCGTAACTACCCAAAACCAACCGGTGGATTCAGGCTTAGGAGTGCTGGCTCCCTGTCCATGATCATCTTCCAGTGACGGGCAGGGGAGCCATCCCAATTCAGGTGGCCGTTGACAGGACAGGCGGCGGGCGCAGCCGGGCAGGGAACGAAAATTGTCTGTCCGGGATGCCAGAATCGACCACCATGGTCACTAAAGTCGATACCGCCTCAGCCGCACGGCACTTCGAAAATCACGACGGCGCCTACATATCCTTATCCCCGGACTTCGGATCGAGCCGGGCCACGTATGCCCCGTACCGCCGTGAACCCTACATCAGCGCGAACATACCCCTGAGCGCAGGCGGGACAGCACACATCACCGGCAAAGCCGGCGGCTGGACCACCTCGGGCAGTCCTGGTCCAATGGGCTGACGTCGTAGGGGTGTGCCACAACGTCTGGGTCGAACCCGCACAGGTGCGGCGTATCCGCCGCGAAGACAGCACCTGGCAGGACCCATACGATCTGCACTCCGGCTGATAAACATCGTGAAGCGAACATATGCGCCCGTTATCGGCCTTGTTGATGCTGTAGATATGGAAGAACCTGCCCGCGAATAACTTGGTTACCGGTTTAAGCGATACGCCTACCAGTCACTCATCGCAGTGTCCGGTAGCAATTCTTCCCGCACGGGGACGATATCGAGAGGGAGATACTCACAGCCCGATTCTGCCTGCCCCATCAGCTGGGGAGACGGCGAAGATGCGGGGTGCTTTGTGCCCGGCGGCCGCAAACTTGTTTTCGATGGCTGTTTGGAATTGATTTGTGGATTCCTCTAGACCGAGCGCGATGGCTGACCCGCCGAAGCCGCCGCCGGTCATTCGCGCCCCAATAGCGCCGGAAATTCCGGCCGTTTCCACGGCGAGGTCGAGTTCGGGGAAGGAAATTTTGAAGTCTTCGCGCATGGAGGCATGGCTAGCATGTAATACCTCTCCGATAGCGTTGGGATCGAGTTCGTTTAGTAATTGCGCCGTCTGTATCACCCGGTCGTTCTCGGTAAGGACGTGCCGGACCATGCGAAAGGATCTGTGGTCCAGCTTGCCCTCGATACTAGCGAGGTCCTCAAGAGTCAGTTCGCGGAGGGTGTGTACACCGAGCTTGGCTGCGCTGCGTTCGCAGGTATGTCTTTCCGGATGCCGATGGCAGCGCGGCAGGATTTGTTAGTGGCGAAAGGCAGCACGAAGCCGCCGTTGTAGTCCGTATGTTCACCCATCAGGTTCACGCGGCCGGGCGCTTGCCAAACTCCATCGGGATATTCGCCAAACTGATCAGCGAAGGCTCCGGAAAGATCAGCGGCTGCCTTCAGCATGGATTCATGATGTGTGCTTGCTGCTGTCCCTTGTTCCGAAGGAGGAGCCATTGCTGGTCGTCCGACGGTTCCGGTATTACTTCTCCGCACCGGCAACCATGCCTTTCATGAAGTATTTTTGGAGGAATAGGTATGCGATGAGAACGGGGGCGACCGCCATCAGGGATGCGGCCGCTGCTGCACCCAGGTTGCTGCTTTGTGTTGAGAAGAACGAGCCGATGGCGGGGGCGATGGTTTGCACCGCCGGATCGGTCAGGATGTAGACCGAGAGGGCATACTCGTTCCAGACCCGAACGCCGACCAGAATTATCACGGTCGCGGTTACCGGCTTGAGCAGCGGAAAGACTATGCGGAACAGAACCTGGAATATGTTCGCGCCATCCACTGTCGCCGCTTCCTCGAGGGAACCGGGGATTGTCCGCATGAAGGAGGCGTACAGAAAGATGGCCAGAGGCAGTTCTGTGGTGACCATGACTGCGATGATTCCCCAATAGGTATTAATGGCTTCCAGCTTGTTCAGGAACGAATAAAGGGGAACCAGGATACTCAGCGGCGGGATCATGATGATGGCGAGGGTCCCCATGAAAATTCCCTTGTTCAACCGTGTCCTCCGCCGGGCGAGGGGATAGGCCGCCATAGCCCCGAGCAGACACACGAGAGCCGTCGATATGCCGGTGATGATCACACTGTTGAGGATGGCCCTGCCGATATGACCGTCAGTCAGCGCCGTCTCAAAGTTCCCCCAAAAGATTCCATCCGACGGAAGCAGTAATTGGGAAGAAAGATCGGTACGCGGCTTCAGGGCTGTCGTGGTCGCCGCATAAAATGGGACGAGCTGGATGATGGCTATAGCCGCCATCGCGATTCCTACAGCGGTGAAGGCTGCCCTTTTACTCAGTGTCATTATGCCTCCAGGCGGTGGCGGTCGAGTGCGGCGTTCAGGATCAGTGTGAACACGATGATGATGAGGAATAGAACCACTCCCATAGCGGAGGCATAGCCGGCACTCTGATTATCGAAATAGGAAACACCAATGAGCGTTGAGACGGAGTGGCTCGAATAACCCGGGCCGCCGCCGGTGAGTACCTTGATAACGTCGAAAAGTTTTAGGCCGCCAATGAGGTTCAGCACGATGCTTGCGGCAAATGCCGGTTGCAGGAGGGGAACGGTGATGTGGATGAATTGTTTCCAGCCTGTCGCACCGTCCAGGGTCGATGCCTCGTAATACATCGAGGGGATCGACTGCAGCCCGGCAAGGTAAATGATCATCGAGATCCCCATGAACTGCAAAGAGTTGATGAGGACGATAATGATCACTGCTGCCGTGGAGTTGCTGAGCCAGGCAACGCGTTCTCCGCCGAAAAAGATGACAAAGTCATTCAACATTCCGTTGTTGAATTGAAACAGCAGGTAGTACATGGTTCCCATGACGACAGGGGAAACAAGAACGGGAAGATAGATGATCGTTCGGGCGATGCCGCGTCCCCGGATGCGTCTGTCCAGGACAAGAGCAAGACCCAACCCCAGGATCTGCTGAATGATTGTGCAGCCTATCCCATAGATAAACGTGTTCAGCAGCGCGGTGCGGAAGACCGCGTCTTCAAAGAGCCGCAGATAGTTGGACACCCCTACGAAGGCGCGGTCCGCGCTGTATCCGTTCCAGTTCGTAAATGAAAGTCCAATGCCGCTGATCAGCGGATAGACCATGAAGATGGCAAACAGCAACAGCGCCGGCAGGTAGAAAACGTTTATGATGCCACCGCGGCGTGATTTACGCGGGCGGCCGCCACTCGGTGCCGCGGTTGCAACCTTCCGCGTCAAGAGTTGAGTCATGGGTCCTCTTCCCGAGATCCGTGCATAGGCCGGAACCGTTGTTCCGGTCCCGGCCTATGACAATTATTTGTTCTGGCCGTAGAGACTGTTGAAGTCGGTCTTCATCTGATTTACCGCTGTTTGGACGTCTGACTGGCCGGTGATGACTGCTCCGGTCGTGGTCACCATGGTGTTCCACATTCCGTTTGGCAGATATACCCTGTCGAAATACGGCTTCAGCTCCAGATCATCGTTTTCGACGAAAGTTTCGTAACTGTCCTGGAATACGCCCAGATCAGCCTCAGCGTTGGTCAGGCCGGGCGCAGAGCCGGCGGCGGCTGCCAACTTGCTCAAATTTTCCGGCTGGGCGAGGAAAGCCAGGTAGGCTTTGGCCGCCTCAGGATTGTTTGTTTCTTTGGCGATCCCGTAGGCGTTCATTTCCCCGCCTATCAGGTATTTTTTGCCGCCCTCGAAGTTGGGCACGGGAACGAAACCCAGGTCCGCGTCGGGATTGTATTGAAGCCCGTTCTGCGCGTAGTCGTTCTGCCCGAAAGCGAAGGCCGCGTCGCCCTGCGACAATGCCCGGGAAATATCATCCTGAGTCGCGGAAGCAAAGTCCGGATTGAAGTAATCCGCCTCGCGCCACTGAGCTACAAGCTCGAGTATCTGAGAGTAACCATCCTCGACGAACTCCCCGTTGGAGAATTTTTCAAGTTCCTGATCAGAGAAGGCGCCCGGAGCGATCCAGTCAGCGACATTCCCTGCCGGCCCGTTGTCCTTTCCTGATACATAGATCGGTGTCACACCATTGGCCTTGACAGCCTTCGCAGCGTCCGTAAAATCGGTCCACGTATCGAGATCATTAGGGTCGACTCCCGCGGCTTCGAGGACCTCGCCGTTGTAGAGCACGCCGGCGATGTCCGTATCAACAGGCAGGGCAAAGAATTGGCCATCATCGTTCCTCATCGCTGAGTCGAGCGCAGGATTGAAGTTTTCCGCCCACGGCTCCTCATCCAAGGGCATCAGGAATTCGCTGTAACGCAATAGTGACCAGCCGTGTGTGTACCAAATGTCCGGGACGTTTCCGGAGGCCAGGCGCACTTTCATGTCAGCTTCATAGCTCTGGGTGGTCGGCACCAGGTCGACCTCGATGTCAGGGTGCTCCTCCTTGAATTGGTCGGTGAGTTCCGTAAAGGTTGTCATCAACGCTGAGTCCACGGTCTGACCGGTTTGGAATTCGAGGACGTTGGAGTCTTCGGATCCGCTGGATGTGCCGCCGCAACCACTGGCTAAGAGTGTGAGGGCGGAGGCTGCTGCCACAAAGGCGATACGGGATTTCATGATGCGTCCTTAGGTGAGGGAGTGCTCATTCTTGGTTCTCTTTTCCTTCTTTATGCAGTGCCAAAAGGGGTCAACCTGCCGGCATAACCACCGTGCGGCCGCCTCGGACGGAACGATGTGACCTAGGCAACATAGTTGGACAATCTACACGGGTAAAAAAGACAAAGCAAGAACTAATTCATAAAAGTCCGTGTTGAATTGGCGCTCTCGCAAAAGCAGGTAACTCGTGTAGAATTCCTGAAAGTGAAGTGTCTCACGTCGACTTCGCGCATATCTCTGTTCACACCACCAAGTTAGGGACCCTGATGTCGTTTTCCATAGGTCTTGTAGGAGCCGGCCAGTTCGCCGGCCAGTTTGCAAAGCTGTTCAAGCTGCATCCGGGCGTCAGCAAAGTGCTGGTGACCGACTTCGAGCAGAAACGGGCAGAAGATTTGACGGCCCGTGCCGGTCTTGACGGGACAGTGAAAGACTTCGAGGCGCTGTTGGCCAGTGATGTCGAGGCTGTGGCCATTTTTACCCAGCGCTGGACTCATGGGCCCTTGGTGGTTCAGGCGCTGCGCGCGGGCAAGCATGTCTACTCTGCCGTGCCGATGGCGATCTCCGAGGAGGAGATCGCGGACATTATCGCCACGGTTAAGGAGACCGGTCTGACGTACATGATGGGGGAGACCAGCTACTACAACCCGGCAACGGTCTACGCCCGGCATAAGCTCAGCACCGGCGAGTTCGGCCGGGTGTTTTATTCCGAGGGCGACTATGTCCATGACATGGATCTGGGGTTCTACGCTGCCTACAAATACAGCGGCGGTGAGGACTGGAAAAAGACCGCCAGCTACCCGCCGATGCTGTATCCGACCCATGCCATTGGCGGTGTCCTGGGCGCGCTGCCCTCGCACGCCGTCAGCGTCAGCTGCATTGGGGTGAAAGACGAACGTGGAGACGGCGTCTTCGATAAGGACGTCAGCATGTTCGGCAATGACTTCTCCAACGCCACCGCAATGTTCGAACTCTCGGACGGCGGCGTGATGCGGACAAACGAGATGCGCCGGGTCGGATATCCCTCGCATCTGCGCGAATCCAGGTTCCGCTATTTCGGCACGGAAGCCAGCTTCGAGCAACTCGCCCATATTTCAGTGTGGCAGGACAAAGAAAAGGTCCACGACGTCTCAGAGGAATTGGAAACCTCCGCCACGATGTCCGCCGATGATCCTGCACTGGCACATGTGGCGCCTGAACTGAGGGACGCCTTCATTTCCGGGCACGCTCCGGTGCACGATGTTAAACGCCTGCCGAAGGAACTGAACGGTGCACCCAACGGGCACGAAGGCAGCCACCACTTCCTGGTGGATGACTTTGTCACCGCCGTCAACGAGCGGTCACTGCCGCCGGTGAATGCATGGGTTGCGGCGCGGTTCACGTTGCCGGGCATCGTCGCCCACCAGTCCGCCAACCGCGGGGGAGAGCGGCTCGACGTCCCCGATTTTGGGGATGCCCCGGACGGTCAGTAGCTAAACTGTGAGGGCGCGGACGCTTAGACTGCGCCCTCACAGCGTCGGCCCGGCGTACAACCGGCAATATCCCCTGAACATGAAAGCTGATCCGCAAATGACATTGACAGCGGCCCACCCGGGGCGTAATCCCGTTACGCGCAAGGATGTCGCCAGATATGCAGGCGTCAGCACTGCCGTCGTCAGCTATGTCGTCAATTCCGGACCGAAAAAGGTGGCACCCGCCACGGAAGCACGGGTCCTGGAGGCCATCCGTGTACTGGGGTACCGCCCCAACGCAGCTGCCCGCGCCCTGAAACTCGGCTCCACCGAAATGCTGGGCCTGGTCATCCCTGACAACACCAACACATTCTTCGCCGAGTTGTCGCACGCTATCGAAGACGCTGCGAATGAACTTGGGTATGCTTTACTGCTGACCAATTCCAACAGTACCGTTGCCAAGGAACGCAAGCACGTCCGAAATCTCCTCTCCCGGCAGGTCGACGGACTCCTGCTCGCCAGCGTGGAGTCTGATCCTCATCTTGAACAAGTGGTTGAAGCGGGAATTCCTACAGTGCTGCTTAACCGCTACGAACCGGCTGAGGGTTTTGCTTCCATCGGCGTCGACCTAACCCAAGGCGCGGTGGCGGCTGTCGAGCATCTAATCGGACATGGGCACACCAACATAGGCCTCGTCGTCGGAACAGGCTCTCAAGAATCAATGGATGGACGTGAGGACGGATGGTTGATGGCTCTCAAAAAAGCACATCTGCCTGAAGGCCCAATGATGCGAGTGCCCTTCACCCTGCAAGGTGGATACTCCGCGGGCATCCGGCTCGTCGCCAGCCATCAACGTCCAACCGCCATATTCGTCAGCTCAGACATGCAAGCAATCGGCGTGCTCCGTGCTCTGCATGAGGCGGATCTGCGGGTTCCTGAAGATGTCGCGGTCGTATCATTTGACGGGTCGCCCGATTCAGAATACAGCTGGCCCGCACTCACATCCATCCGTCAGCCCATCCATGCCATGGCTGAAGCTGCAGTGCGGACGCTATTGGATCCAATGGCAGCAGCCGAACACACGATCTTCCCCACCGAGATGGTAATCCGCCAGTCATGCGGTTGTGCCTCCGTACGGTAATCCCAGGGAGACGGATCGGCACGCAACACCCTCACTGGATGCGGCGGAGACCGGCCACCACTCTTTCTTCTCACCTGACGTATCTGCCCGTTATCGGCGAATAACGATGTCGGGTTGCATCTGTTGCGTGAACACGTCATCGCTTGAGATTTGGGGCTTTCCCCGCTGATTTCCGCACTTCCGCACGCACGGGTTGTCATGCTTGCCCAAATGAGAACTGTTAGAAGGTGTCTTGGTGTCATACCGCAGGTACAGTCCGTAGGCCCGGTTGTCGCGCAACGGTCGTTCATGGTCCACCCGAGGTTGACCGTGCCGTCAAGTCTCGGTGTTTCTATGGAACAACACCCCATTCAAGGAGACACTGTGCCTCATCCCTTCACCGCGTCCCGTCGTAATTTCCTTGCCGGCTCGGCCGG
>NZ_KI914691.1:11703-16329 GCF_000520495.1 Arthrobacter sp. H14
GCTCGGCCGGAGCCGTCGCAACCGCGGCCATGTATGGCTTTTCCGCGGCCCCCGCCTGGTCGACCCCGCGCTTCCCGCGGAACCCCTTCACTCTGGGTGTTGCCTCGGGTGAGCCCACCTCTGACGGCGTGGTGCTTTGGACCCGTTTGGCGCCCGAGCCCCAAGCCCCCGACGGCATGGGTGGTATGCCGCCGTACAAACTTCAGGTGAACTGGCAGGTTGCCATTGACCCGGAGTTCCGAACCGTGGTGAAGGCCGGGAGCCACAGCGCCACCCCCGGTCCCGGTCTGCGCCAGGATTGAATCGGCCAGTGACTGGTTGGCTTCCCAGCTGGCCATCTGGGAGAACCACTGCAGGCGGCAACGTCTGGCCCGCACCAGCGTGTCCGCAGATGGCGGTACGGCCGTTGCGCTGTGAAGTCGCGGTGTCCTTTTCGCCCTCGACCGCATAGGCTTCCCCATCGGCTGCGATGGTCCGGATCAGTTCGGGCAGGTTGTACACGGGAACTTGGCCGGCTTCTTTCAGCTCTTTGAGTTTCACCGTGCCGGAACGGGAGTAGTAGAAGTGCTTCCTGTTCGGCACCGGAGAATCCGGGAAGGCCTGCTTGATTTTGGTAAAAGCTACGGATCCATCTGCGAGGCGGAACGGGTGCCGAGCGACCTCAACAGGCTTCCCGTGATCGACCTTAGGTTTGGGCGACGGACTAGCCGCAGCGACCTTGGTCGAAGCCGGTCTACTAACCGGAATCTCTCGGCCGGTAAGACCCTGTGCAAGGGCAAGCTTCACCTCAGTCCACTCACAGCCGGCCCGGCAGAAAATGACTATACCTGTCTTGCCGCCTCTGGCTGGGGAGATGATGCAGGACGGGTGGGTGTCCTCATGGCCCGGACACTGGCAGGTGATACCGCCATCCGCCGCGTCCTTGTAGGTCTTGCCGAGAGCGTCCAATGCACGTTTCGCATCGGAGATTTTGAGTACAGCAGGGGTTTTCAAAGGAACAATGCCTTTCACGCTTCACGGGTCCATCCGCAACGCGGACCGGCCCTTCTGTTTGTCGAGATTCGACAGCCAGCCCTTCTGGGTGGCAATTTCTTCTATGCGTCAGGAAGATCGACGGCTGTCTTTTCCCTGCAGAACCCGTAATTGAAGGCATCCGCGCCAAATAACCGGAAATGTTGGTAGCCACGGAATAGAAATAAGCAGAACATGGCGCATCGACAGAATTAGGAGCTTTCGATAGGCGAATTCAACATATCCGGATAACTCATGGGTAATTAGTTGCGCAGCTTCCGGCTGCGGGCCGGCGCACCCGTCGGCATGGTGAGAATCGACACCTCGAAAAGTACACCCGGAGATTGGGTCCTGCGCCCGAAGCCGCAGTGTTCCAACGGACTCGCCATCAGTTGTTCCCCTGAAAACCGCAGGGAACTCGATGCCTGCCGATCTACTCCTGGCCCCGGGGTTGGCCCTCGTAGGTCTACTGTCTCTACATTTAGAGTGAATGATTGTTCTCCGCCATGTGCTGGCGAATCGCCCCACTGCGCAGAAAGGTCTCGGTAGCATCGTTCTCGCGATGCCATCCGGATATGTCCGCACTTTTGGAATCTTAGGCGCCGTTGATCACCCCGACCGCTATTTCCAACCGTGGGCGTCGGTTCCGCCCTACAATGGAAGCAGGCCATCACTGAGACCGGGGGATCATCATGGACCTTCAAAATCCAAGCGCATCACACGGCCCTAATGGGTCCACTTCCAAACGCGTGCTCAGGCCGTCTACCATCATCGTTGGCACCATGGCGGTCCTGTTTATTCTTATCGGCGCCATTACCGGCGGTTTCGGTGGGGCATTGATCATGGCAGGGTTCTTTGCCTTCTTCACCGGGATCTATGTCGTGCTCACCGGACGGTCCTCCTGGCTGCGATTGCCGGGACGGAAGATCGGGGCCCTCACACTAGCCACCAGCGTCGTCGTCACAGGCGTCGGCGCGGCTCTGCTGCCATCGGTCGAAAACCCAGGCACGAACACCGCATCCGACGCGAGTCATGCCGTGTCAGCCACCACTCCCACGCCCACGCCGAGCCGGACGCCGGAGACCAAGAGCAAGAGCCCCGACCCATTGAAGACCCCGACAACGAAGCCGGAACCGAAGACGACAGAAAGACCTGACACGACCAAGGACGAGCCTGCCAAGCAAGAGAATAAGGGCAAGGTGGCTGTCGCGGGCGGCACAGCACTGGCCCAGTTGGCGACCATCGATATAATGGGCCGAGCCCCCAAAACCGGCTACGAACGGGACGAATTCGGGTATGGGTGGATGGACACTGACAGCAACGGCTGCGACAGGCGCATTATCTGCACTCTATAAAGTAATCTCTCCAGTTTTCTGATGACCACGAAGGTTTTGCTTGTTGAGGCACATGGGGAACAGTCGCCTTGGGGACGTATGGAGGCGACCTATGAATTGACGATGTCGGTGAGGGTGCTGGCAGCGACGGCGGCTGCGACAGCGAAGACGAGGCTGGCGAAGGCGATGCGAACGTGTTTGTTGTTGAGTTTGTGCGCCACGCGCGCGGCGGTGAGTGACCCGGCGATCGCGGGTATGGCGAAAGCCAGTGTGGTGGCCCAGTCGATGGTGAATCCTGTGGCGTGGGCGCTGAAGCCAGCTGCGGAGTTGATCGCTATGATGACCAGTGATGTTCCGACGGCCTGGGCCATGGAGCCAGTGAGGCCGCTGTGTCGATGCCATTGCCTGGTGCGTACTGCTTGAACGACGTGAACTTGTACACGAAGTAGGAGGAGAACCCCACGCAGTTATCTGCCTTGCCGTAACCGCAGTCGCCGGGTCCGCCGGCGCCGAACGCTTCAGCCAGGACAGCGTCGCCTTCAACAATGTAGTTCTCCATAAATGCGTCGGCTTCCTCAAGGCTCATGCCGCCTTCAGTGAGACCTGAAGTCAGCGTCTCATCGTCGGTCTGACATGTCGCCTGGGCTGCGCTGACACGGTTTTCGTTCGCCTCTTCGATCGTTGTCCCGGTCTGCGCCAGGATTGAATCGGCCAGTGACTGGTTGGCTTCCCAGCTGGCCATCTGGGAGAACCACTGCAGGCGGCAACGTCTGGCCCGCACCAGCGTGTCCGCAGATGGCGGTACGGCCGTTGCGCTGTGAAGTCGCGGTGTCCTTTTCGCCCTCGACCGCATAGGCTTCCCCATCGGCTGCGATGGTCCGGATCAGTTCGGGCAGGTTGTACACGGGAACTTGGCCGGCTTCTTTCAGCTCTTTGAGTTTCACCGTGCCGGAACGGGAGTAGTAGAAGTGCTTCCTGTTCGGCACCGGAGAATCCGGGAAGGCCTGCTTGATTTTGGTAAAAGCTACGGATCCATCTGCGAGGCGGAACGGGTGCCGAGCGACCTCAACAGGCTTCCCGTGATCGACCTTAGGTTTGGGCGACGGACTAGCCGCAGCGACCTTGGTCGAAGCCGGTCTACTAACCGGAATCTCTCGGCCGGTAAGACCCTGTGCAAGGGCAAGCTTCACCTCAGTCCACTCACAGCCGGCCCGGCAGAAAATGACTATACCTGTCTTGCCGCCTCTGGCTGGGGAGATGATGCAGGACGGGTGGGTGTCCTCATGGCCCGGACACTGGCAGGTGATACCGCCATCCGCCGCGTCCTTGTAGGTCTTGCCGAGAGCGTCCAATGCACGTTTCGCATCGGAGATTTTGAGTACAGCAGGGGTTTTCAAAGGAACAATGCCTTTCACGCTTCACGGGTCCATCCGCAACGCGGACCGGCCCTTCTGTTTGTCGAGATTCGACAGCCAGCCCTTCTGGGTGGCAATTTCTTCTATGCGTCAGGAAGATCGACGGCTGTCTTTTCCCTGCAGAACCCGTAATTGAAGGCATCCGCGCCAAATAACCGGAAATGTTGGTAGCCACGGAATAGAAATAAGCAGAACATGGCGCATCGACAGAATTAGGAGCTTTCGATAGGCGAATTCAACATATCCGGATAACTCATGGGTAATTAGTTGCGCAGCTTCCGGCTGCGGGCCGGCGCACCCGTCGGCATGGTGAGAATCGACACCTCGAAAAGTACACCCGGAGATTGGGTCCTGCGCCCGAAGCCGCAGTGTTCCAACGGACTCGCCATCAGTTGTTCCCCTGAAAACCGCAGGGAACTCGATGCCTGCCGATCTACTCCTGGCCCCGGGGTTGGCCCTCGTAGGTCTACTGTCTCTACATTTAGAGTGAATGATTGTTCTCCGCCATGTGCTGGCGAATCGCCCCACTGCGCAGAAAGGTCTCGGTAGCATCGTTCTCGCGATGCCATCCGGATATGTCCGCACTTTTGGAATCTTAGGCGCCGTTGATCACCCCGACCGCTATTTCCAACCGTGGGCGTCGGTTCCGCCCTACAATGGAAGCAGGCCATCACTGAGACCGGGGGATCATCATGGACCTTCAAAATCCAAGCGCATCACACGGCCCTAATGGGTCCACTTCCAAACGCGTGCTCAGGCCGTCTACCATCATCGTTGGCACCATGGCGGTCCTGTTTATTCTTATCGGCGCCATTACCGGCGGTTTCGGTGGGGCATTGATCATGGCAGGGTTCTTTGCCTTCTTC
>NZ_KI914692.1:0-5601 GCF_000520495.1 Arthrobacter sp. H14
GTGGACCGGGTGACCGCCGCGCACGGGCTGGAGCCGCGGCTGCCGTTCCTGGACCTCGAGCTGGTCGAGCTCGCGTTGGCACTGCCGCCGATGTGGAAGCTGATCAGCGACGAACGGATTGCCAAGTATCTGTTGCGCCGCGCCTTCGACGGCTGGCTGCCGGACGAGGTGCTGTGGCGGCCGAAGGAGCAGTTCGGCCAGGGCACCGGCATGAACGATGTGCTGCGCGCACACTTCGGGGAAACGGTCAGTGCGGAGGACCTCACGCGTGAACAGGATGTCCTCGATCCGCCGCTGCGCACGCGTGAGGAGCTCGCCTATTTCCGGCTGTTCACGGACGCGCTGCCGGGCGTGAACGCACAGACGAATGTGGGACGGTTCGTCGAGGCCTGATCGCCAGGCCGGCAGAAAACAGTCATGCCGTGATCCCCGGCCCCCGGGTCTTATCGACGAGCATTGATATACAAATATAACTAAGCAGGCTTAGTATAAGGAGGTGTTGTTCGCGGTCCGTCCGAAGTTGGTGGATCGATCTATTGATTGGAGTAAACCATGATGGGAAAAATAGTAACGCTGGGAGCCGTGGGTGTCGGTTACGTGCTCGGCGCGAGGGCCGGGCGTGAGCGGTACGAGCAGATCCGTACACAGGCGCAGCGGGTATGGAGCAATCCCAAGGTGCAGCGAACCGTAAGCCAGGCAGGCAACGCCGCGAAAGAGAAGGCTCCGTTGGTCAAGGAGAAAAGTGCTGAAGCCGCGCATAAAGCCACGGATAAGGTATCCGAGGCTGTCAGGTCCTCAGGCAACGGGGACCCGGCAACCGTTGACCCGGTAACCGGCTTCCGGAGTCCGGACGAGAAGTCGACGTTCTGAGGTAGTGAACGTGTCAACCAGACGTGAAGATGCGGCCGCCAAGGCCGGGTCGGCCCCGCACCCGGAGGATGACCGGAAGCCGGACAGTCCCGCCAAGATCAGCAAGCCTGCCCGGAAGTACATTCTGAAGAAGACTCTCGGGGAGTTCACCGCCGATCAGTGCACCGACCTGGCAGCGGCGTTGACCTACTACGCGGTGCTATCGATTTTTCCTGCACTGCTCGCGCTGGTCTCGTTGCTGGGCGTCGTCGGGCAGGCGCAGAGGATGACCGACGCTATGCTCTCGCTCGTTGAAGGCGTTGCCCCGGGCGCCACCGCCAGCGTTGAACCGGTGATTACGAACCTCGTCAACTCACCGGCCGCGGGACTGACCCTGATTATCGGTCTCGCTGCGGCCATCTGGTCGGCCTCCGGATACGTGGGGGCATTTGGCCGCGCGATGAACAAAGTGTATGAGATCGACGAAGGCCGCCCCTTCTGGAAGCTGAAGCCAGTGATGCTGTTGATCACGTTGGTGCTGTTGCTGATGGTGGTCCTGATAGCCACTCTGCTGGTCGTTTCCGGACCTATCGCCGAGACGATCGGCAACGTCGTCGGGCTCGGTTCGGTGGCGGTACTGATTTGGAGCATCGCCAAATGGCCGGTGCTGATCTTCTTCGCGGTCCTGATGGTCGCCATCCTGTACTACGCCACTCCGAACGTGAAGCAACCCAAGTTCAAGTGGATGAGCCTTGGCGCATTATTCGCGTTGATTATGCTGGCTGTCGCGTCGTTGGGCTTCTACTTCTATGTGAGCAACTTCGGCAGCTATAACGCCACCTACGGCGCTATCGGTGGTGTCATTGTGGCACTGCTGTGGTTTTGGCTGGCGAACCTGTCCCTGCTCTTCGGAGCGGAGCTTGATGCGGAGATGGAGCGCGGGAGGCAATTGCAGGCTGGTTTCGCAGCAGAAGAAACCATCCAGTTGCCGCCGCGCGACACGCGCCAGAGTAGGAAGCTGCGGAAGAAAGAAGACGACGAAGTCCGGCAGGGACGCGAATTGCGTGAAGACCACGGTCGTGACAAGAAGGAGCAATTATGAGTAACACAGGCCACCCTGCCGAACCATCGAAAACTGCAGAACCTTCAGTGTCTGAGCTGGTCACGCAATTATCCGAACAAACGACACGTTTAGTGCGCGACGAGATGCGGCTGGCACAAGCCGAGCTGAAGGAGAAGGGTAAGCACGCCGGTGTTGGAGCGGGACTGTTCGGCGGTGCAGGGCTGGTCGCCTTTTTCGGCGGCGCCACACTCATCACCACCATCATTTTAGCGCTGGCCCTGCTGGTGCCGGTCTGGCTCAGTGCTCTGATCGTAACCGTGGTTCTGTTCATCATCGCCGGTATCGCCGCCCTCGTGGGCAAAAAGCAAATCAAACAAGCCGTCCCGCCCGCGCCGGAGACAACCATGGAGAACGTCAAGCGCGATGTCAACGAGGTAAAGGAACACGGTCACCGATGAGTACAAATTCAACTCCGCAATCCCCGGAGCCCGGTAAAGATGCCACTATCAGCGACATCCAGGCTGACATTGACACCACACGCACCGAACTCGGCCATACCGTTGAGCAACTCTCCGAACGCCTCGACGTGAAAGCGCAAGCGAAACGTAAGGCCGACGAATACAAGGCACACGCGGCGGAAGTGGTGGACTCAACCCGGGAGCAGGTCCTCGGCGTCGTGACGGCGACAGGAGCAAAAGCGCGGGAGCTGACCCACAGCGGTGAGGCAGACCCTGCGGCCGACCGCCGACTCGGCGGCATCACTCTCGGATCCGCGGCGCTCTTAGTCTGCGTTCTTATCGCCGGAGTACTGGTATGGCGTCACCGGGCCGCCGCGCACAAGGCTTCACTACCATCGCGGCGCGACATCGCCAAACACCTGCACCAGGCAC
Organism: Arthrobacter sp. H14; assembly: GCF_000520495.1. Lineage (GTDB taxonomy): Bacteria > Actinomycetota > Actinomycetes > Actinomycetales > Micrococcaceae > Arthrobacter_C. Next base: position 2,803 of record NZ_KI914692.1, read on the forward strand.
CGAAAACCGCACTCAACCAAGGTGGAAAAACCCGCATGCCACGGCGATAAACCGGTGTATCCGTAGCAGGATCCTCGTGGTACCGAACTATATGGTGGCCAAGCTCGCCAGCACGCAGGTGAAGATTGCCTGGTGGGCGAAGGCGCCTACGAGTTGTTCGCCGGCTACACGCACTACGGGCAGCACGAGACCGGCGAGGCGCTGCACAAGGACCTGATTGGAACGATCGAGGGTCTGCACATCGGCGGGCTGCAACGCGTGGACCGGGTGACCGCCGCGCACGGGCTTGAACCGCGGCTCCCGTTCCCGGACCTCGAGCTGGTCGAGCTCGCCCTGGCCCTGCCGCAGTCGTGGACGCTGATCAGCGACGAACGGATTGCCAAGTATCTGCTGCGCCGCGCCTTCGACGGCTGGCTGCCGGACGAGGTGCTCTGGCGGCCAAAGGAACAATTCGGGCAGGGCACCGGCATGAACGATGTGCTGCGGGCACACTTCGGCGAAACGGTCAGCGAGGAAGACCTTACGTGGGAAAGGTACATCCTCGACCCGCCGCTGCGCACGCGGGAGGAACTCGCCTACTACCGTATATTCACCGAGGCGCTACCCGGCGTGAACGCGCAAACGAACGTGGGCCGGTTCGTCGAAGCCTGAACATTGGGCTCATTCCCCGAGGGCATCCCAATCGGCCTGTCTTGCCCAGGACAGAGCGCGCTCCCTCATGGGCTCAAGCGGGTCGATGAGGCCGATTCGCTCCTGCAGCGTATCCCCGTCTATCAAGGCCACATGGAGTAGGGCCGCGACAAAGGCATAGTCTTTCTCCCGTCCCGCAATCAGTTTGGCGGCACACAAATCATGGGGGTCCAGACAGAGGCCGGTGCTATTGTTCGTGTTCTCATTCCTGACACCGACCAGCCGGTCCTCCCACCCACTGGGAAGAGTGGCCGTGCGCCGCCCGACGCCCTGGACATAGAAACCGTGAGTGTGGTGGAAGTTCGACCACTCCCCAATGGCACTGTCCAGGGCGGTGGCCAATGTTTCCGCGTCGTCATCTGCCATTGGGCTGACATCGACCTCATCCGAGAATGTCGCAATCAACGGAAGCTGATCTTCCGTCCAGGTTCCCAGGATGGACTGACTCCCAATAACAATTACCCTGTCCTGTCGGATAATTTCAGTGGCCGCCCGAATGGCATGCTCGAGGTCACTTCGATGCAAGCTGGCCAGCCCTTCTGATGGCGAGGCGGCGTTCATCGTCGGTCAGGGCCCCGGCAAAGGGGCTCATGTGCCGCAGTTCGCGCCCCAGCTCTGTGTCGGCGAGCATCCCGGATGTCAGGTCCTCGACTCTTGCATTGAGCAAGTCGCTCCACATTTCAATCCATTGCTGAGCAACGGGATTCCGTTTGGTCTGCCGCATCCGCTCAAGATTCGTCCTGCCGATGCGCCGGATACTCTCTTCATCTCCCTTCAGCTTACGGGCCAGTTGAACATGAAGCTCGTATGGAACCCTGTCTTCTCGCCGTTCGGTTGCCGGCCGGCGGGCTTCCGCAGCTTTCACTGCTGCCTGTACGACAGCGGTGCTGCAACCAAGTCGGGCGGCAATGTGGCGGAACGGAAGGCCGAGTGTACGCAACGATAATATGGCTTCCTGGCGCCGGAAGGCAGCGTCAAGCATGGCGTGCCTGGAATACTCACTCTGCGCGCCGTCGGCAATGGCCTCCTGGACGAGAGGGTCCACTTCGTTCATGACTGTATGGTACCCCCGTACACGCGCTGGCTCAAGGAGACATAAGCCGGCCGGCCTGCAATGCAGACCGGCCGGCTTTTTATTTAGAGCTCAGGTGCTTACTCGATCAAACCTTCGCTCGTCAGCCACTCCTCAGCGACGTCCCTCGGCTGCTGGCCTTCCAGGTCCACCTTGCCGTTGAGTTCGGTGATCACTTCGTCGGTCAGCGCCGCGCTGATGGGCGCCATGATGTCGGCGATGGCCGGGTTCTCATCGAGTGTTTCCTGACGCAGGGTCAGTGCGCCCTGGTACTCCACGAAGAATCCCTTGTCATCTTCAAGGACAGTCAGCTCATTGGAGACTATACGTGCGTCGGTGGAGAACACCTCGCCGAAATTGCACTCCTCGCCGACCTGCGTGTAGATCAGGTTCAGGTCGAGCTCGACCACCTCGGAGAACTCGAACCCGTAGAACTCTTCCAGCCCGGGCAGTCCGTCGTCGCGATTAATGAACTCACTGGCCGCGCAGACCGCACCCTGGTCGGGGTTCTCGTTGATGTAGGCGGCAGCCTCCGTCATGTTGGTCAGGCCGTTCTCCTCGCCAAACGCCTGAGGGACGGCGATGCGGTAGGTGTTCTCGAACGGTGCCGGCTCCAGCCAGACGATGTTGTTCTGCTCGGCGTCGGCCTCCTTCACAGCCGTATACAGGTCATCGGGAACATCCTCGGTGGTGTTGCCGAGGATGTTGACCCAGCCGGTACCGGTGTAGTCCCAGTACATGTCGATTTCGCCGGCCTCGAGTGCCTCGCGGACGGTGGCGCTGCCGGAGATGCCGGTCCTGTCCTCGACCTCGGCTCCGGCGTCCTCCAGTGCGACGGCGGTGATGTGGCCGAGCAGGATTGATTCGGTGAACTCCTTCGAGCCCACGGCCAGCGAGGCGCCGGCCAGCTCGCCTTCGCCTCCCCCGCCGTCGTCGCCCGAGCCGCCGCCGCAGCCGGTGAGCGCGAGTGCCAGCACTGCGCTCAGGGTGGTTATCGTTTTTGCTCAACGGTGAGTGGTTTTCACTGTTCCTCTTTC
>NZ_KI914692.1:5701-10965 GCF_000520495.1 Arthrobacter sp. H14
GGGCCCGCCGTCGTCGTCGTCGGGCCTTGGGGTGGTTGGCTCACAATCCTTTGGGACGGAGCAGGTCTTCGGCCAGGCCGGCAATGTAGTCGATGGTCAGCGCCAGCACCGCTGTCAGGACCGCACCGACAAGCTGGACCGAGATGCGGTTGAGGGAGAGCCCGGCGACGATGATGTCGCCGAGGCCCCCGGCGTTGATGTACGTGACCAGGGTCGCGGTGCCCACATTGATCACCAGCGCCGTGCGGACACCGGCCAGGATGATCGGCACGGACAGCGGCAGTTCGATCTTGCGCAAGGCACCGAACTTCGAGTAGCCCATACCGCGGGCGGATTCGAGAATGGAATCGTCCACCTGCTCGAGCCCGACCATGGTGTTCAGCAGGACGGGAACGATGGCGTAGAGCACCAGTCCGACGATGGCAGCCTGGAACCCCAGGAACAGCCACGCCACTGCCAGCAGGAAAAGGATCGCGATAGTCGGCATCGCCTGGCCGAGGTTGAGGATGCTCAGCAGATACGGGCGGATGCGCTGGGTGAAGGGGCGGGTGAGGATGACGCCGGCCGGAACCGCGATGATCAGGGTGAGCACGGTGGAAACGGCTGCGAGCTGGATGTGTTCCCAGATGGCTGTCGTCAGCGCCGAGGCGTTGAGCGAACGCTGTTCAATGCTGTCCAACTCGAGCGAGGAGACGTAGAGGTACAGCGCCAGGCATACGAGTGCCAGGACGATCGGCATGGCCAGATAGCCGGTCAGCGTGCGGTGAGTTGTCCGCACTGGTGTCTGGACGACGAGGTCCCGGTCGTGTTTGTGGTCTTGGGTGGAAGCAGTCATCGCGGGCTCCCCTACTCCGCCATCGAATCATTTGCGAGGCTCTCGCGGGCCTTGGCGACGGCGGAGCTGCGCATGCTGCGGACGGCGTCGTTGATCTGGTCGATATCCACGATGCCCTGGTACACGCCGTGGGAGTCCACCACGATGGTGACGCTGTACCGGGCGGCGATCAGCTCATTCAGGGCATCACTGAGGGTTGCGCGGGCCTCCACGGTGGCCTCCGGGGCCATCCCGATCTCATCCAGTGGCCGTCCCTCTCCGCGCTGAAGGTCTTCGGCGCCGACCCAGCGGCGGGGTTTGCCTTCGCCGTCGAGCACCAACACTGCGCTGAGTTCCGTGCGCCGGAGTGCACCCCGCACTCCTTCGCGGTCGGTTCCCAGTTGCACGGTGGGCCATTGCTTCAGTTCGATGTCGGCAACCCGGCTGAGGTTGAGCCGCTTCAGGGAGGCGCCGCGGCCGATGAAGTCCGCAACGAAGTCGTTGGCCGGAGCGGTCAGGATTTGCTCCGGGGTGTCGTACTGGGCGATATGGGAGCCGTCCTGCAGGATGGCGATCCGGTCCCCCATCTTGATTGCCTCGTCGATGTCGTGGGTGACGAACACGATCGTTTTGCGGACCTCGGACTGCAGGCGGAGGAATTCGTTCTGCAGGCGGTCGCGGGTGATCGGGTCGATGGCGCCGAACGGCTCATCCATCAGCATCACCGCCGGGTCCGCTCCAAGGGCGCGGGCGACGCCGACGCGCTGCTTCTGCCCGCCGGAGAGTTGCTTGGGATAGCGGTTGCGGAACTGCGACGGTTCCATGTTCACCATCTCCAGCAGTTCATCCACCCGGGCGGAGATCTTTTTCTGGTCCCAGCCGAGCAGCTTGGGAACCGTGCCGACATTCTCGCCGATGGTCTGATGCGGGAAAAGGCCGACCTGCTGAATGACGTAACCGATACGACGGCGGAGCTTGTCCGGGTCGCTGGAGGTGACGTCTTCGCCGTCGAGAATGATCCGGCCTGACGTGGGCTCAATGATGCGGTTCATCATCTTCATGGTGGTGGTCTTGCCGCAGCCCGACGGGCCGACGAGGACGACGATGTCGCCTTCCGGGATGTCGAGGGTCAGGTTGTCGACCGCGTTCTTCTTTTGACCCGGGAACTTCTTGGAGAGCTCTTCGAGCCGGATCATCACCCGGCCGCCCGAGTTGTTGCGGGCGTTCGCGTTGATTGCACTGGTCATCGGATTCCTTGGGAGGTCGTGATCTTGCGCAGCAGATAGAGGGCAATGTCAAAAAGAATGGCGAGGATAATGATGCCCAGCGTGCCCGCGAGGATCATATTGACTGCGACCGGGGTGCCGACCCTTTGCAGGCCGGTGAAGATTAACTCGCCAAAGCCGGGGCCGAGAACGATCGCCCCGATGGCTGCGATGCCGAGGAGCACAAGGGTGGTGACACGCACCCCGGTGATAATCACTGGCCAGGCAATAGGCAATTCGATCCGCAGCAACCGCTGCGTGCGGCTCATCCCCATCCCGAGCGCGGACTCGACGATGGCCGGATCGACCTCACGCAAGCCGGTGACGGTGTTGCGCACGATCGGCATCAGCCCGTACATGGTCAGCGCCACCAACACCGGCGCCCAACCCAGACCCAACGGACCGATCAGCAGAATGAACAGCGCGAAGGACGGAATGGTCAGGAAGGAACCGGTGATGGCGAGAACCGCCTCGCGCGGTTTCTCCCTGCGGTAGGTGGCTATCCCCAGGCTCACCCCAAGGACGGTCGCCAGCAGCACCGAGACACCAACGATAGCGGCGTGTTCCAGCCCGAGCTCGAGCATGTCCTCGCTGCGCGCTATGAGGAATTCGAAAAAATTCAAGCCCACTCCCCCTCCGAGTCGTTAACGTCACTATAAATGAGCAAGCCTTCAACTTTGCCGGGATTCGGCAGGAAACGCCAAACCGTTATATTCGGCGATTCCGCTCATTTATGTGCATTGAGTGCCGGAAATCTGCAACCAGGACGAGCCAAGTGCGCCAAACTCCCGTCGACCGACATGGATGAGACCGTCATTGGCAGCGTCCGGCTTGGTGCGTCCAGGCCGGGTTAGGGCTGGTGCGCGGTGCGGTACGCAGTAGAGACATGTTTTGGAACTCTCCCGCGATCCGATACGGCGTAACCGTTGCGCTGCGCCCACTCGCGCACGTCGGCGGTTGTGAACGCTCCGGGGATGGCCCTGCTGGAAGCCTTGCTGTTCCGAGTGGACGATGTCTCCTTCGCGGCTGCCTTTTTGCCGGAGGCTCGATTCTTGTCGGCGGCTTGATTCTTATCGGGCGCTTGGCGGCCGCTCTTGTTCTTCGTCGGATCGACGTTCACCCACTTCTCGCCCTTGCGGGGTCCAGGCGGCAGCCGGTGCCCCTTGGGGACCGTGACCTCGCTGCCACCGCGCTTGGGCTGGTACTGACCCGATGTGGACGCCGGCGACCCAGGCTTTTGGGTAGTCTTCTTCTTCGCGGGCGCCTTCCTGGCAGGCGTCTTCTTGGCCGCCGGCTGCTTTTCCTGGGCCTCGTTCGCCACTGGCTCATTTGCTGAGGCCGCCTTCGGCGCCTGCTTGGCCGCCGGCTGCTTTTCCTGGGCCTCGTTCGCCGCAGGCTCATTTGCTGAGGCCGCCTTCGGCGCCTGCTTGGCCGCGGACTGCTTCTCCTGGGCCTCGTCCGCCACTGGCTCATTTGCTGAGGCCGCCTTCGGCGTCTTCTTGGCCGCAGACTGCTTTTCCTGGGCCTCGTCCGCCGCAGGCTCGTTGGCTGAGGCCGCCTTCGGCGCCTGCTTAGCCGCAGGCTGCCTTTCCTGGGCTTCGTTCGCCGCAGGCTCATTGGCTGAGACCGCCTTCGGCGCCTGCTTAGCCGCAGGCTGCCTTTCCTGGGCTTCGCTCGCCGCAGGCTCATTGGCTGAGACCGCCTTTGGCGCCTGCTTAGCCGCGGACTGCTTTCCTTGGGTCTTGTCCGTAGTCGGCGTCCGTCGAATTCTCTTCTCAGCGTCGGCGAACTCACCACCGACAATGCGGTTTACTATGTCGCGGGCGTCGGCCTCGTTCGCGTAACCTTGGCCGCCATCGGTCGCCACGACGTTGCCGTCGACCACCAACTCCCACGCCCATTTGCCGTCCTGGCGGGTGTACAGGCGCCGTATCGCCATGTTGTCTCCCTACTTTCCATAGGCCGTGTGATCTTGCATTTTGCGCGGTAGCACTCGCATCAAAATCGAGCAACTACCCGGACTTCTTCGCCGTCCTCGCGTGCTTCTTGCGGCGAGGAGCTTCTTCCTCCGCCTGGTCTTCCTCCTCAGCGGGCTCCTCGTCGTCGGCGGGCTCTTCCTCGTCCTCGGCTTCACCCTCTTCTTCGTCCTCACCGGACTCTTCGTCGGTGGACTCTTCCTCATCTTCCGTCACGCCCTCGGCTTCGCCCTCTTCTTCGTCCTCACCAGACTCTTCGTCGGCCGGCTCTTCCTCGTCCTCGGCCGCGTCCTCGACCGCATCCTCTTCTTCGTCCTCGCCGGACTCTTCGTCGGCAGACTCTTCATCGTCCTCTGCGAAACGTTCGGCGATGGCCTGTACGTCTTCATTGTTGACCGCCTCGAACAACTGCTCCCTGGCGTCATCGGAGAGTTCGGACAGCTTCTCGCTGGCGTCAATGAACTCCTGCAGCCCTTCGCCCAGATCGCTGGGGCTCGCCGAGCCGTAGAGTACGGAGATCACGTCGCCAGCAGTTGCGGCGAGATCGAAATCTTCAGTGCGTCCTAACAGATACCCGGCCAGGACGGCGGCGGTGGTTCTATTCTCAAGTGCCATGGTTTGCCTCTTTCGGTTGTGGTTAGCACCATAGTAAGCCTGCTGTTGGTTTCCGCCTATATCCGGTTGCGCTTCTTCCGGCCGTTCTTGGTACGTGGCAGTATCTTTGTACAGCATCAACACAAGGTGGACCGGAGGAATAATGATCGGCGAGCAAAGTATCAGGGAGTATCTGGACCGCACGGCCTCAGATGCGCCGGCACCCGGCGGCGGCGCCACCGCCGCACTGCAGCTGGCCCAGGCCGCGGCACTGACCTCCATGTCCGCGCGGTTCAGTACGGGCGCCAAATTCGCCGAATACGCCCCGCTGGTCCAGCGGGTGCTCGCCGATGCCAAGCCGCTGATCGCCGAATCCCTGAAAGTGGCCGACGCCGATGCCGCCGCCTTCGCGAAGGTCGCCGAGTCTTACGGTCTGCCCCACGACTCCGAGCCGGACAAGCAGGCCAGAACGCGGGCGATCCAGGAGTCCCTGGTGGCGGCCACTGAGCCCCCGCAGCAGCTGATTGGACTGGCGCGGACCATCTCCCGGCTTGGCGAAGAGCTGCTGGATTGTGCCAATCCGAATATTCTCAGCGATATCGCTGCCGCGGCGGC
>NZ_KI914692.1:11065-15977 GCF_000520495.1 Arthrobacter sp. H14
CGCCGCCGCCACGACCGCCCAAGCGACCTTGGAAATCAACCTGGTCAGCATTAAGGATGACCCGGCCCGCCGGAGAATCGAGGATCACATCCACGACGCCGATTCCGTCATCGATTTCTGCGATGACCTCATCGGAAGGATCCGCTCGGAGATCACCACATAGGCGCGTCAGTCTCCCTTTGTTGGCTTTTCGGGTTCCGCTTCTTCTTCCACGTCCTCTTCTACTTCCTCAGCCGGTTCTTCAGCCGGCTCAGCAGTGTCTTCGGCTTCCTCGTACTCTTCTTCACCGGCCGGTTCTTCAGCAGTTTCGGCGTCGGCGTCCTCTTCATACTCGTCGCCCTCCGCATCGTCAGCAACGGCTTCGGTTTCGGCGTCCGGTTCTTCGTCTTCGTCTTCGTATTCTTCGCCTTCGCCTTCGCCCTCGTCCTCGTACTCCTGGTCCTCGTCTTCGGCGGCCTGGGCCTCTTCTTCCTCGACGACCTCCTCGTGGGTGCGGACAATCTCCTCGTCACGGATTTCTCCGCGCCAGCCCTCGGCGGCATCCGGGTCGAGAATCGTCGTCGTCATCACGTGGCGGACATAGCGCTTCATCTCCACCCGCACCCGGCGTCCGACTGCCCTCCAGATCTGCGCAGTCTTCTCAAAAAAGCCCTGCGGGTAGTACTCGACGACGATGCAGATCTTCGTCAGGCGGGGGCCGTACTCATGGAAGGTGACACCGCCGTCGAGATGTCCCTTCTGGCCGGTGGACTTCCAGATGATGCGGTCATCCGGAACCATCTCCTTGATGGTGGACTCCCACGTACGGTGCGAGAGGAAGACCTGGCCCTTGAACGTAACCTTGCCTTCATCCTCGGCATGTTCGACGTTCTCGACCTTCTTCATGAAGTCCGACCAGTCCTCGAACTGCGTCCACTGGTTATAGGCAACCGTGACCGGGACACCGACGTCGATCCATTCGACAATGTTGACCAGCTTCTGGCTCTTACTGCCGCCGCCGCCACCGCCGCCGGTAAAGGCGTCCTTCACCTTGTCCTTGATGCCGGATAGGACACCACCGCCCCCGCCGTTGGCCTGACTCTCATCGTCGTCCTCGGCGTCGACGTCCTCATCAGAGGCCTGCTCTTTGCCATCCGAGGACTCGCCGTTGGCGTAGTCCGTCATCTTGCCGGTCAGGTCCTCTACCTTGCCGGAGGCTTTGCCCAACGTGCTGCTGATTAAGGACTTGCCGTAGTCGGTTGCTGTGTCTTTGAGGCTATCGAGCGGAAGCTTATCCGCGAATGAGTCGGAAGTGGATTTATACATGACATCTGCTCCTTACTTGGATGACGACTTGCTGGTGGTGGTTTTGCCGGATGTCTCTTCCGCGGTGTCTTCGGCCTCGTCCTCGGGAGTCTCGTCGCCGGTCTCCTGACCGTCGTCGGCCTGGGCCGAAGCCCCGTTTGAATCGTTCAGGCGCTGAGTACGGTTCTGCAAATTGGTATTGACGGATTCGATGCCCCTTGTTGCGCCAGCGATAGCAGCACTCTTAGCGGCATCGGCGAGCTTCCCGGTGATCTGTTCCCTCAGCTTCTTCACCTCAGGGGACGCCTTAGCCAGTTCGTTCACCTGACCCATCAGTTCGCCTTTATTGCTGCTCAGTTGCCTTCCGCCAATGAGGCCGGCGACGGTGAGTGCCAGCTTTGCCTTTTTCGTCCGGCCCAGCAGGTACCCGCCGAGCAGGATTGCTGTCAGTTTTGCTTTCTCATCCATATAGTTCCTCTCCGATCCATCGGCACATGTGAACCCTCCTCTTCGGTCTCACACCAAGCATGCTTATCATTATCGTGTCACAGAAAAATAACATCAAATTCGATTCTGTGTTTGTGACGGTCCGCTGGTTTACGTGCATTGGGGGCCTTTAGGCGAGTCTCTCAGTTTCTCCAAGGTCGGCATGGGAACACCATAGGGCGATGCCGGGAAGTCGTCTGCCAAGGTCGGCTTCATTGGTATTGTTAGCCTTTTTCGGTGTCGCTATGGGCATCCGCCCGGGTACACGGATCTTTCGGCCTACTCCGTCGACATGAATTCGGGGTTGAAGGGGATCTGAACAAAGAACGCGCCGACGACCATAAATCCCGCGCCCATCATGCGGGCGTAGCGGGGACTGGACAAGAAGGACTTCGAGTAATCAACTCCGAAGGGCCTATATTCCTTCATCGCAACTGAGGCTGAATGAGCCCCACGTCGGAAATCGGTCACCAGAACGAGGCCCAGGAAGAAGGCCACGAGCCCAAGCGCGGCGAACTCCCATCGACCGATGCGAATGAGACCCTCGTTTTGGAGGGCCGCGGCGAGAAGCATGGTGACGAAGCCGCAGATAAATGCGATAAAAAACAAAACGTAGAGCGCCTTTAACGGCTGTGTCAGTGACCGGATAAATTTCATCATGACCGACGCCGGGACCAAGCTCTGACTGCGCGGGTTTGTTCGCGCCTCATGCGATGCCCCTTCCGTTGGACGTGATACTACATGGCCACCATCCTGCCTACTACGTTTACGTAACGAACATAGGGCTATTACGAATACGTAATGGTTGGACTATTACTACGAACACGTAATCAAAGGAGAGCGCCATACACGGCATAATGCGCAGCAGCGCCGATCTTGGACTCCTTATTCATGCCATCCGCGTCCGGCATGGCCTCAGCCAGGCCGATCTCGCGGCGCGTTTGGGAATAAGCCAGCGGTACTTATCGGAGTTGGAAACCGGCAAACCGAAGGTTCTCAACGAAAAGTTCTTCGATGTTCTCCGGGACCTGGGCATTGTGCTGTCCTTTCGGGAGACTATTGATGAGTGATCCATTGGAAGTCCATCTGTACGGCGGCGTCGTGGGCTATCTGCATCGCGCCAGTGCGGACACCGTGGATTTCGAGTCGGACGACACGGCGATCAGTCGGTTTGGTCTGGCATCACCCATCCTCTCGGCTTCGCTGCCATTGAGCGTACGCCGCTCTGGTCAGCAGACAGCTACAGCCTTTTTTGGTGGGCTGTTTCCCGAGGGCCGCGGGTTGACTAATCTCGCCAAACAGGCTGGATGCCATCGGCACGACGTATTCAGCCTCATCGAATATGCAGGCCGCGATGTGGCGGGGGCTGTGCAGGTCGGAGCTAGTGATGAGATCGCCAACGCAGAATACGACGAACTCGGCGAGGAGGACGTCACCCAACGGCTGGGCAGGGTCAACGATTACGCCCTGGGCTCGGGGGGCGGAGGAGTATCCCTGGCTGGATACCAGCCTAAAACCACCCTGGCATGGCGAAACGGGAGGGGTGACACGCCGGGATCAATAGTGCACCATCGACGCACATTCTCAAACCGATAGCGCCGGGTTCGGAACAAACCCTTCACACGGAGGCATATACACTTACCCTTTCGCGGAAGCTCGACTTAAGTGAATTCGACACCAGGATTGAATTGTTCAGCGGCCGTCCGGTTCTGGTCATCGAGCGCTACGACCGGACCATCCTGCCCGACGGAACGGTACGCCGAATCCATCAGGAAGACGCCGCCCAGGCACTGGGATTGCCCTGGAACACCGACGCGAAATTTGAGGCTGTGGACGGCCGGGCAAAACTGCGTAATGTGGCCCGGCTCCTTCCCACACGGCAGACAGTATTCGACAGCGGCCGGGACGACCGTGAAAGATTGCTCGCCTATACCACCTTCAATGTGGCGGTCGGTAATACCGACGCGCATGCAAAGAACTTCTCCACTCTTCATCACGCGGACGGGCAGGTGGCGTTAGCTCCGCTCTATGACATTTCGGCACACGCGCTGATGCCGGACGGCAACCAGAACATGTCCATGCGGGTGAACGGGAACGCGTATCAGCCGGAGATCACCCGCGATGACCTCATCGTGGAGGCCGGAACGTGGGGTTTACCCACGGAGCGCTCGAAGAAAGTCATTAATGAAACTCTCGAACGACTCCGGTACGCCGTCGAAGACACCGAGCCGGGAGCGGCCGGCGAGCGGGTCGGACTCTACATCGCAGCACAAGCGCAGAATGTGCTCGATGGAAAACGGGCGGCTGTCAGCAGTACCGGCCCGGTGAGCATCGCGGCCATCGAACGGCCACTACGGATGCCGTCGAGGTAACTCGGCCAGACATCAGGACCATAAATCCCGCGCTGATCGCGTGGGGCGGAGATCACCAGTTATCCGTTATTGTTTCGTTACCTGTTCTCGTTGTCCTATTCGAATAATGTCGGGGGCGGCTGGTGTACTGAGGGTATGGCAGATGGAGCAGCTTCGGGACCCGGCGGCGCTAACGCGTCGTACGGTGATGAGCCGTTCCGTGATGAGCCGTTCGGTGATGCGCCGGGCTATGGTGCTCCAGCGCTGCCTGCGCTGGCCGGGCCGCTGGGCGACGTCGACGTCGACGCGTTGTCGTTCGGGGAGGCGGCCCGAGTGCTGCACGCAGCCGGGCAACTCGCCTCCTGGCTGGAAGCCTTCACCGCCAGAGTCACCGTGAGGCTTACGGATACTTCTCCGACGGTAGTGCCGCAACAGGATCCGGCCGGACCGAACCGGAACGAGGAGGGCCTCGCCCGGATGTGCGCGGAGGCGGAGATCACCGGGGCACTGACCGTCGCCGAGCCCGAGGCGCAGCGGCTGATCGGCGCCAGCACCCAACTGGTTGAAGAGTTCCCGGCCACCCTCGCCGGACTCGAGGCCGGCCGGCTGAACCGGCAGCAGGCCGCCGCGATCATCGGCCAGGGCCAGTCCGTCCCCGAACACGGACGAAAAGCCTTCGAAGCGGAACTACTCGACGCGGCCGGCCGCAGCGAACTGCCCGGCCCGAAGCTCGCCGGGCGGGCCCAGCGGCTGCGGGAACGGATGCACCCCGAATCAATCAAGCGGCGGCG
>NZ_KI914693.1:0-5037 GCF_000520495.1 Arthrobacter sp. H14
CCGCCCCGGCAGACACACCGCTACGCGGACATTCTCAAATGATTCTTCGAATGCCGCTACGCGGACATCTTTAATGAGTCAACGCGCGCTCTATGCGTATCGGGACAGACGGCGCATGATGGACGATAGGAGATAGGACCTCCCACCGGAAAACGTAATGAAAGGGCTTTCGATATGACAACGCCGTCTGCAGATCCAGCTGCCGAACCAGACCATGAAACGGCGCCGGGTCTGCGCGAGCCTGCCGAGGAAAAGCGCGTACTGATCCGCAAACGTATTGGACTGTTCGCCGGCCCCGTGCTCGCCGTCGTCCTCTATCTTGCCCTGCCCAATGACCTGGACCAGGCAGCGCGCATCACTGCCGCCATCGCGGGCGTAATGGCGGTCTGGTGGATGACCGAGGCCATTCCGCTCGCGGTCACTTCCCTGTTGCCGCTGGTGCTGTTTCCGGCTCTCAGTGTTGCCACGGTTGACGAGGCCGCAACACCGTATGCCAACCCAATCATTTTCCTGTTCATGGGCGGCTTCATGCTCGCACTCGCCCTTCAGCGGTGGAACCTGCACCGGCGTATTGCGCTGGCAACCGTGCTGCTGGTGGGAACCCGGCCGCGGCAGCTCATTGGCGGGTTCATGATCGCCACCGGTTTCATCAGCATGTGGGTATCAAACACTGCCACCGCCGTCATGATGCTGCCGATCGGCATTTCCGTCCTGACGTTGACTGCCGCCATGACAGAGGACAAAAAGGCACCGAAAAATTTCAGCATCGCACTCATGCTTGGCATTGCCTACGCCGCGTCAATCGGATCCCTGGGCACGATCATCGGGACTCCGCCCAACGCCCTGATGGTCGGATATCTGGCTGAGGCACACGACATCAACGTTGGTTTCGGCGAGTGGATGCTGGTCGGCGTTCCCATGTCGGTAATCTTTATGGCTATTGCCTGGTACCTGCTGACCTTCGTCCTGTTCAAGCCCGAGATCAAGGAGATTCCCGGCGGGCGGAAACTGATCTCCGATGAATTCCACAAGCTCGGCTCGATGAACAGTGGCGAGAAGCTGGTTCTGGTGCTCTTCGTCCTGGCTGCCGCTTCCTGGATTACCGTCCCACTCGTATGGCCGGATACGACCATCGACGACACGGTGATAGCCATGGCGGTCGCCATCGCCTTGTTTGTCATCCCCGCCGACGTCAGCAAGGGCGTGCCGCTCCTGAACTGGGCCAGTGCCAAGGCTCTGCCGTGGGACATCCTGTTGCTGTTCGGCGGAGGTCTCGCGCTCTCCGCGCAGTTCACCGCCACGGGCTTGAGTGAGTGGGTCGGCGAACAGGTCGGGGCGCTGGGAGCTCTTCCGATAATAATTCTGGTCGCGGCCGTGGCCCTGATCGTGCTGGGACTGACGGAGCTCACCAGCAACACGGCGACGGCGGCAGCGTTCCTGCCGCTCATTGGCGGCGTCGCCGTCGGGTTGGGACTTGACCCGATGCTGCTGGTCGTTCCTGTGGCGATCGCTGCAACGTGTGCGTTCATGTTGCCCGTGGCCACGCCGCCAAACGCCATCGCTTTCTCCACTGGTTACGTCGAAATCGCGCACATGCTGAGGGCCGGCGTCTGGCTGAACCTGATCGCGTTGGTGCTGACCACGATCACCACCATGACGTTGGCGGCGTGGGTGTTCGGGTTCGTCTATTAAAGGGATTTTTCGAGCCGGATTCGCTCCTGCTCAGAGCCACTTCATCCGTTTGAAAACGGCATACAGCACCCCGCCGGTGGCCACCATCAGGGCGATGGAGAACGGATACCCGAACGCCCACTCCAATTCCGGCATGTGCGTGAAGTTCATGCCGTACACCGTCCCGATCAGAGTCGGCGCGAAGATAATCGCGGCCCAGGAGGAGATCCGCTTGATCTCCTCGTTTTGAGCAAGGCTGGTTTCGGACAGCCGCCGCATCTCCTCGTTCTGCCGTTGGGCCACAAGGGTCGCATTAACACTAAGCGCGTTCTGCAGCAGCAGCCGGAAAGAATCGACGCGTTCGACGACGCGGATCACGTGGTCGCGGACGTCCCGCAGGCGCTGCTGCAGTTCCACATCGACCTGGAAATGTTCCCATCCCTTTTCCAGCGCCCCGACCATCGCCTCTAAAGGATGGGTGGCGCGTTGGAACTCGGTCACTTCGCGCGAGAGTTCGTAGATCCGTCGGGAGACGCCCGGATCGCCGTTGAAGATCTGGTCTTCAATCTCGTCAATGTCGTTTTCGAGTCCGTCAACAACAGGGCTGTAGGCATCAACGACCGCGTCGAGAATGGCATACAACGCCGCCGGCGACCCCATAGCGAGCAACTCCGGGTCGGCTTCCATCCGCCGTCGAACCTGTCCCAGGTCCAGCGACTCCGCGTGCCGGATGCTGACAAGGAAGTCCGTTCCGACGAAGACATGCAGCTCGCCGAACTCCACCTTCTCGACGTCGTCGATGTAGCGGGCCGGACGCAGGACGACGAAGAGCGTCGAATCGTAATTTTCCAACTTCGATCGCTGATGCCCGCGCAGCGCATCCTCGACCGCGAGTTCATGCAGCCCGAACTCATCCGCAACGGAACGGGTTTCCTCAACCTCCGGACGGTACAGCCCAATCCAGGCCATTCCGCCGCGTTCGCGCATGACCTCGTAGGTCTCATCCAGGCTTGTCGGATTGGCAGTGCGGTGCCCGTCCACGTAGACGGCGTTATCGACCAATGTCATGGCATCCGCTCCTTCGTCCGGTTCGGCTCCAAGGTTACCAATCGCCTGAAAATGTACGACGGCGGCGCGGCCTTAACCGGCAGCGCGCCCGGCTTTCGCCGGGCGCACCACTAATACCTGCCTGTTTTCGTCTAGGAGGCGAACAGGTAAACGATCCACACCAGGCCGAATGCCATGAACCCAATGGCGGTGGCGATGACCGTCCAGGTCTTCAGCGCCAGGGTGGTGCTCATGCCCAGGAACCGGCTGACGAGCCAGAACCCGGAGTCGTTGACGTGCGAGAACGTGATCGCGCCAGCGACGATCGCAACGACGATACAGGCCAGGGCCACCGGGCCCATTGTGCCGGCTGCGGTCACTGCCGGTGCCATCAGCCCGGCCGCGGTGATGCCAGCGACCGTGGCCGACCCCTGGGCGACGCGCATAATTACGGCAATCAGGAAGCCGACCAGGATCAGGGGCAGCCCAAGGGCGTCGAGGCCCTGCGTCATGGCACCGCCGATACCGGTTGCGGTCAGCACGCCACCGAACATACCGCCCGCGCCGGTGATCAGAATGATGGAGCAAACAGGGGCGAGGGCATCGTCCACCATGTCTTCCAAAACACCGCCAAGGGGGCCGGTCTTGCGCCGGATCACCAGCAGGTACATCGCCAGCAGCGTCGAGATCAGCAGCGCAATCGGAGTATTACCGATAAAGATCAAGATCTGCCAGAAGAGACTGCCGGTCGACAGCACGCCTGCAGCATCAAGGGTGGAAAGTCCGGTATTGATGAAAATCAGCACCAGCGGCAGCAGCAGTACGAGCAGGATGGTGCCGAACGCCGGCGGATTCGGATTGTCCTTGGGAGGTTCGCCCAACAGGTTCGGAACTCCAAGCTCGGGGCTTCGCTTCGCCAGCCAGAGGCCGAGGTGGTAACCGGCAACGTACCAGGTGGGGATACCGACCAGCAGCGCCACCACGAGCACCAGTCCGACGTCTGCACCGAGAATGCCCGAAGCCGCAACGGGACCGGGGTGCGGCGGCACGAGTGCGTGCATTGTCAGGAACGCACCCGTGGAGGGAAGCGCGTAAAGGAGCAGACTGCCACCAAGCCGGCGTGCCACGGTGTAGATGATCGGGAGGAACACGATGAAACCCGCGTCCAGGAAGATCGGGAATCCGAACAGCAGCGAGGCGACGGAAAGCGCCAGGGGTGCGCGCTTCTCGCCGAACCGGTGGATCAGGCTCTCGGCCAGCACGGTTGCGCCGCCGGAGGTCTCAACCAGACGTCCGAGCACCGCGCCAAAACCAACCAGCAGGGCGACCGTGGCCAGCGTCTCCCCGAACGGGCCAAGCATGACATCCAGCAGGTCTTCTGCGGATACGCCGGCGGCGATGGCGGTCAAAAGGCTGACGATGATCAGCGAGAAGAACGCGTGCAGGCGCACCTTGATAATCAGGAACAGCAGCACCGCCACTGCGGCCACGGCAATGCCGACGAGGGCACCACCAGGCAATGTGGCTTCTGACGCCACCTGTAGAGGAAACACGGGTCAAACTCCTTTGTCGAACTTCGTTTGATATCAGCAATCACCGCGGCCAGGAGCGCGTGCTCAAGACCGGATAGATGTTTTTCTACTGGCCGGCTCTGTCCAGCGCTTCGTCGAGCACGGCGCCGAGGTTGGCCGGATTGTGGGCAAACCGGCCGAGGAACAAGCCGTCCACCGCTTCGAGCCGGGGCAGTAATCCCGGCCCGGCGCTGCCGCCGTAGACCATTGCCGGCCCTGAACCGCCGGAATGTTCCGCAAGCTGCTTCCGCAGACCACCGACGACGTCGTTCACGTACTCCGGCGGCGCAGGCTTCTCAGCGCCAATGGCCCACACAGGTTCGTAGGCCAGAATCACTGCTTCCGGTTCCAGCGTGCCGCCCAGGGCGGACCGCACCTGCTGGAAGCAGAAATCCGTGGCCTCGGCGGGAGCGCGCTGCTCGTTTTCGCCAATGCAGACCAGCGGCGTCATCCCGGCAGCCGCCACCGCGGCAGTCTTAAGGGCGACGACGTCGTCATCCTCGCCAAAGAGCCTGCGCCGCTCGGCATGGCCGATCTCGACGAGTTCGACTCCGAGCTCGGCAAGGATGGCGGGGCTGACCTCACCGGTGAGTGCTCCGCCGCCGGCGCTGCTGTTCTGCGCGGAAAGAAGCACACCACTGCCGTCGAGAATCCGGCGGGCACTTTCCAGCACCGGAAAGGACGGAGCAACGAAAACCTCGACCTCGCCGGCGAGCGCAGGACGCGCCAGCACCTCGTCACGGACACC
>NZ_KI914693.1:5137-15867 GCF_000520495.1 Arthrobacter sp. H14
CCGGCCAGCCAGTCCAGGCTCGCCTGGTAGCCGAGGTACATCTTGGTGCTGACGCCGACATACTGGCGCTGCCCTCTACTCGTGAAATCCATAGCCGTGTTTTCCTGCTGGGCCTAGTGCAGCGGTGCCGGGCCGAGGTCTTCGAGCAGCTTCTGCATCGCAACGTACGCCTTGTTCCGGTAGGCGATCAGCTCCGGAGTGCGTTCGGCCGGGACATCGAGGAACCCTGCGCCGCTCTTGGTGCCGAGCTTGCCGGATTCCACCAGGTCGGAGAGGATCTTCGGCGTCGCAAACCGCTCGGGGAAGTCGGTCTGCAGGGATTTGTAGCAGAAGTTGTAGACGTCCAGCCCGGCCATGTCGGCGATCGCGAACGGACCGAAGAACGGCAACCGGAAACCGAAGGTGGTCCGGACCAGCGTGTCGATGTCTTCCGGATCGGCGACGCCTTCTTCCACCAGCTGCGTAGCCTCGTGGAACAACGCGTACTGCAACCGGTTGAGGACAAAGCCGGTGACGTCCTTGACGACGGCGGTTTCCTTGCCGGTGGCGTGCACAATCTCCCGTGCGGCATTCACCGTCGCTTCGGCCGTACCTTCATGCGGAATGATTTCGACGCCGGGGATGAACGGCGACGGGTTGGAGAAGTGCACGCCGAGGAACCGTTCCGGGTTCTGAACGGCTTTGGACATCGCACCGATGGAAATCGTCGAGGTGTTGGAGCCGATGATGGCGTCCGGCTTCGCAGCAGCGCTGATTCGGGCAAGAATGTCGTTCTTGATCTCGAGGACCTCGGGAACGGCTTCCTCGATGAAATCGGCATCCGCAACAGCTTCCTCGACGGAGGCGGCGGCGGAGAGGTTCTGCTCGAGCGTTTCGGTGGCACCTTCCGGGAACAGTCCCTCCGCGATGAAGTCCTTCGACTCGCTGATCAGGCGCTGATAGTTGTTTTCCGCGACCTCTGCGGAAACATCGGCAAGGGCGACCTTGGCGCCTGACAGAGCCAGAACCTGGGCAATCCCGCCGCCCATGTAGCCGGAGCCAACAATGGCAACTTTGCGGGTCATAAGCAGTCCTCTTCCAAATCGTGTTTCCTATAGGGTTTAGTTCAACATACTCCAGTCGATAACCTATGTCACATTCCCCTTGGAAGGATGGCTTCACATGGCTGCTGAAATTACCGGTCTGTCGGCACGGGCACTGGCATCGGCCATCCGCTCAAAAGACCTCTCCGCCCGCGAGGCGTTGGAAGCTCATTTATGCCAGATCGAGAAGGTCAATCCCCACATCAACGCCATTGTCACAGTGGATGCCGATGCTGCCTACGCGGCCGCTTCCGCAGCGGATGACCTGACCATGTCCGGCGTCGAACAACTCCCGCCGCTGCACGGTGTTCCCCTGACGCATAAGGACACCCACAACACCAAGGGCCTGCGCACCACCCACGGGTCGCTGGTCTTCAAAGACAACATTCCCGACGTCGATGATCTGGTTATTGAACGGCTGAAAGCGGCCGGCGTTGTCACCACCGGTAAATCCAACGTGCCTGAATTCGCCGCCGGCTCGCATACCTTCAATGAGGTTTTCGGAACCACGACCAACCCGTACGCGCCACAGCTCAGTGCGGGTGGCAGCAGTGGCGGCGTGGCGGCGGCCATCGCGGCCCGGATCCAGCCTGTTGGCGAGGGCAGCGACATGGGCGGTTCGCTGCGGCTGCCCGCCTCCTTCTGCAATGTTGCCGGCCTCCGGCCCTCCGCCGGCGTCGTTCCGAACCCTGGCTCGCCGAACCTGTGGAGCTGGCTTGGCCGGACCGGAGCGATGGCACGCGAGGTGGCGGACATCTCTTTGATGATGTCGACCATTGCTGGCCCCCACCTGCGGTCTCCGCTGCCCTGCCCGCTGGCGTCCGGCAGATTTACCGAACCGCTGCAGCGGGATTTGACCGGCCTCCGGATTGCCTGGTCCCCCGATTTCGGACTTGGCGTACCCGTGGACGACGAAGTCCGGCGCGTACTGGAAACGCAACTGACTGTTTTCGAAGACCTTGGAGCCCATGTCGAAGACGCCGCGCCGGACCTGCGCGAGGCGGGCCGGGTATTCCGCAACGTCCGCGCCTTCGACTTCGCGCTGACGCTCGGTGATCTGGTCAAGGAGCATGGCGATCTGATCAAACCGGAAATCCGGTGGAACGTCGAGCAAGGCTGGGAACTGTCCGGACAGGACTGCATTGACACGGCTCTCGCCCGCACCCGGCTGGAGCGACAGGTGCAGAGCTTTTTCGAAAGCTACGACGTATTCGCCACCCCCTGCGCGCAGGTGTTGCCCTTTGATGCGGCACAACGCTATCCAAAGTCCATCAACGGCGTGGAGCTGAAAAACTATCTGGACTGGATGCGCTCGGCCAGCCTCGTTTCGGCCACCGGCCTCCCGGCTCTTTCCGTACCGGCCGGGTTCAGTGAATCAGGCCTGCCTATCGGCATGCAGCTCTCCATGAACCACGCGCAGGATTTCGAATTGCTTCAGGTGGGACATGCGTTTGAGCAGGCCACCGGCTTCGGCCAGCAGCCCCCAGCGCTGCTCACCGACGGCAGGTAAATCTTCGTCACATCACGCAGGGCTGGTTCACGGCAGAGGCACGCTCGCCGGATCCCGCTCCGGCGACCATTCACGCGGCCAGCTCACGAACTGTCGATCAAGATCCGCGACGTCGTCGAGCCCGAGCAGGATCAAGGTCTCCCGCAGCTCAGCCCGGTAAATATTGATCACCCGCTCGACGCCGCGCTCACCTGCTGCCGCGGCTCCCCAGACCCAGCTTCGGCCCAGTGCAACGGCGTCCGCACCGATCGCTTTGGCTTTCATGACGTCTCCGCCGCTGCGGATGCCGCCGTCGAAAATAATGTTGAGCCGGTCACCGACCGAATCCACGATCCCGGGAAGGACGCTGATGGAACTTGGCAGGCCGTCCAGTTGGCGGCCGCCGTGATTGCTCACGAATATCCCATCCGCGCCGGCATCCGCTGCCCGGTCGGCGTCGCCGAGGCTCATCACGCCTTTGACGAACAACGGTCCCTTCCAGATACTGCGCAGCCAGACGATGTCTTCCCACGTCGCGGAGAGGTTTACGAGCTCCGTATTGATGTATTCCTGATGTGACATCGCGCTTGAACCTTCGGCGATGCCCTGCAGGTTGCGGAACCCGATCGCCGGACCACGCATCAGGCTGGCGAACCACTTCGGATGCCGGGCTACGCCAAGGGCGTTGCGCAATGTCACCTTCGGTGGAATGGACATCCCGTTCCGGTGATCTCTCGCCCGCTTGCCGTTAACCGCGACGTCGACGGTGACAACCAGCGCGGTGCACCCTACGGCCGCCGCCCGGTCCACCAGGGTTCGTACGGTTTCCCTGTTCCGCCACATATACAGCTGGAACCACAGCGGACCGGTGGCTTCCGCCGCGATCTCCTCGATAGACCAGCTCGATGCCGTACTGATGGTGTAGGTCAGACCTGCCTTGCCCGCCGCCCGTACGGCCGACAACTCGCCATCACCGCCAAAGATCCGCACGGACCCAGCCGGACCCAGCAGGATCGGCAACGGCATTTTTTCACCGGCAATTGTCGTCTCCAGCCGTTGCTGTGACACATCCACGAGCGAGCGCGGAATGAACGTCACCTTCGCCAAGTCGTCGATGTTGGCCCGCAGGGTGTTTTCCGCATCGGCCCCGCCGTCGGCAAAGTCGAATGCCATCTTGGGGATGCGTCGTTTGGCCAGAAGCCGGATGTCGGCGATGGTGGGGGCGGTGCCGAGGGCATCCGTGGAGATGCCCCCGGCCACGAGCATCCTGGCGAGCTCCGTTACCGCATTGGTGCTGCTCGTTTGAGGTGCAGTCATTAAGAGCGCTTTCCTTGTTGTCCGTTATTTTGTTCGTGTCCAGGGCAGGAACCCGGGACAGCATCATCCGATCGTCAAGCCGAAAACGCTCAGCAAGGTGTAGACGCCGAGAAGACCGATGGCGACGCTGCTGATGACGAGCGCGGCATTAAACCAGCCTCCCCCATGCAGCCGGGGATCGACTTCCGTCTTGCGCAGATACCAGACCGCGATGACAACCGCGACGAGGAAGATGCCGGTCACGACTCCACCGATCTGGACCATCAGCACCGGAACCCGCAGCACGAGGAACGCGATGCCCCAAATGATTGGCATGACGACCGTGAAGACGCGGATCCACTTCAGGCGTTTCGCCGGCTCCGTGTGCCAGTTGAAGACGCCCATGGTGGCGAGGATATTCGCGTACATCCTCGACCAGCTGGGAATTGCCGCCCACATGGTGGAGCCCAGCACCGCGATGGCACCGATCAGGAAGCCGACGCTGGCCCACTCCCCGAGGGTGTCGGTGTACATCCGGGACAGTGTGGTGATCATTTCGTTGCCCTCGGGGGTGAGCCCCTGGGGGTTCAGCACCGCGGCGCCCATAATGAAGAACGCCAAGGTTCCGAAGGTGTAGATAATCCAGGAGATGATCGCGTCCTTGTACATCACGCGGATCCAGCCCTTGGCCCGGCGTTCCCACTCTGCACTGCCATCATTCGGGCCTACCCAGCGGGCATACCCCTTCTCGACGCACCAGTAGGTGTAGTAGGTGATCTCGTCGGCACCGACGCCCGTGATGCCGAACATTGCAATGGCCGCACCGACAGCACCCGCTGGAATCAGGAAGGTCAGGCCGCCCAGAACGTCATCGGCGCCGTAGGCAAACGGAGTCAGCGGCAGTCCGAGCGCAATGATGATCGTAATGAAAACAAAAATCACAACGAGCGCGAACGCGCCTCGTTCAATCAGCCGGTAGCTGTTCTTATACAGCAGCACAATACTCAGAATGACGATGAATATAGTCCAGATGGTGATCGACGTCGTTCCCAATGCCGGTCCGCCAAGCGGCAGCAGAACACTACACGCCACAGCGACGCCGCCGACGATGCCGCCGAACTGAAGGAATTTCGACAACGCCAGGACGATCCAGAGGATATTGACCCAGCTCATTCGTCCGAGCTTCGGCGGGACCTTGTTGTAGCCGGTAAGGGCGGGATCGCCGGTGACGATTGTCCATCGGGCGAGCTCGACCTGGACGGCGACCTTGACCAGGGTCGAGAAGATCACCATCCAGAGGATGACGAAACCAGCCTCGGCCCCAAGCGCCGTCGTCGCAATGAGTTCACCGGAACCGACGATGGATGCGCTGAGGATCAGGCCGGGGCCGAGATAGCGGAAACTGGCCTTCCAACCGACCGGCGGCTCCTTGATGCCGTCGGCCGTGAGTGTATACGGATCATGCTTTTCTATGGAATCAGCTGGAGACGTCATTGTAGATCCTCGATCCAATAGGGTTGAAAGGTATCTGTAGTATCGCCGTGTTTCCACGGGCCGTCAAGGGTTTTTTAGCTCTGTTGTGCGGTCTTCCAAACGTGGCCCCAACCGGGTGCGAGTTGGGCCGCCCGCCGCAGTGAAAGAACGAGGCTCGACTCCCGGGCGATACCCTTGCCGGCGATATCGAACGCCGTTCCATGGTCGACGGAAACGCGGACCACGGGCAGGCCAACAGTGATGTTCACGCCGTCATCGCCGTAGACAGCTTTGAAGGGGGCATGCCCCTGGTCGTGATAACAAACGATGACCATTTTCCAGCGGCCATTCACCGCCGCGGGAATCAGCGCGTCAGCCGGCAGCGGTCCGTGCACATTGATCCCGCGTTCGCGGGCGGCGGCGACGGCTGGAGCGAGGATGTCGGCGTCCTCGTCGCCGAAGAGCCGGTTCTCGCCGGCGTGCGGGTTGAGTCCGGCCAGTCCAATCGCCTCGTCCGGCCGGCCGAGCGCACGGCCGAATGCGCTTGCCAACTCGATGACGTTCGCCGTGCGTTCGTGGGTTATGCCCTCGATCGCCTGGCGTAACGAGACGTGAGTGGTCAGGTGGAAGAAGTAGAGGTCACCGGCGGAGAGCACCAGGCTGAAGTTCTCCACCCCGAACTCGTGCGCGAGGAGTTCGGTGTGTCCCGGCCACTGGTGGCCTCCGGCATGCATGGCTGCCTTATTGAGTGGCGCCGTGACAATTCCCGCGGCCTCACCTTCGCGCGCCAGCCGGCAGGCCTCCACCACGAACCGGTAAGCTGCGTCGCCAGCCACCGGACTGAGTTGCCCAAGCTCGACGTCTGCCAGGGACGGGCCTGTCTGCAGCAGCTCGATCGTCCCCGGTTCGTTCGCTGCCTCAGGCGTGGTCCGGATGACCCGGACCTTGTCCGGATCGCCGCCCACGTTGCTGACGCCGGTCCGCATCGCAGCCTCATCACCGACCACGACCGGCATGCATTCCGAACGTATTTCGTCATGGCCGAGCAGCGCCTTTGCGGTGATCTCCGGGCCGATACCCGCCACGTCGCCCATAGTGACGGCGAGAATAGGGATGCTCATGGGAATGCCTCCGTTGTCGGTGATTTGAGGAGCTTGGTTACAACTTCGAGTACTGAGGCCGGCTGGCCGAAGCCTCCAGCTTTGGTCACAACGGCAAGCCCCTGGGCGGTGCCGCGTTCGATGACACCGACAGGAATGCCCTCCTGCATCGCACCGGTAACGAGGAGCGATACGGCCCGGAGACGGTTCAGCACGGCATGGGCACCATCGCCGCCGATAAGGACCAGCGAGTTGAAGTCCCCGCTTTCCAGCAAATATTCGGCGATGACGGCCAATCCTGCTGCAACTGTGGCACCGGCGTCGGGAGGGGGCAGGCCACCGACGGTCCTTTCCGCCGGCGCCAGCAACATGACGACCCTGGGTATGGTGCCAGCAGCACGGTCCTGGTGTCGCGCATCAAGCCAGCTCTCCACGCCGCCCTCATCAATCAGGTCCTCGAGGGCCGGCGTCAAAACTTGGACATCCGTTGGCGCAAACGCTTCCGCCAGGGTTTCTGCTTGGACCCGGGACACCTCGTGCAGCGAACTAGCGACGACGAGAACCGCTCCTGCCGCTGGAACCCGGAGGCCTGCCTCCTCCGCGGAACCTTCGATTGAGTGTCGTGCCCAGACCCGGGCCATGCTCCCTGCCAGGCCGGCCGCTCCCACCGGCACCACACGCGGGCCCACCAGTTCGATCGTGCGGGCCAGGTCTTCGAGATCGGCATCACTGCTGGCATCCACCACAACGATTTCCGCGCTTTGGGCTGCACGTTCCAGCGCGTCCGCGTTCGCCGCATCGGATCCAGTGTTGAGCGCAATCCGGACACTCCCAGGCAGCAGCTGTTGCATCTCGTTCGTGTGCACAGGCGTGAGAAGGTCGCGTCCAGCAGCTGTGGTTTCCACGCCCCGGCCCTCGATCAGGATCCGCCCCTGTTCGACGGTCCGCCCCATAGCCGGATAAGCAGGGCAGACGACGGCGAAGGCGTCCGGATAGGACTGCGTCCACGAATCCAGTGCGCCGCGTATCTGGGCGTGGACACTGCCGCGCATGGTGGAATCGATTTTGAGGTACAGGTGGTGCAATCCGCTGCCGGCGAGTTGGTGCACGGCAACAGCGGTAGCTTTGCGGGCCGCTTCATAGTTCATCGCCCGGGCATCGGTCACGACGGCCACCGCGGTGTCCGGTCCGGCGTCGTCAACGGCGGTGCTCGTCACGGCGTCACTTGTCACGGCGCTATCGACCGTACCGATGACGAGATGCGAGGACCAACCGCGCTGCGCGAATTGGACGACGGAGTCGTTGGCACCGGTCAGGGCATCAGCTACAATCCCAACCCGGACCGCCGGAAGCATGGTCACATCCGATACCCAATCACTTTAGGACTTCCGGATTCACCGGATAGGAGGGCCATTCGCCCTTGCTCACGGCGATGATGTCGTTGATGGCGGAAGTCGACACCGCGTCGGTGAAGGACTTCGTCCAGCACAATCCGTGCGGAGCGAGCACCACGTTGTCCATCCCGATCAGCGGACTCGAATCGGGCAACGGTTCCGCTTCGAAGACGTCGAGGGCAGCGCCTCCCAGATGTCCATCCTGAAGGTGGCGGATCAGAGCCTGCTCGTCGACGATGCTCCCCCGAGCCACGTTGATGAAGAAGGCTCCCGCCTTCATCTGTGAGAACTCTTCCTCCCCGATCAGGTGCCGGGTCTGGCTGTTCGCCGCGACCGTCACGATGATGAAGTCGCTCTCGGCGAGGACATCCGCCAGCGGCTTCTGGTCCACTCCGAGATCCGCGGCCAGCTCAGGTTTCGGCGACCGGTTGTACGCCACCGTTTTGAGTCCCAGCCCCTTCAGATCCCGCGCGATGGATTCGCCGATACCTCCAAGACCTACCAGGCCGATGGTCGCGCCGTCGAGTCCGGCCCCGCGCCAGTGCTGCTTTTCATTCCAGCGGCCGGTGCGGACCAGCTTGTCCTTAATCACGAGGTTGTGCGCCACCGCAAACAGCAGGGCAATCGTTGCATGCGCCATCGGTTTGCGTACCGCTTCGGGAGCGTTGGTGACAACCACGCCGGCTTCCGTGCAGGCTGGAATATCCACCGCGTCATAGCCGGCGCCGAAGCGGGCGACGTGGCGGAAGTCTTCGAGTCCGCGGATGGAATCGGCGCCCACCTTGTAGTGGCCCAGCGCAAAAAGCGCGTTGAACCCTTCAAGTTCGGCAGCCGAGACGGTGTCCGATCCGCTCTTGGGCAGCACCTCCCAGCTCAGCCCGGCCTGCTGCAGCCGCTCCAGGCCGATGTCGCCATAGATGGTCGAGCCATCGGGGTTGGCGTTTTCGCCGGTGATGGCGACGCGGTAAGGACTCATGAAAAACCTTCCTAGTGCATGTAGAGGCCGCCGTCGACGTTGAGCGTCTGTCCGGTGATGAAGCCGGCGTCTTCACCGATCAGGAAGTGAATGGCTGCAGCAATATCGCGCGGACGACCCACCCGGTTGAGGACCCCTTCGGCGGCCATGGCTTGCTTCCGTTCCTCGGTGAGAGTACCGCCCATGATGTCCGTGTCGATCGGTCCAGGCGAGACGGCGTTGACGGTGACGTCATACCCGCCCAGTTCGCGTGCCACGGAACGGGTCAGACCGATCACACCGGCCTTGGCGACGGAGTATGGCGTCTTGCTGAACGTCCCACCGCCGCGCTGGGCGGAGACCGATGAGATGTTGACGATGCGGCCGATGCGGTTTTTGACCAGCGATTCCGAAACCCGCCGGGTCATGTAGTGCACGCCATTCAAGTTGATATTGAGCACCCGGTTCCATTCGGCCGGTTCCAGCTCCAGGTACGGAACCGGCGAGCTCACGCCGGCCAGGTTAACCAGCGCAACAATCTGGGGAAGCTGCTCCTCAAGCTTGTCGACGGCGGCACGGACGGCGGTTTCGTCCGCCACGTCCGCTCCGACTCCGGCTGCCTTCACGTTGAACTTCGCCGCGACCTCGCTGGCAACTGCCTTGCAGCCGTCATCGTCAAGGTCGATAATTCCGATATTCCAGCCGCGCTCGGCAAGATAGTCGACGGTGGTACGGCCAATCCCGCGGGGAGAAACGGCGCCGGTGACGATCGCCGTCTTCTCTGCCGGGAATCCAACCGTTCCGTCTGTTGAAGTTTGCTCAGTCATGGATCAGCCCTCTTTCGGTTCGTAGGAACAGATGGCCTCGACCTTGGCGGCCGAGCTGGAGTTTTCGTCGAAGGTGTGGCTCAGCCATTCCTTGGTCAGTTTCTTGGCCAGCTCCAGGCCGATCACACGCTGACCGAAAGTAAGGACCTGGGCGTTGTTGCTCAGCACCGACCGTTCCACCGAGTAGCTGTCGTGCGCGGTGACGGCGCGGATGCCCGGAACCTTGTTCGCGGAAATCGCCACGCCCAGTCCGGTGCCGCAGATCAAGAGTGCACGGTCGGCCTCGCCGGCGGCAACCTTGCGGGCTGCGTTTACCGCGACGTGCGGGTACGCCGTCGAATCATCGGTGCCTACGCCGACGTCGACCACGGATTCGACGCGGTCATCGGCCTCCATCAGCTCCTTCAAGGCCGTCTTGAATTCAACACCGGCCTCGTCGTTGCCGATAATAATGCGCCATTTGTCGCTCATGCCTTCACTCCATTTCCGTTCAGCACTTCCTGATATGCACGTGCCACGCCTTCGGCAATTAATCCGAAGGATACCGCTCCGGGATCCGGATGGCCGATACTCTTTTCCGCCAGCGGCCGCGCCCGTCCCTTTTTGGGGCTGAGTTCCGCCGTGGCCTGCGCCGCCGACTTCGCTTCATCCGCCGCTGCACTGAGGGTCTGCTCCAGCGGAGCCCCGGTGTGGTTGTGCTCCGAGAAGACCGCGACGTACGGCAGCAGCGCGTCAACCATGGTCTTGTCGCCGGGTACGGCCTTGCCCAGATCGGTGATCGCCTGGCTGAAGGCCGTCACTGCGGCGAGCGCGTCGTCCGCGTTGTAGCTTTCGCGGTTCCCGAGCGAGTGTGCGAGCGCAATCAGTCCCGATCCCCACAGCGCGCCGGAGGTACCGCCGGCCTTTTCTGCCCACGCCTCCCCCGCCTGAATCAGCAACCGGTCGACGCCAGCGGAAGCCTCCGCAGCAGCAGCCGCGGCATCGGCGGCAGCGTCGGCCCCGCGGCGCATTCCAATACCGTGGTCGCCGTCGCCGGCAATGGCGTCCATCCGCCCCAGCTCTTCTTCATGCTCGACGACGACGGCGCGCACCGCTTCCAGCAGCGCTGCGGCAC
>NZ_KI914694.1:0-6410 GCF_000520495.1 Arthrobacter sp. H14
TTGACCAAAGCTGCGTCCGTGCCGCAATCCACATTGAATGATCACCCGTTCCTGTCTGGAGAGCCGGCCACTTCCCGATATTCCCTCACTGACGGGCGGATCGGCCAGACCACCACCGCTATATCCTTTTTTGAGTTTCATCCCACCAGCATCACGCCACCACACGCTTCCGGAACCTCGGCACACGCCCAACCGCGCACCGACTTCTCCCATCGGAACTCCGGAACATATCAATCGGAAAAACTCATCCCTGAGCTGGATCGATTTTGGCCTACCTTTTGGCATCCCAACACTCCTCAATAATCAGAGCGTTGCATTGACCCTATGACTTTGCCGCTGTGAAGCCACCACTATTGTTCACCAGGCGACCGGCGGCTGATCGGCGTCGTTAAAGGCGGAAGCCCGCGCAGGGAAGCGCGGGCTTCGCTCGGATCAGGACTGAGACAGAACATCAGTACCTCCTGCTCGGTGCCCCTTTTGGGCGGCATATTTACTTGATGTACATGATGTGCTGCGGCGAGATGTGGCGCGCTGAGACGTCCTGCGCGTTCGGCAGCCCTCGACTTGGGTCCTGGCTGCGTATTCGCTTCCAGTAGGAAACGCTGTCGCGGATTTTCTTTCCCACGGTGATCACCTCCTTTCCTGGTGGTTTTGGTGTGTCACCAACACCGTCGACGTCGGCAACCGGCTCACGCTGGATGACGGCAGGGGCGGAGAAGATGAGTTCTGATGCCGGCGAGGGCTGATCGGGAACGACCGAGCCGGAAGGTGCCAAACCGGGCTGTTGGGCAGATGTAAGAGTGCGCACTGGGATTCCTCAAGATGGTTTTGATCTGAGGCCTCCGCGCAGAAATGCGCCGGAATTACTTAAACTTGTGCTGTCGGGCGAATTACCGGACTGAGCAAAGAATTAGCGCGGGAAAATTGCGGAGGCGGGGCTGGCAGCAGACATGGCTGCATACGGCGTAAAGACGCCCATGTGGCAAATCTTAAAATTATTCACATTCCCCACCTCCTTTTCATACCGAACGCTAATAGAAACAATGTGCGAGATTGAGCCTTCCCAATCGCACAGAAATAACGGTACAGCAGTAAGTAATTTTTTCCCAGCAGAAAGCGGAAACTTTTTAAAAAACTTTCCGGCGCCTACACACTCCAGGAAAGCACGGCGGGCGTTTCCCGGTCCCAGCCGAGAGTGCAGACCTTTCCCGTTCCAATGATGAAGTGGTGCCCCGCCTCCGGCGGCAGTCCGATCCACCTTGCAGTGAGCAACCGCAGGAAGTGGCTGTGCGCGACCAGCAGGACGCTTTCCACACCGGACGTTTGCGCACGTTCGATCACCGCGTCGGCCCGGTCGGCAACCTGCCGGGCGGATTCGCCGTTGGGCGCGCCGTCGCTCCAGATGGACCAGTCCGGCGAAGTCTGCCGGATCTCATCCGTCTTCAGGCCTTCGTAGTCGCCGTAATCCCATTCGACTGCCCGGGACTCGACCTCCGCGTCGGGAAACCCTGCCAGCCCGGCGGTGTGCTGGGCGCGGCGGAGGGGCGAGGTGAGAACCAGGCCGAAGGAGATTTCAGCGAGCCGCGGCTTAATCTCCGCGGCGAGCTTTTCCCCTTCGGGAGTCAGCGGGACGTCGGTCAGACCGGTGTGCTGGCCATCCCGCGACCACTCGGTCTCTCCATGGCGCAGCAGCCACAGCCGCGTTCTGTCCGACTTGTGGTTCGCCACGTCGCTGATCCGGCTGGT
Organism: Arthrobacter sp. H14; assembly: GCF_000520495.1. Taxonomy (GTDB): domain Bacteria; phylum Actinomycetota; class Actinomycetes; order Actinomycetales; family Micrococcaceae; genus Arthrobacter_C. Next base: position 1,747 of record NZ_KI914694.1, read on the forward strand.
CACAGGCTTCCTCCTCGTTCAGGTGCGGCTTTATTCCGCGTATTCAGGCTGCTCGGCCCACCATGCTCGAAGCTTACGCTCGGCCTCGGATGCTTCCAAGGGACCGTGCTCCATCCGCTCATTGAGCAGGAATTTATAGGCACGCCCGACGACGGGACCCGGCTTGATCCCGAGCAAGCCCATGATCTGCTCACCATTCAGGTCAGGCCGGACGGACTCCAGCTCTTCTTGCTCCTGCAGCTTTCCGATCCGGATTTCCAGGTCGTCGTAGGCGAAGGCCAGCCGGTCGGCCTTCCGTTTATTACGCGTGGTCACATCCGAGCGGGTCAGCCTGTGCAGCCGTTCCAGCACCGGACCGGCGTCGGTGATGTAGCGCCGGACGGCCGAATCTGTCCAGCCGGCCTCCCCGTAGCCGTAAAACCGCATGTGCAGTTCCACCAGGCGAGCGACTGCCTTAATGCTGTCGTTGTCGAACCGCAGCGCCTTCATCCGTCTGCCGGTGAGCTTCGCTCCGACAACTTCGTGGTGCCTGAAACTGACGCCGCCGGAAGGTTCGAAGCGCCGCGTAGCCGGCTTGCCGACGTCGTGCAATAACGCTGCAAACCGCAGGACGAAATCAGGACCGGGCACCGCGCCGTCGTCGCCAGTTTCCAGCTCCACCGCCTGCTCCAGCACGGTCAGCGAGTGCTGGTAGACGTCCTTGTGCCGGTGGTGTTCGTCGATTTCCAGCTTGAGCGCCGGCACTTCGGGGAGCACGAATCCGGCCAGTCCGGTCTCCACCAGCAGGTCCACCCCGGCCCGCGGATGGGCGCCACAGATCAGCTTGATCAGCTCGTCACGGACCCTCTCGGCGGAAATCATTTTGATTCGCTCGGCCATATCGGTCATCGCCTGCGACACTTCCGGCGCCACCTGCACCTTTAACTGCGAGGCGAAACGCGCGGCCCGCATCATCCGCAGCGGATCATCGGAGAACGACGTCGATGGCGGTCCGGGGGTGCGCAGAACGCCTGCATGCAGGTCCTTGACGCCGCCGTAAGGATCCACCAGCTCCATCGACGGCAGCCGCAGCGCCATCGCGTTTATGGTGAAGTCCCGGCGCAACAGGTCATCCTCCAGCGACGCGCCGAAGACAACCTCGGGTTTGCGGGAGTCGGCGTCATAGGCATCCGCGCGGTAGGTCGTGACCTCAAGGGTCAGTCCCTTCCGGCGCAGGCCGATGGTGCCGTACTCGCGGCCAATCTCCCAGTAAGTGTCCGCCCATTTGCGTACGACGGCGATAATCTCGTCCGGCGTGGCGTCGGAAGTGAAATCCAGGTCCGGTGAAACACGCCCGAGGAAGAGATCACGGACCGGTCCTCCGACCAGGGAAAGCTCATGTCCGGCGCCAACGAACAGCTCTCCGAGCTCTAGAACAATGGGGTCGAGCGTCGAGGGATCAAAGAGCTTCACCATAGTGGCTTAAATCCTGCCAGACTTTCACGTGCCGTTCATCACCGGGTCTAAAAATCGTTAGAGTGGTCTGCATGGCGCACCCAGTCCCGAGAGCACCGAAGCGGACCCCATTGACGGTGTCAATGGGGTCCGGTTCCATGCCTCCGGCGCATACTGGTCTGCCCACGGTCGAGGAGGTTTCGGCGGGTGGCGTCGTCGTCGATACCGCCGATCACCTGCAGCGGGTGGCCATTATTGCCCGGTTGAACCGCGGCGGCAGGCTTGAATGGTGTCTTCCCAAGGGCCATCCCGAGAATGAGGAGTCCAACGAGGAAGCCGCCGTCCGGGAAATCGAGGAGGAGACCGGGATTGCCGGGCATGTCCTCGCGCCGCTGGGAAGCATTGACTACTGGTTCACCGTTTCCGGACACCGCGTGCACAAGACGGTCCACCATTTCCTCCTCAGGGCCACCGGCGGTGAACTCACCATCGAGAATGATCCGGACCATGAAGCGGTCGACGTCGCGTGGGTGGAAATCGCGGACCTTGCCAAGCGGCTCTCGTTCCCCAATGAACGCCGAATTGCCGATCTGGCCCGCGAAGTGCTCCCGCAGCATGTCTAGAACCGCCGATGACTGCTTCAACCTCCACTGACCGGCCCGCGCCCAACGCGGCGCGCTCGAGCGTCATCATGGCGGCCGGAACCGTTGTCTCCCGCGGCCTCGGGTTCCTCAAAACCATGCTGCTGGCGATCGCGCTCGGCACCGCCACCGGCGTGGCGGACATTTTCGACGTCGCGAACCAGATCCCGAATATTATCTACTTGGCGGTCGCGGGTGGGGTCTTCAACGCCGTCCTGGTGCCGCAAATTATCCGTGCCAGCAAGCGCGAGGACCGTGGCGCGGATTACGTGAGCCGGCTGCTGACCCTGATGGTCCTGGTCATGTTGGGCCTGGCCGCCGTCATCACGCTTTCGGCAGGCTGGATCATTCCGCTGCTGACCACCGATTTCGACGCCGCCCAGATCGCGTTGGGAATTACCTTCGCACTGTGGTGCCTGCCGCAGATTTTCTTCTACGGTCTCTACGCGGCGCTGGGGCAAATCCTTAATTCCTATGGTTCATTCGGTCCTTATATGTGGGCGCCGGTGGTCAATAACGTCGTGGCGATCGGCGGCCTGCTGATGTTCCTTGCCCTGATGGGCGGGCAGGAGATGGAGCAAGGCCGGGCCGTTGCGCATACCGTGGAGAACTGGAGCACCCCGCAGACCCTGTTGATCGCAGGCACGGCGACGCTGGGAATCGCCGTGCAGTCGCTGGTGCTGATCTGGCCGGTGAAGAAGCTGCGGTTGGGCCTGCGGCCCCTGTTCGGCTGGCGCGGGATCGGCCTGGGACGGGCCGCGAAACTCGCCATCTGGACACTTGGGACCATGATTGTCGGCAACGGCGCCTTCCTGATTTATACCAAGATCGGAACGATCGCCACGGGTTCCCGCGACCAGCTCGAAGGGGCAGTCGCCGGACCGTACACGCTCACGGCGGCAACCATGGTCTACCTGCTGCCGCACTCGATCGTGGTGCTATCGGTAGCGACTGTACTTTTCAACCGGATGTCGCACGCCGCCAGCAACAACGACGACGACGCGATGCGCCACATTCTCTCCCGCGGCCTCAGGACTGTTGGAGTGGCGACGGTTTTCGGCGCGGTGGCCCTGCTGGTACTGGCCGGACCGCTGGGAATGCTGTTCAGCGGCGGTTCCGCACCGGCCGGCGCCCTGGTCGGCATCGTCCTGTCGCTGCTTGCCCTTGGCCTGCCCTTTTTCAGCGCCAACTTCATGATGAACCGGGTTTTCTATTCCCTCGAGGACGCCCGGACCCCCTTCATCATCCAGCTCATCCTCACCGCAATCGGAATCAGTCTCGCGGTCGGTGCGGCCATGTTCCCACCTCAGTGGGTCATCTTCGCCCTCGCCACCAGTTACACGCTCGGCACCATCGCGGCGGTCGTCGTATCCCACCGGTTCCTCAAGAAACGGTTGGGTAATTACGACGGCGGCCGCATCGTAGCTGCCCACCTCCGGATAGCGTGCGCCGCGCTCGGCTCCGGAGCTGCCGGCGTCGTCGTCGTTTGGCTGTTTGGAGGCTACAGCCCGGACGGATTTGTTTGGAATTCCATCCTTTCGGCCATGCTTGTCGTGGCCGTTGGCGGAACCGCGATGGCGGCTGTGTACCTGCTGTTGCTGAAACTCTTCCGGGTCGACGAGCTCAAGGAATTTCTCGACCCAGTGCTGGAAAAGCTGGGCCGCGGGAGCGGGGCGCGGCATTAAGGGGCAGCACGTTTTGGACTGGGGTCCGCGGTGCTGACAGGCTTTAGTCAGGTCGCGGAAGGTAAGATCTGTACAACTTAATTATTCGATCGTGTCCAAAATGAATTAGCACAGCCTAGTTGGGAGGTAACCGTGCCACAACGCGTTGACGTAGGCTCCGTATTGGGCGGTCGCTACAAGGTCACCGGTGAAGTGACTGCATCTGCAGAAGAGGATCTGGTTCTCGATGGAGTGGACCAGGTTCTTAACCGCAGCGTCAGCATCCTGGTAGCAGGACCGGAAAATGCAGAACAAGTAGCCACCAGCGCGAGGGAAATCGCCACCGGTGAACGCCCGGGCAATGTCCAGGTCCTGGACCTCGGCTTAACGGATGGCCGGACATATTTAGTCACGAACCACACTTCGGCAGCGGATTTGCTCGATCTGGTGGTCGCGGCCAACCCTCCCTATGTTGAACCGTTTTTCACGGATACCCTCGGCACGGAAATTTTCGGCCAGGCTCGGCCCACGGAACCCGAGCATTATGACGACCGCTATCAACACGTCCGGTATGAAGATGAGCCGCGACCGATCGTTGAGACGCCGCCGGCCAGGACCCACCGGCCGATAGTTCCACCGCCGCCGACCTCGCCGCCACGCAGTGCCGGCAGAGGGCCGGAGAGCGGAGACATCGATTCTGCCGGAACGGGAGCGACGGCGGCTTCCGCGGCCGCCGCAGCAGGTGCAGCGTCCGGCGCCACCCAGCAGCATCGCGAAACACCGCCGCCGACGACGCAGAAGCCAAAGGTAACGCTTTGGGATGACAATGACTACGGGCATGTCGACGAGGAGCCGCGCCGAGGGCCGCAGGAGAACGAGCGGCGCGGCTACGGTGCCGCCGCAGCCGGAGCGGCTTCGGGACGGG